>CAZTAO010000007.1:0-88732 GCA_964611645.1 uncultured bacterium | reverse complement strand
TCCGAGACCGGCTGCCCGAGGATCTGCTCCGCGGGCATGTACCCCGGCGTCCCCCTGGGAAACGCCAAGGCCCTGATGGACGCGATGGAGAAATATGCGGGATATTGGGCGTGATTGTCATTCCGACGAAGGAGGAATCTGCTGTTGCGCTGGTCTGATGGTTGGAGAGTTTGATGGTTGAGGGTAGAACGAAGCCTTGGGATGCGTCGTAGGGTCAACCCTCCGTGGTTGACCGCCCACGTTCGCAGGTTCGGGCAGGCACGGAGACCTGCCCCTACGGGCGTTACGCGTGCTGTAAGTGTGTTGATAAAAGGAGATCGCAATGGTGTTTGCATCTAAGTTGTTTATGTCCGGAATCTCTCTGGTGTGCCTGATGGCAACAATGGCCGGGGCAAGTTGGGCTCAGACGCCTCTGAAGCTGAACTCTGGCCAGATGTACATGGTGCTCGACCCTCGGCTCAACGGCGTGCCTGAGAACTGCGAGATGAAAGTCCACCAGTTCACCCGGCACCCCAAGAACCCGATCATCAGACCCGACCGCCCTTACGAGGTCCAGGGTGCCTATCCCCGCATCATCCTCTACGGCACAGCCCTCTGGGACGAGACCCAGGACCAGTTCCGATTGTGGTATACCACGGGGCTGGGGACCTGCTACGCCGTGAGCAAGGATGGCATCAACTGGGAGAAGCCCAATGTTGCTCCAGGCGATTCCTCCAGCAATATCCTCTCGCCGGGCGAGTGGATGCCGGTGGTGTACATCGATAATGCCGCGAAGAGCCCCGACCGCAAATACGTGAAGTGGGCTTACCAGACCGGGCCTGGGTCGGACGGCCACAAAGGCGACAACTGCATCTACCGTTTCTTCTCTCCGGACGGCCTCAAGTGGACCCGCGAGCGCACCGAACCCGTAATACCCGGAAACCCGGTGCATTACCTTGGCGGAGAGGCTGGGGATGTGGTATATACCTACTGGCACCAGTCGCTGGGGAAGTTTGTTTCATACTACAAATGCAATATCCCCAACCCGAACCCCGCCCCCAACGACCAGCCGCAAAACGCCATCGGCCTCCGCCAGACAATCCGGTTCGAGAGCACGGACGGGATCAAGTGGAGCGATCCGACGTGGGTCTTCACCCGCGATGAAGAGGACAAAAAGTTCGACCAGTACATCCAGTTCTACGGCACGTCCATCCACCCCATCGGCGACCTCTTTGTCGCATTCCCGTGGATGTATCACTGCAACGAGGGCACAATAGAGATCGGCCTGGCCTACAGCACCGATACTGTGAATTGGATTCGCCCGTTCCGCGATCAGATGGTGCTTCCGCTTGGCAAGGAGGGCGAGTGGGACAGCGCGATGATTATGACCTCCGCTCACCTGATAGAAAAGGACGGCATGTGGTGGCTCTACTATGCCGGCTGCCCGTTCCCTCACAAGAACGACGTGAAACGGTACTTCTCCATAGGGCTTGCCCAGATGCCCGTCGGGCGGCTGGTCTCAGCCAGGAGCTGGCGCAAAGAGGGTACTTGGACCACAGGTCCCATCAGACTAGCCGGCCCCCAGCTTCGAGTAAACGCATCAGTATTCGACCGGCTCACGGTAAAGGTGCTGGATGAGTCCGGCAAGCCGATCCCGGGTTACGAGTCCAACATGATCAGGGACAACGGCATAGACCTCCCGGTAGTATGGCCGGAGGGCAAAGACCTCTCGGCGCTGACAGGAAAAGACGTCAGGCTGAGATTCGAGTTGAACGATGCAGAGGTGTTTGGGTTTGTGAACAGGTGAGGGGGAGATTCGCCCTCACCTCATACGATTCGACTCCCACCTGCCCCCCATGCTAAACTGAAGCTGACTATGCGCTTTGGCCTGTTCCCGGAGGTGGTCCCCTTGAAGATAGTTGCCCTCGTGGTTCTGCTTACCCTCACACTGGTCTCACTGCCGACGACTCTCGTTCAAGCAGCCGACTGGGTTCGCCCCACCATCACTGCTAGCCGAACCTCGGGCCGGGGGGCGTTTGAGATGGGGATGATAATGCACCCGTTTGTGGTTGGGAGCGGGGGACTGGTTTCACGGCAGGCCACGCGGCTCCAGGTCTCTCACGATGGCACAAACCTGTACGTAACTGTCTATGCCGAGGAAAAGGATATGCCCACCGTGAGGCTGGGCTTCTCGCGCGGGCGTCCTGAGAGAGTTCGGGACGACGATAGCGTCTCGCTGTATTTCAGGATCGGCGAGGATGTGCTGGAGTTCACGGGGGCGTGTGATGGCAAGTTTGACGATGTGCGGTGGTCCGGTGGTAAGCAGGAGCCGGGCTGGGTATCGGGAGCCAGTTGGGCGGTGGATCGGGCTGATGAGTGGATGGGGACATTCACGATACCTTTGTCGGCGTTGGGAAGCCCGGCTCCTGGCGAAATGCTCGAGTTAAACGCAGTCCGCCGGGAAGCGCCGCAGAACGAGATCTCAAGCTGGCCGGGATATGCCGGGACCAAGGACCCGCCGACCGAGTGGGGCGCTTTGCGGATCGGCCTGGAGAACGCGCCGTTCCAGAGCCAGTACATCATCACTCCAATCAACCCCGGCCTCAACAGGATGCACTTCTGGGTGAAGCCGGCGACGGCCAAGGGTCAGGCGGAGGTCCTGTTTGCCAATGATGATAAGCCGAGTCCCCTGCCGCTGGTGAACACTCTAGCCAACCCGGACCACAACGCCTGGTACACATACGAGTTCCAGGTCCCGCCCGGCGCGCCGGCGAAGGCCCAGGTGATCATGCGGTTGGGAGATGAAGTTCTGCAGGCGAGCGCGGTGATTGACGTCCCGATGCCTCTGATCACGGCCCAAATAGCCGAAGCGCAGACTCGCCTGAAGTATGTCATGTACGGCAACTCCGTGCTGCAGATGGAATACGCGACCTCACTCCGCAAGGCGTCTGAGAAGCTCGCCTCCGATCTTACCGATGCCAACCGCAAAGCCAAAACACTTCTCGCTCAACCGTTTTCCAATGAGCGGGTTGCCGGCCTGACTGAGCTTTCCGAGCGGGTGGGGGAGATGTCCGATCGGTCGCAACTGTTCCTGGGCAGGCTGGCTTCGCTGAAGAAGGGCGGGGCGGTCGACGGGTTCTCAGTCGGCACGATGCACAGCGTTGTGAAGCTGCGGCGGTTCGACGCCAACCTGGAATACGGAACTTCGCTCAACCTCAGAGTTGCTCGCCGCGAGAGGGAGAGCGGGCAGGTGGTGATTGTGCCATTCGACCAGGACCTCACAAACGTCAAAGTCAGCTTCACCAGACTCGTCGGCCCGAAAGGGGCGGTTATTCCGAAATCGGACGTGCGGGTGGACATAGTCGGTTACGTCAAGACCACCCCGCCCGATTACGAGACCGAGTATGTAGGCTGGTGGGCCGATCCTCTGATGCCGCTGGAACCGTTCGATGTGAAGCGCTCGGAGACTCAGCCGTTGTGGGTAACGGCCTACGCCCGCGAAAACACCCCGGCGGGAGTCTATAAGGGCAGTTTGACCATAGACGCGGGCGTCGGTGGCAGGAAGAATGTGCCGATATCGCTGGAAGTCCTGGACTATGACCTGCCGCTTTACGGTCGCCTGCGAACCATCTTCGGGTTGCACTGGTCGGGGAGCCTGCTGGCGTGGTACGGCTGGGATGAAGCCGGTGGAGACGGCCCTGGTACAAGAGTGTATAAGAATATCCCACAATCCTGGGCTCGGCAGATATGGGATATGACTCTCTCCTACAGAATCTACGCCGGCGGACTATACGAGTTCCTGCCATTCCCGAAGGAGGAGGACGTCGATTTCTGCCTGGAGCGCGGGATGAACAACTACCAGATCGGGGTCTGCGAGAGCGAGAAAGACTTCGATCACTTCAAGCAGCTTGCGGACAAAGTCAGAGCCAGGGGACTCATGCCCATAAGCTACGTCTACGGCTGGGACGAGTACCCCGAGTACAACGAGCGCGTCCGACAGGAGATGCTTAGGGTCTGGGGCAAGCTGAAGCAGGAGATCCCCGACCTTCCGAGGGCGGATGTCTACACCAAACCCGGCGATGAGATGATGCAGGCGATGGATATTGTCATGCCTGCGACGCAGGGACTGGAAGACCAGGCAAAGTGGGACAAGTGGCGTGCAAACGGCAAGCTCACCGGCGCTTACCTCTGCTGCGGCCCGCGGCACCCCTATGCCAACTTCTTTATAGACTACCCTGCAATCGACCAACGGGTTGTCTTCTGGCAGATGTATGACTACAAGGTGAAAATGCTCCTCTACTACGCCATCAACAACTGGCGGCAGAGCCTGAAGCAACAGCCACGCTGGCCGGATGGGCCTTGGGTCACCGCTTCTCACGGCAACGACAACGGAGACGGCCACCTCATCTACCCCGGCAAGAAAGAGGTTCTGGCGAGTGTGCGACTGGCCAACGTCCGGGACGGCATCGAGGACTACGAGGCGCTGGTCGTTTTGGAGGAATTGACTGCGAAGCTAGACAAGACCAGAGACGCGAGGCTGATTGCCCAGAACAGGAAGCTCTTGGACATACCGCCCGGCGTCTCCAAGGACCTCCGAACCTACACCAAGGACCCGCGCGTGCTGCTGGCGGTTCGCAGGGAACTGGACAACCGCATCCTCGCCACAAAACGCGCATTGGTTGGCCACTGATGGGTTTGCAGACGGGTCGCATTGGCCAGGATAAGGACTTCACGCGGGCGGTAGTGGCTGTCTGGGCTATCCAGATGGCCGCCACGGCTTCGGGCACATTCATCACCGTACTGCCCCGGGTGATGGCCGCGTCCGGCATAGCGATCCTCTGGCATGGCTGGATAATGGCCGCCTACACAGTGGCCATGACCGCGTCGTTTATGTTTGGCGGCAGGCTCATAGAGAAGCGCGGATTCGGCCCGGCGCTGCTGCTGGGGTCTATGCTGGGGCTGTCAGGTGGGCTTACGTACATCCTCGGCCTTCAGAACCTCGGTCTGATGTTCCTGGCCAGGGCGCTGCATGGGGCGGGGATAGGGATGGTTAGCCTGTGCGCGGTCGGCTATATCATGGGAGTCAGCCCGCCGGATATGCGGGGCCGCACCATCGGTATAGTGAACAGCCCCTCATTCATCGCTATCGCGATGAGTCCGTTTGTCGCGGAATGGCTACTCAACCTCCATAGGAACTGGGTGCTGTTTCTGGTCGCGGGCGGAATGTGTTTGGTGCCTATGCTTTCGTATCGGAGGGTGTCCAAAGGGGAGCACGGGGCGAAGCCGGCGAATGCCAGATCGGGGGTCGCCTTTGACTCCGCCGACTGGTGCCTTGTAATCTTCCTGGTGCTTTTTGCATTTATCACTAACCTTGCGACGGTCCTTCTGCCGATCCTCACCGGCAAGATAGAGGGCTGGGCGCTGTCGGTGTTCTTCGTGACCTACGGGGTCTCGGCGTTCATTGCCAGAGCGTTCCTCGAGAGGATTCTCTATAGCCGCTTCAACGCGCTCACAGTCGGTTCCCTGGGCTGCTTTACGGCGTTGTCGACTGTTGGGTTCTATTGGGCGAGCAACTGGCAGTGGTATATGGTTCTGGGGGCGGTGTACGGTTTCGCGCACGGGGTGTTCTATCCCGGTATCATCCAGCTTCTTACCGATGGCACCCCGGCGGAATCTCTGACAGCCCGGATGGGCAGGGTGACCGGCACAACCGTCGCGGGCGGCATATTCGGCCAGTTGGCTGCGGGTGGGGTGGCTACGCTTATGGGGATAGAGAAATCGATGCTGGTAATGGGCAGCCTCATCTTCGCCGCCCAAATTGTTCTCATCTACTTCGCCCAGAGATTCCTGCGAAAAAAGGGCAGCGGTCTGGTCTAGGCCGGTAGCCTGCTCGGAGGGTCAATAGGACATATAGGACGCATGGGACGAATGGGACCGGCGGGAGGCCGAGATCACCACCCTCGACCTTCCGCCTTCGACCACCTGCCGCTACCTGTAGAACAATACCGTGTAAGTAAACCCCAGTTCCTTTGTCTCCTGTGGCCCGAGGTCGAACTCCCACTCTATCTGGCTGTTGGGGTTCGCCGCTGCCAACTGGCGCACCACCTTGGTCGCCTTGCCTGCGCCGGATTCCAATACCTCGCCGACCAGGTTCTTCTTCACGCTCAGCTTCACGGACTTGCTCTTCCAGTTCTTGAGCGTGAGCTTACCCGTAACTGTAACCTCGTCATAGTTCCTGCCGTTAGTCTGGAGCTGCTTTCGGGACTCCTCGTTGATTACCTGTCCGGCGCTCACATCCGTGGCCACGGTCAGTTTCACATCGTTCTTTGCGCCGACGGGTGTATACTTCAGCATGTCTTGAGCTACCGGCATGGAGCCATTGACCACAAACGCCGAGGCAGTGGTCAGAGGTTGACCGGTCTTGTTGTCGATTCGCAGACAATGCCATACCTGGTTCTCCACCGGCGGCTGATTCCTGTCGCTCCGGCTCTCCATGCGGTTGCCATACTGGTCCACGTTCATTGAATCAGGCATATCCCAGAGATACACGTGTTCTATGTCTACCTTGCCCGTGAAGACCGCGAACCTGGCCCGTGAACCTTTCTTCATAGTCACATTCTTTTGCTTGTAGAGGAAGAGGTCCTCGTTGCTCTCGCCCGGGAGAGCGCCAACGGCGGAGTAAGCGCTCGACGGGTCCCAGTTGTTGCGCGCGTTGTAGTCGTAGGCCATGTTGCTTGCTGACTGTGCCATCATTCCGCTCATGCGATTGCCATAGCCGTCCCTTCTGTCCCCGCCCATCAGGCTGCCTATGAACTGGGAGACAGTCTGGTTGAGAGACAACGGGGTCATCTGGTCGGCGAACATGAAGTTGGGATAGCCGACCACGAACGACACCTCGGCATCTTCTATGTCCTCAACGTCGTTGGCCAATACCGCGTCCAGAGTGAGCTGCGCCTGCTTCTCGCTCAGCAGGTCGATGAGGTAGCTGGGTGACCAGGTAAAGCCCTTCTGCAGGTACGCTACCGACACTTCCGTCTTCGCCGGGTTGCCCTTCACCTTGAACTTCGCTGCGCTCTGCTCGGCATCCGATTTGAATGACAGAGACGCTCCGTCCTTCGTCTGGACCGACAGTATCTGGCTGCGATTTATGGCCGTGTAGCCGCCCGAGCCGTCCTCTTTGATGATGATCATCTGCCCATATCCCTGACGTGCTCCCGAGGGAGTACTCGAGTAGCCTCCGTATCCACGATCAGGCTGAGTTGCTGGTGGAATCTTTGGGACGGAGACCACGGTGCCAACGATGTGCCGCGGCTCTTTGTAATCACTGTAACAGACGTCTACCCATTTCCCGATGTTGGCGGCCAGCAGTTCCCCAAGGTCCAGTGCCTCAACGTCCTTGCTTACTGTCTTCTTGTAAGAGAGCAACTGCTCGATTGGCGATTTGGCATCCGATGTGCCGACCCAATATGTGCCAAGCGCGGCGGCGGGGATTTCCCCCATATCCGCCCAGCCGTCCTTGAGCGGGGTCTCGCCTGCCCGATACACAAACCCCAGCCCATTCTTGAACACAGCAAGGGTCTTGACCTTGGTAGTCAGAGAGGGTAAATCATCCGACTGCGCATAGGCAGCCGAGGTAAAACATACAGCGACTAACAGACACAAGAACATTCTCAACATATCCGTTTTCTCCTTTGTCGCGGTTTGTTGGGGGGTAAGCTCTGGTCTAGTTACTGCGAATCACGGTAACTCGGAGCGTGAGGTTCGGCGCTTGCCTGTCCACCATTCGGAAGCCGCCCTTCATCCGCACCATGCGCCTCGTGGAACTGGGCGCCAGAGGTATGTTGACCGACTGCCCAAGCAACAGCCTCTGATTGGCAGACGCGAATATGGACTGGGACTCATCTGTTGGGTCAGGCATCTGAAAACCGACTTCCAGGTTCACTTCTGCTTCGCTGACAGCGTACACCACGCCAGAAAGATGCGTGTCGGCCTTTGTCGGACGAGCGGAAAACGCAGGCGGCAGCACAACCGAGGGCTCAGGCGAAGCTAGCGTCATGATCTGTGGTCCTCCGAACCTCTTCCCATCGCGAGGCTTCACAACGCCGCTGTCGACTATGCGCACCCCTGATAGCACCGTGTACTCGAGAGTGTATAGGTCAAGGGCATGGCTGGGCGTCGGCTCTCCGGGAACCCACTTGGGCCGCCAGCGAACGATTGTTTTGGGTCCCAGTCTCTCGGTCTGTATGTCGGAGGTAGTGCTGAGCATACTCAGGAATTCGTCCACGCTCAGGCCCGAGACACGGGCGGTCACACGCGGCGGTGGCATCCTATAGTCTGCCGCGGGTCCCATATCGATCACATACTCTCGCTTGGAAAGGTCCATCAACTGCCTTATCACATCGAACACATTGGCCTGGTCAAGAGTCAGGTCGAAGACCTGCGATACGCCTTTTCTGTGCGGAGTGACCCTCACCGAACCCATATCGTTGCGGTTGGCTGCTATGCTTTGCTGCTGGTTGCGGAGTTGGTTGGGGTTGAGAGATCCAGGAGCCTGAAGAACCTGTGAGTACTGCCTCGGGGCGCTGGTGAACGTGTATGTGCCCTCGTGAACGGTGTAAGTGAGCCCGGCGGCTTTTGACAGCACCGATACCGCAGCGGTCCACGGAACATTGTTCAGGTTCAGGCTGATCTTGCGGTCGATGCCTTTGAGTGACGCCGCGTTCAGGTTCTCGCTCAACCCGTAGTCCACAAATAGCCTCGTGATTGCAATCGAGACCGGTAGGTCCTTGATCTCCATCGTGACCTTTGCGGTTGTTGGCGGGTCTGCGACGTTGCCCTTGGCGGCTGGCTCGCCCGGCAGCGCGACGCTAGCCGGCAGCGCGCATAGAAACACCAGAATGATCAGGTAAAGAGTTCTCATTGTACAAGCTCCTGTCCGTTGGAAGAGTGCCTGGGCGGGTTGGAGGCTCAGCCACAGAATAATCGATATGGCTTTCCTCGGTTCCGTCCGAGTTGAGTGTGTTTGTGACACTCAGGCTTGTGACCGTCCCCGTGTTGGTGTCGGTCATTCGGATATCGTATGAGTCCATTGGGACTGCCTCCAACGCGGGTTCCGCGCCGGTGGCCCCGGGCGCTGTCACTGCGCTTGCAGCAGCAGTGTCAGAAGTCGCTGTGTCAGGCGTTGACCATTCCGGCATAGGCTCCGGCGCGCAGACTATAAGATAACTGGCCTCAGGATGTGAGACTGCTGCCTCCGAGCGGCCCGAGCCGCCTGCCGTGGCGAAATGATCGATGTGCCTTGGTCCGAACCTGGTGGGTTCCGGCCTCGGTTTGGCTCTGGGAACTGCCTTGGGCTTCTTCAGGCGTAGGGGGGTCTTCTTGGGCAAAACAGGCGCTTTCTCGTAGCGGGGCGGAGCCACTACGTATCCTTCCGGCGCCATCGCCAGATCGTCCTTGCCGACCTGCTGCCCCGAGAACCTGGGCACAAGTGATCCCGCTATAACCAACGCCAGTCCGCAAGCCGCCCACACCATGGCCGGAACCCTGCGGGGCGCGGGTGACTTGGCAACCTGGCGGTGAATGTCCGCCAAAACGTCCGGCGCCTCGAACATAGTCACCGGTCGCTCCAGCGCCGCCAGGGCCTTGTCCTGGACACAATCCGTCGGTTCCCTATCCCACTCGGGGTCACACGGTCTACTCATCTTCGGTACCCTCGCCGTCGTAGACGGTCTTGAATGATTTCCTTGCCCGCACGAGGAGCTTCGCGGCCTTTCCGGCTGTCCAGCCGGTGGCCTCGGCCATCTCTTTGCACGAAAGCCCCTGGAAGTAGTGCAGCACCAGCGCTACCCGATAGTGGGGCTTGAGCTTCAACACTGCCTCTCGCACTTCTCTTTCCTGCACCCAATCCGCGTGGTTTGGGCTGGTGTTCTCAAGCCACTCCACGCTGTCTCCCAGCGAATGGCTGTTCTTTCGCATAGAGTCGTAGCATCGGTTGACTGCTATTCTGTAGAGCCATGTAGAGAATCTGCTCTGGTTTCTGAAGCCGCGGATGCCTTTGTATGCCGACACAAAGGTGTCTTGCATTGCATCGCGCGCGTCTTCCCGGTTGCCTATCAGGCCCATACACGTGTTGAATACGAAGGGGGCGTGTTTATGGTACAGGGCGTCGAACGCAGCGGAATCACCCGCCGTGAACTCCCTCACAAGCGCTGCGTCGTCGTCGACACCTTCGGCCTTGCGCTCCTTACCCAACCACAGCAGCCCGGTCGCCTCCATAGCAGTCCTTCTATCCCCTCATACTACATTAGACGGCAGCAGAACGCGAAATATGACACTTCTTTTTGGATTTGTTATTCCATCACCCATTACCCAGCACCCAACACCCAAGACCTGCCCAAGACCTGCCGCGTTTGCCCGATCCTGCCACATACCGTATAATCATTCCGGGCAGACTATCGCCATCACTATCTTGGGAGAGACTGAGTATGAGACGTTGGCTGCTGGTATTGATGGCGCTGCTGATGATGGGGGCTGCAAGCACGGCGTTTGCGGGCAAGGCTCCCGTGAAGCCCGCAACAGGGAACAGGCTCGCGTTCTCCCTCCCCAAGGGTTGGAAAGCCGGTCGGACAGGCACCAACGGCAGGACCCTGATCATGATGATCGGCACTCCCCAGCCGCTGGCTTCGGTGGTGGTTCTGAGTGTTGCGGAGCGCAACCTGAAGCTGGACAAATGGTACGCGCAGAACAAAGCCAACCTGCCCAAGGCCGTGCCGGGGATGAAGATAGTCGCCGAAGGGCGGGCAAAGACAGCAGGGCAGCCCGCAAGAACACTCGAGTTCACATCCGTGGCCAAGCTTTCCGGGGAGAAATGGCGAACGAAGCAAGTCTATGTGATAAAGGGAACCACCGGCTGCGCCATAACATTCGCGACATCCGAGGCCTACTTCAAGAAGTTCCTGGGGGACTTCAACAAGATCCTGGCAAGCGCGAAGTGGACTAAGTAACGAAGAGCAGATGCACCACTATGAACCGATCGCAGGACGCGGCCAAAGTCCCCATACCGACCCTTGAGAGGCTCGCAACCTACCTCACCGCCCTCACCAACCTCCGCGAGCAGTTGGTTGAGACGGTGTCGTCCACCCAGATTGAATCTCTCACAGGCATCAACGCCGCGCAGTTTCGCAAGGACCTGTCCTACTTCGGCGAGTTTGGCAGGCCAGGGGTTGGCTACAGCGTCGATGAGCTTCAGGCCGGAATCAGTGCCATCCTCAACCTCAGCAAGACACAGTCGGTGATCCTGGTCGGCGCTGGAAATCTCGGCTCCGCCCTTGCTGGCTACCCGGCTCTCAAGGCGGAGAACTTCCGGATAGTCGCGGTCTTCGACAATAGCCCCGCCAAGGTCGGCAACACCCTCTGGGATCTTACCATCGCGCACACGTCCGAGCTTGCCCAAACCAACTCGACCCTGAACGCCCGTATCGGAATCATAGCAGTTCCCGCTCCCGCTGCCCAGGAGGTCGCCGAGCAGATGGTCCAGGCGGGAATCGTCGCCATACTCAATTTCGCTCCGGTCTGGCTCCATCTGCCCCGAGAGGTCAGCGTGCGCAACGTTGACTTCGTGCAGGAGCTGGCGGTGCTGTCGTTCTACTTGAAAGATGAGAAGAAAGGAATACCCAATGTCTGATAATAGTCCAATTCTGCCTAAGTCCGGCAGCATAGACTTCGATACAAGAGCGAGGCTGTACGCCTGGCACACGGATAATGGCGTTGACCCGGAGAACGCCCAGCCCTACTTTGAGGTGACTTATGGCCACCCGATAGAGTTCCTGCACGACTGGCCCGACTTCGGCGATCTCACCGCCAGGTACTGGGAAGGCGCGCTGATGGCTGCGGATATGACCGGCGTTGTAGCGGCCAACACCAACCGCCTTCGCGACTCGCTGCTGAGCTGGTTCGCGCCCAACGGCCTCAACTATCGCCCACTTACCCCTTACACCACGTACGCCGCCGAACTGTTCGACCAGAGCCGGACCCTGTTAGCCCTTTGCACGGCCTATATGTTCACTGGCGAGAAGCGGATTGCCGACCAGATGGAGGCGATGGTGGACGGCCTGATCCGGATATCGGAGCCTGTGGGAGAGTGGCGGACGATACCGGGTGTGCGCTATGGCAAGGACGGTTGGGAGAGCGCGGCCCTCTGGGACAGCCTGGGGAGCGGCTACTTTGTGGGGCCGTTGATCAGACCATTGGTCAAGGTCTGGCAGGTTCTGGGATACGAGCCGGCGCTGGAGCTTGCCAGAGGGATTGCGGGATACACTGCCGACGTGGCGTTTGTGATAAAGCCGGACGGTGAGTTCGACAGTCACGTCCACTCGCGGCTTGCCCTGGCTTGCGGGCTTCATGCCTGCGGCAAGGCGGTCGGCGAGCAGCGGTGGGTGACTGTCGCCGGCAACGCCTGGAACTACGCTCGGAGCTACGCGGGCCCGACCGGGTTTGTGCCTGAGTTCCTCGGCGAGGGTTCCGGCAGGATTCGGTGCGAGACCTGCGCCCTGATGGATTATCTGGAGCTGACACTGCTTCTTGCGCTTGCGGGAGATGAGACCAAGTGGGGCGAGGCCGAGAAGATCCTGCGGAACCACCTGATCGAGAGCCAGGCGATTCGAGATGACTGGGGAACCGACGGCGAGTCAAAGCCGAAGGATCAATACATCTGGACAGACAATGTGCCGCACCGTTCGCTGGGCTCGTTCGCCGGCTGGAGCGCTTTGGACTCATACTTTGGTCTCACTCCGAAAGGATCGGAAGGGTGGGTCTACGGGGCAGCGCCCAAGGAGATGTACGCCGGCAAGATGAGGCTGTTCCAGAACTGCTGCGCGGGTTCCGGGATGAAGGCTCTCTACCTGGCCTGGGCGCAGGCTGTGCGGCGTGAGGGCGACCGGCTGAGCGTGAACCTGCTTGTGAACCGCGAGACCTCCGATGTCTCAGTGTCGGTGCGCGAGGTTTCCGGCAGCGCCGTAGAGGTTGCAGTCAGTGTGAAGAAGCCCTGTGAGTTGAGTATTCGGCTGCCGGAGTGGACTAGTTCAGAGGCGACTAAACTCTATGTGAGCAGCGCGGGGTCGATCTCGGCAGGAGTCGGTGAACACCGCGTGGACGTGGGTGCGGTCTCGGCCGGGGATAATATCACCGTTGTTCTACCGTACACACTGCGAACCGAGAGATTCTCTGTCCAGCACGAGAAGTCGGAGCCTGAAGTATTCGACCTCAAGTTCAAGGGGGACTCGGTTGTCGGGATCAAAGTGGTTGCAGGCGCGACTCCGCAAGAGGAGAAGAACGAGATCAGCGCGCTCTATGACGCCTATCCACTCTACCAGCGCGACCCTGCTGATGTCTATGGCCCCGAACCCCAACCCACCTGCGCTGACGCATCTATAGACTGGACGTAGAACAAAACGCCTACCCTCTCCCGCCGCTGCGGGAGAGGGACCTCACTGCCTGCAATTCCTGCATTCCCAATATACTCCACAATTGCCCCGAACCGTGGTAGAATAGGACAACAATCGTGACGGACCCAGAAACTACGTCACCGATTCCTAAGAGGCGTCCCTGAGTCGAGGGAACTCCGCAGTGTAAGGTGAAAGGGGAAGCAATGGGCAGTTTTCTGGACAAACAGCACACAATTGCCAGACCCGGTTACAACCGCTGGCTGGTACCTCCCGCGGCGTTGGCTATTCATCTCTCTATTGGAATGGCCTACGGTTTCAGTGTGTTCTGGAAGCCACTGGAACAGGCCATAGGGATCACGCAGCCTGTGCCACCTCCCGAGGGAGTGGGCCTGCTTCAACAGATATTCTCCACGCAGTATGATTGGTCCGAGAAGCTTCTGGTTGTGACCTTTACCCTCTTCTTCGTGCTTCTCGGTTCCTCCGCGGCCGTGTTCGGAGGATGGCTCGAGCGTAACGGGCCGCGGAAGGCGGGGGTTGTTGCTGCCCTGTGTTGGGGTGGCGGCCTGCTCATCTCTGCCGTGGGGGTCTATTACCATCAGATCCTGCTTCTGTGGCTGGGGGCGGGGGTCATTGGGGGAACCGGACTCGGGCTGGGCTACATCTCGCCGGTATCGACGCTGATCAAATGGTTCCCCGACAAGCGCGGCATGGCGACTGGAATGGCCATTATGGGCTTCGGCGGAGGCGCGATGATCGGTGCGCCGTTGGCCGATAAACTGATGAAACACTATGCCACGTCCACCTCTGTCGGAGTCTGGGAGACGTTCGTTACTATGGGCTGCATCTACCTGGTTGCGATGCTGCTGGGCGCATTCTCGTATCGGATCCCGGCTCTGGGATGGAAACCCCACGGGTACACTGAGCCTGTCGTTGACGCGTCCAAGGTATTCATCACCAGCGGCCACGTGCATGTCAAAGGCGCTCACAAGGCCCCTCAGTTCTGGCTGCTCTGGGTGGTGTTGTGCATGAATGTCAGCGCCGGGATCGGCGTAATTGCTGTCGCTTCCCCAATGCTTCAGGATGTCTTTGGGGGTCGCTTGATCGGCGTTGACTCGGCTTTGGGGTCTCTCACCGATGCGCAAAAGGCTGCGGTTGCCAGCGTAGGGGCGGGGTTTGCGGGACTGCTCAGCCTGTTCAACATTGGCGGACGCATCTTCTGGTCCTCCCTTTCGGACCACATCGGCAGGAAAGTCACCTACTTCATCTTCTTCCTGTTGGGCGTCTGCCTCTATCTGGGAGGCGCGTACGCCGCTGGGATCAAGAACATCGGTGTGTTTGTCGGGCTGTTCTGCGTGATCCTCACGATGTACGGCGGTGGTTTCGCCACCATTCCAGCGTACCTTGCCGACCTTTTTGGAACACAATACGTGGGCGCTATCCATGGCCGACTGTTGACTGCCTGGTCGACAGCAGGCATTCTGGGCCCTATGCTGGTAACTCAGATCACTGCGTGGCAGACCGACCGTGGGGTGCCAAAAGAAGCGGCCTACAATGTGACGCTGTACGTGCTCGCGGGATTGCTGTTCGTCGGTTTCATAAGCAACCTGCTGGTTCGTCCACTGGACAAGCGCCACTTCATGAGTGAGGACGAGTTGGAAGAGGAGTGGCAGTTGAGTCGGATGAAGAAAGACACCAACGGCCGGCCCGAGACGGAGGACTCAGTGAAGCCAAGCGGGGCAAGCTGGGCGGCGGTTGCGGTAGGCTGGACTGCGGTAGGCATCCCGCTGGCGTGGGGTATAGCCAAGACCGTCGAGAAGGCCGCGAACCTATTCAGGTAGGACACGACGTTATGCTGCGGGAACGCAGGTTCCCTGTCGGGAATTCCCGCAGCCTTATCCCTTCACCGCCCCCAACTGTATCCCCTTCACGATGAACTTCTGGAAGACCATGAAGACTATGATCAGGGGTATTATGTTCATCACAGACGCCGCCATAAGCAGTTCGGTCTGTTGTGTGTAGTTGTTGTCGAAGACGAGCAAGCCCACCGAGAGTGGCCTCATGTACTCGCTTTTCACCATTACCAGTGGCCAGTAAAATGAGCCAAACATTCCGATAAGAGTGAGGATGCCCAGGGTGATCAGTCCGGCTCGGGATAGCGGCATAATCACGTTCCAGAATACCTGCCAGTGAGACGCTCCGTCTACCTTGGCCGCCTCGTCTAGAGCCGATGGTATGGTTATCATGAACTGTCTGAGCATGAACGTGCCGAATGCCGTGAATGCCGCGGGCAATATCAGCCCGGTGTAGGTGTCCATCAGGTGCAGCTTGACCATAAGGGCGAAATTGGGGATAGTTGTCACCACCCCGGGGATCATCAGAGTCGCAAGATACAGCTTGAACACAGTGTCCCGGCCCTTCCACTCCAACCGGGCAAAGGCAAATGCCGCCATCGAGCTTGTCAGGACCTGCAGGAATGTCACCCACAAGGCCACAAAAAGGCTGTTGAAGTAGTACCTTGCGAATGGTATTATCGCAAACACCTTGGGGTAGTTGTCGAAATGCCAGACTGATGGCAGAGGGCTGAACAGGGCCACTTCCTGGTTGGACTTGAAGCTCATAAGCACCATCCAGACGAACGGTATGGCCATCGTGAGCGCAACTATGCTCAGGAGTATATGGCTGACCCAGTACTTGCCCTTATAGAACCACCAAGCCGCGAAGCCCGAGGTTGTTCTCACAGTGTTTTCCAATCTCTGTCTCTCCCGTCGAACACTACATACGTCACCCTGAACTCGTTTCAGGGTCTCCCGCTACAGCCAAAGGAGATGCTGAAACAAGTTCAGCATGACGTGCTCTGGTCTCGGTTCAGTAATTGATATCTCGGCTGCCGATCTTCCAGTTGATCATGGTCACCACGAAGACCATCACGAAAAGCACCCAGGAGACGGCTGACGCGTAACCCAACTGGAACTCAACGAAGGCCTTCGAGTATATGTAGTATGCAAGGGTCGTGGTTGTGCCGGCAGGGCCGCCACCAGTAAGGATCTTGGCGTTCTCGAACCCGCCCTGCAGACCACCAATAAAGCCCATCACTACGATGAAGAATGTTGTAGGCGCCAACTGCGGCCAGATAACGTGTCTAAATACGGCCCATCTCCCCGCGCCGTCCAACTGCGCAGCCTCGACTAACTCTTGCGGCATATTGGAGAGCGCAGCCAGGTAAAGCAGCATGTTCGATCCGCCGATTCCAGCCCACACCCCCATGTAGATGATCGCATCGCGAGCGCCCAAGCCCCACTGCTTCGCGTTCGTGGCGACGCTCTCCACATCCAGTGCGAGGACGTTCTTGGTGGATAGCAGCCATCCGGGTGGCGAGATGCCTTGTAGGCCGATCTTGTGCAGCGCGTCATTGACGTGGGTGTGTACAATCCCCCAGTCGATAACCGCATTGATCGGCCCGATGTCGGGGTTGTAGAGCTTCTTCCAGAGAAGCAGCAGCGCAACTCCGGCAGTGAAACTCGGAAGGAAGAACAGGGTCCGGTAAACGACGATTCCCTTCAGCTTTTGGTTCAAGAGCATCGCCAGGAACAGCGAACCCGCAATCGCCACCGGCATAGCCAGCAGGAAGTAAATGGTGTTGATGAAATATATCCAGAACTGCTGGTCGCTGAGGAGGTCGGCGTAGTTGCTGAATCCGTTCCACTCGAAAGGAACCGTGCGCTGGATGTTCCAGTTGGAGAAGCTCATTACCAGGGAGAACAGCACCGGCCCCGCCATGAATATTACGAAGCCGATGAAGTTGGGCAGCAGGAACCCCATCGCCGCTATGAATTCGGTCTTGCGCGCGTTTGCTTTCACTGTGGCAGCCCCCCGGTCAGCTTGATGTATTGCGCCTTGAGGGCGGGCTCAATTTCCAGGGTGCGTTGGATCTCCTTGTTCACCTGCGCCGCCGCCCGTGTCATAGCCTCCTGGGCAGTCTTTTGCCCGGCCATCATCAGGTCGAGCTGCTTGAGGAAGCGGTTGTTGGCGATCTCAGGCTTGACGAAAATGCTGACCTCTTCCGTTCGGGTGTAGTTCATAATGTCGCGCCAGACCTCGTTGTAGTCCTCTTCGGGATACTTGGGGTTGTGGAGGTATCTGTCGGTGTAGGAGTATTTCTTGACTGCCGCTATCGCGTCAGCCGAGTCATTGACCTGTTCGTTGTACTCCTTGCCTGCCATGTAGCGCAGAAAGTCCAGAGCCTTTTCTTTGTTTGGGCTTTTCACGTTGATCACTGTGCCCCTGGCCACCCCAATGAACACTCGTTTCTTTCCATAAGGGCACTCCACCGCCCCCAGCCGCAGATCCTTGTAGCCCCTGAAAATCCCCAGGTTCCACCGGCCGCCTATCATCATGGCGATCTTGCCCGCGCGGAACAAAGTGGCTGCGCCGCCGCCCCAACCGCCTTCGGTCGCCATGGATGAAAGCTCCTGCGGGCTGGGGCTGACCCGGTGCTTGTAGATAAGGTCGTACATCATCTGCAACCCCTGCACGGCCTCAGGGCTGTCTATTACGCAGCGGGTGCCGTCCGGGGTATACATGCTTCCGCCGTACTGCCACACAAGCTGCTGCCAGATGCCGTTGTCGAAAGAGAGGCCATACTGCTGCCCGCGACCGCGAGAGTCGCGGATGGTGAGTTTCTGGGCGACGGGGATAAACTGGTCCCACGTCCAACTCCCCTTGGGGTAGGGGACGCCGGCTTTGTCGAAGAGGTCTTTGTTGAACCATACGGCGAATGCGCCGCAGTTGGTTGGGAAGCCGTAAGTGCGGCCGTTGTAGTTGACCACGGACTGCGCCGCCGGCCACAGGTCTTCCTTCACGTTGATGCCATCTTTCGCCAACTCGTCCGTGACATCCCAAGCAATCCCGGACTTGGCGTAGAGCATTACCATGCTGGTGGAGTAGCTGTCGAAGAGGTCCGGGCCGACGCCCGCAATGGTCTGCACGATGATCTTCTGCGAGTCCATGTTGGAGGGGTCAAGGCGCAGGTCGTATTGCGGATAGAGCTTGTTGAACAGCGCTATCTGCTCGCGGCGGGCGGGGTTGTCGTCACTGCACCACACAAGCGGTATCTTGCCGTCCTTAGGCGGCTCCGGCGCAAGATGCCAAGCCAGCACAGACAACAGAACCAACACTCCAAGCGCAACCGAGAAGAATACCTTCATCTACCCTCCGAGATTGTTGCCGAGCTTACTACACCCAACACACCGTCATCCTGAGCCTGTCGAAGGATGCGCCACGCACCTGCGTCTGTACTGCACACTTCGACAGGCTCAGTGTGATGGGGATTTGTTAGCGAAGACTAACCTACTTCTTCCCCGGCATCACTGCGAACTCGCTCATTGCTTTCTGGATTTCCTCTTTGTTGGTGAAGTTGTCTATGTAGTCAGCTTCCCAGAAGAGGATGTGCCCGGCTCCGAGCTTGTGCGCTTTGTCCAGCGACGTCTTGAATGCATCCACCGAAGTGGGCACCTGAGCGTACATCCAGATATCTATCTTTCCACCGGTCAGTTTCTTGAGGTAATCGTACGCCAACTCCTGCGTGCCGCCGCTGTTTGGGGCATAGTAACCCGCCGGGACAGCCGCATCTATCCAGCCGTCTTTGGCCCAGGTTTCCACGTCCAGAAGGAGCCCCTGGAGGTTGTCGGCATACTTTGGATTGTCGCCGCGGTAGCTCCACGGATGCTGCACAAGCACCGCCACCGGCAGCTTCGGCCGTTTGGCGTTGGCAAGCTTGCGCACTCCCCGCATAAACTCGGTCTGCGGCTGGGCGCGATAGCGTACCCAGCGCATGTCGTTGTTGGGGATGGTGAGAGGATCGACTTTGTACTTGGCCTTGAATCCCTCAACCAGAATATCCTCGTAGCCGTAGTCTGCCACGCCGTTCGCATCGACCTGAGGATCCCTCACGTCACCGGTGCGGATCCAGTCGATGAAGACGCCGTCGACTTGGTAGTTGTCGAGCACTTCTTTGACTATCGCCAGCTTGTACTTCATGACTCCAGGGTACGCGAAGCTGAGTTGGCTGTGGTAGAACTCACCGCTTCGCCTCTTCCAGCGATGCTCCGGGTGCGCCACTGTGTATCTGCTGGGCCAGCCCCAGGCGTGGTCGTCTTCATTTATGCTGAACCACGCGTGGACTTCGATCCCAATCTCATGGCCGTATCGCACTGCCTCGGCAAGGGAGTCGATTGTGCCGTAGTGGAAGCGGTCTTTCATCTTCTGCAGGATGGCTTCGTTCTTCTGCGCCCCTACCTTGCCCACTTCCTCAGGCTTGGGGTCGAAGTAGTTGTCACCGGTCGGTGGGCCCATAGGGTCCATCAGCTTGCTGGGGTAGAGGGATCTTCCAGCGTCGAGGCAGCGCCAGTATATCTGAGACCACCCGGCAGCCTTGCACATATCCAGCATATGCCGAACGCCCGCAAGCCCGTCATCCAGACCGGCCACGTTGTCCTTTATGACCCAGTCGGAATGGGTGAGCGGTGCGCTAAGTATTACTTTGCCATCTGCGCGAGGCGCGGAGCTTGTGGCGGCAGGCGCTTCATCCGGCTTGCAGCCAAAGCACATAAGAGCAATGCCCACGGCGCAAAGCGCCACCAATGGATAATTCATGGTAATAGTTTCCTTTCAGAACCCGCCAGGCGGGAATGCTGCAGATATTCTATCATGACAGCGGCAATAATGGCACAACAGGCTCTACTCGTTGACCGCTTTGCCCGCGACTGCTATGATGATACCGTAGAGTGTCTATAGGATGGCCGCTGATGACCGAATTGGCAGAAGTCCCGGGAAACAAAAAGACAACGGGGCGCAAGATACTGATAGCATTCGTTGTCCTCGCGGCCTTGCTGTTGGCAGGGCTCATATACTGGGGAATAGCCCATGAGTTTGTCTCTATACCGTTCAACCGGGAAGGTTGGGCAGCTTACAAACCTTACAAGAACGACCACACCCGGAAGTGGATGTATTCCGACCTTACACAGAACTACCTCAAGTCAGGGATGACTCGTGATCAGGTGCTAAGGCTGCTTGGCACACCGGAATATCAGGACGCAGACAGGTTCAGCTACGATTTCGGTCCGGACTCATTCCCTCTGCCTGTCGATCGCACCATACTGTACATAAACTTCGACAAGTCGGGTAGAGTGACCGATTTCGGTATAGGTCAGTCGTAGCAAGCCCAAAATGGTCCACTGCCGGAACGAAGGAGGCTTCACCGATGGAACAGGTTAAGCCAAGATGGCGAAGGAAAGCCCTCGTAGTTGTTGCGCTGGTTGTTGTTGCTGCTGCCCTGGTGTATGTTGCGCCCATCGTCGTGGGTTTATGTCAGTGGGTCTACTGGGGTACCACCGTATATTACGAGCAACCCTTTGACCGGGAACTGTGGCTATCGTACGACAAGAGCAGCGATCCTCGCATCCGGGCCCATATGTATGATGACCTGCGCAAGAATCACCTCAAGATCGGAATGAGCCGGAAGGAAGTGTTGAAGCTATTGGGAAAACCTGCGCTGGATCATTCCGGCATTCTTTACTATGACCTCGGTCCTGATGCCATCGGCATCGATACCGACCGACTGGTAATCGAACTCGACGAGTCGGGCAGAATCAAGCGTGTCGGCTTGACGCAGACATAGCGTCTCCTACTCCCATGTCTGTATCGGGCTGATGCACTCGACTGTGATGTAGGCCTCGGGAGACCTCAGGTTGTCCATTCCCAGTTCGTCATTCTCTCCTGTCACCCACGGCAATTCGAAGCTGAGGGTCCTGTTGGCGGTGGTGAAGCGGACCGCCCGGCTTACCCCGGTCGCCAGCGTGGTTCTCGTCAGCGCCTTCACATACTCTCCGGTCCTCAGCGGTATCTCAAACTTGGCCGTGCCGGAGTCCGCAGCGGATGGCTTGGCGAATATGAAGACCATTCTGCCGCCGGCGAGTATAGTTTTACAGGCAGAAATTGGACTTTCTATTACTGTGCCGTCGTTCCACATCCGGATTACTCGCCTGGGGCCTACCGGTGCCAGGTCGCCTCGGGTCAAGCGCATCAGCGAACCACCTGAGCGTTCGCCCGGCGTGGTGGAGACTGTACCGGCGACCCCGGCATACTGCGTGAAATACTCACGAAACTTGTCAGCGCCGATGGGTTTGCGGGCGAGGGCTCCGGATAGACCGGTTAGGTAGGCCATTGATTCCCAGATGGGACGCTGGGCCGGATCCGAGTTAGCCGCGCGGAGGTCGTTGTTGCGCGGGACGTAGACACCGCCGATCATCCCTTGCGCATCGCGAGTTTCTATGCGAACACCGTAGGCCGGGCACGCAGGCTTTGTGGGTTCAGAGCCGGCAGGTTCCAGCAGAGCTATCTCGAAGTTTCCATCCATGTTGCCGAGCTTGTCGGGAGCAGCCGGCAGCACAACCGGGAAATCCACATTCACACTCGCGCCCTGCCAGATGGGTCTGATCTCAATGGAACTGAGCGTCTGCCACGGCGCGGACCTTCGCGGTGTTCGGCCTTCCGGGCTGTTTGCGCGCGCCCGGTTGGGGCTGCCGCGTCGCATGGCGATATCCAGCTTCTGGCGAGCGGTCGCCACCGTGCCGGGGTTGGCCACGGAGACCGTCACGGTAATGGTTGTTCCCCACGTCGCGTGAGGCGGCCCACTTATGCCAACTACATCGGCCTGTACCGCAGCGCAGCCAGCCATAATCGCCAGTATCCAGACAATACACAGTCTCTTCATTACCCAAACCCTCACTTCCGCCAGATGGTGTTCTATTTCCGATGTCCTTTTCGCTAACGGGACGTGATTGTCCTGCGTGGATTGCCGGGCAGTTGAGCGGTTAGCGACAAATACGCCCAAACACAGGGGCATGGGCAATCAGGTTGCGGGAGCATCGTCTATGTTACTTGACGTGATGTGTTGTGTGCTTCTTACAGGGTGTAGTATAATCACTGCAATGCGTTTCGTTCTCGACATTGTCTCTTCGATGAGTTTTTATCTCAGATGCCGGCTGCGCCTGGCATGGGACTTGTGAAGTATGAGGAGCTAAGCTATGCCGATTCCCCGATTGATACCGAAGATTGTCTGCTTGGTTGCGCTGTTGGTTCTGCTGGCGGCGTCTGGAATGGCCTTCTGCCAGGAGTCCGCCAAAGTAATGCAGATAGACGTTACCGGAAACCAGAATATCAACGCCGATGCCATCTTGAATACGATAAAGCTGAAAGTTGGCGCCGACTTCACGGACGTGGCGATGGAAGCCGACCGGACTGCCATTATGGACATGGGTTATTTCAGCGCTGTCACGGCTCGCAAAGAGGAAGTGGCGGGTGGAGTCAAGGTGACCTTTGAGGTTACGGAAAACCCCAAGGTTACCGAGATCAAGATCGAGGGCAGCGATCCGGTCAAGCCGGACAATATTCTTGCCCTGCTGAAGACCAAGGTAGGATCTGTGTTGAGCGCGGCCACCCTCAGTGCGGATATGGGCCTGATTCAGACATTCTACGGCGACCAGGGCTACATTGGGTACGTCACGGAAGATGTGAACATAGACCCAAAGACCGGCGTGCTTACCATCCCCATCCTGGTCCACAAAGTTGAATCCATCGACATCGAGGGGAACAAGAAGACCCTGAAGATGGTATTTCTGCGGGAGATGAAAACTAAGCCGGGACTCTACTTCAACTCCAGCGTTCTCAAAGATGACATACTGAAGATATACAACCTTGACATCCTCGACGATGTCAAGGCCCCGCAGATACTGCCGGGAAATAAGCCGGGGTTGGTGAAGATAGTCCTGACTGTGGTGGAGAAGAAGACAGGCCAGGTTTCGTTGGGTCTGGGCTACAGCAGCACCCAGAAGCTGGTTGGGCAGGTCCGATTCTCGGAGACCAACTTCAGGGGCAAAGGGCAGGGCCTGACAGTGCTCTGGGAGCGCGGCACCTCAAGCGGGGTCGGCGGCGGACAGAGCTACGAAGTCGGGTTCTTCGAGCCGTGGATGGACAGAAAGCATACCTCCCTCTCGCTGAACCTGTACAACAAACTGACCTACCGATTCAGCTCCGGACTCCTGGGATCCAGCGCTCTGTCCGGCGATCAGACATACAGCGAAAGGCACAAGGGAGCGGACATCACGTTCAGCCGACCGCTTGGCACAGCGTTTACGGTCTTTGTCGGCGGCAGGATTGAGAACGTGGATACCGACCCGAGCTTATTGGTTGGGACGGCAGACCTTGCCAAGCTGGTCCAGAAGGGCGATGTAAAGAGCGCCAACGTCAGGGGAGTCCTTGATACTCGCGACCTGCCTCTGGATCCCGCATCGGGAAAGTACGACTCTATCTCCTTTGAGATTGGGTCTGTCAGCTCGACGCGGTTCGAGCCCAGCGCCGACGGTACGTCATTCACGGAGGTTCCGTTTGACGGTGGGTTCACAAAGTACAACCTCGACCTGCGCCGATACTTCAGCAGAGGTGGGCGCAAGACCAACCCGCAGGACAAGCGCACGACCCTGGCATTCCGGGTCCGGGGTGGTGTGGCAGCGGGAACGCTCCCATTCTTCGAGCAGTTCTTCGTGGGTGGCGGCGAGACTTTGCGAGGCTACAGGGAAGACCGGTTCTGGGGCAAGAAAATGCTGCTGGCCAGCGTTGAACTCAGATACCCCATAGCGCAGTCTATCACGGGCGCGCTTTTCGCCGACTACGGCGATGCCTGGGGCGCATCCGATGAGTTCAAGGTTGGCGAGTTGGCCCAGAGCGATACATTCCGCGGCAACCTCGGGGTTGGCCTTGGGATGAGGATTATCACTCCTATCGGAAACATCAGGCTGGACTACGGTATAGGTAGCGAGGGTGGCAGGACCCACTTCAGCATGGGCCAGACGTTCTAGTTGCCCTCCGGAAACAATGAATGACCAAAGGGAAGCGCTCTTGAGCGCTTCCCTTTTTTGGGGTATCCGGGCAAAGAATGTGAAAAAACCCACAAATTCGTCGATATGGATTGGGCCGGGGGCAATATGTCTGAGCTGGTCACGTCCAAAACCATTGGGATTATTGTACCTGGAATCTCCCATGGTGGTAGAGTTCGTGTGTAATATGGGCTGCGGAGAGCCCCGGTGGTCTCCGGATAACTGACGAGAGGTGTTGAGATGCGTTTTTCGCGAAGTATTGCGTTCACTGTGTGTTTGGTTGCGCTGGCTGCGATGTGGGGGGCCTTGGCCGCCTCGGCGGCTGATGCGCCGGTGAAGATTGCCGTGGTGGATCTTGGCAAGCTGGACACGTCCCCGAGACTGATCCAGTACAACGAACAGTTCAATGACCTGAAGAAGCAGCTCGATACCAAGCTGAGCATCAGGATTCAGAACTTGCTGCTCAACGATCAGGAAATCACCGACCTCGTCGAACTTAAGACCAAAGAGAAACCCACTGATGCCGACAAAGCCAAGCTCAAGGGGCTTGAGGATGAGTCGACCAAGAGGAACACGGAACTGGCCTCTCTGAAGGAGACCAATCCGCTCACGGATGCTCAGAAGACCCGATTGGCCGATCTGCAGCAGGCGGAGAAGAAGTCCACGGAGACCGGGGCGAACCTGCAGAAGAACTACGAGACTCAACTCAGCAACAAATACACTGAACTGATGGGCCTTTTCCGAACGGATGCCAAGGAAGCTTGTGGCAAAGTAGCAACCGAGAAGGGCTATACCTGCGTGTTGGCCAGCGACGCCGTTATGTTCGGCGGAACCGATATTACCGAGTTGGTCATATCCAAGCTGGACAGGAAGATCCAGTAGTTCCTTGTCCGGGTGTCCGGATAGCCATTGATTCTAGCCCGAGTGGATGCGGGACAGGGAGGACGCCGTGAAGTCCGCGGCATACGCGCTGATTGCGATGTTACTGGTTGGGGCGAGCGTGGCTTGCGCGCTGATATATATCGGCGCGCCGAAACCGGCTTTGCCTCAGCTGCCGAGCGCGCGCGTGCAGACTCCCGAGAGGACCGTGTATGCAGACCTGAGCAAATTGGTCACGCTGCACCCGTCCTACGATTTTGTGCGTCAGAGCGCGGCGGTTAGCGCCAGCGTCGGACGGATGCCTCCAGCCCCCGGGCGGGGAACTGTCGCGCTGCGGATTCCGCCGGTCAGGATAGACCTGAAAGACCCGGTGGTCTCCCGCGAGGAGCTTGAGTCGGATACTGTGTGGGCGGCGGTGCAGTCGCTTACCCCGTGGGAAAACGGGCTCAAGCAGTCTCTGAAAGCCAGGCTCGCAGGTAACTGGAAGACGTTGAAGCAGGTTGCCAACTCGGAGATTCGTCTGGCGACCAGGGAGATTGAAGACCAGGCGGCGGTGGAGCGACGAGGGGTCATTGTGAAGTACCTGTTTCCTCGGCTCAATCTGTACGCGAAGTATGCGGCTGCGGAACGGGCAAACAAGATTCCGGGCTTCGAGTCGCCCTCCCTGAAGCAGTCGTACCAGGTTGCCAAGGCGGAGTATGACAGCGTTATGGCCCAGTACAATGCTGAGCTTGCTGAGATAGACGCCAGGGTGAATCAGCAGACGGCGGGTGTTCGCAAGGAAGCTCTGGAACGAGCGGAGACTTCGCTTGCGGTTGTTGACCGTCAGGGAACAAGGAAGATTGCGCAGCGTGTGGCCGAGGTCAGAGATGAGATAGTCAACGACACGGAGTTGGCCTCGACCGCCGGCAGGAAGACCGGGATCGACATGAAGACATTCAGGCAGATGGACTACGGGGAAGCGATTTTGCTCCCTGAACTGCCTGGAACCGGCAAAGACGTGTCAGCGGTGGCGTTACCGAATGCTTCCGGGGCGATCTTGCAGGATGTGGCTAAGGCCGTGCGGCGGATTGCTCAGGAGAAGAGACTGGCAGTTGTGTTTACCCCGGGCACTGCCCCCGATGAGACGCAAATGTTTGTGGCGGAGATGCGGTCCAGACTCTGGTGGGGTCAGGGACCTGCTCTGGCCGGAGTTGGCGGCAATACGAAATGGAAATAACGGCGGGCGAACTGGCGAGACGGTTGGGAGTTGCCCTGGAGGGTGAGGCCCAAACGCGGATCACCGGCATTGCCACTGTGAGCGATGCTCGTTCGGGAGACATTGTGCTTGCCGAGGGCAAGAAGTACTTCG
Organism: uncultured bacterium; assembly: GCA_964611645.1. Classification (GTDB taxonomy): domain Bacteria; phylum Armatimonadota; class UBA5829; order UBA5829; family UBA5829; genus CAZTAO01. The sequence goes on along the minus strand of CAZTAO010000007.1, from coordinate 62,150 downwards.
AGCAGGCGATGCTGTCGGATGCGGCCTGCGTGATAGTGTCTTCCACTGCGCCTGAGCGGACTTCGGCGAAGCTTATTATGCGAACGGACGATCCCGCAGGCGCATTTATAAGGGCTTTGGAGTTGTGGAGAGGGCAGGAGTTGTCTCCGGTTGCGGGCATAGCTCCAACAGCGGTGGTTGCTCCGGATGCAGTTGTTGGCGAGGGCGTGTCTATTGGGGCGGGGTGCTGTGTGGCGTCGGGTTCCAGAATAGGGGACAACGTCATCCTCTACCCCAATGTCTACATCGACCGCGATGTCACCATAGGCGCCGGCTCCAGGCTCTATCCCGGAGTTGCGGTCTATGCCGGATGCACAATTGGCGAGCGGTTCGTGGCTCATGCCAACGCGGTCATAGGGGCGGACGGGTTCGGGTATAGATGCACGGACCTCGGCCAACAGAAGTTTCCGCACGTGGGTACGGTGGTTATCGGCAACGATGTCGAGATCGGAGCAAATACCACTGTCGACCGCGGCAAGACAGGCGCTACGGTAATTGGTGACGGTACCAAGATAGACAACCTGGTGCAGGTGGCGCACAACGTAAGAATTGGTCGCAACTGCATAGTAGCCGCCCTGACCGGAATAGCAGGCAGCACACACATAGGGGACAACGTGACGCTGGCTGCCCAAACTGGAATCAAGGATCACGTGTCGATTGGAGATGGCAGCGTGATCGCTGCGAGATCAGGGGTCATAGGAGACCTTCCCGCCGGGTCGTTTGTATCGGGATATCCGGCGAGAGAACACGCAGCCCAGATGAGAGTCGAAGCAGCGAAGCTTCATCTTCCGGAGTTGCTCCGAAGGGTTCGGGACCTCGAGAAAGAGGTAGAGCGACTTCGGTCAGGAACGAATGAGGCGAACACATGACAGAACTGAAGATTCGCGGCGAAGAGAGTGAGAAGGATGAGGCGCTCATGAGCAAGGGAATCAGTTACCAGACAACCTTGCGCGACAGCATTCACCTGACCGGCAAAGGGCTGCACAGCGGTGAGAAAGTCGACATCAGGGTGCATCCGGCCCCTTCGCACGCCGGGATCGTGTTTGTGAATGGAAGCGCTGTGGTGCCGGCCAAGGCGTCGAGCGTTGTGGATACTTCCAGAGGCACGACTGTAGGCTCGAACGGAACCAGGTACCGCACGGTAGAGCACCTGCTTGCAGCGCTTCGAGGCTGTGGAGTTGATAACGCGGCCATAGAAATGAGTGGTCCGGAAGCTCCGGCCCTGGACGGCAGCGCCGCCCCTTACGCGGAAGCGTTCGAGGGAGTCGGCCTTGCGCCCCTGGATTCCTACAGACGCTGCATCGAGTTGGACAAGCCGGTCTGTGTGCGCGCGAACGGCTCGTTCATCCTTGCGGTCCCATCGGACGAGATGCGAATCACCTACGTGATGAACTACAAGCATCCGATGATCGGGTCGCAGCTCTTTACCTATGTGCTCAACGAGGCGGACTTCTCTTCCGAGATTGCCCCGGCCCGTACCTTTGTCCTGTACGAAGAAGTAGCGGCCTTGCTTGAGAGTGACCTGGCGCTGGGCGGAAGCCTGGATAACGTGATCGTGGTCTGGAAAAGCTACATGAGCTGTGGCTTGCGCTACAAGGATGAGCTTGTTCGGCATAAGGTAGTTGATCTCATTGGCGATCTTTCGCTGGCCGGCGGGATCATCAAGGCGGATATTCTGGCTGTGAAGTCCGGCCATACTCTCAACGTCGAACTGGCTAAGCTGGTTGAACACGCACAGGGCGTTTGTGTATAATCAGTAGGCTGCGGCGACTTGGGCGTCGACAATTGCCGGCAGCTTCTATGCTTTCGGATGAACTGAACGAGATTTGGGGTGAAAACATGCTTGATATAGAACAGATCCGCGCGGTGTTACCGCACAGGTATCCGTTCCTCCTGGTTGACAGAATAACAGACTTGGACCCCGGCAAGTCAGCGCGCGGGTTCAAGAACGTCACCATCAACGAAGAATTCTTCAATGGCCACTTTCCCGGGCATGCAGTTATGCCTGGGGTGTTGGTGCTTGAGGCTATGGCGCAGGTGGGCGGAGTGCTATTGCTCTCCATTGGTGGCAACTCCGGCAAGCTGGCATACTTTGGCGGGATGGACAGCGTCCGCTTCAGGAAGCCGATTGTGCCTGGGGACACCCTGGTTACCGACGTCGAGTTGGTTTGGGTCAGAGGCAGCATGGGCCGAGTCAAGGCTGTTGGCAGGGTCGATGGAGAGGTTGCCGCGGAAGGCGAGTTCAGCTTTGCGCTGGTTGATCCCCACAAGACGCCCAAGCCATCCGACAAGGCAGTCGGGAACAAAGAATAGCTGGATGGTTCGCTTTGCGAACTGTCTTGACAGGATGCGGGAGCTCAAATGAAACACACTGAGTGCATTAGCGAAATCCACCCGACCGCAATTATCGATGACAGCGCTGAGATCGGCGAGGGCGTTGTCATAGGCCCATACACGGTTATCGGTGCGCATACGCGTATAGGCGATGGTACCAAGTTGGATTCTCACGTCGTCATAGAACCGTATACGAGAATGGGGAATAATAACCGTGTGATGTCCGGCGCGGTGCTGGGCGGCCTTCCTCAGGACAATGGGTTCAAGGGCGAAGAGAGTTATCTCGACATTGGCGACGGAAATATCATACGTGAGTTTGTCACCATACATCGCGCCAGTGGTGAAGGTCGGTCCACGACTGTTGGCAGCAACAACATGCTAATGGCATACTGTCATATCGGTCACAACTGCAAGCTGGGTAACGGTATCACAATGGCGAACAGCGCTGTGCTGGGTGGGCATACCCAAATAGAGGACAAGGTCGTGCTGGGCGGGTTGGTAGGAATCCACCAGAAGACCCGCATTGGCATGCTGGCCATGGTTGGCGGATTCTCTAAAGTAGTGATGGATATCCCGCCGTACTCGCTGTCGGATGGCAGGCCGGCCAAAGTGTATGACCTGAATGTCATAGGGCTTCGGCGAAACGGTTTCGGGCCTAAGGAACGAGCCTCCATTCGAGAGGCGTACAGGCTTCTCTACCGCTCGGAACTGAACCTCGGGCAGGCTCTGGAGGCCATTGAGAAAGACATTGAACCATCCAAGAAGTTGCAGTATCTCATAGACTTCCTGCGCAAAGTGCGCAAAGGTAATCGTGGGCGGCAGCTTGAGGCGCCCAGCATCTAGTGGACCCTCAGATTGCGATATCGGCGGGGGAGGCTTCGGGAGACCTCTACGGAGCCAACCTTGCCACCTGTGTCAGCAAACTGCTTCCGCAGGCCAGGCTGTTTGGCGGCGGTGGCTCCAGAATGCGCGAGTCCGGCGTTGAACTGGTCATAGACACCACCGGCGGCGGCACCATGGGAGTCGCCGAGTCCCTCAAGACTCTTCCCGTCATTTTGTCGAAGTACATCCGCCTGAAGCATGAGATCATCCGGCGCAAGCCCGACCTGTTTGTTCCCATCGACTTCGGCGCATTCAACGTGCGACTGGCCAAGGCCCTGTACAACCACCATGGGATAAAAGTGGTATACTACTTTCCTCCGTCGTCGTGGCGAAGGCGTCCGCGCAATGCGGGAGAGCTTCGGGAGTGCGGGGGGAAGGTAGTGACGCCGTTCCCTTGGTCGGCTGATTTCCTGCGAGCCGAAGGGGTGGATGCGAGATTTGTCGGGCATCCGATACTTGACCTGGCGAAGCCGTCGCGGACCAAGGCGGAGTTCTTCGAGTCCGTGGGGTTGTCGACCAACTACCGAACCATCGGACTCTTTCTGGGCAGCAGGTCGCACGAGATATCCACGCATTTCGGCCCGACGATGGAGTGCGCGCAGATACTCAACGACAGGCTTAGCGGCGCGCAGTTCGTGGTAGGCGCGGCGGGCAACGGCGCGGCGCTCCAGAATCGGATTGACCGCTACGCCGCGTTCAGGCAGGGCTTTCCAAAGGTGCGGGTGGTAGAACGAGCCGGTTACGATTGCATGGCGCATTCGGACGTACTGGTAGTGACCAGTGGCACTGCGACAATGGAAGCGGCTATAATTGGCACGCCAATGATCATCATCTACAGAGGCACGTGGGTGATGCAGTGGGAATATGTGATCCGTAACTACACTGTTGAGAGCTTCATAGGCCTGCCCAATATCATCGCGGGCCGGCAGGTATGCCCGGAGATATTGGGGTCGGATGTGACCGGCGAGCGACTCGCCGATGAAGTGATGGCGATTATGGCAGACCCGGACAAAAGCCAAAGTATGCGAGAGGACTTCTCGCTGGTGCGCGGCGAACTGGGCGAGCCTGGCGGGCTTGCTCGGGCAGCCAAAGCTGTCCTGGAACTTGGGGGTTTGATCTAGTGGATACCGGCAGAAGGCTGCTGCAATATGTGCTGGCTTACAAGGGCCGGTTGGGCATGGCTGCGGTGTGCAGTCTGATCGTTGCCGGGACCAGTCTGTTCATGGCGAAACTGATCGGCTGGTTTATGGCCGCAGGCAGCGCCAAGAGCGGGCAGGACGTGTTGGATATCTGGCTCGTGCAGAAGATGATCGACTGGGGTTGGGCCACGCCCGAGAGTGCGGCAATAGTGCTCATCTGGGCGGTTGCAGCTTTGCTCGTGGCGATTCACATCCCCAAGGCCACTTTCACATACCTTAGCAACTACCTGGTTGCATCGGTTACAAACCGCATCGGCGCGGATATCCGCCTGAAGATCTACGCCCACATTCAGACCCTTTCAATTCGCTTCTTTCACAAGAGCCGCATTGGTGACCTGATGTCGCGGATGAACAACGACGTCGGCGTTATCCAGCAGTCCAGCACGGTTGTTGTGCAGGCGATCAATGGCCCGGTAATGTTGATCGCCGGACTTGGCCGGATGTTCTACCTGAGCTGGCAGCTTACGGTTCTGACCATCCTGTTCGTTCCTCTGATGGGCATCACCATAGACCGCATCACCAGGAAGATTCGGTCGCTTACCACCGCCACGCAAGCTACTCTCGGCGACGTGAGCGCGGTGATAGAGGAGTCTGTGAGGGGAATCAGGGTCATCAAGGCATTCGGCACGGAGAAGCAGGAAGTGGAGAGGTTCGGGGATGTCAACCGTCGGAGCCTCGACGCCGCGCTTCGGGCCGCTCGCAGGAACTCGCTGGTGCTGCCCGTCATCGACCTGATGGGTGGGACTGCGGCGGCGCTGATCGTCCTGATAGGCGGCTGGATGGTCGTCCACAAGCAGATCACGTTCCCGGTCCTCACAGAGTTTACGACGCTGGCGTTTCTTGTAGCCGATGCAGCCAAGCAGTTCGGCAGACTCAACACCATCTACCAGCAGACAGTTGCCGCCGGCGAGCGAGTTTTCGAGCTTCTGGACACCGAGTCGGACATTGTCGAGAACCCCGACGGAATTCGCCTGACCACTATGCGAGGTGAAGTGGAGTTCCGAGACGTCGGCTTCGAGTATAACCCCAGCGAGCCGGTGATAGAGCACCTGTCGTTCAAGGTAGACCCGGGAATGATGGTAGCGGTAGTTGGTCCCAGCGGCGCCGGGAAATCGACCGTGGCCGACCTGATTCTGCGCTTCTACGATGTGACGGCGGGGCAGGTGTTGGTGGATGGCGCGGACGTCCGAGACCTGGATACCCGCAGCCTGCGCGACCATGTCGCGATAGTGCCTCAGGAGACCATTCTCTTCAGCGGGCGAATAGCAGACAACATCTCCTACGGCAGGCCCGGCGCCACCATTGAGCAGATAACAGCCGCGGCAAAGGATGCCAACGCTCACGATTTCATCTCCGCTCTTCCCGATGGCTACAACACAATACTTGGCGAGGGTGGGGTAGGGCTTTCCGGTGGTCAGCGTCAGAGGCTTGCCATCGCTCGTGCCCTGCTTACCGACCCCCGCATCCTGATTCTAGACGAAGCCACCTCGGCGCTCGATGTGGCCTCGGAGGTGGTGGTCCAGGAGGCCTTGGACAGGGTCATGCAGGGGCGCAGCACTATCGTGATCGCGCACCGGCTCTCCACGGTCAGAAACGCCAACAAGATTATCGTGATGGAACGCGGGCAGGTAGTGGAGAGTGGCTCATTCAAGGGACTGATGGACGCGGATGGGGTGTTCGCCGCGCTTTACAGGTCGCAGACCAGGTCGAGGGAGTTGACGAGTTCAGATGCCACAGCAGTCTAGTTTCGGCGAACGGTTGAAAATGTCCCTGGCGTTTTGGGTTCTGTGGTTGATCTCCACACTTCTGGCCGCCTCCTGCAGGTTCAAGGTGATCGGCCAGGAGAATCTGGAGAAGCTGGCAGCCGACGGCAAAGGCGGGTTGGTCGTTCTGTGGCACGGCGTCACAATCCTGCCCATATACTACTGCCGCAACCGGGGATTCTATTCGTTAGTGTCTGTTTCTAGGGATGGCGAGCTTCAGAACAGGCTCCTCAAGAGCCGGGGTTATCGCACGATTCGAGGTTCCAGCGCCAGGCAGGGCGCCAGGGCTGTGCTGGAGTCTGCAAGGGCGCTCAAGGCCGGTGGAATCATGGCTCTCACACCCGACGGCCCCAAAGGCCCCTCCAAGCAGGTGCAGCCGGGAACCAGCAAACTGGCGATGATGTCCGGCGTTCCAATCCTGCCGGTCGGAGTGGCCTGTAAGCCCTGCAAGAGGCTTCACTCCTGGGACAAGCACATGATCCCGCTTCCATTCTCCCGAGTTGTCCTTGTATTCGGCCAGCCGTTCGTGCTGCCGCCCACCGAGGACGAAGCGGGCGCTGCCAAACGGATCGGCGATGCCATCAACCTCCAGGAATCGCTGGCCGAAGAGGCATTGGGCTAATGGCTTTCCTGCGCTACAACGCCATACTGGCAGTGTTGTCGCCGGCGGTCGCCGGGGGTATGGCATACCGGGTGTGGGTCTCGGGCAAGGCGCGGAGGTCTTGGAAGCAGCAGATTGGCCTAGTGAGTGTGCCTGAAGAGATGCGCCAGGCGAAGCCGATCTGGATTCATGCGGTCTCGGTCGGCGAGTCGGTTGCCAGCGCGATGGTCGTCACCGAACTCAAGAAGCTTCTGTCCGGCAGGCCGATTGTTGTCTCCACCACCACCCAGACCGGCCAGGACATGGCATGCAAGTCTGTGCAGGATGCTGACGCTTTCATCTACTACCCCCTGGACCTGCTGCCCTGCGTGAACGCTTCGGTGGATGCAGTCAACCCTGGCCTGTTTGCCAGCACCGACACCGAGATCTGGCCCAACTTCCGACACGTTCTCAAGAGCAGGGGCATTCCCAACGCGATTATCAACGGTGTCGTTTCGGACAAGACCATGCGCGGCGCGAAGAGGCTGGGCTGGATGTACCGCTGGGCGCTTTCCAACATCGACCTCTTCTGCATGCAGTCTGCGGGTGATGCCGATCGGGTAATCTCCATCGGCGCTCCGGCTGAGCGCGTTATTGTGACCGGCAACTGCAAGGCGGACCAGTCCACGGAGCCGATGTCGCCGGATGATGCTGCGAAGCTGCGAATCAGTCTGGGGTTTCCCGAGGATGCGCCGGTCTTTGTGGCCGGCAGCACCAACCCGGGAGAAGATGAGCCGGTAATTGACGCATTCATAGCCGCCCGACGGACCCACCCACAACTCCGGCTGGTTATCGCGCCACGACAGTTGGACAGGGCGGGGGATATCAGGAGCCTCGTTGAGTCGCGCGGCCTTACCTGTGCCTTGCGAAGCGAAGGGCAGAGGGCAGAGGGCAGAGAGCAGAGGGCAGAGAGCGGAGACACTTCTCAGGCACCTGATGTTCTCGTGCTCGACACAATGGGCGAACTGGCGAATGTCTATGCCGCCGGAGTCGCGGCGTTTGTGGGCGGGACTCTCATCCCCAAGGGAGGCCACAGCCTCCTGCAGCCCATTGCCCAGGGCAAGCCCGTGCTGTTCGGCCCGCACACATTCAAAACCAAAGACATCGCCGCGCAGAGCAAGTCCTACGGCTGCGGGATAGAGGTCAACAACGCGGACGAACTGGGCCGGAAGCTGGCGGTAATCGTGGGAAGCTTTGATCTTCAGGAAGACTACCGCCTGAAATGCGCCCAGATGATGGCTGCCAACCGTGGAGCATCTGCCCGCACAGCGCGAGCCTTGGTGGAGTTACTGAATCGTACAAAGGCAGGGGATTCTGCCGACTAGCGAGGCAAACATGGAAACCCGAACCGAACATGACATGCTCGGAGAAGCTCAGGTGCCGGCCGATGCTTACTACGGCATCCACACCCTCCGAGCTGTTCAGAACTTCCAGCTCTCAGGCCTTCGGCTGCACCGCGAGCTGATCCGGGCGCTGGCGGAGGTGAAAAAGGCTTGCGCGCTGACCAACCGCCGCACCGGCTACATGTCGGCAGAGATAGCAGACGCAATCGCAGCCGCCTGTGACGAGATCATCTCCGGCAAACACCACGACCAGTTCGTAACCGATGTCTTCCAGGGTGGGGCGGGGACCTCCGCCAACATGAACGCCAACGAGGTCATCGCCAACCGCGCCATCGAGATACTCGGAGGCACAAAGGGCGATTACAGTGTCGTGCATCCCTTGGACCACGTCAACCTTTCGCAGTCTACAAACGACGTCTTCCCGACTGCTGTCCGGGTTGCCGCGCTCAGGCTCCTTGCCCCCACCATTGAGGCTATGTCCGATATGCAGGAGGCCCTGCAGTGCAAGGAGAATGAGTTCGCTGATGTGCTCAAGGTCGCGCGGACGGAGCTTCAGGACGCCGTTCCTATGACCCTGGGCCAGGAGTTTGCGGCGTGGGCGCAGGCGGTGCAGAGGGACTGGTGGCGGCTGTACAAAGTGGAGGAGAGGCTGCGGCAGGTGAACCTCGGCGGGACAGCAATCGGCACCGGTCTCAACGCCCCTCGCAAGTATGTGTTCGGGGTGGTGGACTCGCTGCGCGATGTCACGGGCCTGCCCCTTGCCCGCGCCGAGAACATGATCGATGTCACCCAGAACTGCGACATCTTTGCCGAGGTGTCAGGGTTAGTTAAAGCTGCGGCAGTAAACTTGAACAAGATCGCCTGTGATATTCGCTTTCTGTCGTGTGGGCCTCGGGCGGGTATCGGCGAGATTTCCATTCCCGCGCTCCAGGCGGGGAGTTCGATTATGCCGGGCAAGGTGAATCCGGTAGCCACAGAGGCCGCCAGTCAGGCATCGTTCCAGATCATGGCCAACGACCTCGCCATAACCCTGGCCGCAATGAACGGGCAGCTCGAGCTCAACGCATTCCTGCCCGGCCTCTCGCACAACCTCTTCCAGTCTCTCGAGCTCCTCGCCAACTCAGCCAGGCTGCTCACCGAGAAGTGCATCTGCGGAATCACGGCGAATGAGGGGAGATGCTCGGAACTGCTGGACAGGAGCCTCGCCACGCTAACGGCTCTCAGCCCCCACATAGGCTACGAAGCCGCCTCCGACCTGGCAAGAGAAGCAATGGAATCCGGTCGCACCATCCGGGAGCTTGCCCTGGAGAAGAACCTGTTCACCCAGGAAGACCTCGACCGAATCCTCACAGCGGAGCAAATGACCAAGCCGGGTGTCGCCGTTGGCCGAAAGCAGGGCTTGCGCTAGTTGCAGCCGTCCAAGAGTAATGGAGAGTGCTCTCTATGAACTGGACGGATCGAATGCGGTCACGTCGGAAGCATAGGCTTCATACTTGAACCACTTCACGTGGCCGTCCGCCATTATCAGGTTTGTTCCACTGAAGTGGTTAGCCCAGTCTGGGTTCGTATAGGAGTCCCAAGCTGGCGGGGAGAGCGCGGTGTTCCAGTATGGCGCTATGTAGCATGTGCTCCAAGACTGCCCACAGCACTGGTAGAGGATGGTCTTTGTGGGGCTGGTGACGCCTGCTTGCGATAGGCCAAGTCTGAATATCATGCCATTGCCGAAGAGCGACAGGGGATAGGACCACGGGCCCAGGGTCATCCCGCATGTGTATCGGCAGGAACTGGTCTTCTTCGAGCATGGGCATTCAGGCACGTGAGCATCCTTGATGTACGGCTCAATTGCCTTGGCCCAGTTGAGCTTGGAGGTGGGCAGTTTCCAGTTCTTCACGCCGCCACCCGCAATGTTGAATGTGTCGTCCAGCGGCTGGATTGCGAATCTCTCATCATAGTCCTGGACATACATCATAGTTGCAAGCCCGATCTGCTTCATGTTGGAGAGGCACACAGCCTTCTTCGCAGTCTCCCTGGCTCTTGCAAACACCGGGAAGAGTATCGCCGCCAGTATTGCTATTATCGCCATGACTACCAGCAACTCAATCAGCGTAAAACCTCGTTTTTCGTTCATTCCGTGCACCTTTCGATCGCAGTGAGATACTGCTTTCAGTCTCAGCGTTCTGTTGCGTGCCGCGGCAGGGCTGCGATCCGGCCCTGCCGCAGTACGTTTTGCATCTAGTTAGTTGTCACGGCCAGCACATTGGAATATGTGCTTGCGCCATAGCCATTGAATGCCCACACGCGGAACCAGTAGTTCCTCTTGGTAGTCAATCTGGTTGCCGTATAGACAGCCGTGTCAGCCGGAAGGCCTGCCGGAAGCGTTATGTTTGTCCACGGGCCGGTAGCTCCGGCAGTGGCTCTCTGGACATAGAATCCCGCTTCATTGCTGGCATTGTCCGTCCACGACATGCTGATTGATGCTGTGGTCGCGCTGACGAATGTCAGGGCAGTCGGAGATGCCGGTCTTCCGGGAGTAGTGAGGGCTGCCGTGTTCGACCACCGGGAAACGGCAGTTGCGTTCGTTGCCTGGACCCTGTAGTAATACGGGGTGTTCTGAGACAGCGCAGTCCTGTCTACGAAGTTCACTGTGCTGCCCGCGCCAGCGGCGGCTGGCGCGGTGACTGTACGGAAGTTGGCGAACGTCGGCGACACTGACCTCTGAATGGTGAATCCGGACTCGAGCGCGGATTCGTCTATCCACGTCAGAGTGATAGCCATCGGAGGCGCGACCGAGGCAGTAGCGGACTGAATGGTCGGGTCTGCGAGAATCAGCCCGGTGTTGGACCACACCGAAGCGCCTGCCGCATTGGTCGCTCGCACCCTGTAGTAGTAGTCTCGGTTTGGCGCAGCGTCTGTGTATGTCGTCACGTTGGCTCCGACCGTGAATGTCGTGTAGCCAGAGAAGTTCGATACTGTGGCTCTCTGGATAGTAAACCGGGTTTCGTCCGCCGAGTTATCCTCCCAGGCCAGAACAACGTCTGTTCCGTCGGGCGTCACTGTCAGGTTGCTCGGATCGACTGGCGATTCCACTCCGATCAAGACCACGTTCGAGACCGAGTCTCCGGCCGCATTGAATGCGACCACGCGATAGTACAACGCCCTGCCTGCGCCAGTGGTGTCAAGGAACGTAACGGAGTTGGCGGGAGCCATAACCATGGCTGTGAACGGACCACTGAATCCGGATGAAGATCGCTCTATCCGGAAGCCGATCTCACCGGTCGGGTTACCCATGGTTGCTGAAGCCCCCACAGGAGTGCCATCAGTCCAGTCAAGTCTATAGTCCAGACTGCCTGACTTGGAGACTTTCAGCACAGGCCGTGCAGCCAGCGCCCGCGCAACGTTGAACTTGATGGGGCGCATCATGTCCATCTCTTCGTGGCTGAGGATGTGGCAGTGCCACACGTACTCCCATCCGAAGTTCGTCATCTCGTTTACTGTTGGCATTGGCAGCGCATTCCCTGTGAGTGGGTCAAAGTTACTGAATCCCATCATTGAGCCAAGCGGCTCAGAGGGGTTGAGCGGACGGATACTGTCGGGAATCCCAAACGGCTGCTTCGGAGAGACAGGCCTCAAAGCCACGATGGTGTCTTCCAGAGGGCTTATCCGAACGGTCTCTTTCCAGCCAAGCTCGTTGGGGTCAGGCGGCCAGATCTGCCCGTCCCATGTGACCCTGTTGAGCAACTGCACATCGAACAAGTGGAAGTGGATTGGATGAGTGTCCACTCCATTGTGGCTGATCTTCCATATCTGTGTGCCGTCCCTTGCCATCACGGGTCCAGTCGAGACAACGTCATTGGCGATCTCAGTAGCCGGATCGACGTAGTTCTGTAGTATGAAGTTCGCAGTGAACGCAGTAGGGTTCTTCAGTTCAAGGCCAAGTCTGCCGGCCATTCGTCCATAGTCATCGAATGCCGCGCCCATCTCATCGTGAATGGCCTTCGGTTGAAACTCCATCGTCACGTCTGTGCCGGTGACGGTCCTGAACTTCATCGAAGTGTCCTGGATTCTGGCGTAACCCCACAGTGGCCACGCAGTTGGGAATGTCTGACTGTAGGCGGAGTTGTAAGGAGCTTGGGCTACGATGATCGGGTCTTGGCTTCTCTTGAATACGCCGTCCTGTGTCGGCGTAGTCTTGAATGCATTCTCCAACGCCGTCAGGTTGAACGCGGGGGCCGGGGTAGCGGCCGCTACGTTGATCTGCATGATTGTCCGGGTGTTGGGCCCGAATCCAGCCATTGGGCTGACGGTTCCGCCTTCCTCGGTAAGGTCCGGCGCTCCGGTGTAGTAGTCGTAACGGGGGTCCAGTGCAGGGAATGCCGCGGGAGCGTCGTTGTAGAGTATCAGGGTCTGTCCGGCATATGCTGAGAAATCTACTACGACGTCAGCGCGCTCGGCCGATGCTACAAGCAGCGCATGTCCATTGACATTGCCAAAGTTGAATGTTGTAGGGTTGAGGTTCCAGCTAATGGGCTGGTTCTCAACAACTACCGGTGCAGGCAGGAACCCGGCCTCCGTGCCGATTTGGACAAACGATGGTCCTGCAGTGGCCGGATCAGGCACGCCGCCTTCTCTGGCGTCGGTCGGCCAGTTCGGGAAGCCGGGGAAGCCCGTTATGCCCGGGGTCGATGAAGCGGGAACCATCTTGACTTCGGTGTTGGGTCTGCCGTCGGAACTGATCACGGCGGGGTCGGCTTTGTACAACTGCAGATTGAAGAACCGGTCGTTGGCTGCGTTGAGTATCCTGAAACGGTATGCCTTTGGCTGTAGTGTTACTGTCGGATAGGCGCAGCCGTTAACCATGGGAGTATCGAAGTACGATTCGCCCGGCATTGACACACTGGGTACCCCCGGCATCTCGGGCGGCTCCCACGGCGCGTTGATGGGATCGTAGTAAGGGTTGGGAACAGGCAAATAGGGTATGCCGGTTGTAGGCGGGTAGAACCATGGGCCGTAGTGCCAGCGGCCATAGGGGTTGGCGCCGCTAAGGTCGTATGGGTTCTGGGCCGGCACGTATACGTGCGGGTACCAGAGGTCTCCGGCTTTGGGCGCCCTTACACCAGCCGAGTCCACGGCACCTGTGCCCCAGTTCCAGGTTGGGTCTGTGACCCGTACAGTTGCAGGATCAACAAAACTCTTATCCTGGATGATCAGCGGAATCTCCTGGCTGGGAATCAGCCCGGCGCTTATCAACTGGTTCTCAGCATCGTCCCTGATCAAGTATCCCGCTGCCTCGCCTACGTAGACATTGAGACGGGTAATACCCCAGGCGTGGTCGTGATAGAACAGCAGTCGAGAACTCTGCTGGTTGGTGTAGTAGTAGGTTTGGGATCCCGCTCCGGGATCCGGCATATCGGGGACGTTCTGCTTGCTGACGCCCTCGGGATACACGGTCGACTCACCCGCTGGGGTGATCCACTGATGCGGCGTTCCGTCGCTGATCCACGGTGTCCGAGCACCGTGAAGGTGGATGACAGCCCGGTTATCCGTGAAGCTTTGCCGCACCCCGCCCACTTCGGTGGGGCCCACTCCAGCGCCCATCACAGTGGTGTCAACGGGGACGAAAAGCTTCCCCGCATCGCCGATGGGGAGCTTATTGGTGAACTTGATTCGCACAGGCCTGTTCTTCTGAGCCACAATGAGTGGGCCAAGGTAGCGTATTGGCGCGGGTGCGACGGTGTTGTTTCCGCTGGCATCCGTGCCCTTGTTCACCTGTACGTAACAACGCAGAGTGGTTGCAGGAATATCCGTATGGAGCTTCTGAGCGAACTGCTGTACGTGGAGCTCATAGTAATCGGAACCAGGGTAGGTTTTGGTATCAGGAACGGCCACAGATATGTACTGCCCTAGGTTGTTCTTGTTGGCTTCTGTCAGTCCAGGCAACTGGTCGACGAACTTCCTGATGATCGGCGTGTAGGCCCAGTTGGCAACTCCGAAGTAGTCCGGAATCCCCCCGGGGGTTGGCTCAATCGTCAGCTTGGCCCCAGCAGGCTTCGCTCCTTGGTTGCTGGCCTGACTCTTGCGCGCGGCGGAAGCAGCCTCTCTCTGGGCTTGCGTGACGCGCCTTTCCTGGATCTGTAGGGCACGCCAGTTCGCAGCGACGGGTTTCGCTGGCGTTGCTGTCTCGCTGTTGACCTGGGCGATTCCCAATATCACAACAAGAGCCACCAATACCAGGACTGCCAGAAAACGGTGTTGGTACATGTCTCTAGTCCTTTCCTTTGGTCAATTCGATTGACTCGTTCTAGCCAGCCACTTGCTGCAACTAGTAGTATGTCTCATTCCGAAACGACTATGCAGGAATCCTCGGCGCACAGTACCTGCACTATGTAGAATCATTGTACGTGTTGAGAGGCTCTGGGGACATGGGTAAGCATACGCATCATCGCAGCTTCCTGGCGGTCTGTGGGGCATTTGTGTGTATTGGCCGCATCCGCTGCCCGATGCTTGTCGGAATTCTCCTTGCCGGCCTGGTGGTCGGCTATGCACGCCTGCACATTAGAACTAATCTGAACACACATTCTGTCTTCATAATGTTACCCTCTTCTCACACGATGTGAAGCAGAAACCTTTGGTGAAGCCCGCAAATGCCCGTGATGTGAGTCTTCCAGCGATCTGTGGGGCATTTGTGAGTATGGGCCGCATCCGCTGCCCGGGAGCCTTGGAGGCTGTGTGCGCGAGCGTACAAAGGATCGGGCCTCGGCTGGAGATCAGCCGAGGCCCGATTGCTGTCATTGCGGCAGGGGGCAATTCCACCCTGCGGCGACACGTTGTGTGTCTAGTTAGTCGTTGTTGCCAGCACGTTGGAGTACGGGCTATTGCCGTAGCCGTTGAACGCCCACACGCGGAACCAGTAGTTGGTTGCGGGGGGCAGGCCAGTGGCTGAGTAAGTTCTTGTGTTTGCCGGCAAGCCTGCGGGCGTGAGGTTTGTCCACGGGCCGGTCGGTCCCGCAGTGCTCCTCTGCAAGTAGAAGCCGGTCTCGTTGTTGGCATTGTCGTTCCACGCCAGGTTGATCCTGTTCGTGTTCTTGCTCGCCACTCTCAGATTAGTCGGCGCAGCCGGCTTTCCGGGTGCGGTGAGAGAAACCGTGCTCGACCATCGCGAGAGAGTAGTTGCGTTGGTTGCCCGGATCCTGTAGTAGTACCTATCACCAGGTGCCGCAGTCGTATCAACGAAGCTCGTCGCGTTAGCGGCGGTTGTGAATGTCGTGAAGCCCGAGAAGTTGGACACCTTGGCCCTCTGGATTGTATAGCCGGTTTCGAGGGCGGAGTTGTCTGCCCAGCTCAGAGTGATACTCATCGGAGGCGCGGGTGCTCCGACGACTGCCACGGAGGACGGGTGGGCAAGGATTATCGCGGTGTTGGACCACGCCGAAGGGGACCCACTGCCGTTTGCTCGCACCCTGTAATAGTAGTCTCGGTTTGGCGCTGCGTCCGTGTATGTTGTCACATTGGCTCCAACGGTGAACGTCGTGAAGCCACTGAACGTCGGAATCGTTGCCCTCTGGATGGTGAACCCTGTCTCGTTAGTGGAGTTGTCGTTCCACGTAAGGACAACGTTGTTTCCATTGGGGGCCGCAGCCAGATTGCTCGGAGCTGACGGAGTTGGAACTCCAACTGCAATCACGTTCGACGGCGAATCACCGGCCGCGTTGAACGCGACTACACGATAGAAGAACCCTCCTCCTGCCGAAGTAGTGTCAAGGTAGGTGAGCGAGTTGGCGGGGCCGAATGCTATGGTTGTGAATGGCCCGCCGGCGCCTGCTGTGGATCGCTCGATCCTGAAACCGATCTCATTGGCCGGATTGCCCATTGTGCTTGGCGCCGCCGCCGGGGTTCCGTCCGTCCAGTTCAGTCTGTAGCTGGTCGTTCCCGTCACGGTCAACACCGGCGCTGCTGCTTCGTCGCGGGCCACATTGAACCTGATCGGGCGCATCATGTCCATCTCTTCATGGCTCAGGATATGGCAGTGCCACACATACTCCCATCCGAAGTTGGTCATCTCGTTCATTGTAGGTATCGCCCGCGGCTGCCCCGTATATGGGTCGGTGGCGGTGAATCCCATCATAGAGCCGATCGGCTCAGATGGGTTGAGCGGACGTATGCTGTCAGGAAGACCGAACGGCTGCTTGGGAGCGACGGGCCGCAGGGCCACTATTGTGTCTTCCAGCGGGCTGACTCTGATCGTCTCTTTCCATCCCAGCTCGTTACCATCGGGCGGTCTGATGGCGCCGTCCCAACCGACCCGGTTGAGGAGCTGCACGTCGACCAGGTGGAAGTGGATGGGATGGGTATCTACGCCGTTGTGCGTGATCTTCCATATCTGCGTCCCGTCTTCTGCAGTCGATATTCCTGTAGCTACGCAGTCGTCCAGGATCTCAGTGGCCGGGTCTACGTAGTTCTGCAGGACAAAGTTCTGAGTGAACGCGCTGGTGTTCTTGAGCTCAAGACCCAGCTTGCCGCTCATTCGTCCATACTCGTCAAACGCCTCGCCCATCTCGTCCTGAATGGCCTTCGGCTCGAAAGTCTTCTCCACTTCAGTGCCGGCGACCGTCTGGTACTTCATCATTGTGTCGTGGATTCTCGAATAGCCCCACAGAGGCCAGGCGGTAGGAAACGTTGTGTTGTAGGCGGAGTCGTAGGCGCTCTGTCCCACGACAATCGGGTCCTGGCCTCGCTTGAAGACGCCGTCCTGAGTCGGAGTTGTCTTGAAAGCGTCCTCCAGTGCTGTAAGGTTGAACGCGGGGTCCGGAGTTGCGGCCGCTACGTTTATCTGCATGATCGTTCGCGTGTTGGGCGAGAACCCAACCAGCGGTGATGTGTAGCCACCGGTATCGGTCTTGTCCGGAGCGCCCGCGTAGTAGTCGTAGCGAGTATCCAGCGCCGGGAACGCTGCCGGAGCGTCGTTGTACAATATCAGGGTCTTCCCAGCGTAAGCGGAGAAGTCAACAACCACATCTGCCCTCTCCGCCGGGGCTATCAGCAGCGAGTGATCGGATACGTTCCCAAAGTTGAATGTGGTCGGGTCAAGGTTCCATATGATTGGCTGAGCGGGAATCACCACTGGCTTCGGCAGGAATCCGGCTTCGGTTCCAATCTGGATGAACGGTGGCCCAGCCTTTGTCGCGTCGGGCACGCCGCTCTCCCTGCCGTCTGTAGGCCAGGTGTCAGGGAAACCCGGTGTTGCCGCCGCGGGAACCATTGCTATCTCGGTGTTGAGCCTGCCGTCCGATGCCACTTGTGTGGGATCAGCTTCATACATCGACAGGTTCCAGAACCGGTCGTTGGCGCCGTTGAGTATTCTGAACCGGTAGGACTTTGGGTCAACGTTGAGAACTGGGTATGCCGTCCCGTTGACCAGTGCGACATCGAAGAACGATTCGCCAGGCATAGAGGGATTAGGCGTCCCCGGCATCTCCGGCGGCTCCCACGGTGCATTGATGGGATCGTAGTAAGGGTTCGGGACCGGTGGATACAGTATCCCAGTGGTTGGCGGCCAGAACCAGGCTCCGTAGTGCCAACGGCCATAGGGGTTGGCGCCGCTCAGATCATAGGGGTTCTGAGCCGGCACATAAACGTGCGGGTACCAGAGGTCTCCAGCTTTGGGTGGAACTACGCCTGACCCATCCGGAGGGAGCGAACCCCAGTTCCAGGTCGGGTCGGTTACACGAACCGTCGCCGGATCGACAAACGACTTGTCCTGGATGATGAGCGGTATTTCCAGGCTGGGAATCAGCCCGTCGCTTATCAGTTGGTTTTCGACATCGTCTCTGATCAGGTATCCGGCCACTTCGCCAACATATACGTTGAGGCGGGTAATACCCCATGAGTGGTCATGGTAGAACAGCAGTCGGGAACTCTGCTGGTTGGTGAAGTAGTAGGTTTGGGACCCTGCTCCGGGCTTGGGCATATCCGGGACGTCCTGCTTGCTGACGCCTTCGGGATACACGGTCATCTCGCCCGCCGGTGTGATCCACTGGTGCGGAGTTCCGTCACTGATCCACGGAGAACGACCGCCGTGAAGGTGGATGACGGCTCGGTTCTCGGTGAATTCCTGTCGCATGCCGTCCATTTCGATCGGTCCCATGCCGGATCCCATAACCGATTTGTCAACAGGGACGAAGAGCTTCCCCGCATCGCCAATGGGGAGCTTATTTGTGAACTTTATGCGGACAGGTCTGTCCTTCTGGGCCACAATGAGAGGGCCAAGGTAACGAATCGGCGCGGGCACTATGGTGTTGTTGCCGCTGGCGTCCGTGCCGTTATTGACCTGAACATACCCTCGAAGAGTGGTTGCCTCAAGGTCGGTATGCAGTTTCTGAACGAATTGCTGCACTTCCAACTCGTAGTAGTCGGAGCCGGGGTAGGTCTTGGTATCCGGTACGGCAACTGATATGAATTGCCCGATGGTATTAGCGTTTGCCGCGCCAAGCCCAGGAAGAGCGTCGACAAACTTTCTTATCGCCGGGCTGTTGGCCCAGTTAGGGTCTCCAACGTAGTAACGTAGTCAGGAACCCCTCCGGGAACTGGCTCAAGCGCTAGCTTGGCACCAGCGGGCTTTGCCCCCTGCTGGCTGATTATCTTTTTGCGCGCGGCGGCTGCGGCCTCTCGTTCGGCCTGCGTTACGCGCTTGTCCTGTATCTGTTGGGCTCTGGATTTGGCTGCGCCCGTTACTGGACCTGCGGCTTTCTCGGAGAATGCCGGCAGAGCGAGTATTGAGATCGCCAATACTGCCAGCACAACAAAGAGTCTTCTTACGTTCATCGTATATGATCGTCCTTTCTTCTGTTTGGTAATTCCCACCGTTGTTATGGCCGGATGTAATGTAAAGTTGTATTAGTCGCCTGGCCCCAACGACTAGCCCAGTAGTGAGTAGTAAGATGTCCCTCGGTGTTGAACCGGGGGTCGGTTAGTCGAGTTGCAGGAACTATTCCCGCAGCTATACCAAGTCAATGCATTCCTGGTTGATGCTCTGCCACAAATGGGAGGATGATATACTGCCCAACATAGCACATCCCATTCGTACCCGTCATACACGCTGCCTCAATCATCCGTTTTGTAAATAATGCCACTGCATTCTTGCTCACATCAGGCTCGTCATATTAATGGTACCCTTGCGAAATGGTCGGCAAACGCGTTTTCTCGGGGAAACCTGAGAAATATCTAAGTATTGCGTGGTGATACCAAAATGGGGCTTCTGGTAGAAGTGGAGAGCTGCCACATTTGGCTTCTGAGGGATTTGGTTTCTCACCGTCTGGACGCGGCTGCCAGGCAGTAATTGGCCGGGAGTCTTGCAGTGTGGCCTGGCGGCAGAGGTCCTGTTAGCCTAACGCGTGGGGATGCTTAGCAGTCCTCGTAGCGAGTGCCCATCTGGAAAATCGCGTGGACGCCATCGGCTTCCTTTTCCACGATTAGCTGCCACGAATTCGCGTCGGCGATGGCATGGCAGATAGTCAGGCCAAGGCCAAACCCACCATTCTGGCAACTGGGCTCGGAATGACCGTCAGCCACCGGACCATCGGTTCCTTCAAAAGGATGACTGCACTTATTGAATATATGAAGTCTGAGCCAGCCATCCGTTGCCGACAGATCAACCGATATCTCACTTCCTTTCTCCGCGTATTTGACGGCGTTTTCAACGAGATTTCTCACGATCACGTTGGCGTGCGTCAATGGAGCGCAGAACTCTGCATTCACTGGGAGATTGGTCTTCAGGTGGAGACTGCGTTGCTTGATCAGGGGCTCGTATAGTGACAATGTCTGCCTGCAAATACCGGCCAGGTCCCCCGTGTGCAATTGAGGCTGCGATTTAGTCGATTCCAGTCGGTAGAGCAGAAGCAGGTCTGTAACCAGCGTGACGAGGCGCTCAGTCTGCAGGTGAGCTTCCTCGATCACGCGCCTGTAGTCCTGCGGAGATCGCTCCCTCTGCAGGGCGAGCTCCAGGTGGCCCGACAATGCCTGAAGCGGCGTCCGAAGTTCGTGGGAAGCTGCCGAATAGAATTTAGCTTTAGTCTCCGCGACCTCGGATACTCGGGCGAGTAACCCATTGAGAGTGGCAACCAACCGCACGATCTCAGAATCGGACGACGGCTCCCGTAGCTGGACGCCGGGGTTCTCAGTGGAGGCCGCAATTGCCTGGTCCGAAAGCAGAGCTATGGGCCGCAAGGTACGGCCTACTACTATCCACGATCCCACGGTCCCGATAACCAGGGACGGCAGAGTAACCAGCAGAAGCAGAATCACGTGATCCTTGAAGTCGGCGTATGGTTTCCATGGGACTCCAACGATGTAGATGTCTTGTCCTGCTCGCGTTACACTCGTCTTCCATCCCTTCCCCGCAATGAGAGAGCGTTCAACCTCGCTCTGATTCTCGATGGCCGTGCCGTTGTGGCTAACTAGAGCGAATACCACGCCGTCTGACCGGAACTCCTCCGTCTCGTGAGCTAGTCGACGCTGCATGTCTGCATCAGAGCGCGCTTTTCGTAGTTCCATGGTTAGGCCGGTCGAAGCTGTCTTCAGCAATCGGTCGGCTTGCTGGTCCGCACTATGACTCGCGTACCACGTCAGCCCCGACCATGCAATGATCAGATATGCGACGGCAGCCAGGCAAAACGCGCGGGTCATTCGCACACGAAGAGACTTAGGTGACACAATCAACCATCCGGTATCCGATTCCTCTGACAGTCTCGATCAGTTGCACTTCCTGATTCTTGTCTATTTTCCGGCGCAGATAGCTGATATATACCTCCAGGACGTTATCATTGCCCTCGAAGTTGTTTTGCCATACGTGCTCCAGTATACTCGAACGCGACATTGCCTGTCCGGCATTGCGCATGAGGTATTCGAGAAGCGCGTACTCTGTGGCCGATAGACTGATGGACTGTCCACCACGGGTCGCTCGCCTGGTTGCTGGATCAAGCGTCAGGTCTGCTACGCACAGCACAGACGGGGACGCCTCGCTGCGCCTGAGTAGTGCCCGGGTCCTGGAGAGAAGCTCAGCCAGACGGAATGGCTTCACGATGAAATCATCGGCGCCGCTGTCCAGGCCTTCCACGATATCCTCCAGAGTGTCCCGTGCCGTGATGATCACAATGGGAGTTGCCGTTCCTGACGCTCTCAACCGCCGGCACACATCCAGACCGTTCATACCTGGCAGCATTATGTCAAGCAGGATAAGATCGAACGCTTCCGCGACGGCTTCCTCCGATGCCACCCTACCGTCGCCAACCACTCGGGTATCATGCCCAGCCTCAATCATTGCCTGTTCCAGGAAACCGGCCACGCTTTCATCATCTTCGACTATGAGCACGTTCATGCTGCGCCTCGTTCTACTGTCCATGAACACTGTTGGTTCACTGACGGATTGCAGTCTCCCTATGCATACGACATATCAGTATACCTCACTTCATATCGACTTTGCAGGTGATGCCGTGGATTGCACGTGTTTGCGAGGATGCAGGGTGCTCAGAGTGATCAGCACAGGATGTATCCGCGTCAAGGCACATCGCAGACGGCAGAGAGGATTATCATCTACCCACTTTAGTTGTTTAGCGGGTTCTAGCAAGGGGTATATCGCTTTCGGAGAGCAATGAGCGTTGGCTGCGCGCTTGGCATTGAAGCCAAGGCCGAAGATAGCGCCATACCAACTAACAGTGAGGGTAGAAACAGATGAGACATAGATCAGGATTCACGCTTATCGAGTTGCTGGTAGTCATCGCAATCATAGCGATACTGGCCGCGATCCTGTTCCCGGTGTTTGCCAGGGCCAGGGAGACTTCCAAGAAGGTAGTCTGCCTGTCCAATATGAAGCAGATCGCGCTGGCTACCATGATGTATGTGCAGGACTACGACGGCACATTCCCCATACAGCCGCTGGATGACACGTTCAACATCGCGGGCGGCGGCGTAAAGAACTGGAAACTGCCGACCTCAAAGCTCAACTGGGCCAGGGCCATTGAACCTTACATCAAAGATGCCCATGTGCCCGAGTGCCCGTGCTCTAAGAGGACCAGTGCTTGCCGATACACGTGTGGTATGACTTTGGACCCGTGGTCTTACCCGCTTTCGCTGTTTGGCAACGGCATGATCTTCCGGCCTGGAGTCTCGGAAGCGAGGATCAACAGCCCAGCCAAGACAGTCGTTTTCCAGTGCTGTGGGCAGTCGTGGAGCACCTGCTATATAGCGCCATACTGGAACACAAAGCTTTCGACACCGGCATGGGATTCATTCGTGAACTCAGACTGGGCCGTGCACAACGGTGGAACCAACCTGATAATGTCGGACGGTCATGCCAAGTGGCGCAAATACGAAGACTTTGCTTCCGATCTGAGCGTCTTCGATCCGGCAAGCTCCTAGCTTCGCGAAGAGCAGAGGAGCAGAGACCAGAGACGAATTCTTCTCAGCTACTCTGCTCCTCCGCTTCGCAGCGCATTCCTATTTCCCCAGCGTAATCTGCCCGGTCTCTGCAGGGTCAAGGAAGTAAGGCGAGAGCATTCTCGGCGCCCATTCCATCCATCCCCGGTAGTCTGAGTCCACTTCATTCATCCCTGCATCGAAGCCGATGGCCATGCCCTCAACAGGTCTGATATCTCCTATCAGCTTCCACGGTATCGCTGCCTCGTAGATCGCCCCGCCCTGTATCGGTTTCACGATAAAGGGCAACTCAGCCGAAGTGACATCCCTGTCCTTGGGCAGAAGCTGTCTGGTCATGTACTCCTTTATCGTTGAGACAGAAACCTTGCTTCCTCCGAGAGTGAACACGTAGAAGTCTACGTCTTTTGCGCCATTGTCCGGGTCCAGCACTATGTGGAAGTCATCCGAGGCGTGGCCGAAAGTCAGCGACTGGTCTTTCCACCGGCTGAGGCTCGGATAGCAGATATCGTCGGTCACTTTCGCAGCCACGTAGAAGTTGTTGGCGTCCCAGGCGATGTATATCTTTGCGGACAAATCTTGGACACCGCGCCAGTCGTAGGGAGTGGTGTCCCACAGCCCTCCCGATGTGTGCCGCTTGCGGACCTGGTCGAGGCGGTCGATCATCAAGGGTGTTAGTCCGAGTTTCTCCCACTTGTCGAAGTCGCCGTCGAGCGGCATCGGCTGCTTGAGTTTCGGGCAGACCGCGCTGTATTCGATCTTGCGCAGGTTCACGTTTCCGCTGGTAAGCAGGCACCCCTGCGCGTCGCTGAGGACGCAGTCCGCAGGCGCTTCGGCGGATATCGCGAGGCTAGTCGCGCCAGGTGGTGTGCAGATAGCCCCGACACCCTTCGCTCCCTCAGGGGTTGCGGCAAACGCCGACACCTGCCGGCTGCCCAGGACTCTGCCGAGGCGGTCTTTGAACTGTGCGCTCAGTGTCACCTTGCCCAAGCCCTTTGCGCTTACGGCCAAGCTGTAGAACTCCCCAGGGGCTACTCCGATGTCATCGGACATCCATCTCTCACCCGCGCTGGTCGTCTTTGGACCGAACTGCCCGACCAGGTTCGTGCCGGGTCCGGATGGGTGAGTCAGGACCTCGAAATGCCCCGAGAGCCTCTGGCCGGATTCCAGAGTGGCGCTTACAGCGACCCGCCATGTCTTGTGCCTGGCATTCGTGGGCGTCTGCGCTTCCACAGTGAAATCCTTGGCCTCACCGGGTTTCAGGGAGAACGTCAGTCCAGCCGCTTTGAGCTTGATTCCAGGCTCCGACGTAAGCTTCAGTCCACCCCTGATGGGCTTGTCGAATACGTTGCGGACCGTGATTGCGTGAACGCTCGTGACCCCGGACCGCACAACAGCCTGCGCGGGCGAGCAACTGACCGCCGCCTGAGCAAGCAGCGTCGCAGCGTCGATCCCCTCGACAAACACCGGGTCCGCGCCCAGATTGAGTTGAACTGCGCCGTTCACTGAGCGCAGGGGAGTGTCGTTATCCATCATATCGATCAGCCTGGCCTTTGATTTGCCCACAGCCAGCCGCGCTTCTCTCCAAGCGCCCTTCACAGCGCTTTGGCCGCCGGTGGTTACCCCAGCGTCGTTGCGTTGAACTATGTCCGCGGCGGCGTTGTTCCACAGCACCAGTATGGTCCTTCCGTCGTGCCGTTCACTGAGCGGAGTCGAAGTGAATGCGGCAGAGCTCTTGATGTCAGCACGTTCATTTCGACTCCGCTCAATGAACGCGTAACCCTCGATGTCAGGCGCTGGGTTCAGCGCGCACAGGAACTTGGTATGGTCGAGGCGGTGGGCGAGGGTTCGGTGGGCAACCATCAGCGGGGACATCCACATGTCGCTCGACCCCCAGACCATATTCTTCATAATGTCGAAATAGAAGATCTTTTCGACGCCATAGGAGAACTCGCGGGTATACTCCCGCACGATTTGCCGGGCTTCTTCGTCCATGGAGTTACCGGCGAAGTGCTGCTCGGTATCCCACACGGGTTTGCTCAGCACCCCAGCTTCGGACATCAGCTCGCTCGCGAACTTCCACGGGGACGACCCGCCCAGGTAGTGGTATGTGAACACATCGAACCCGTCCACCCCGGATGCCCGAACGGCGTCCAGAGTCCAGGCGCGGTTCTTCTCATCGAATCCCGCGCACCCCATAACCACGCGGGCGTTGGGGTTCACGGAATGGAGGATGGGGGTAGTTGCTTTCATCATCTCGCCGTATCGCTTGCCCTTGTAGGAACCGAAGTAGACCTGTGGCTCGTTCATATACTCCCAGGCGTCGACCTTGCCGTTGTACCGCTCGGCCACACTCCGCACAAAGCCCGCCCACTCATCGGGCTTGGGAACCGCAAACTTTCCGAGGCTTCCCAGGCTCTCCGGGTCTGACGGATTCTCGATGGCCCACCCTGGCGTGCCCGCGAGCTCGCCCATTATCCGGATGTTGTTCCTGCGGACCACATCCACCATCGCGTCCACAGGCCCCCAGCGATACGCGCCTTTATCAGGCTCGATCATGAACCATGAGAACATATCGAACCGGTGCCAGCGCGCGCCCATGATGTAGGCGATCTTCATCAGGCGATCCATATCATCCAGCGATTCATTGCTGCTGTAAGTGCTCATTCCCCCCACAAACCCGAACCGCGAGTCAAGATCCCGAGGCCCCGGATCCTCCGGAGGCGCGAGCATCGCCACAGGCAGGATCGGAGCGTCGAGACACTGCCCAAGCTGGACCTGTTTCCCAGCCTCATCGGTCAGCCACACAGTGACCCTGAAGTGTCCGCGTTTGCTAATCTTGGGCTGAATGGGAACCTGTGTCGGGCCGTCTGCCGAAGCTTCGACCGCGAACGTCCCGGAGTCCACAAGCTTGCCGAAGAAATCAACAGTCCGAAAGTGACCTTTGTACTGCTTGCCAACTGGCAGGTTGTAGATTGCCGCCTGTGCATCGACTTTCTCCCCATCAAAGAACGCGTTGCCCAGCTTCGAGGTCGAAAGCATCACCACTGGCTTCCGCTCCGGCTCCTGGCCCAGCCTCTTGAGAACGATGCAGTCGAAGTAGAATCGCTTATACCCGGTGATCGCGAATGTGGAGAGCGCAAGCCTGTTGTGCCCTTTCTTGCTGTTGAATTGCACCCGCCAGTTGAGGTCGCCCTCGCCCCTGCCCATCGGGTTCGCGGACATCGAGCCGGTAATCGGCAGAGGGAACAAGGCAGCGCCGCCGTCGGGGGTGTCAACGCGGAGGTGGTCGCCGTAGTTGTCGAAAGAGAACCTGCCCGCAGGCAGGAAGTAGTCCGGGTTGGACCAGCTTGCGGTATGAATATCCAACTCCACCGGCCCGCCGGTCGGGTCGTCCCACTCAACTACTGCGTTGCGCGGAGACTGATCCCCTACCACGAAGTTGAGGTCCAGAGTAACCAACCCGCCCGGAAATCCCGGGGTGGGGGATGAGCCGTTCTTGTCAAGCTTGCACGTGAATGTGCCGGTTCGGCGGTCATACTCTGGCCGGTGAAACATCGGCGCATCGAACAGGAAGTGGTTGTCGCTGATGGGCAGGAATTCGGCGTTCTTCCCGTCCAACACTCCCAGTTGCCAGACGACATCAGTCGAGGAATCCGCAAACACCGGCATTACGAATGTGAGGCTCGCAATGACGAGCAGAAGGAGGTGGGTAATCTTCATGTTCTTCTCCTGGGACAGAGGCGTATTCGCCGAACCAAACAATTATACACCCGCGAGGATTGTCTTGAACAAGATTCACCGGATTGAAGGAGGGGCAGGATTGGGGGTGGTTACGTTCTCGCTGTGAAGACGTGAGTGACACGACCGTCTCGTCCAATGTAGACGTAGAGCTTCCAAGGGAATCTGTAGTATTCGAGCACTTCCTTCTCGACAGGGAATGTTGGTAACGGAACGTAGTGGGCCGGCTCCATCTCGATCGAGTGGACGGTTTGCGCTGGCGGACCTTTCCTTTTGATGAGCTCCGTACGAGTCATCCCGACGGCCACACCTCCAACAAGCCTCTTCCGCTCCCATTCCAGGTAGATATTGGGATCAAGCCTCAAGAAGCCGAAAAGCAAGAGATATGGAAGTGCAACTACCAGTACAATGACCAACCACTCAAACCTTCGACGCGAAGGAGAATTTACATGTGTCATACTCCGCCTCCCTGTCTGTGCTACTGGGTAGCCACTGCCGAAGTCTTCATGACTACCCTCTCGCCTGCCGCATCATCTCGTACCCACTCCAGACCTTGCGCTTGAAGTCGGCCATGTCGGTCTTGCCGTGGACTCGAACCCTTGGCAGCAGGTATGGGTCATCGCCAGGGCGAACAGGCCCGCCGCCCTTCTTCCATCCAGCCTCGTAGCCAGCGGCCTTGGTTCGGGCGGCTACCAGATCATTATACATCCCCGATGGATAAGCCACATCTGTGACTTTGGCTCCCAGGGCTGATTCAATGGTTTTCTTAGACTGAACGAGTTCAAAGTCCAGCGAGGCAAGCGGCAGCGTGGTGAGGTCGTAGTGGTGGACGGTGTGGGAGCCAAACTGCATCGCCCCCGAGAGCATCAACCGCATATCATCCCAGGTCAGATGCCGACCGTCGCCCACCACACTGGTCACCACAAACACAGTCCCGCCCACGCCATACTTGCGCAGTATCGGGTAGGCCTGCTCGAAGTTGTCGCGGTAGCCGTCATCAAGCGTGATCGCCACGCACTTCCTCGGCAGCGGCGCTCCGGTCCGCAGGGCCTTCTGAACTTGCTTGGCGGATACTATCGCAAAGCCATTCTCGGCTAGATAGCGAAGCTGGGCGTCGAAGTCATCAGGGGAGACGGTGAGGTCGCGCAGCAGCGGGCTTCGGGACTGCTTGGGAGTGAGGTAATCGATACGATGGTACATCAGCACAGGAACAGCGAACTCGGAGATCCCAGCTGCCTGCGGTTGCGCGAATCCAACTTCGGGCGGGGTGGGCGCTTTGTGTCGAAAGCCACAGAATAGTGCCGCCGCAAGCACAATCACCACAATGCCGGCGGCGGCAATAATCGATTTGCGCCGGATCGGGCGCATACGTATCCTCATCTGCGTTTCATCACAGGTCATGTCCACACTCTTGGCGCCAAATCATACCTGTACTATAAACGCTGCAAACCACACAAAGGTTACACCAGCGATCTCAACAACTCAACTCCAGTGCTGATGATGCTCTGCGCCGCGCCCTTTGCCGGAGGCAGGCGGAAGCTGCCCATATAGGTAGTCTGCCAGTTCCTTTCTGCCTCGGAGCCGCCCCGGTCTATCTCCACATCGGTGCAGATATAGCCGAACAGGCCGTTGGTGTCGCCGCAGACCAGGGTATGCTGGAACGGCGACTGGTTCCGCAGCATTGCGCCCGTTTCCGTGAGGTTTTCGCCGGGGGAGGTCACGGCCGCCACGTCGCCGATCCGGATGGCATACATAGGTGCATAGAGGACAGCAGGGCCTTCCTCGCCAGCCTCCAACATCCGCAGGCCTTCGTCAATCCAGAGCATATTCGTGCCAACCAGGGTCTTCTTCTGCTCCACCGTGAAGTGTTCCGGCAGGTTGGCGCCGTCGAACCAAGTGTTGGTGGGGTCGTCATCGAGAAGATCCATCCACGCCTGCCACTTATCCCGTAGAGCCAGGAACTGCTCCTTGGTCGGCATCCGCTGGCAATTGATGGGGGCCATCTTGTGCGCGGAAAGCAGCGGCTCGGACCGCACGGGGATCAGGGTCGGCAGAGCCTCGACCGCCGCCTTGCCCAGTCTGCGTCCATTTCGCTCAGTCTGCTCGCGGGTGCCAAATATGTTGTAGGAGTTCACGTCACCGCAGAACCCCTGCACGAACATCGCGGGCGCTCCGGCTGATTCCTCGATGACATCGCGGGCAGTGCCGACCCAGTCCGGGGAGAGGTATTTGTCCATGACCAGCGTAGCCGGGTGGCAGCAGAAGTTGAAGATCACTCCCAGCGGCTTGCCGTTCATATCCTCGAAGCGGACCAGACCGATTGTGGTGTCGAAGAACTTGCCACTTTGCAGACCCTCAGCCTGGTGTCGGCTGAACTTGTTGCCTCCGGTGGGCATGGGCAGGCGGGTGTTGTAGCTCATGGTGTCGCAGTTGCCGTGCCCCGCAAAGACCTTCGCAGGCTGCAAAGTCTCGATGGCCTGTTTTGCAGCGCCGACGCACCTGCTCATGAATGTCTCGTACTCTTCCTCGGCAAAGCCTG
Source organism: uncultured bacterium (assembly GCA_964611645.1). Classification (GTDB taxonomy): domain Bacteria; phylum Armatimonadota; class UBA5829; order UBA5829; family UBA5829; genus CAZTAO01. Next base: position 33,246 of record CAZTAO010000007.1, on the reverse strand, counting down.
GATCGGGGTCTTCGGTGGTCATTTTGGTGATGGAACTGCCGGTGAATGTGGAGCCAGGAAGAGCACCGGGGGAGTGGGTCTGGCTGGTACTCCAGATAACCTGGTGCATGCTCAAGCCAAGCGCCTCAGCGACTTCCGTTCGCAGCTTGTCCGTCCGATGAACAGGCTCCCCAACAAGGTCCAGGCCGAACCAGATAACCACCTGCCCGTCCTGTTCCACCGCCAGGCACCGAGCCTTGATAGGCATATGGACCTCGGTCGTGTTAGGGCTAGTTCCCCAAGCCCCGAACCTAGGGTGGAACCGCGGTGTGATATCGAAACCTACCATGGATGCTTTGAGTGTACTCATTCTACGCCAAATCCTCCTCTGTATGAGTGGTGATACACGTCACCCTGAACTTGTTTCAGGGTCTGTTCACGATCAACCCGGATGCTCGTCGAGACGCGCCAGCGGCTGAAACAAGTTCAGCATGACGTTTCCGCGTTCAGCATAACGTTTTTCACGTCACCCTGAACTTGATTCAGGGTCTACTGCTTCGTCCCTGGATGCCGGATCAGGTCCGGCATGACGTTCATTACCTCAGATTATCCTCCGGTGGCGGCGGAACCGTGCTTGGCAGCATCGGCAGAAGCTGGTCCGGGTAGAACACCGTGCCACCCTGGACTATCGTCTCAACATTTGCCACGCAGGTGATGTCCTCCATTGGGTCGCCGTCAATGATGACTAGATCAGCTATCTTGCCGACCTCAATTGTCCCCAGATCATCGGCCTTATCAATCAGTTCGGCATTGGTTCTGGTCGCCGCGCAGAGGACGGTCATTGGGTCCATGCCAAGGTCGACCAGGTGCTTCATCTCATCCACCATGGGCACGATGGCATCGGTGCCGACTGTCCACCTCAGCCCAACCTCCAGAGCGTGCGCGAAGCTCTGCTTGTGAGCCTCTGTCAGCACCCTGCAAAAGGCTCCCTTGGCTGACCCGCGCCGCCAATGGGGGTCCATGTTTGCGATGTAGATGCCGATGGTGGGGGTATAGAAGACCTGCTGTTCTTTCATCCGCTGGGCGAGTTCTTTGGTCATATACACGCCATGCTCAATGGTGTCCACCCCTGCGTCCAGGCAGCGCTCAATGGCCTTGGAACCGCACACGTGCACCGCCACCTTAACCCCCGCATCGTGCGACTCCTCCACCGCGACTTTCAGCTCGTCAAGGCTGAACTCCGGCACGGTCTGCTCACGGCCCGCAGGCATGGGCTTTTCGTTGGAGGCCATCAGCTTGATGAAGTCAGCGCCGTTCTTGAGCAGTTCGCGGACACCCGCCCGCACACCCTCCGGCCCTGACACTTCATAGCATATCTCATACGCGTGGCCGCCGGTAATGGCCAGTGGGTAACCGCAGGTGTAGATGCGAGGCCCGACAATATCCCCGCGCTCGGTGGCTGTCTTCATAGAAAACGGAGTCGCGCCCGCGCCGCCCATCTCGCGGATCGAGGTCACCCCGTGCCGCAGAGCATCCGCGGCCGCGACCACAGACCTGATGATCATCTGGTCCCGGCTGATCCGCCACTGCTTCGGCAGCGGGCCGAAGGTATTGTGATAGGTCTGGTGGTCATGGGCATCGATCAGACCGGGCAGGATGGTCTTGCCGGAAGCATCGATTGTCTTGTCCACTTTGGGAAGCGGACTGTCGGTGGGCAGGATTGAAGCGATGCGGTCGCCGTCGATGACCACTGTGCCGAACCTGGGAGCCGCGTCGGTTCCGTCAATGATTCTTCCGTTCTTGATTGCGATCTTCAATTGCCGCTCCAGTCTCGCACGGGGATCAATCCCCGTGCTGCACTTACGAAACCCCTTCGGGGTTCATGTATCAGTCTGGCATCGCACATACTCGATTCCCCCTTTGAAGGGGGCCTCCGCAGAGGGGGGATGTGAGCCTCGCCGGACGTACAGATGCTCCTACAATCCGAGTTCTTCTCGTCCCTTCCGCCATGCCGCCGCCAGATGACCAGTCTCTGTCCCATAACAAAGCAGGGTAGCGCCAGCGTCTTTCCACTTCTGCAGCACATTCAGGTCCGCCGAAATGTAACCCATCGCCTTACCGTGTGCCAATGCGCTTTTCAGAACGCATTCCGCCGCAGCTAGCACATCGGGGTGGGTCAGTTCATTGGGGCAGCCCATAGCCACTGAAGTATCCCTCGGACCCACGAACACCGCGTCCACTTCCAGAATCGAAACGATCTCGTCAACGTTCTCGAACGCCTGTTTGGTCTCGATCATTACGGCGAAAATGGGGAACTGCGCGGGGTCTGTGAGGCTTTCTCCCGGAGCCAGTCTGTAGTTGGAGTGGCCTCTGGCGCCGCCGAAACCACGTTCTCCTATCGGAGGAAACCGCAGCCACGGCACAACACTCTTCACCTGCTCAGCCGACTTCACCCTCGGCAGCACAATTCCCACAGCTCCCGCATCCAACACCGGGCAGATCAGGTGGTACTCGGCATCGCACACTCTAACTAACGGGCTGAGGCCGCACAGCCGCGCAGTCTGGCACAGCGTGGCAACCACCGGTAGATCGAAAGTGCCATGTTCCATATCGATGATCGCGTAGTGCAGCCCTGCGTTGGCAATCACCTGCATTATGAACGGCGAGTGGGTGTCCTGGATGAACGTGCCAATGATGGGCTGTCTGTCGGCGATCAATTGTCTCAGTCTGGTATCGAACCCCGGTTTGGGCTGCTCTTGGCTCATGGTTTCATCTCCAATGGATAGTTACACCGGTCGCAGGTTACTACTCCCGGCTCGAACTTCGGGTAGTCGTCGAACTTCTCCCACGGCGGGATGTCGTTCGCCGCGCACCTGTGATATCCTCGCACGAAGCCTCGATAGGCAGGGCAGTCGGTGACCGGTGTCTCTGCGACGTGGAATAGCTCGGGTTCGCGGTCAATGTTCATCCGCTCAACCAACAGCTTCCATGCCTCGTGGTCCGGGTTGGCTTTCCACGCACGAACCATCGCTGCAGCCTTGTAGCAGGCGTCCTCGAAGGGATCGTAACGGTCACCGCGAGGTCGCAGTGACATGCACCACGGGTCATCCGCGAATGCCACCCACAGGAACGATCCGAACTCCCGAGCGGAAAGCACATACGCAGGCCCGATCCCAACTCTACCTGTGGTGATAACCCCAGCCTCCCTAAGCGCCGCCTGCAAGAGTTCCGGGAACACATATTGCATCCGTCGGGAACTGGTGGTGTAGGTGGCGTGGCGGTTGGGCGGATCGATGGCGGAGAGGTAGGGGACGTTCAACGCATCTTCGACAGCGTGCATATTGGTCAGCCCGACCACCCCAACGCCCAGCAGCAGCACAGTGCCATCACACTCCATCAGTCTGAAGAAGGGGGAGTCCTTGCCGCAGGGTGTGAGGCTGTTGCGGTGCCCCTCGAGCAGCAGCCGCGCATTCCCGCCGAAGCCGACCCATGAGTGAGTGGGGTGGCAGCTTCGGATGGAGTCCGGCTGCACGCGGACTGTCTCGCCGATGATCCCGGTGAAACCCTCCTCGTGGCTGGGGCAAAGATCACGCGGACATCCCTGCTCACACTCCCGCAGGGCATAATGCTCCGACCGGATAGCGTCCCGAAAAGATGGCGCAATCACCGCCCCAGTCGGCCCCGCAACCTCCCGAAGCGCATCAACCAGAGTCTGCGCACCGCCCTCGACCACCCCCAGCGCCGAAAGCGACCCATGCAGCATCAGAGAGCAGTCAGGCTTCAGCCCCAGCTCCCCCAAAGCCGCCACAATCCTAGCCTTATCCAGCACACCTTTCATGAACATCCTCCGGGATTATCCGCAGATCACGCAGATGAGAACACGCCAGCCGCCGCCTCTTCCCCCTCTCCCGCGCCCGGGAGAGGGTCGGGGTGAGGGGCGTCATAGCTATGCTGCGGGAACTTACATCGTGCAGACTTGTTAGCTCTGCCTGAGCCGTCGTTCCCGCAGCATGGTCACATAGCGACTACGTCAGCCTCTTGAACCCTGCCGGGGCGGCGTCGCCTTCGAGCCTGGCTTCCACGTCTCCCCTGCCTATCGCCTCGGCGCAGACTCCGTAGGCTTTGTCCACCGCCTTGGCGAATCTCTCCACGTGCTCGTCCTGGTGGGCGAAGCAAACATACACGCTTCCACCGCACATAATGCCCTGCTTGAGCATCTCCTGGGTGAAGAGAGTCTTTATCGCCTGAGCGTTGGGGTAGTGGATGGCGATGGTTGCCAGCGGCGACATATCTTCGCCCTTCACTCCGATGTCCAGGCTGTGCTTGGCGGCCATGTCTTTCCATACCTGCACGATGGAGTTGCCGATCCGCACCATGTGCTTGGAGGCATCCTGGCTGACGAACTTGTCGATGGTAGCCAGGGCAGCCGTCGGGCCGATTCGCTCGGTCCAGTAGGTGCTGCTGATGAAACTCACGTTGGCAGCTTCCATCACATCACCCTTGCCCACGATGGCGGCCATCGGGTAGCCGTTGCTGATTGCCTTGGCGTAGACCGCGATGTCCGGGTTGACTGCGGTCAGCCTGTGGTAGCCACCGTTGCACACTCGGAAACCGGCGGTGACCTCATCGAAGACCAACACCGCTCCGACGCGGTCGGCTATCGCGCGCACTTTCTCCAGGAAACCATCCTCCGGGGCGCTGTACCTGATCGGCTCCATCACTATCACGCCGATTTCGTTGTTCTTGACGATCTCCTCAAGCTCCTCGATCTTGTTGTAGTTGAACGGTATAGCGGTTCCCTGCAGGCCTCTCGGAACGCCGGTAGGCTGCAGTCCGGGAAGCAGGTGACCGTCCAGGACTCCGTCCCCCGCCAGGTTTGCGGCGATGTACCAGTCGTGCCAGCCGTGATATCCACAGAACGCGACCTTGTCTTTCTTGGTGTGCGCGCGGCCAATTCTCACGGCAACCGCCATGGCTTCTCCGCCGCATCGCGCCCAGCGAACCCCTCCGGCCCACGGGTGCATATCAAGCAGCACGTGCGCCAGGTCCAGGTCCTCCGGGGAGTTGAGGGTACACATTGAACCGGCTTCGATTACAGTCTTGACTGCCGCGTTCACGTCGTCGTCGGAATACCCGAGCACACACGACCCGACGCCCATGATGCCCATGTCGATGAGATGGTTGTCATCCATGTCCCATATATCGACGCCCTTGGCTCTCTTGTAGTAGGCCGGCCACAGCCCGGGCAGGAACGTTTCCGACCTCTTGCTCAGCAGCATCGTGCCGCCGGGGATCAGTTTCTTGGCTTCTTTCCACATCTCGATTCCGGTCTTGGAATACATCTGATATTACCTCGCATACTCTATTGTTATTGTTCGGTCTTCTTCGCAGCTTTTTTCGACCGCTGCCAGGATCTCGGTTATCTGCCGCTCGGCGGCGTATGTATATGGGTATTTCGATTCACCCTTAATCGCGTCGATGAAATGCCTCATCTCCCGCACGTATGTCGCTCCCCAGGGTTCGTATGGGGAGCCGATCTCGATGGGCTTGATCTCAGGGGCGTAGTCCACCCACTTCCCCCTGTCGCCCTCGAAGACCTGCACGGAGAACGGCATTGCGTCCCACTTCAATTCGCCCTCGCTGCCGACCAGCTTCATGTTTCTCGATCCGCACTTGGAGACCACGTCTGATAGTATCATCCCCCGCAGCCCACTCTCGAACTCAAACGCCACCTGGTAGACATCATCGGCATCCATATCCAGATCGGACGTCTTGCCCCGAAGCGCGGTAACTTTCTTCATCGGCCCGAAGACCCACATCAGCCACGTAAGCTCGAATGCCACCATCTCCTTGGCCGCGCCGGTGTTCTTCTGGGAGAAGTAGACTTTGCGGTAGTCCTCGTAAGGATGCCAACCGGGCAGCCAACTCCCAATATGATAGGTGAAGCAGAGAGGCTTGCCGATCTTCCCCTCATCAACCAGCTTCTTTACCAGGGCAACCGACGGGTCGGCGGGCATGGTGAAACTTGGCGCACACACTACCTCACCCCTGCGCTCGATCTCCACCAACTCATCCATTCCCTCGCGGAGGAAGTTGCTCTCGGTGAACATGTGCTTCTTGAGTTCACCGGCTTTCACCGCATATTGGTGGTGCTGGTCGCTGGGCACGCAGATCACGAACGCACCCGGGTTCTCCGCCAGTGCCTCATCGAAGCTGGCGAATGTCCGGATACCGTACAACCGTGCTGCCTCGTCGCACCTGTCCTGACGAGGGTCGAAACCTATTATCTCTCCGGGGTCGAGGTAAAGCAAATGCCGAGTCCGCCTCTTCCCCATAGACCCCAATCCAACAACCAGAAACTTCACTCCATCCCTCCATTGCAACTGTTCAGCCTTCGTGAGAAACCCCCTCCATGATCGGGTGCGATTTGCAATCGCACCCGCACAGGAACCGTTCTGTTACGTGCGCGACTGCAAATCGCGCACGATCGGTGGCTTCGTACTCAACGAATCCCCACACCCCCGCTCTCCAGCGCTTCGGACACAATGTAGGTATCCAAATGCCTCTTCATCAGCCTGCTGACGCGCTGGGGGTCGTGGGCTTTGATGGCTTCTATGATGTCTTTGTGCACTGCGACCCCGATCCTGTCCTCTTCCGGCGGGCCGAAGAGCTTTATCTCCCGGAAGAATTCCTGCACCAGCATTCCCAGTTGACTGAGAAACTTGTTGTGCGCCGCCGCGATCAGGGCCTGGTGGAACTGCATATCCTCCACAAGGCTTATCCTGCCGGACTCTATCTCCTGCTTCATCGCTGCGTTGGCTTCTTCCATCCGGAGAATGTCTTCTTCGGTAGCATTGGCTGCCGCAATCGGCGCTACACCAAGCTCTATTACCCGCCGAGCAACAAACAACTCGGCAAGATCGCTTGGAGACCTCAGCATTAGGAGCTGCGACACCTCACCCAACAGCCCCACATCCGGAGACTGAAGCACGGTCCCTCGCTTGGGCTTCCGAGACACCGCCCCTACGGACTCCAGCGCCCGAATGGCTTCGCGCACAGTCACCCGGCTAACTCCGAGCGTCTGCGCCAACTCTCGCTCCGACGGCAGCCGATCCCCCGGCTGAAGGCCGTTTGTGAGTATATGGTTTCGTATGGCCTTGAGCGTTTGTTTGGCGAGGGTTTCGCCGTTACCGGTCACTGGCAATTGGTCATTCTCGCTATTGGTATTACCATAACATCACAATGGTAGCGCAGGAGACAAATCCATGTCAAGACCCCAATTCGCGGCAACCCCCGCAGGGGTTTCGTAGCGATAGCACAGGGATTCATCCCCGCGTGAACTGCTGGCAGGAGGGGACGCGCACAGTGTCGTCGAAGTAGTCTCTGCGAGTAGCGGGAGGTATCCAAGTGAGCAGGATAATATGGTTGATTGGGTTGGCGGTGTTGGCTGCTACGGTGTCAGGGCCGACGAGCGCTTCCGACAAGGCGCTGAAGGAGCTGTACACCGGTCACAAACTCCGCGCGCAGATTATACCTGCGCCTGGCGGCAAGGTGATGATGACCATAGATGGCCGCCCACAGCCCCTTTTCTGGGCAGACCTGTGCGACTGGACCGACCCCCGATACCGCAGGGCAGGCTTCAATACTGTGCATCTGATCCTGGGACACGGCGATGGTTCTGCGCCGCTGGAGAAGTCTTTCGAGAGTTGGGACAAGAGCCTGCTGGACATCAAGCGGCGCGGTTTGTACGTGATCATATTCATCCACAACAGCGTGCTTGAAAGTGCCGCTGAGAGGCCCGGGGTGCCGGATGATAAGTGGAAGAAGTACGTCCAGACAATTATCCGGCGCTACAGGGGAGTGACAAACCTTGTCGGCTGGAACTTCTGTGATGAGATGGGAGATGTCATCCCAACTGACGGCTCTGACTTCCAAAGCTATCTGGCCGGGGATTACGGCAGCATTGGTAACCTCAATCGCTCGTGGCGAACCTCGTATCGTGCCTTTGAGGACATCAAGCTGGAATACCAGCGTGGAGGTAAGGGCAGGCCGGAGGAGAGCATGCGGCAGCCGGAGTTTCCTTTTGGGGTTGGCCCCAAGGCTTTCGATTCGGCACGGTTCAAGCTCAGCCGGATTCATTACTCGCTGAAACAGTTCGAGGCGGCGGTGCGAGAGGTGGATAAGTCCACCCCGATGTGGACCGGCGCGCATAACCTCGGCTGGCCCGCGACCCAGATACCCACCGGCTGGGGGTGCCACTTCGACTTCTACCCGCAATTCTCAGGTAACGACTTCGACACCCACCACGTGTGGATGGTGGATGTTGGTCGGGGCGGCAACACCCGCGCCGCGCTGCCGATGATGATGGTCGAGCACTCGGAGAGCTACAATTGGCACCTGGACGCGCGGGTTCTGCGGAGTTGGATGATCGAGGGGGCTTTCCACGGCGCGTCCGGCGCGACATTCTGGCCGTGGAGTTTCCTGGCAATCGATGCCCGAGCGGGAGACCGAAGCACCAGGACTGAGCGAGTGGATATGCTTGGAACCACCATCCGCGCGCTGGAGTCCTCCGGTATATTTTCGATGCGCCCCGAGCCGACTATCGCGGTGATGTATCAACCCTACGCTGAGGGCTGGGGGAATATGTCACAGGTGTACGGCCTGCTGAGAGAGCCTACAGGGGAGCCGCTGCCCCTTATGGAAGCCCTCAAGTTTGGCACAAAGTACGGGCAGGCCGACTACCTCACGCCCCAGGATATCGAACGTGTGGACTTGGATCGATATGGCGTGGTCCTCGCTCCGTTCTCCGCCGACATTCCCTCGGAGCAGATGGCGAGTCTGACCCGATACGTGGAGAACGGAGGCGTCCTGTTTACGGACGTGGGCTTCGGCTGCATCCAGGCCGGCAAGACGGTAATCGGCATGACCGATGCGGCGAAGCGGCTATTCGGGCTGTCCGACCTTCGAGTCAGTTCTGATAAGCCGGGCAATTACGTCGCCACCGGTGAGTTCCCGGGCTTTCTCAGGGGCATCGCCAAAGGCGACTCGACGCAGGTGTACTGCAAGTTCACCGTGGATGCCACGCCAACAACTGCAGTCGCCGCGCTCAAGGGTCCCGGAGGTCAGGGACTCTACGTGAACCGGTTGGGGGAGGGGTATGCAGTCTTCTGCACGGCGCTTGGCTGGGCGGATTCGGTGGCAGGCGAACCGGTGCTGCGAAAACTCCACAACGCCCTCTTCTCACGCCGCGCGAAGATAGAGATGGTCGAGCCATCCGGCGATGCCGGCCAACACGGCGTCCATTTTGCGGAAAACTGCGAGATAGCCGCGTTTGCTCAGGGATATGCGGTTCAGAACCGCGGCAATGTCGAGCGAGAGATCGGAGTCCGGGTGGGCAATCAGACCCGCAAACATACTCTCAGTCCGTACACAGCAGTAGTGGTCAAGGGAGATGAAGTCATCCCGCTGGGGATAGCCGCCTGGCCGGTCGAACTCGGCCCAAAATCCGAACCGGAGAAGTAAGCCCGGTGCCTCTTAACTCCCGCAGGGGTTTTGTAAGTGTAGCACGGGGATTCATCCCCGTGTGAACACCCCCGTTCAACAACTCCAAGAAATACTTTGAAGATAACCCCCACTCCCAGCATCTAATGTAGATAGAACCTACAACTCGGAGGGAATGCAATGCGAAGACTCGTGTTTGCGCTTGTTGGTATGGCAATTGCCGTGGCGGTGATGGGCTGCGGGAAGCCTGCGGTGATCGAGAAGGGCGTTGTGCTGAAAGGGTATGGGGAGATCAAGTCGGTGCCTGATACCGGGGAGTTCACGGTTGTAGTTGTGACCAGGGACATTCCCTCGGCAGGCCAGCGCGCCAACGATGCCAACCGCAAGAAGGTAGAGGCCGTCCGCCAGGCTCTGACCAACCAGGGCGTGGCCTCGAAAGATGTTGCTACCGATCTCTATGAGGCGGGTATTCAGCGGCCGACCGACTGGAACACCGGCAAGCCGCTGAAGGCTTTCTACCGCGTGACAAACAGCTTCACGGTTACCCTGCGCGATGTGAAGAAGCTGGGCAAGACAATAGACTCCTGCATCCGCGCAGGGGCGACCAAGGTGGAGTCAGTCTCCTACAGCTTCTCCAGGCAGGCGGAGCTTGAAGCACAGGCGATGGCTGCGGCAGTCACAGATGCCAAGACCCGCGCTGAGAAGGTAGCCCAAGCCGGAGGAGTCATCCTCTTGCCCATCAGCAGCGTGATAGATGCGGATCTGGCGGCAAAGGGCGAGGTCTGGAGCCCGTACGACGCGTTTGGAGCGAGTGACGGCAAGCGCTATAAGGCAAGACCGGCCTTGCGGCAGGCAAAACCGGCGAGTACGGGAATGATGGGCCCCCTGGCAAAGGTAGCCACCACCTACGCTGCCCCCCGCGAGGAATCCATAACTGCCGATGTGGTGGTGACGTTTGCGATACAGCGAAGGTGAGTCTCGCGATTTGACGTTCATCCCTGCCCTGTGTTAGTTTTTAGCGGCAGCAATATCGCCGCGTGCGAAGAGGAGCAGGAATGGACAAAGACAACAGGGCGCTTCGGGTAGCGGAGCTTTCCAACGAGGCATTCTATGGCGTAAAGGGCGGGAGCGCGTATATCAGTGGCGCGCCGCACATCAAGCACGCAGCGCTGCGCAGGCTGTTTGGCGGCCTGGTTGTAGACGTCTTCGACTACGCGAACAAGTTCTCACCCACTCCAACAGTGCTCGATCTCGGCGCGGGCGAAGGTTCGGTCACACTGCCGTTCCTTGAGCTTGGAGCGCGCGTGACAGCGGTTGATCTGTCTGACACGCAGTTGGCCGAGCTGTCCCAGAAGTGCAAGAAGTTTGCGGACATGCTGACGGTCCGCTGCGAGAACGCCAACGACGTGGCGAACGAGCCGGGCGCAAGCTATGATATCATAGTGACCAACTCATTCCTCCACCACATCCCCGACTACCTCGGGCTGATCGAGACCTGCCTGAAGTCGCTCTCGCCCCACGGCCAGCTATTCACGTTCCAGGACCCGCTGCGATATGATACGGTAGGCAAGTCTACCAAGGCCTTCTCGGCAGTTGCCTATCTCACATGGAGAGTCCTGCGGGGGGACGTGCTTGGAGGGTTGGCAAGGCGGCTTCGGCGGAGCAAGGGAGTGTATCTGGAGGAGTCGGTGCAGGACAATGTGGAGTACCACGTGGTCCGCAACGGAGTCGACCAGGAGGCCATCTGCAAACTTGCGGAAGAGAATGGCTTCGACTGCCGTCTGACCAAATACTTCAGCACCCAGAGCTCCCTCTTCCAGCCCATCGGCACAGCTCTGGGGATGAAGAACACTTTCTCCATAGTCGCGCGACGCCAAGAGCCTGCCCTGGTCGGGGCGGCCCTGACCGACAAGCCGCAGTAGGTCTCGCTATGCTATGCTGCGGGAACGACGGTCGGCACTAGCTATCACTGAGCATAATGTGAGTTCCCGCAGCCAGGTACTTTGATGAGATGAGGCTGCGGGAACTCACCTCAGTGCAGACTTGTGGGCTTTGTCCACGTCGTCGTTCCCGCAGCATAGCCAAACCGTCAACTGTCAACCGTCAACCGACGATCACACCCCGCAGGAACCTCGATGTCTCAATTGGGTCACCGGCCTTGAGGAGGGCGTCTATCTTGGCTTTGTTGTCTCGCTGGATGGCGTCGAACTTCACCAGCCACTGAATGCTTTCCCCGATTGCCCCCGCAGCGTCTTCTCTGTAGGGATACTGGTCCATGGAAAGCCAGCCGGTGTAGTTGCATCTGTCGAGCCAGTAGAGCATCTCTATGTAGGCGATGCTGTGGACCGTGCCGACTATCATGTCGTCGTCCCAGGAAGCGTAGTTGTCGTTGAAGTGCATGTGGAAGAGCTTGTTTCCGGCCCGCTTCGCCAGCACAATCGACTCCCCGACCACTTCCCCGCCCACGAACGCGTGGCCGGTGTCGATGGTTATGCCGACGTTATTGCAGCCGGTTTCCTGAGCCATGAGGAGGGTGTCGGCCATTCGGGCGAGGTGGGAGTGGGTCCGAGGCTCCTTGGGCTTATACTCCAGCGCGTACTGCAGGGTGGGGTAGGCCTGGGCCAGTTCCTGGACTGCATCGCACTCCAGTTTTCGCTCGAGCTCATAGTCGGCGGTGAGGAGGTAGTCGTAGCCGTCCTGCCCCGGCCAGAGGTTCATGATCCCGCAGCCGAGTTCCAGCGCGATGTCGCACATCTGGCGGGTGTAGTCGATCGCCTGCCTGCGCACTTTGGAGTCGGTGGCGGAGTAGGCGCCTTTCCAGTAGGTGGCGTCGGCGAAGAGGTCGGGGACAATCGAGACGCAGGTCAGGCCCAGGTCGGATAGCGCTTTCTTCATCTCGGCTGAGTTGTCCGGCCTGATGTCCCATGTGCCGACCAGCTCTATGCCCTTAACATACGGTATCGCCGCCGCCTGCTTGAGCATGTCCATTGTGTCGGGGTTGGTCTTGTAGCTGCTGCAGAACCTGTCGCAAGTATTCCCCAGGTTCCCAAGGATGACTGAGTACTTTCTATCTGTAGGCATCGTTCGCTCCTGTGATTTGCTGATTGACAGTAAGACACTTAGTTATCGGCTGCGAGAAATCCTCCAGTACGCGTTTCCAGCCCTCATTGTCTTGAACACGATCTCAGGGATTAGGCGATGGACAGGATGGAGGGCCCTCTCAACAGCGCGTGTCCTACTAGTCCCATCTGTCCTATACGTCCGATTCCCATCGTGCTATAATTCACCCATCACACTTCGGGAGCGAAAGCATGGATTTCCTCGGCGGCTACGATCAAATAGACCTCTGCGGCGAGTGGAGATTTGCGTATACGTTTGATGATCCCGGCGAGATCAAGACCATAGAAGACATCGAGAAATCCGGCATGAAGATAATGCCCTGCAAAGTCCCAGGCAACTTCGAACTGGACCTGCTTGCCAACGGCGTCATCGAAGAGCCGTTCCATGGGATGAACATTGCTTCACTCACAAAGTATGAGCGTGCCAGGATATACTACTTCACCGAGTTTGACGCAGATGAACGAGCGGGATTCGAGCCGCATCTTGTTTTCGAGGGAATAGACTGTTTTTCACTGACACATCTCAACGGCGTTGATGTCTGTTCGACCGACAATATGCTTATCCCGGCGCAGGCCGGCACTCACGGCTGCCTCAAAGGACGCAATCAGCTTTTGGTTCACATTTCCCCGGAGCCGGAATCCTGGGATTGGCTGGAATACCCGCCAAGCGTCTATGCAATGCGCAGCAACTGGGACTCTCTCTACACTCGCAAAGCTCCCCACATGTATGGCTGGGATATAATGCCACGGGCGCTATCAGCAGGAATCTGGCGAGATGCACGGCTGGTGTACAAGCCCGTCGAAAGGATCGAATGGGTGTACCTGCAAACACCAAAACTGCGTGAAGATCAATCAGAGGCGTGTCTCAAGCTATCCTACAACCTGCAGATCGCCGACAGACACAAGAACCACTACAACTTGATTATTGAAGGCTCATGCGGCGAATCCACATTCTCCCACACAACGCCCGTCCTCTTCCACGCCGGGGCCACCTCATTCCAGCTTCCCAGTCCCAAGCTATGGTGGCCGAAGGGCAAGGGGGAGCAGAACCTGTACGATATCACAGTCACCCTTGCCAAAAACGGCGAAGTCATCGACACAATGAAACTCACCCACGGTATTCGCACTATCGAGCTTCTGCGCACCAGCACAACTGACGAAGACGGCAATGGTGAGTTCTGCTTCAAGGTCAATGGGGAGAAGGTCTTCGTCCACGGCACAAACTGGGTTCCCGCCGACGCCTACCATTCCCGCGACGTAGACCGCATTCCCCAGATGCTTGAGATGGCAGATGACCTCAACTGCAACATGATAAGATGCTGGGGCGGCAATGTCTATGAGAACAACCTCTTCTTCGATATCTGCGACCGCAAGGGCATCATGGTCTGGCAGGACTTTGCCATGGCTTGTGCGCTATATCCGCAAGAGGATCACTGGTTTGGGCCGGGAATCGCGGAAGAGGCCCAACAAGTAGTCCAGAGGCTTCGCCAGCACGCGTGCGTGGTTCTTTGGGCAGGGGACAATGAGTGCGACGTGTTCTGCGCGGGGGGCGATTTGCACAAAGACCCCAACTACAACAAGCTAACCCGGCAGGTGATTCCGGATGTTGTTGCGGAAGAAGATCCGTGGCGGCCTTACCTGCCGAGCTCGCCTTATGTGGACCCGGAGGCTTTCAAGAATGGCCTGAAGTATCTGCCGGAAGACCACCTCTGGGGACCGCGCGATTACTACAAAAGCGACTACTACCAGAAGTCCCTGTGCCATTTCGCCAGCGAGATCGGCTACCACGGCTGCCCCTCACCGGGCGCTATCCGCAAGTTCATCTCGCCGGAGAAAGTCTGGCCGTACACGGACAACGAGGAATGGACCCTCCACTGCACATCGCCCATCCCCGGAATCGACCTCTACGACTACCGCGTGGAGCTGATGGCAAAGCAGGCGCGGGTGCTTTTTGGGGAAGCTCCGGATAACCTCAGCGACTACGCATTCGCCAGCCAGGTATCCCAGGCGGAGGCCAAGAAGTTCTTCATAGAGATGTTCCGAAGCCAGATGTGGCGGCGGACAGGCATAATCTGGTGGAACCTCATCGACGGCTGGCCGCAGTTCTCCGATGCCATAGTAGGCTACTACTTCGACCGCAAACTGGCCTACGAGTTCATCAAGCGGGTCCAGCAGCCCATCTGCCTCATCCTGACCGAACCGGAGAACGACACCCAGCGATTGGTGTCAGCCAACGAGACCCGCGAGGAAACCAGACTCAGCTTCACAATCACGGACGTGGGTTCTGGCGAGGTAGTCTCAAGTGGCGAAGCCATCTCCAAAGCCGAGTCAGTAACCCAGCTAACCACAATCCCATACCACGCCAACAAACAGCGCTTCTACGCGATAGAATGGCAGGCGAACGGAGTCCAAGGCCGCAACCATTACCTCGCCGGCAAACCCCCATTCAACCAAGCCCAATACCGCGAGTGGCTCCTGAAATTCGATCCCGACGCGATGAAGTATTGGTTGGAGTAACGGGGCAGGTGATGGGTGTTGGGTGCTAGCGGAGTCAGCTAGTCAATCGACAGTAGTGCTTGTGACTGGAGGCCGAGAAATGGCAGCGAATGTAGCGAAAGATGTGGATGAGTATATTGCGGCGGTGCCGGAGAGCGACCGGCAGGTCCTGCAAGACCTGCGAAAGACTATAAAGGCAGCGGCTCCTGAGACCGAAGAACTGATCAGCTATGGAATCCCTACATTCAGGTATCGGGGCCGTCCGCTTGTCCACTTTGCTGCATTCAAGGACCATCTCAGCTTTGTGACCACACGAGAATCACTCGTCGAGCAGTTCCGCGATCGTCTCGCAGGGCACAAGACCTCCGGAACCACAATACAGTTCACATTCCAACACCCCATCCCCGCGGACGTTGTCGAGGGGATAGTGAAGGCAAGGGTGAAGGAGAATGACTGACAGCGACGATGATTTTGCGGCAGTCAGTTAGCGTTCAGGGGAAGCGTTCAAACGGATATACGGGATGTCAAGGATGCTGGATTCCGAACATCTGGAATCCTGTATATCCATGTCAATTAGTCCTTAGTACAGCATCCGCAGTATCGCGTTGGCCAGTTTGTCGGGGTCGTGGCGGACTACGTTTGACTCGCTTATGAAGTCACCGGTGACAGGCCTGTAGCCCATCTCCCTGATCTTCGCCGGGTCCGGCTCCACGAATGTCTGCCCGTATCTGCGGTATAGCTCCAGCATATCGGGCTGGGGTCTGGCGGTGTTTACCAGCACCCGGTCGATGATCTTCGGCTCTATATGTTTGGTGATTGCCTTCACGTGGTCGGAGGCCTTGTAGTTGTCGGTCTCACCCTGCTGGGTCATCACGTTGCACACATATACCACGGTGCCCTTGGTCTTGTGCAGAGCCTCCGGGATGCCCTTTACCAGCAGGTTGGGCACGATGCTGGTATACACGCTCCCCGGCCCCAGAACCACGCAGTCCGCAAGCTCTATAGCAGCCAGTGTTTCTTCAAGTGGTTCCACATCGGTCGGCGAGAGCATTATGTGCTTGATGGGGGAGGTCGACTTCGCGATGTTGGTCTCCCCTTCCACAAACGTCCCATCCTCAAGCTCGGCCTGGAGTTTGACGTGGGCCGTGGTAGTGGGGAGCACTTGCCCGCGGATAGCCAGAATTCGGCTTGTCTCTCGCACCGCGCTCTCGAAGTCGCCGGTGAGGCGAGTCATGGCGGCTATCAGGAGGTTACCGAAAGAGTGGCCTTCCAGCCCGTCGCCGCAGAGGTCGAACCTGTACTGGAACAGGTCCGCCATGCTGGTTTCCGAATCGGCCAGCGCTACCAGGCAGTTGCGGATATCGCCCGGCGGCAGCATGCCCATATCTTCGCGGAGTCTGCCGGAACTGCCACCATCGTCGGTGGTGGTAACCACCGCAGTTATGTTACTTGAATACTGCTTCAAACCTCTGAGCATCGTGGACAGCCCGGTGCCGCCGCCTATAACAACAATCCGCTGTCCCTGCGAGAGGTACCGCTTCCTGAACACAAGGTCGGCCAGCTTGCCCTCGGTTTCCGGGCTTACCACGCTGGTAATGGACCGCACCACCTGCCGCAGCGCGATGAAGATGATTATCACGCCAAGAATCACCAGCGCGACTCCCATCGGAATCCACACCTCGGGGCTGCCCATGTTGATTCCCAGGAGCTTCATCGCCTCTTCAGCCACTCGGCTCAGGAGAACATCCACCTTCCAGTTCAGCAGCAGGACCAGCCCGAAAAGGCACACGGCCATACCCACCGGCACCAACGCCAGCCAGCGCTTTACCCGCATCCCCGGATACAGCCACTTCAGGGCGCTTACGATTGGCTTGATTCGCAAGAAGCGTTCCCCCTGTGCCTCATCAAGTCTCTATGCTCAACTCGGACAGTGTATCCGCCAGACCTCAGGAACATATTCAATTCGTCCGCGATTACCACGGACCGATGCCTGCCGCCGGTGCAGCCGATGGCGATGGTGAGGTATGCCTTGCCTTCGCGGATATACTGGGGTATCGAGAACTCCACCAGGTCGAAGAGTTTCTTCAGCAGCACCTCCGCGATGGGGTCCTGGTCCACATACTGGCGCACGTGGGGGTGGGTGCCGTCGAGCGATCGCAGGGACTCCACCCAGTAGGGGTTTGCCAGAAACCGCACGTCGAACACCACGTCCGCGTCCAGCGGGACTCCGTACTTGAACCCGAACGAGACCACGGAGATCATCAGCCGCTCGAGCACGGGAGCTCTGCCGAATATCTCGCGGATCTGCCGCCGCATTGCTTCGGGTTCCATGTTGGTTGTATCGATGGTCTTGTCGGAGTTTTCGCTCAGGTCCGCCAGCATCTCCCGCTCCAGGGCAATTGCGTCCCCTATGCTGCGGTCTTTGGTCACAAGCGGGTGCTTGCGGCGGGTCTCCTTGAAGCGTTTGATCAGCTCGGAGTCGCTGGCATTCATGAAGAGCACAATCGGGCGCGAGAATACCGCCGACTCTTCCTGCTGGGCCTGCTTACACATCTCCGCCAACTGCGGGAAGAACTGCCCCGCGCGAACGTCTGCCACTATGGCCACGTCCTGGGGCTGGTTGGGCGGCAGCCAGAGCTTGGTGGTCTCCGCCAGAAGCTGGGGTGGGAGGTTGTCTATGCAGTAGAAGTCCAGGTCCTCGAAAGTGCTGGCCGCGAGCGACTTGCCCGACCCCGACATTCCGGTTATCAGCACCAACTGCTTCTTAGCGGTCATAGTCATCGTCTCTGTTCTTGGTCGCCTTGCTCACTATGCCGCTGAGGATCGTGGAGATCACGCTCACGCAGACCGTCCCAAACAGCGCGGTCCAGAAGTCCAGATGCTTGGCCCCTGTGAAGTAGGCTGCAAGCCAGAACATTAGCGCGTTGATTACCAGGTTGAACAGGCCGAACGTGAGGCAGGTGATCGGCATGGCCATCAGCTTTACCAGGGGGCGCACAATGGCATTCACCAGCGCAAGCAGCGGCACGAACAGGACAATATGCCATTCAGGTGTCCAGTTCAGATGCAGGCCCAGCGCCCTGCCCAGCACTACCGTGAGCACCACCGACACTATACCAACTACCCAATTGATCAAGATCTTCATTGCTTAGGATGCACTCCTTCCAGATCAAGCAGTCGTTTCTTCCATTCCAACCCGCCCGAAAAGCCGCCGAGGCCGCCGTCAGATGATAGCACGCGGTGACATGGTACTACAATTGGCACAGGGTTGCACCCCAAAGCTTGCCCGACAGCCCGCGCCGCCAGCGGACTCCCCACCATCTGCGCAAGCTGCTTGTAGCTCACGGTCTTCCCGTATGGCACACACCGCACCGCTTCCAGCACCTTGACGGTGAAATCCGCGAACCTGCTGAGGTCCACATCCACCTTCCCAAAGTCCACAGGCTTGCCTGCGAAGTAGTCCTTGAACAACTCAGCCTCGGGGGTAACCGCGCAGGTCGCCATATCCGCAGCGCAGGTAAGTGTCTCCGCCGCAGCCTCGGAAGTAAGCTCAGGGAACGACACCCCCAGCAACTTCCCGTCCCTATATTCTAACGCAACAAACCCCGCCGAGGTTTCAACAATGCAGCAGGATTTGGCAGTGTGATCTATTCGTTTCATGGTGCGGCGACTCCTTGTCGATATACTTCTATTGTAACATGGCGGAGATGCTTGCTGGTTTGCGAAATGCCGTATTGCTGGGGTGTGGAAGAACAGATCAGGGTTTCTGGAATGGCAGAGCGTAATCCTCTCTCCCGGGGGAGAGAGTTAGAGAGAGGGCGCAGCGTAACGGCCACCACTTACCCGTCAGTTGCGCAGATGAGACTGGCGGGGCTGACGCCCGGCTCCGGCAGCATAGTAACCGAGGCCGCTAACCTATCGATACGCGCAGTTTCTTACCGAGGCCCTTTGCCACTTTGCTGAGCATGCCGATAGATATGTTTTGCTGACCACATTCTATGCGGCTGATGTTCCCCTGGCGGGTGCCGATCTTCGAGGCGAGCTGTCCCTGGGTCATCCCGCTCTGCAACCTCGCCTTCACGATCTGCCTCGCGATCTCATACTCGGGAGCGAGTTCTTCCACGGCTGCGGCAAACTCGGCGTCTTCCTCGATCAACTTCTTTCGTGCTTCTTTCCACGAGACTTCGGCAGCCCTATTCATTGCTGTGTCCTCCGGATGTAGTCATCCATGTGTCGCTTCGCCGTCTCCAAGTCACGAACACTGAGTTTCGCATCCTTCTTCAGGTATCCGTGAAGCAACACGAAGCGCTTGCGAGACGACAGGAAGTAGAATATGCGCGAGATGTCACCGGCGAACTTGGTGCGGAGTTCCCACATTCCTCTATACCTATCGCCCTTTATAGCCTTGACAAACGGCTCTTGCAGATCGGGTCCGAATTCGGCAAGCATATCAATGTCGCGGACAGACTTCGCGCGGTGCTTGGCAGGCAGGCTGCGTTGGAACTCTAGCACGGGAATCTCCCCGTCTTCCTTGGCGTACAGCACTACTTCCCAGCTCATGCTCTCACCTTCCACACATGAATTATATCACAAATGATATGTTTGTTCGACTACGCTGCTTGAACGACTGGTTGCACATGGCCCTGCAAGTCTGCACTCGCGCAAGTTCCCGCAGCTTGAAGCCCATCTGTGACATCTGCGTCATCTGGGGTTGCTTTCCACTTTGAGCTTTCAACTCTTCCGATGAAAGAACTTCCACACCGCCTCAGCCGCCGGCCTACTCATGGTGGGCACAGAGGCTATCTGGTCGACTGTGGCTTCCTTGATGTGTTCGACTCCGCCGAAGAACGACAGCAGTGCCCGCCTGCGTCTTGGGCCGATGCCGGGGATTTCGTTGAGGGTTGATCCGCGCACGCTCTTGCCTCGGATTGCTTTGTGGTAGGTGATGGCGAAGCGATGGGCTTCGTCTCGGATTCGCTGGAGCAGGTGGAGCGCCTTGGAGTCTCTTGGCAGCATCACGGGGTCGGGGCTTCCGACTCTGTATATCTCTTCGTTGCGCTTGGCAAGGCCGATGATACTTACTCGCTCATTTGCCTCCATCAAAGCCTCAACACCCGCGCTGAGCTGTCCTTTGCCGCCGTCTACCAGTATCAGATCCGGAAGGTGCTCAAACGCAGCGGACTTGCGCAGTGTGCCGGTCAGCCTCCGCAATATCACTTGCTTCATCGATGCGAAATCATCAGGCACACCCTCAGGCTGTTTGAGTTTGAACTTACGGTAGTGGTCTTTGTGTGGGGAGCCGTTCTCAAACACCACCAGCGAGGCCACTGTCTGGTGGCCCCCCGTGTTGGAGATGTCATACGCTTCTATCCGCACAGGCGGCTTGGGCAGGTTCAGGGCATTCTGCAGACCCTCAAGCTCCTCGGACCTGCGGGAGTTGTCCGACTCCATCTTCAGCCGGATCTGGCGCAGGACCTGCTCGGCATTGGTCTTTGCCATATCCACAATGCCCTTCTTCTCCCCGCGCTTCGGGCTGGCTATCTGGACTTTCCTGCCCTTCTTTTGCCTCAGCCAGGACTCCACAATATCCAGCTCCGCAATCTCATTGCTCAGCAGGACCTCGCGGGGGATATATGGCGCGGTCTGGTAATACTGCATCAAGAACTCCTGCAGGCTTGTCGGGAAGTCCTCGCTGTCCACGTTGTCCAGCAGAAAATGCTCCTGCCCGATGAGCTTGCCACCCCTGATGAAGAAGAGTTCGGCGCAGGTGTTGAGGTTGTCGGTAACCAGCGCGATCACGTCCTGGTCCTGCAGCGCGGTTGAGACCACCTTCTGCCGGGCAATGAGTTTCTGGATCGCCGCCACCTGGTCCCTGTAGCGCGCGGCTTTCTCAAACTCCAGGTTCTCCGCCGCTTCACCCATCTCCCGTATCAGCCTGTCCACCAGTTCATCGTCTCTGCCTTCTATGAACGAGATCACGTCCCGAATGGTCGACATATACGCTTCCGTGCTGGTCTTGCCCGCGCAAGGCCCAAGGCACTGGTTGATGTGGTAGTACATGCAGGGCTTTCCGCCAGCCTTGTCGGGATCCTTGTATCCGCACGGCACCTTGAAGATCCGCCGGATCAGCCGGAGGGTTTCCTTGACGGCGTCTGAGTCTGTATAGGGCCCGAAGTACTTGTCGGTCTCGTTGGCCTGCAGCCTGAGCTTGCGGACAAAGACAGGCCGGGGCCACTTCTCCGACATTGTCAGCACTATATATGGGTAGCTCTTGTCATCCCGCAGGCGGACGTTGTATTCCGGGTGGTGCTTCTTGATGAGGTTGCTTTCGAGGATGAGGGCTTCGAGTTCAGAGTCGGTGATTATCCAGTTGAGGTCGGCGACCTCAAACACCATCCGCCGGATCCTGGAGGTGTGGTCGGTGCTTGGCTGGAAATACTGCCGGACACGGTTCCGCAGAACGCGAGCCTTGCCGATGTAGATAATCTGCCCGCGGGCGTCCTTCATTATATAACACCCCGGCACGCTGGGCACCGACGCCAGCTTCTCCTTCAGGGTGATGGCATAGTCCCGGTTGGCGATTTCAACTTCGGTTCCTATTGGTTGATCTACTTCTTCGCTCATGGCTTGTTGATATATACCCTTGGCACCCGTCGCCCGATGTCACAGAGCAGTTCATAAGAGATGGTTCCCAGCTTCTCGGCAATCGCCGACACGCTCAAGTAGTCGAATCCGCCGCCATAGAGAATGACCTCATCCCCCACGCTCACCCCCGGCACGTTGGTCACATCCAGCATTACCTGGTCCATGCATACCCGCCCGATCACCGGCACGCGGACGCCGTTCACCGCCGCTTCACCCGTATTGGAGAGTGCGCGCGGGTAGCCGTCGCCGTAGCCGATAGGGATCGTTGCGACTTTCGACCTGCGCCTGAGAGTGTGTGTCCCGCCGTAGCTGGTCCTTGTCCCTGCCGCGCATTCCTTGAGGAACACTATTCTGGTCTTCAGGGTCAGCGCCTCGCGGATTAGGACGGACCTCGGGGAGCTGGGCGACGGGTAGTGCCCATAGATCATAATCCCGGGCCGCACGGCGTCGAAGTCCGCTTCGGGCCTTGCGAGAATGGCGGCGCTGTTGGACATATGGAGCATCGGCACCCGCATCCCTGCATCTGCGAGGTCGGTTCGGAGCCTGCCCATGGTGAATATCTGCTCGCGCGTCAGCTCTGAGTCGTCGTCGGCGCTGGGGAAGTGGGTGAATATGGCCTGGAGCTTCAGGTTCGGCAGCGACGCAACGGCCCTGGCAAGCTCGATAGCTTCATCGGGAGAGACCCCTATCCGACCCATCCCGGTATCGACTTTGAGGTGCGCCCGCGCCATCTTGTTCTGCTTCTTCGCAGCATCGGACAGGGCTTTGGCAAAGGCGAGGTCGCAGACGGCAGCCTGGACGTCGTGCTTGACCAGGTCCCCCGCGCAGTCGACAGTGCTCACCCCCATCACCAGCATCGGCGCCTTGATCTCCGCCACTCGAAGCCCAACAGCCTCCTCGAGCATCGCCACGCACAAAACATCAGCCCCCGCTGCCAGACAAGCCTTCGAGACCTCAACCGCCCCATGCCCGTAAGCATTGGCCTTCACAGCCGGCATAATCTTAACGCCATCCCCCACGCGCGAGCGTATCCCGCGGATGTTGTCCGAGATTGCCGACAAATCCACTTCCGCAACAGTAGGCCGATAGTTCTTCAAAGGCATGCAGAGAAATCCTGTAGATGATAGATTCAGCTTCAGAGCTTTCTACCATTATACGACAATCGGGTGTTGGGTGTTGGGTCACCGTTCAGGTCGATGAGATACTCCCTCTCCCCGGCCCCGCGGGGAGAGGGCTGGGGTGAGGGGAAGAGACATGCCTTCCGAGTTAGCACTCACCAAGACTGAACTTCTACAGCTGCACAACTTCCCGCGCAAAACCTGAACTTCGTTTTGCCCCGTTCGATAAATGAGGAAGGATAACAAAGGGCAACCGCTGAACTTCTATAGTGTAGTCATATCTTCACGCAGTGAGCCAACTCTTGACCGATGCAATGAAACAACCTGGCGCTGTTCATGTCTTGCTCTCTCCGGAGGGCAGGGGGCAGGTTCGTCCGACCACCGCCATCCGCCGCGCGAGATTGCTTGCGGATGAAGGGCGGTTCACCGACGCGCTGGAAATGCTGCGGCAGGTTGCTCAGTCTTACCCGGAGAACGCGCGGGTGAGGGAGTGCCTGGCCAGGGTCTACTACGCCAGCGGAGACAACATACTCGCGCTGCGGGAACTGCATTGCGCCGTGAAGCTCGACCCCAAGAACGCCACCCTGCAAAACCGTCTCCTGAAGCTGCTTCTGGACCTTGGCAGGTTCGAGGAAGCGGAGGTTGCGTGCAAGGGGATAATTAAGACCAATCCCAGGAGCAGGCTGGCCAGAGATGTGCTGGGTGTGGTCAAATTGCGGCGCGGAGAGCTTAACGGGGCGGAGCGGATAGTTGATGACCTCATCCGCATCGATCCCACCGACGCCTATCACCACTACCAGAAGGGTTTCCTCCTACAGCACAAAGGGGATGCCCCCGGGGCTATGAAGTGGCTGATGAAGGCGCTTGATATGGACCCCTACAACGACCTCGCCGCCCAGGCCCGGGCTTCAGTCGCTGCGCTGGATGCCGTCCAGATTCAGCACATACTCCTGCTGGCAATAGAAGACAGGGTTTTCCACACCAAACTTATGCTCAATGCTCACCGAGCCTGCGCCGAAAGAGGCTTCCGCCTAAGCCACGACGGCCTCACAGCCCTGCGCCAACTAGACATCTCAAGCCTCCCAGCAGACGATGCCCCACGAAGATACCACTAGACGGGTGTTGGGTGTTGGCGGTTGGGATTATCCGCAGATGTCGCAGACTGGCCAATGGCCAATAGCCTATGGCCTATGGCCTATGGCAGACGCCAACGATGAGCGCTAACGTAATCCTCTCTCCTGGGGGAGAGAGATAGAGAGAGGGCGCTCTGTAACGATAAGCATAGTAGTCTTGTGTAGCAGAATAGGCGACCAGTTACGCGCACACCCAATTCCCCCTTTTGAAGGGGGCTTCCGCAGAAGGGGGGATGTTAGCCTCGTTATCGAGTGAAAAACCGAAACAAATACGCACATCCCCCTGACCCCCTTCCAAGGGGGAATTGAGCTGTGCGAAGCACAACATAACTAGAAAACCCTACCGCGCCACCAATCTCCCAGCCTTCCCCTGCTCCGCGACCAGATCATAAGTCTTCCCCCTCCACTGTATCCCCTTGATGGTCACGCTCTTCCACTCTTTGGGTAAGCATGGCTTGACTGTGAATGCTGGCACGAGGTCGTAGCTCTTTGGCATGTACTCATACCGCAGCCCAGCAAGACCATAGATTGTGGCGGTGATGGGTCCCGCAGCGCCTGTGAGGAAGCAGGCGTTCTTGTATGACTCTGTCCGCTTTTCGTTGAAGTAGTTGAACTCTCCGCGCAGGTACTTCTCGAAGCTGTCGGTGAAGCTCTGGTAAGCCTTCTCCGAATCACCAAACCGCCCGTATATCACCGAATGCACCGATGAGGTCATGGCCGGGCCGTTAGCCATGACTCTCTGCGAGCAATACTCGAACGTGTTCTTGAGCTTGACTTGGTCGGCATCGAACTGCAGCGGGAAGAGCAGCAGCTCCGCGTCAGCCTGCTTGGCGCGCTGGCCGGTGTAGCCGTCATACATCAGGAAACGGTTCTCCGCCTTGTTATCCGGCAAATACATCGCCGCCGCTACCTTGGCCCACTCCGGTTTGGCAGGCTTGCCAGCGATCTTTGCAGCCTCGGCAGCAAACTCCAGGTTCATCTTGGCGATGGCGTTGGTGTAGACGCTGTTGTTCACTATCTCCGCCGTCTCATCCGGTGGGACGACTCCAGCTATCACATACTTTCCCTTGCTCGGATCGAGCTTGGCCCGGCTCACCCAGTAATCCGCGGTCGCGCTCAACACCGGGAACCCACGTTCCGTCAGCCACAGCTTATTGCCGGTTGCCAGGTAATACTGCCACTGCGCCAGAGCCACATCTCCGTTGATATGCCTCTCCTGCCGCATAGCGATGTTCGCCGGGGCGTCCTCCACCCCGGTTGCTCCGCTTTCCCACGCATACTCAGCCCCCGCCAGGCCACTAGCCTTGGCGTTCTGCTTCGCGCCACTGAGAGTGTTGAACCGGTAATCCACAATCGTCTTCGCCAACTCAGGATGCTGCAGCAATAGCGCAGGGAACATCCAGGTATCCGCGTCCCAGAACACATGGCCATTGAAACTCGTATTGGAAAGCCCCATAGGCGGAATGCTGAACTGCCCATCCTTCCCCGCGCTCTGAAGCAGGTAGAACATGCAAGACCGCACGACCTTCTGGTCCCGCTCGGAGCCATCGATGATGATGTCTTTCTCCCAAAGCCGTGCCATAGATGCTTTGTGGTCCGCGATCATGCTTTCTAGCGTCAGAGGTTCAATAGAACCGGGCAGTATGGGTTTCAGTCCCATCTGCGAGAACAGGGATGTGACAAGATCATGCCCTTTCAACAGATTGATTTCACAAGCGACTGCCATATGATCGCCTGCCATCTGTGTGCCGGGACCGATAAACTGGGATTGGAAGAATACTGTGGGCGGCGGGGTGTTCTTGCCGTTAATATACGAGATGCCTGGTAGAGAGACTTGCGCGGCTACGCCCGGTGGCAACGCTTGGGGTAGACCTATGGGGTTCACCACTCGAATACTCCCGCTGAAATCTGGACTAATTGTCGTACGGATGATGCCGAAGTTCACGTTAGTGAAGCGGCAGACCATCACCTCAATCTTCCCCCCAAAGCTCTTCCCCCCCGCTCGCCAAGTCCCCTGAGTGGTTAGGATGCCTTCCTTCATATTCAGCCACTGGGCATAGGGGGCTTTCTTGTCTAGCTTGAACTCGGTCTGGCCGTCGTAGAAGCGCAGGTCGCTCCAGGTCGGGGCGGGGCAGAGCTTTTCATCGACATACAGTCCTTCGATGTAGCAGGGCAGGGGCTTGCCATCCTGGCTGCCGACCCCATCGCCCATAATGCGGGTTGAGAGATAGCCGTTCCCTAGATATGTGCCATACTGAGTGTCGGGATTGGTGGAGACAAGTATCCACTCCCCGCTCGGCGGGTTCACCTTGTGTCCTTTCGGACCACTCATCAAGAGTATCCCGACAATCACAGCAACCGCCACAACTATAAGGGCCAAACCCCTCAGCACGCTCCTATTCATTCCTGCCAACCTTTCTAGCTATGAAGAATACCCTGTCAGACCGCTTCGACGGCCTGCGAAAATCATACGCGTGATACATAGTCACTTCCCAGAAGCCGGCATCTTCCAGCATCCCCGCAAGCTCATTCAGCTCATAGGCCCGCTGACGGTGGACCTCCCGAAACTCGCTTACCGACCCATCTGCCGCAGTTGTCTCGAAAACCATGCGCACGGTGCAAATGCTGGTTTCCGGGTCCCACTCACTCTTCCAGACATATCGCGGGTTGGAATGCTCGTTCATATCAGACTGGTCGAAGAAGCTGTTTGCCAGGGCGTAGATGGTGTTCACATCGAATATCAACAGACCGCCGGGCTTGAGATGCGCGAATATCCGGACAAACCCCTGCGCCAGCGCGTTGGGGTCCAGCACGTAATTCAGGCTGTCGAACAGACTCACCGCAAGATCGAACTGCCTGCCGAGGTCCAGAGTGGTAAGGTCCTGAACGTGATACTCGGCCAACCCATTCTTGGCCTTTGCAGCCTCGATCATGCCGGGGGCGTTGTCAATGCCGGTAACCTGGTAGCCACGCTTGGCAAGAATCTCGGACACATTCCCGGTGCCGCAAGCCACATCCAGCACAGTCTTTGGGGCAACACCGTTCAGCTTGATCAGCGCCTCCAGATATTCCACCCACATAGTATAAGGCACGCCCATCATCAGCGAGTCATAGTAAGGCGCGAGGTCATCGAATTGGGATTCGCGGTCGGATGTCAAAATACTGTCTCCTGCAAGTTACCCCTAAATTCTCCACGAATAGCCGCCATACGTCAAGCCGGGGTGGGTGATGGGTGTTGGTGATAGGTGGTCTTGCCGCCGTGGTCTGCCGAATCAACGTGTTCATGAGAAGAGGCAGGCACGGAGGCCTGCCTCTACGGATCACCCGTTTCCCAACTCAGAACTCAGAACTAAGGACCCACAGCTCCGCAGAGCGGCTTACTGCGCCCTTACGTACCCTTTCAGTTTCCACCCACTGTTGAGGTACTCTTTGTCCCTGCAGAACATCCGCTGTCCAAGCAGCTTTGGAACCAGAATGGGCTTCAGCTCAATGCTCCACTCAATCTGCAGGTCATCGGAGTCCGACGATACAGTTGTGTTCGCTACATAGACTTTGCATTGGCTGTTCTCCAGAACAATACTGTCCCCTGGTGTGTAGCCTCTGCTCCAGACGGTGTTGCCATCGTTTCGCAGGAAGACCTTGTTCTGCGCTTTGTCATACATCACGCAAACTGCATTGGCAAGACTGCCTGTCTGCCCCATCTGGAAGTAGCACTGGAAGATGTCTCCACTTCCGTTATCATCTGAATACCTGGTTGTAAACACCAGCGGAGTCCCGGTCTGCACCTTGCCGGTAGAGGGGCTGACGCTGACACATACAGGTGGGACCGGAGTGAAGTGCGTGCCCACCTTCTTCCACCCATCATGTAGCCCTGCCACGTCGGCCACGTACATCCAACTGAGCAGGTTTTTGTTGGCCATCGATGGTTTCAGCTTCAGAGACCACTCTACCCTCACATCATCCCCCGTAGAGACTACGATCACCTCGTCCACGTACACCTCGCATTGGCTGTTGGAGAGCGTTACGTCGGTTCCGGGAGAGTACCCGGTACCCCAACTGGTATTTTCGTCATTCTTCAGGTAGACCTTGCTTGCGACCCGATCATAGTATAGGAATGCCGCATTGGCCTGGCTGAAGTCCTCGCAGAGCAGCGTGTAGCACTTGCGGATGTCCGCAAAGCCGTTGGGGTCGCGGAATGTGCTCTTGATGGTGATCTTGACGTCGTTGCCGAACTCCCCGTCGGCTGGGTTGATGCTCACAGCCTGGGGCTTGACGTTGTAGTATATGCCTTTCCTCTCCCAGCCATCGGAGAGGGAAGTCTCGTCCTGGCAGTACATGTAGCCGTTGAGGTTCTTCCCCGAGAATGGCGCTTTCAGTTCCAGGCGCCACCCGATCCAGAGGTCATAAGCTCCGCCAGCCATGGTAGTGTCCTTCACATAGAACTTGCACTGGCTGTTCTCAAGCACTGCGTTGGACCCAAGGGCATATCCGGTCCCCCAACTGGTGTTGGAGTCGTTTTTGAGGTAGAACTTGTCTGTGTACCAGTCATACATCACAAGAGCGGCACCAGACTGGGACAGAGTGTCGTTGAGTAATAGGTAGAACCTGCGAATCCCTGCAGAGCCATTCGCATCTCTGTAGTCGGCCTCGATAGTAAACGGTCCGGAAGCCAGAGACCCTCCGGACGGGGTAAGGCTGATGTTCTCGGGCGCGGCCACGGTGTCTCTGCAGTAGACCTGATAGTATCCCCAGTCGATGCCCGGAAGCAGGTTACTGATCCCAGAGTGGAATGCCACGTACCGCCCGTCGCTGCTCAGGCACGCGTTCATCGGGATGGAATCGGCCCTGGGAGTCCCGTTGTAGTCCACGCTGACCAGGTTTGTCACCCCCCGGAACCTGTCGTGCTTGTAGAGATGGCGGCTGATGCCGTCAACATCATCCGAGGTGAGGTCGGTGGCCGCCGAGTAGAACGCGACATGGAACGAGCCTGCGCTGATGGACGGGTCCGTGGAATCACCGTTACCGGGGTTCCCAATGTTGCTGACAGAGATCAGAGTGCTGCTTCCTGCTGCCCTGTCTCTGACGTACACCTGGTGGGTGACTCCATTCCCGACCCCCGCAACCACATCGGCGGCGTTGGTATTGAATGCAACAATGGAGCCGTTGGAGCTGACGGAGGCTTTCTTGCCCAGGCCGAGCGTGCTGATCGGACTCCCGGTGGCATCCACGGAGATCACCTCTTCTACCGAGGAAACGCAGCTTGCCAGATATATCTGGGGAGTAGTAGGTCCTTCGATGAAGTCCGTAGCCTCGGAGTAGAAGACTATCACGCTGCCATCTGAGGATATCTGCGGCCGGAACGCATTCCCGTTGCACCTGTTGCCGGAAGCGTTGGAACTGATCAGGGAGAGTGTGTTGTACTCGCGGTCTGCCATAAACACCTGGTAATACACGGTGGGGCCATCGCCGGTGCCAATGTTGGTGGCTTTTGACCGGAATGCGATCCGCAGCCCATTACCGCTCATACTTGGCTGCTCGCAATCGTTGTTGGCGTAACCGGGTGATGCCGAGGAGATGAGGGTGTTGGTATCGAGAGTGCGGTCGCGAAGATATATCTGTTGACGCGCTCCGTCTCCGACTCCCGGGATCAGCCCGGTTGCATAGGAGCTGTAGGCCACATACCGGCCATCATTGCTGATCACGGGATCGTGGCAGTCGCCATTGGCTTCACTCCCATCTAGCTGGGCGGAGACTAACTCGGTAACGCCGACCTGGCGGTCGTAGACATATACTTGGAACTTCGTATTCCCAGAGCCGGCAACCAGGTTGTCCGCCAGGGAGGTGAACACTACCCATCTTCCGTTGGCGCTGATGTTGGCGCCCATTGAGGTGGAATTGCCCTGGGTGTGGTCGATGCGGTCTCGTGAGATAAGTTCAGTAACCGCGCACTGTCCAAAACCGGGCATGCATAGCACAAGACACAAAGCCGCAGCGATAGCTGCAAGAACACCGTGAGTACGCATAGCAGATCTCCTCCTGGTTTCTCGATATGGCGCCCTTCGCCGCATTACCTGGAGATGCACGGTCAGAGGCGCCATATCAGGTTACACGTCTGGTTGTTTTCAGGACATAACCGCGTTCCATCGCTCGCGGCAGTATATCCGCTACTGCGCCCGCACGGTTCCCCTTAGCTTCCATCCACTGTTGAGATACTCGTTGTCCCGACAGTACATCCGTTCCCCAAGCAGTTTGGGAATCAGAACGGCCTTGAGTTCGATATTCCAGTCAATCGCGATGTCGTCGGAGTCCGAAGACACTGATGTGCTCTCAACATAGACCTTGCACTGGTTGTTCTCCAGCACCACTGGAGTTCCCGGAGCGTAGCCGGTTCCCCAGCTTGTGTTGGCGTCATTGCGCAGGAAGACCTTGCCCTGCTTGACGTCGTAGAGCAAGACCACGTTGTTGGCCAGGCTGCCTGTCTGGCCGATCTGGAAGTAACACAGGTAGATGTCCGGGGTGCCGTTGTCGTCAGAATACGTAGTCCTGAATACAAGAGGCGTCCCGGTCTGCACTTTGCCTGTGGAAGGGGTCACGCTGACACAAGTGGGAGCCACGGGCGTGAAATGTGTCCCTACTTTCTTCCAACCATCGAAAGCAGCGGCGGAATCGGTGACATACATCCAACTGTAGAGGTTCTTGTCCGCCATCGTAGGCTTCAACCTGAACGACCACGCAATCGTGACGTCATTGCCCGCCTCGGTGACTGTGGTGTCGCCGGTGTAGACATCACACTGGCTGTTGGACAGCGTGTGGATTGTGCCGGGAGCATAGCCTGTTCCCCAACTGGTGTTCGCGTCGTTCTTCAGATAGATCCTGTTGGTGGCCTTGTCGTAGAAGAGGAACATCGAATTGGCCTGGTTGAACCCTTCGCATACCACCAGGTAACACCTGCGCAGGTCGGCGGAACCGTTGAGGTCGCGGTACACACTGGTCAGGGTAGTCGTGGAGTCGATGGGCAGTGGTCCGTCTGGGGAGACGCTCACAACCTGCGGCTTCACATTGTAGTAAATGCCCATTCTCTCCCAGCCGTCTGTGAGGGCAGTCTCGTCCTGGACGTACATATAGCCGTTCAGGTTCTTTGCTGAGAATGGAGCTTTCAACTCCAGTCTCCACCTCAACCAGAAGTCAGTCTCCCCGCCACTCACCACTGTATCTTTCACGTAGAAGTAGCACTGGCTGTTCTGAAGTACCACGTCTGTTCCATCCGCATAGCCGGTCCCCCAACTCGTATTGGCGTCGTTCTTCAGGTATAGCTTGCTGGTGGACCAGTCGTACATCACCAGCACGCCGCCTACCTGGGAGGCTGAGTCATTCAGGAGCAAGTAGCACTTGCGTATCCCAGGGGCGCCGTTCATGTCCCTGTACGTGGCTTCAATTGTGAATGGCCCCCCAGCCAGCGAGCCGCCGGATGGCGTGAGGCTGATGTTCTGCGGCGCGAACGCAGTGTCTCTGCAGAAGACTTGGTGAAATCCCCAACTTATGCCCGGTAGAATGTTCTTGCCGGAGTGGAACGCTACATACCTGCCATCCCCGCTCATGCAGGCGCTCATTGCCGAGTAGTCCGCAAGTGGGTTGCCGTTGTAGTCAACAGTCACCAGGTCCAGCAGGTTTCGGTTTCTGTCTCGCTTGTAGAGCTGATAGGTGGAGCCGTCAACTCCGAAACCCAGATTCGTTGCATCCGAATAGAAGAGGGTATGGTTGGTATCGCCGCTCAACGACGCATTAGTGCAGTTCCCGTTGGCTGTCTCGCCATCCGAGTTCCTGGATATCAAAACTGTATTTGAATCCATCCTGTTGCGCATGTAGATCTGGCTGTGGGCGCCATCGCCCACTCCGGGAAGCACGTCTGCTGCGTATGTCTGAAAGACAACGAACTGCCCGCCGGAGTTCATGGAGGCCTTGTCACCGACGCCTGCGGCTACTGGGTTCCCGGCGGAGTCCAGAGAGGCCACCTCAATCGTCCCCGAGGAGCGAGTCCACAAGAATATCTGCGGAGAGGGTAAACCGCCTGTCAGATCTCCCGCGGGAGAGTAGAACACCACGTGTCCACCCTCGGCGCTGATGGATGGGGAGTCGCAAGAGTTGCCGCAGCGATCTCCCGAGGGGGTGTGGGAGACCAGCGTCTTTGCACTGGTCAATCGGTCCCAGAGATAGATCTGGTAGAAACCGGTTGGGCCTGTCCCGCCCATCAGATTGGTGGCATTGGACTTGAACGCCACATATCGCCCGTCGGCGCTGATTGTTGGCTGAAATGAGTTGTTGTTGCCGTAGGCAGCCGGGGAAGTCGTAACCAGAATATTGGCCCCAAGCACACGGTCTCGTAAGAAGATCTGAGCGTGCGTTCCGTCCCCTATCCCGGCGATGATGCCCGTGGCGTAGGAACTGTAGACCACGTATCTGCCGTCATCGCTCACGGAAGGGCTGTCGCATGCGCCGTTGGCCTCGTAGCCGTCAGTCTGAACAGAGACAAGTTCCGTGTTACCGGCGTTGCGGTCTCGTATGAATATCTGGCTGACCCCGCTGTCGACCCCATCAACGAGATTGGAGGCCATTGATCTGAACACCACAAACCGGCCATCGCTGGATATATCCTCTTCGCCCGATGTGGAATTGCCCTGGGTGCCTTCCAACCGGTCACGGGATATGAGTTGGGTGACCGCGCACTGCGCGGGCAAGACCGACAATGCGAGCAGAATACAGAGGGTGGTGAGTGTAACTGCAGAGACAATCCTTGTTCGCATAGACCAGGCTCCTTTGGACGCAGTGCATTCTGACTGCCGAATGGACTATACCACCGTATAAACCGACTGTCAATGCCTCGGTCGTGATTCGTGGCTGCCTAGCTGCGGAAGCAAAAGTGTGTAGCCGTGACTATGGTGCACTGCGTTGATGGGGCAGTGAGGCTGACCGTGGGTTGGGGACCAGCAACTCCTGATGTGAGGAGGCGGTAATGCAAAACAGGCCCCGGATAACCTTGAAATCGAAAATCGACACAAGATACCGGAGCCGGTTATAGATAAAGTGGGAGCGCCCGTATCCAGTATTCCGAACTATACCCCACTCTCGTGATCCACGATGTACCAGTGATCGTCCGTAGGAAGAGACGCAAGAACCGCTCTGAGCCAACTGACACCCCCTAATCTGTCAACCGGCGTTGAAAATTGACCCACCATCGGCGTTGAATTTTGACCCACC
>CAZTAO010000006.1:0-163217 GCA_964611645.1 uncultured bacterium | reverse complement strand
CACGACGACCAATACCTGGCCGAACTGCTACAGACTTTCTAAAGCGATTGCCCTGGGAGGGATGGGGTCTGGGGGGTGGCGATTCGGAGATCGCCACCCATCGCCAGAAGCTACCGCATCCTCCAAGCCACCTCGTTGGGCCAGGCGCTTAGTGTGGCGTCCAGGCGCTTGGGCGCTCCGCCTTCGGGGTTGACGGTGTAGACATAGAATGCGCCGGTTGGGTCCATGTCCGAGGTGAATGCCAGGGACTTGCCATCCGGGGACCAGGTGAGTGACTGGAAGGTCTTCACCACCCGCCTTGGCTGCGCGCTGCCGCTGGAATACCAGGTCGTGGAGCCGACTCGGCCCACTCCACCCAGCCTTGGGCCGGTGGGTGAGACATCAACCAGCCAGCGATAGTTCTCGGTGCCATCCGCCTTGATGATGAAGATTCCCGACCGCTCGGACTCCTGCGGCGAGGTGCGCAGTGTGCCCGCAAGCTGTTTGCCGTCAGGCGACCACGTCACGTTTGCAACACCCACTATCCCATAGATGAGTTGGACCAGCCCCGACCCATCCGACTCCAGAATGGCGATCGTGTCCCCAGCCATACTGTGCAGCGCGCCGGCTGCTATGCGCTTGCCATCCGGCGACCAGACCGGGTCCCACATATACATCGTATTGTCCGCGAACACCGGTTTCGCGCCGGCTGCATCCTCTATCTGGAAAACACCCGGCTGCGACTGCATCACCGACTGAAACTTCAGCGGCTTCGTCGGGTCGATGAGCGGGTGGCTGTTGCGGCCGTCCGAGTCACAGACCCATATGTTGGGTGTGCCTGAAGTGTGGCTCTCCCAGGCGATGCGCTTGCCGTCGGGAGACCAGGCAGGGGCGCGGTCCAAGCCCGGGTTGCCAGCAAGGCGGCGCTGATTGCTGCCGTCGGCGCTCATAGTCCAGATGTCCCAGTCGCCCTCGCGGTCGGATATGAATGCTATCTTTGCACCATCGGGAGACCACACCGGCGAGCGGTCGCAGAACGCATTCTTGCTGATGTTCACCGCCGACTGCCCATCCGCATTGGAGACGAATATCTGCCTGCGGCCCCGCGCATAGTGGACGAATACTATCTTGCTGCCGTCCGGCGAGTGGCTGGGAGACCACAGGTGCCCCTGCAACTGCCGCAGGCGGGTTCTGCCTACCCCATCTCCATCTACTGAGAAGATGCTGTTGATGCTGATTGTGCCTACTCCGGAGTACCACGGGTTCTCAAGCCCGGGCATCTGCTGAGTCGCGGTGTAGACAAGGCGGCCGGAGGGACTGCCCGCAGTGGGCGGATCCGGAAACACAGCCTTCGCGTCGGCATCGGCGTGTTCTGGCAGATCATCGATCTCGCGCGAGTAGATCAGGGCGGACGCGTCAACCTTCGGGTTGCCACGGGCGGGGGAAACCTGCAGGAACAGGTCGCTGCGAGCCTCCATTGCCACAACCACACCCGCCTTGAGCTGCGCGGTCGTCCACACCGCCGACTTCTTGTCCTGGGTGTAATACAGGTCGCCCATGGGGTCGCGCACTGTCCACTTCTTGCCGTCCTCCAGGCGTGGGAACCGGATACGCACGCGCATCGGCCAGTCGGAATTGACGTTGTTCAGGTGCGCCAGATACTCATTTCCCAGTTTGTATGAGCGCTGGACAACCGCCTTCTCCAGATCTGGGCGGCCCGTCCACTCCACCACCGTCGCGAAGTTGAGATCGCGTTTGCCGTCAAACAGGAACTTTCCTACCCTGCGCGTCGCCGCTCGAATGTCGCGGTCGGCGGAGGAGTAGGCGCGGAGGTTATCGTCTGTTAGCTGGTGCTCAAACCACATCCACACGCCATCCTCGTTGATCGAGGTCTCGTAGAGCCACCGGGCGGCGCTGACCTGCGAGGGCTGAGCGCCGAACAGCGAATTGCTCCAGCCGCCGGGGATATAGATATAGCCATCCTGCTTCAGCCGCGCGCTGTAAGACTCCCACCAGGGCTTGCGGTCATCGTTCTGGTAATGCCTCGCGTCCAGGACTATGAACGGCCTCTCGGGCGTGTTCATCGCCTGCATGAAGTCGATAAGTCTGGGCTGCAGCACGTTGTAGGAGGCAAACAGGAAGTTGGGGTTCACCCCCTGCATCTTCTTGCGGATGCCGGCAAACATCGCCACGCGCCGCTTGTGGTAGTTCTCCTCATAGGTCTGCGCGAGCCTGCGCTCCTCGACCCACGCGAACCGCTTCGACTTCTCCGGCAGGTCTATCTTTGTCCCCTGGGACTCCAGGAACTTGCCGAAGCAGTCGTCGCAGTAGCAGATGTCCGCCTCTGTAGACTCCCAGTCTACCGTGACGCC
The DNA here is from genome assembly GCA_964611645.1 of uncultured bacterium. Lineage (GTDB taxonomy): Bacteria > Armatimonadota > UBA5829 > UBA5829 > UBA5829 > CAZTAO01. Next base: position 160,866 of record CAZTAO010000006.1, on the reverse strand, counting down.
ATCTATGATGCCCTCGCGAATCCCTGCCATCTTCTCATCGCCCACAAGCCACCGCTCGTAGACAAACTCATCCAGCGGGCAGCGGAACAGGTGACCGGGGGTGCCTGGGAACTTCGGGACCTCCACACCATCCTTGTTGATCCACGTACGGCCACCGGGTTTGTCGGTCATGTGGGCAAGGTGGGTCGGCGCAAAATATCTCATGCCGAATTCCTTGGCCGTGCGGGCGTGGGCGGGGTTGTATATCCAGGTGTCAGCATAGACAGTAGCGCCGGACAAAGCGACGTTGCGGAAGACCTCCCGAGGCACAGGCCGCCCCACCCAATCTACGGTCTTGTCGGCCCCGGCAAGACCCCAGCAGCCCCACATAAACCGAATCTTCTTCTCTTTCCACCAGGGAGCTTCCCCCGCGGCTTCCGACGAGACAGCCAGCACGGCCATCATCACCAACGTCATCAACACGATTGGGATCACCATTTTACGCATTTCACCATTCCTTCGCTTCATAGAGATCATTCGTGTACCGCGGGATTCCGAAAGTGCCGCTAGGGTCGCCAATCTACCTCGTTCGGCCAGGCGCTTTGGGTTGAGTCCAGCCTTGCTGGGGAGCCGCCTTCCGGGGAGATGGTGTAAACGTAGAAGGCTCCGGTCGGGTCCAGGTCCGATGAGAACGCCAGCTTCTTGCCGTCGGGTGACCACTTGAGGCTCTCGAATGTCTTTATCACTCGCCTGGGCTGCGCGCTGCCGTTGGAGTACCAGGTGTTCATCCCCATGCGGGCCGCTCCGCCCAGCCTTGGCCCGGTGGGCGTGACATCCACCAGCCACTTGTAGTTCTCCAGCCCGTCGACTTTCACCACGAACACACCGGACCGCTCCGATTCGCTGGGCGCGGTGCGCAGAGTGCCTGCCAGACGCGTGCCGTCCGGCGACCAGATGACATTGGCCACGCCTGCAATCCAGGGAATAACCTCAAGCACCCTGCTCCCATCGGCATCGATCACAGCAACCATATTGCCCCCGGACAGCCCGGTGCAGGCTATGCGCTTGCCGTCGGGAGACCAGACCGGGTCAGTCAGGTAGAAGGCATTGTCCGGGAAGCTCGGCTTTATGTCCACGACTGCCGGTGGGGTCAGATACGGCCTCGCCTCCTGGAGCTTCAGGGGCTTGTCCGAGGCTACAAGCTGGTGAGGATTGCGCCCATCGGCATCGCACACCCAGATGTTGGGCATACCCGACACGCGGCTCTCCCAAGCCAGCTTCGTGCCGTCCGGCGACCACGCAGGCGCGCGGTCCAAGCCCGCATTGCCCGCCATCTTCTTCTGCCCGCTGCCGTCGGCGTTCATCACCCAGATATCCCAATCGCCCTGTCTGTCAGATGCAAACGCTATCTTGCCGCCATCGGGCGACCACACGGGCGAGCGGTCGCAGAACTCGTTCTTGCTGATGTTGACGGCGTCCGACCCGTCCGCATTCATCACAAACACCTGCCCGCGGCCCATGGTTTCGTGTACAAAGGCTATCTTCTTGCCGTCCGGTGAGTAGCTTGGCGACCACAGATCTCCGTGCAACTGCCGCACCCGCACCTGGTTTGTGCCGTCGGCGTTGATCGTGTGGATGGTATTGCTGGTGAGTGTGCCAACCCCGCACCCCCCCTCAAATGCCATCTGTTCCTTGGCGATAGGCTCGGTGGCGGTGTACACCAGGCGGTCCGTGCCAATATCGCCCATACCCCCGCCTTCGCCGGTGGCGCTGTCCTGAATGCTGATCGGCTTCCAGATTCCGCCCGCTGACGCCGAGTTGAACACCCGCATTGCGAGATGATGCTTGCCGGGGGTAAGCTTGCCCGTGACGTCAATGGAAAATGGCTGGTCCCAGCCCGTGGGACCGATGTTGTGCTCGCCGGCAAACACACCGTCCACCCACAGCATCAGTTCCTCGTCCACCGCGCCGAAGTGCAGGAAGACCGGTTTGCCCTCGGGCAGCGCGGGAATATTCACGTCGCCCCGGTACCACCCTGCTCCATCCCCGCCTTTGCCTCCCCAGAAGGACTCAGTAGAGATAGGAACCCAACCATCCAGCGGGGAGGTCGGCTCAAACCACTTGGCCTTGACCCCCGCATCTGCCGCGTCCATCTTGAACTTCCAGCCGTCTTTGGGCAGGTTGAACCCGTTTCCCTTCACCACCCCAGCCTTCGCCGAAGCCGCCTCAAAGCTGGGATGGACCTCGAACTCCCGCGAGAACATCAGGTGATTCGCATCGACTTTGGGCGTTCGCTTAGCCGGTGACACCAACACAAACAGATCGGAGCGAGGCTCCATCGGGACCACCACGCCTGCAAGAAGCTCGGCTGATGTCCACACGGCGGACGCTCCGTCTTTGGAGTAGTACTGGTCGCTCATCGCGTCGCGCACGGTCCACCGCTGGCCTGCCGGAAGATACGGGAAACGCAGACGCACCCGCAGCGGCCACTCCGCATCGAGGTTGTTCACTTGCGCCAGGAACTCGTTACCCAGTTGGAATGTGCAGGAGAGTACCGCTTGCTGAAGCTCCGGTCGGCCAGACCACTCGCTGGCGGTTACGAAATTGCTGTCCCGCTTGCCATCGAAAAGATACTTCCCGACCCTGTCCTGAACGGTTCGCAGCCTCTGGTCAGCGGAGCTGTAGGCCCGGAGCATATCGTTGGTGAGTTCGTGCTCAAACCATATCCAGCAGCCGTCCTCGTTGATGGAGGTCTCGTAGATCCACTGTGCGGCGTTGACTTGCGACACCTGGGAGCCAAGAATCGCGTTGTCCCACCCGCCGGGAATGTACAGATAGCCCTCCTGCCTGAGCCTGTGGCTGTAGGACTCCCACCAGGGCTTGCGGTCATCGTAGTAGTAGTGCCTGGCGTCGAGGATTATAAAGGGCGCCTCGGGCGTGCTCAATGCGCGAGTGAAATCGGTGTAAAGCATATCGTAGGAGGCGAAGAGGAAGTCGGGGTTCACCGCCTGCAGCTTCTTGCGGAGGCTCGTGAACATCTCGAAGCGCCGCTGGTGGAAGTAGTCTTCATACGCCTGCGCCAACCCGCGCTCCTTGACAAGCTCAAAGCGCTTGGTCGCCTCAGGCAGGGCTTCCTTGATCCCCTTGAACTCCAGGAACCTAGCGAAGCAGTCATCGCAGTAGCAGGGGGTCGACGCATAGCCCGCCGCTTCCCAGTCGACGCTCACGCCGTCTACTATCCCCTCTTTCGCGCCCGCCAGGATCGGAGTTACAAGCCACCGCTCGTATACTGCATCATCAAGAGGACATTTCACCCAGTACTTGCCCTCGCTCTGCTGGTCATCGGATTTGCCATTCTCCCCTACCCACGACCTGCCCCCTGCGGCGTCCCACAGCGGGTACCGAGCCTGCAACCCGGCGAAATACTGCATGCCCAGCTTCTTGGCCTTGCGGGCATTGACTTCATTGTAAACCCACAACTCCGCGAAGACCGTAGCCCCGCACTGCGCGGCGTTCTTCATCACCTGGTCGGGAACTTCGGTGCCGGTGGGCGCCCAGCACCCCCACATGAACCGTATCTTCTGCTGTTTCCACCACGGGGTTTTGTCGGCTGCTTCCGTCGAAACAATTGATACGGCAATCATCAACAACGCCAATAACGCGACTGCAGGTATGATTCTTCGCATTTCGCTCTTCCTTTGCTCCATAGTGATCGTTCGTGGGTTTCGGGATTCCGATTCTTCTACTTGGGTCGCCAATCTACCTCGTTGGGCCAGGCGCTCTTTGTTGAGTCGAGGCGCTTCGAGGTCCCGCCTTCCGCAGGGATTGTGTAGACATAGAACGCGCCGGTTGGGTCCATATCCGACGAAAATGCCAGTGACTTGCCGTCGGGCGACCAGCTGATCGAACCAAATGTCTTCAACAGCCTGGTCGGGAGTGCGCTGCCGTGGGAATACCAGGTGGCAAGGTCGGCTGGGGCGGGGTTGCCGGGCTTCCAGTCGTAGGACGGCGGGATGCCGCCTAGTCTGGGACCTTGAGGCCTGGCTTCGATCAGCCACCGCATGTTGTATGTCCCGTCGACCTTGATGGCGAAAATCCCGGAGCGCTCGGACCCGCCGGGATAGGAGCGCGACCAGCCGGCCAACTGGCTGCTGTCGGGTGACCAGCACAGACCGCCGAGATAGGCGCTCGGAGTAAGCCTGGTGAGCCTGGAACCATCCGGAGATATGACCACGACCAGATGGTCCGCGGACATATGCCCCAGTTCCACCGCCGCGATGCTCTTGCCGTCGGGAGACCACACCGGGTCCATCAGCCAGAAGCTGTTGTCGGGAAAGTCCGGAGAGACATCCCCGCTGAAGACCTGGTGGAGCTTCAACTTCCTACTGCTGCTGATGAGGGGGGCGGGATTCTTGCCGTCGGAGTCGCAGGTCCAGATGTTGGGAATGCCGATGACGTGGCTCTCCCAGGCGATGCGTTTGCCATCCGGCGACCACGTTGGCGAGCGGTCTACCCCCACATTCCCCGCCAGCTTCTTCTGACCGCTGCCATCGGAGTTCATCACCCAGATGTCCCAGTCACCCGACCTGTCGGAAGCGAATGCTATCTTTTTGCCGTCAGGGGACCAGACGGGATAGCGGTCGCAGAAGGCGTTGTTGCTGAGGTTCATAACTCCGGAACCGTCAGAGTTCATCACACAAATCTGGCCTCTGCCCCCGGCATCGTGGACGAAGGCTATGCCATATCCATCCGGTGACCAACTTGCTGACCAGAGATGTCCCCGCACCTGCCGCAGTCTTTTCTTGTTTGAGCCGTCGAGGTCGACCCTGCTGATGGCGTTGCCGATGGTCAACGGTCCCTCTGAACCCTCGAAGCCCATCGGCTCTGTGGCGGTGTAGAGCAGACCGCTGCCGGGACCTACTGCCGGGCCGGGGTCGACAGGGCCTTGCTTGGCGAATACATCAGCCTGACTGGGCAGCGTACTGAACTCTCTCGACGGAACGATCTTCGCCCCATCCAACTTCGCTCCCTCGGCGGGAGAGATTACCAGGTAGACGTCGCTGCGCGGCTCCATCGAGACCACAAGGCCGTCCTTTAGTTGCGCGCTTGTCCATACGGGGGACTTGCCGCCGGACGAGTAATAGAGTTCGGCCATCGCGTCTCGAATGGTCCACTTCTTGTCAGCAGGTAGCCGGGGGAACTTCAGGCGCACGCGGATCGGCCATTGGGTGTCGGTGTTGCTGATGTGCGCCAGATGGTCGACTCCCAGATGGTAGCTCCTCTGGATAACCGCCTTCTCAAGCTCCGTTCGGCCTGTCCACTCGATTGTCGTTACGAAGTTCAGGTCCCTCGTGCCTTGGAACAGGAATCTGCCAACTTTGCCCTCCACTGCTTTCAGGCGAGCATCAGCGGTGGAGTATGCGCGCAGGATCTCGTCGTCGAGTTCCCGCTCGAACCACAGCCAGACCCCGTCTTCGTTGGCCGCGGCTTCGTATATCCAGGTCGCGGCGCTTACCTGCGACGGTTGCCCGCCGAACAGCGCCAGCGTCCATCCGCCGGGGATGTAGAGATAGCCTTCGCGTTTCAGCCGTTCGCTGTGAGACTCCCACCACGGCTTGCGGTCGTCGCTGTAGTAGAACCTCTGGTCGCAGTAGATAAGCGGGGTCTGTGGGGTATTCATTGCCTGGGTGAAGTCGCCGTGGTTGAGGTTGTAGCACGAAAAGAGCAGGTCGGGTTTGATCGCCTGAAGCTCCTTGCGCAGGACTGTGAACATCTCGACGCGCCGTTTGTGCCAGCTCTGGGCGTAGGCGTCAACCAGATCATGCCGTTCCAGCCAGGGGTAGCGGTCCGCAGGCTTGGGAAGGCCCTCTGCGACTGCCTGGAATCCCGGAAAACCCGAGAAGCAGCTTTCGCAGTAGCAGATGCCTTTGGGTTCGCCGCCTCCGCTGTAGTGCTCCCAGTCGGTATGGATGCCGTCGATGTGTCCGGCCTTCAGGTCATCGAGGAACGGCTCGACCAACCACTTGCGGTAGATGGACTCATCCAACGGGCATTTGAACCAGTACAGGCCTTTCTCATACCCTGGGTGCGGGAACTCCTCGCCGTTTTGCTGGACCCAGTTGCGGCCTGGGATGCCGGGGAGGCCGTTGGCCATCTTGTTGGCGAAGTACTTCAGCCCGAACTCGTGCGCCAGCCTGGCGTTGGCCGCCTGAGCGCCCCTGGAGGCAACAAAGACAGTTCCACCCGCCAGCGCCACATTGCGGAACAAGTCGCGCGGGAGTTCTTCTTCCCACTTGTAAGGCCGGCTCTTGTCTGCCCGCGAGACATCCCACCCGCCCCACATAAACACGATCTTGTGCTGCTTCCACCAGGGAAGGGTCTCGGCACAAAACGCGCCCTGCACACCCATAAATACCATTATGACAGCGATCAACACTCGTCTCATTCCAATACCTCACTGCGTGCTACTCTACCGCCAACACAACCCTGAACCCACGGTCGTTGGCGGCGTTGCCGGGGGCTACGTTGAACCTTGCCGGGCTTCCCAGAACTGCGGAGTAGAACCAGTCCGCGGTTGCCTGGTGTACTCCAGGGCCGGTGCTCCAGGAACCGCCTCGCAGGATCTTAGTCATTCCATCGGGCAGGGCTCTTGCCGAGCCGTCGGTGGGGGCGTTGTCATATCGTGTGACGAAATCGTCCAGGGTCCACTCCCACACGTTGCCGTGGACATCGTACAGGCCCCACGGGTTAGGCTTCTTGGTTGCGACGGGGTGGGTTTTGTGCTCGGCGGCATAATCGACCCAGCCGTAGTCGTGGATGTCCTTGTCGTTGTCGCCGAATGAGTATTTTGTGGTTGTTCCGGCCCGGCAGACGTACTCCCACTGCGCCTCGCTGGGAAGGCCAAGCCCCGCCCATTTACAGAAAGCCAATGCATTTCCCCAACTCACCCACACCACCGGGTAGTTATCCTCCGAGGACATCAGACTCTTCCCCCGCAGGTGCCTGATATAGAGGTCGTAGAACGAATCGCAGTCCTTTTCGCCTTTGTAGTCAGGAACCGCCGCCATGAACTTTCGCCACTGGCCATTGGTGACTTCGGTCTTGCCAACATAGAACGGCTGCGCGAAGGTGACGGTATGCGCCGGGGCAACCTGCGAGGTGGCATTCTTGTCATTGGTGCCCATGGTGAAGGACCCGGCAGGCACGAGAATCAGTTCTATTCCAGTCTTCTCGTTGACGACTCTGTCCGCGTAACCACTGTCGCCGGCCTTCGCATCAGGGGCGGCTATACAACCAGGGGGTATTTTCAGAGACTGAGCGCACACCATGCCGCACAGCATTGAGAGCAATACTATCAGGAGGATCGTCTTCATTCTCATCTCACCACCTCCAGTTTCACGGCTATAAGCCCACGCGGTTGGATTTCGACGGTTTCGCTCACCACGCCACCCTTCACCTGACCCGCCGGCTGCTTGCCTTTCTCCACGGTCCATTTTGTAATCTTGAGTTTCTTGGGTGCGCCCAGGCCTGCTTCGGCGAGATTGGCTTTCCAGGTGAAGTTGTGCGGTTGGGTGTCGTAGTTGAAAAAGAACAAGGCCACGCTGCCATCCAGGGCTTTCCATGCCGTGCCTTCGACTGCCTTGTATGTGAACGGGCCATCGATGCCCGGCGCTGTGTTCTCGGGCAAGTCGCCGGAAACCACCGGCATCCTCAGCATTTCACCGTAACCCAGATAAGGGCGGGCGAAATCGTGGGTGCAGCGCATCAGGTTGCCGTACCACTTCAGCCCCTCCGGGTTGCCACCAGGGTATGCTATCCCACCCGACAACTGGTTCATGTGGCCGTAAAGCCACTGGCGGCCAAGCTGGACGGGGCTGTCCGATTGCCAATGCATACCGCCAAACATCTGGGTGTAATCGTGATACACCACCTGCCACAGCGGCGCATTTGAGTAGTAGCTGCCCTGGTAGCCGGCATCTACAACGTCGATCGCAAACTCAGCCAGGTCCTCCGAGGTGAATGTGGCCTCCGGGTCTATCCTCTGGACGCGTTCCCGCAACTGCTTGAACAGGCCATTTACCCCGCCGGCCCAGTAGCTGCCTCCGCCGAGCGCGTGGCCGTGGGTTGGGTTGAAGCAGTCGTTCATGTGGGTGGTGAAATAGTCCAGGTAGACCCCGCCTGTGCGGTATCTCTTCACAAACTCAGTCGATACCTCGGTCAGTTTGTCTCGCCAGAGCTTCGACGCCGGGCACATCGCCACGTTTTCCTCGCCGGGAGTCAACTCCGCATAGAGCACGCTCTTGCCGTCATCCGCCAACATCGCGCCATTCTGCTTGGCGTCCCTGCGCCGGTAGTCCTCCGAAGCCGCGTTCCACATCCACCCCATCACATAAGGTATGTCGCGCGCGCCCTTTGCCCGCAGGTCATTGAGGGTCTTTTGGAAGACTTGCGATCCCACCCGCACCGGGAAGTACTCCGGGTCGAGGTCGTGTTGATAGGGCTGGGGGTAATAACCGTAGTCGTGGGTGATGGTGTTGGGTAAGTTGAAGAAGTCGCGCTTGGCGAACTCCATCCGGATGCTCTCCGCATCGGAGATGTGGCCGACTGTCCAGTAGTCCAGGTTCAGGAACCACTTGGGGTAGTCCTTGCGCCTGGCCATGGGTCCTTTTGCGCACCAGGGAGCGGTGACCGCCCATTTTCGGTAGATACGCGCGGCATCGTACCAATCGCCTGAGAACGGCCCCAGAACAACATCGCCTGGCGACTCATAATGGGTTGGTGGCTTGGGCGCGCCGAAGTTGGTGACAGGGTGGGAGACAGAGTAGCCAAGTGAACTGCGGTCATCGCTTGGCGTCAGGTAGAAATCTTTCCACGCCGCAGTCGGGTCGTGCTCGCCAAGGTAGAACCCCCGCCCTCCGCCCACCAGCGATGTGAACTGCATGTAGTAGCTTATGCAATAAGACATGCTCAGCGGCTTGCCGGTGGTGAGAGGAGATGGCACCGTCGAACCACTGCGAAAAGCATATACCAGCGAGTCACCGGCTGAATCCTTAGTCAAAGCCTTTATCCCACTGACAATGGGAAACACCACGCCCTTCAGACCGATGCCGTTCTTGACGGTGTCCACCCGTATTCGCGCTCGCAGCAGGGAGTCCTGGCCCACCCGCGCCTTGACTGTCACCTTGATGTCGCCCGTCCAGATGGATGTCAGTTCGCCAGACTTGCCGGATACGGAGCAGGGCAGGTCGGTGTTGGTGATCTTCCTGCCGTCCTTCAAGGTCACACTCCACCACTGCGGGCTGGGGGTCTCAACTTCCATCATAGAGGTTCCCGTGGCGTTTACGCAGGCCAGCCCCCCGCCGTTCTCCGCCGGGGCGAACGTGTAGACCGCCTTGGCGCTGCCTAGCTTTGGGGCTGCATACGCGGACGCAGACAAGGCCCACAGGGCCAGTATCGCGCACATAACCGGAACGGGTGTATTCCTCATATCGGTTCTCCTGTGAGTACAAGAGTGCATGGACTACATTATAGCCGCACAGACTCGCCCTGCATACACACAGACGCGCGATTTGTTTGGTTTTGTTGGTGAAACGGAATTGAACCGCGAAAAGCGCGAAGGGGACGAATGCCGCGACATTCTCTCTCCTGGGGGAGAGGGCGCTCTGTATTGATAGCCACGTGCGCTCTGTGTAGCAGACGAAGCCAGCGGCGCACGACTACAGCTTCTGCTTCTTGAAGAACTCCCAGATCACATCGGTAGCCTTGAATGAGCTGCTGTTGGGACCTACCAGGCGTTCCGGGAGCATTGAGTCGCCGGCCGGCCAGCCGTGGCCCTGACCTTCTATGTAATTCGCAGTCAGGTCAGGGCCGTGTTGCTTTGAGCGGTAGATCACCGTCTTCACCCCAGCCTTGTTGCTGACAAGCTCAGGCGTGGTGAAGCATCCGATGGCCGCCGCCCATTTGGCCAGTGAATCAGCCACCGGCGGAGTCTCGCGGGACCCCCAGGGGGTTATGGACTTGCCGCCGTCAATGGGAACAAGCTGGTCTTGATTGCCGATGATGAAGAGTGTGGGGAGAGGCCTGGATGGCTTGGGGTTGGCGACCCAGCACTGGCTTGCGTAGGGGGCGATCGCGGCGAAACGGTCCGCCATCTCAGCGCCCAGCCGGAAGGTCATCCCCGCGCCATTGGAGTGGCCGGTGAGATAGATGCGGCTCTTGTCCACGTTGTATCGCCGCTCAAGCTCATCCAGCAGGGCTTTGAAGAAGGCGATGTCGTCGATTTTGGCGCGAGGGCTGAGCGGCCGAAGCTGACCGGAGTTCCATAGGCGTGGGTTAGTCACAAAACTGGTGGTCTGGTTGGGCCTGGCAGGCAGACCATCGGGCGCAGCGACGATGAACCCGGCCTCATCAGCCTTCTTCGCCCATCCGCACTTCTCCAGATAGATGTCGCCGCTTCCCCCTGCCCCGTGCAAGACCAACACCAACGGCCACTTCTTCGCCGGATCGTTCTGGGCAGGCAGGTGCGCGCGGCAGTGCCACTCATACCCGGCGGCTTTGATGACTATATCCTGGGTGATCGCCCTGGGCCCCGCGTGCGCGATGCCCGCGAAGGCCAGAAAGAGCGCAAAGACTATCGAGTGAGCGAGTCGTTTGGTTGTCATGTCTGCACCTCTGCAGTGTATGACGCGTCGCGGATACATGCGGTTACCGGAACTATCGGCGCAAGACATTCCGGCGCAGGGATCTTCAAGGCAGGTGAAGCAGGTATCGGTGGCGTATGATAAAGCAGTATAGCGAATAATGGGAGCGACATTATGACCCCTGAACACTCATTATCTGACAACGCGCCGAGGCAACTGCCCAGATACATGTCCGGGGAGTCGGATGTGTTTATCGGTACGCGCAAGAGGCTCAGGCGATACCTTGTATGCTCACTCGAGGGGTACTTTCCGGTGCAGGTTAAGACCGGGCCGGAGTCCTCGGCGGTACTCATGCGAACCGGCGGGCCGCACGTCGGGCCGAGCGGGACCCTGGCTATGACCGTCACCGCTGACGGTGGCAAGAGCTGGTCGGACCCGGTGGAGATACAGCCTCGGTGGGAAGACAGCCGCAACGGCGCTCTGGGCATCAACAGCCGAGGGGAGCTGATCGCGGCTTTTCACAAGTCTGCCTATTACGTTTACGATGCAGCCGAGGACGGGACGGGACTGAAGTATGTCGGACCGAGGCGCGAGATCGCCCGGAACATGCCGACCATCTGGTACAACAAGAGCGCCGATGGTGGGAGGACATGGTCCCCGTGCAAAACATATGACTCGCAGTTGATCGAGATGGGGCCTCCCTTTGGTCGGATCATCAACGCGCCGGATGGCTCGATGCTGATGGCTTTCTACGGCTACTCCCGCGAGGAACCCGAAAGCGCTCTGAGCGTCTCCGGCCTGCTGCGGAGCACCGATGGCGGCGAGACATGGGGGGATGAGACAGTCACCGCGCGAGGCTACAACGAGACCGCCTACACATTCCTGCCCGATGGGAGACTGCTCGCAGCCGCGCGGTCCAACGGTTCCAACAGCGCCGGCTCTATTTCCACCCTATCAAGCAATGACGGCGGGCGTACGTGGACCGAGCCTGTGCAGATCACCCGTTCGTGGGAGCATCCGGCGGACCTGACGGTGCTCCAAAGCGGCAACGTGCTGCTGTCATTCGGGCGCAGGAACATCCCGATGGGGTGCGGCGCGCTGGTGAGCGAGGATGGCGGGCGGACCTGGGACAGTTCCAGAGAGGTGATGCTGGCAGGTGACAGCCACAGCATGGACTGCGGCTACCCCTCAACCGTTCAGTTCGACGATGGCCGCATCGTCACGGTGATCTACCTTGCCGACCATTCCGAGATGGCCCCCGGCCCCGGCTCCTGGGGTCGAGTCTCCTGCCAGGCCATTCAATATCGGGAGGAGGATATACGGTAGGTTGGTCGGGCACCGGACGTCATTCTGACGCGGGTTGGAAGTATATCCCCGTCCGTGTCCCGACCCAGAGGCCCTTGTTGGTTGGGCAGATGGATTGGGTCTCGGAGACGCAAACCCCCCTTGCCCCCCATATCAGGGGGGTAATGACGCCGTCTGCGGATCGAAGGTATAGGCCGCTTCTCGTGGCTATGATTGCTCCGCCTTTGGTGTCTGGTTCTATGGCGGTTATCTCTGTGCCGGAGAACTCTTTGGGGGTGGTCCACTTTGAGCCGTCCCACGAGGCCAGGCCGCCCACGAATGTGCCTGCCAGCAGGGTGTTGTCGATTTGGGTGATTACCTTTATCCAATCGTCCGGCAAGCCTGCTCGCTCATCGTGCCATTTGAGTTCATTGGTGGCTGTGTTTACCTCTGCCAGGCCTCGCCCCTGGGTTCCGATCCACAGTTTGCCGCCTGCGGGCAGGAGGGCGGTGATGGGGTAGCCCTGGAGTTCGGGGTTCTTGAGGTTGTGCCTCCAAGCTGTACCGTCGAACTCGCTCCAACCGCCCCATTGCGCGACGTACAGCCTCTTGCCATCAGTCGCCAGCGCCGACGCCTGCTTGCGCGGCAGGTTGGGGAAAACGTTGCGGGTCCAAGCGCTGCCGTCGAAGCGGTCGAGCTTCCCGCTGCCGTGTCGAACATATAAACGCCCGCCAAACTCCACCATCTGCCGGGGCGAATTGGAGGAGAGCACATCATCGGAGTATCGCACCCAGCCTTTCGCTGTTCGCGCGACCAGCCCTTCTTCCAGCGTGCTGAAGTAGATGTTGCCGTGGTACTGGAAAATGGACTGGATGTTGTGGTCGTAAGGCTCATCGGGCTGGAGATGCTGAACCCAACTCTTGCCGTCAAACTGCCACACCCCCTCACGCCGCGTCCCCAGCCAGAGGTTCCTGCCGTCATCCGCCATGCAGGTGATCTCGCGAGCCTGGGGTGGCAGTCCTATATCCAGTAGAGACCACCCCTTGCCATCAAACTCCCACACCCCGTCCCCAAACATCGCCGCCCAGAGCTTGTCCCCCCTCGGAAGCAGCGCGCTGATGTGGGAGCCGGTGGACACCGGGAGGGCGAAGCTCCGCTGAGCCGCACCGTCTCCGATTGTGAGTTCGGTCAAAGTAGCAGCGCAGTGCTTCCCTTGCCAGGTGGTTGTGGGGAGGCGTCCATCCTTCGACTGGCTCAGGATGATGGGTTTGGGTTGTTCGGCGCTCCACGCGCCGTTTTCCCACCGCGTCGAAGCTTCGGGGAAAGCCGCAACAATAGTATCGCCATCCAACGCAATCCCCAGCGCCTCATTGGACGGTAATCCAGCCACCACCGTGAACTTCCGCCAGGAGCCGTCGGGGGTGCGGTGAATGACCCCGCCCCGCGTGGCTGCCCAGAGAGAACCATCAGTCGCAACCGCCACGGCCGAGATCGCCCGGGTGCTGGTGTAGACCTGCACCTCAGCCGCAGATGCAGAATGGCCGCAGAGCAGCACAAGGCAGCCAAACCAAGCCCATCTCATTTCGCCACATCCAGCGTAAGTGTAGTCCGGTTGTGGGCTTTGTCCGTAAGCACAAACGTCACCGCGCACGCCCCACTTTGCCCCTCGGGAATCGGGACCAGGGCGAAGAAGCTGTCCGCCTGGCTGCCCGGTTTCAACTCGACCCGCTCATTCCAAGGCAGCATTGCCGCCACCCTTGCAGTATCCCCATCGGCAGCCAGTTCAAGCCGGAGGACCCGGTCCTGCCCAACGGCAATTCCTGCCGAGGGTTTGCCATTGGGAGCAGTGACATCCACCTTGTAGGTAAACTTCACCACCTTCCGAGTGCCGTCTTTCGTCACTATCACAATCGTGATGACATAGCTGCCCTCTTTGGCATAGGTCGGAATATCGAAGCGCCCCTCCCACTTACCGGTGTCGGGGTTGAGCTTGAGGGCCTTGACCTCCCCATCCGGCATCAGCGCAGTTACCTGAAGAGCATCCGCAGGAGCTTCGATACTGATTAGCGGGTCACCCCAGCGAGAGACGAGGTCGTGGAACAGGGTCTCTTCCTGCTTTTGCAGTTGGTCTCTTCGCTGACGCGCTTCTTCTACTTTTGTTGCGTCGCTGCCATACTGGGCGCGAAGAGTATCAGACCAATTTGACTGCAATTCCAGCTTCGTGTCCAGGTATTCGTCGTAGACTCTGGTGTAGTCGGCGTTTCGGAACTGGGTGTTGCGCGTCCTGATCTGCTCTCTAAGACGCTTCATGCGCTCGTCATCACGAGGCTGCCTGTTCGCCTCTGAGTATAGCATGCCCGTGAGATTGTCGCGCTCATTCTTGAAATACCGCGTTCGCACGAACTCGACATGCTGCTCCGGCGTGTAGTCTGAGAACACTGCGAGACGTCTCATTTTGGTCATCAGAGGCTCCAGCCTTGTGTTGTCCCAGTGCGACCCATACTGCCTCATCACCAGTTCATCTGCAAGTCTGCGCAGGCGTTCGTCTGCGGCATAGCGAATCTGCGTGCTGGGGCTGTAGCCGGTCTGCTCGCAGATACTGTCGAAGAGGCTGCGGCGGGCCTGTGCAGATTTGCTGCCTCCCCGCCCAGCCGCAATTATGTCCGCAATCTCCAAGCCCATATCCCAGACTCTTCCACTCAACTGATCCTGCAAGACACCGGAAGGGCTGCGTCCCGTCTGCTTGCACAGGGACTCGAGTTGACGCTTCAGGTCGCTTGCCTGTCTGCTGTGACCTTTGCCCACCACAACAAGATCGGCAATTCGTCTGCCGAGCTTCCAAGTCTGGGCATTTGTCCCTTCCCGCAGCGCATCTCCCGGGTCTCGGCCCACCTGCTTGCACAAGTTTGACAACCGAGCCTTGAGAGCCTTTGCTCGCGGGCTGTAACCCTTGCCCGACGCAACCAGCGGCGCGAGTTCCTCGGCGATCCTGTCAATATCCGCATTGACGATCTCCCTCTTGTAACGTGCCCTTTCCTCCTTCGGTATCGCCAGCCACGACGCAAACTTGCTTGGCAGGGTAAATCGGGTGCAAAAAGCGATCACTGCCGAGCGGTTGGAGGCTTTGGCGCTCAACTGCTCTATCTTCCGCGCCGCCCAGAGCTTGCTGGCGGGGTTGTTTGGCTCGGAATTGGAGCCAAACTGCAGCGATTGCTTGTAGGTCAGCGGCCCATTTGGAGACTTGCCCGCGAGAGTCACCTCCCCCGCCCCGTAGCCTCTGTACCTGCCGAAGACAAACACAGTCTGGCCCGCCTTGATGCTCGGCAGCTTTGCCGGGGACATATCATACACGCGCACCCCGGATATCTTCAGGGTCGGGCTTGCCAGAGAGTGGTCGGGGGTGAGGGCGAGGGCAAGGAAACCGTCCGGGCCACCTGACCTTGCGGCATACAGCGATGACCGCAGCGGCTTGTTCTCTTTGGCGAGCAGTCGGATGGACATGTCCTTCTGCGGGCGGTAGTTGGTTCCGGAGAAGCTCACTCGCCAGCCTCGCTCAACCTTAGTGACAGGTATGCCGAAGTTGGTCGTTACTGCCTTGATGCCGTTGTCGCGCTGGCTTGGCGGTGGTGGCATCCCCTCTCCGCCGGATAGGAATGCGTTCTTCACGAGTACGTTCACGTCGATCTTGTCCAGCGCGTTCTTCTCTTTGCCTGCGTCGGCAAGGGGAAGAGTATAGACTACCCCGCCCTTGCTCGATGGCAGGGTCTGCACGTAGACCATCTGCACCTTGAGGTCGGCGTCCGGCATTACCGGGAAGATTCTGGCCCGGAAGAGGTTCTTGCCGATGAGTTCTATCAGGGCAGGGTCCCGCATTCGGGAAGTTATGTGCTGGTATATCTGGGCCGCTCGTTGCTTTTCGACCACGCGCGCAACCACCTTCTCCTTCCCATACCAGTAGGCAAAGTAAGTCACCACCGCACCCAGCGGCAGCGTGTACATGAAGTCAGCTTCGATGCGGTTGTGGGTCTCGTTCTGGAAGACCATAGTAAGGTCGGTAGTCGCGAACTGGCGGTCGATTTCCACGTCCGCTGATATCGACTTGGTTCGCAGGGGCATCGCGCTCTGCCCGTTTGGCTTGAGGAGGATCGAACTACAGACCGCCGATGCAAGCCCGGCAGCCAATACAGCTATCATCAGAACCCGGAGTAACCTTACAGACATTGCTTTCACCTCGGTTTGGGGATCACAATCTCGCACCCGCGACGACATACTGCGCCGCGCACATGTGGTACAACGTCCGACGCAGCGAAAAGGTTACGGTCTAGTTTCTTGCTCCGGGTGAGTCTCTTCCACAACACCCAACACCCATCACCCACAATTGACCTCCCGCCTCATCGCTGCTATCCTAGTCCTGCAATATGTTGCTTTGGGGGAAATGGATATGTGGCTGCCGACTGTCGCGCTTGCGGGGGTTCTTTTGATGGGGATGGTGGGAAGTGTGGCTGGGATGGAATTGCACGTTGCCGTGAACGGCAGTGACCGGTGGTCCGGCAAATCGGCCAGGCCAAACTCAGCGAAAACCGACGGCCCACTGGCGTCGCTCGAAGGAGCCAGGAACCGCATACGCGAGCTGAAGGCCGGTGGTCTCACCAAGCCGATGACGGTGACAGTCCACCAGGGCAGGTACACACTCACCCAACCCCTGACCCTCGAACCCCAGGACAGCGGCTCGACCTACCAGGCTGCAAAGGGAGCCCGGCCCGTCTTCAGCGGTGGTCGGAGGATAACCGGGTTCACCAAAGGCTCCGACGGAGTCTGGACGGCCAAGGTGCCGGATGTGGCTGCGGGCAAGTGGTACTTTGAGCAGCTCTGGATCAACGGCAAGCGCGCTACACGCGCTCGGACGCCCAACAAGTTCTGGTTCTACGCTCAGTCACCGGCCAAGGCAGTGAAAGACCCCGTGACCGGCCAGGTAGGTGATCTCAGCGACAGGGCCTTTGTCGCCAAACGGGAGGATATCCAGGGCCTGGCCGGGCTGACCTCTGCTGAGTTCAACGACGTCAACCTGGTCTACTACCATGCGTGGGAAATCGCGCGCCACAGGCTGGCGGGAGTAGACCTCGACACCAATGCGGTGATAACAACTGCCGCGGGTATCTTTCAGCCATTCCAGTATGGGCCGGGTCAGCGGTACAGCCTCGAGAACTTCATAGGCGCGCTGGACTCACCCGGGGAGTGGTTTCTGCACCGCAACGGCACCCTCTACTACATCCCTCTGCCCGGCGAGGATATGACCAAGGCGGAAGTGTGGGCGCCGGTATCCTGGCAGTTTGTGGTGATCAACGGGAAACCGGAAGCCGGGCAGTTTGTGGAAGATGTGAAGATCAAGGGTCTGGCTTTCACCCACGGCCAGTATCTTGTGCCGGAGAAGGGACAGTTCGAGGGCCAGGCGGCGGCGAGTCTGGCTGCGGTAGTTATGGCGGACGGGGCGAAGCGGGTATCGGTTGAGGACTGCGAGATAGCTCATGCGGGGCTGTATGGAATCTGGTTCAGGCGGGGCTGCACCGACTGCTCGGCCGGCCACAACTACATCCACGACCTGGGCGCGGGTGGTATCAGGATCGGCGAGGATACGCCTCGCAAGGACTCGCCCAACGAGCAAACGCACCGCAACACGGCAGACAACAACATAATCCGAAACTGTGGACGGATCGAGATGGCGGCGGTCGGAGTCTGGATAGGCCAAAGCTCCTACAACCAGATCACCCACAACGACATCTCCGACCTCTTCTACAGCGGCGTCTCCATGGGGTGGTCGTGGGGCTATGCGCCGACCCTGTGCGACCACAATACCATCGCGTTCAACCACATCCACCACATCGGCCACGGAGTCTTGAGCGATATGGGCGGAGTCTACACCCTTGGAATCTCCGAGGGGACGACCATCAGCAACAACGTCATCCACGATGTGTATTCGTGGAACAGATATGGAGCAGGAGGCTGGGGCATCTACAACGACGAGGGCAGTACCCACATCACCTCCGAAAACAACCTGGTCTACGATACCCGATCCGCGGGCTACCAACAGCACTACGGCAAGGAGAACACCATCCGCAACAACATACTCGCGTTCGGCGGGGATGGGCAGTTGCAGAGGTCAAGGCCCGAGGAGCACCTGTCTTTCACGCTTGAAAACAACATCATCTACTCGGATGGCCGCCCGCTTCTGGCAGGCAATTTCAACGCGCCCGGGACAAAGATGGAGAGCAACCTCTATTGGGGTTTCGCGCCTGACTCGCCGGTTTTCGCCGGCCAGACATTTGACCAGTGGCAGGCGACAGGGCAGGACAAAGGCTCGATCCTGGCCGACCCGAAGTTTTCGGACCCCGCCAACCGGGACTTCCGCCTCGCCAAGGACTCCCCCGCGCTCAAGATCGGCTTCAAGCCATTCGACTATGCCAAAGCCGGTGTCTACGGCAGCCCCGCCTGGGCGAAGCTGGCGAAGGACTTCACTTACCCGAAACTGGAGTACGGGCCGGAGAAGTAGGGCTGCATCCGAAGCCTCTCCCCCGAACCTGTGGTATAATTGTGCTATCGGGGTGAGAGAAATTGTACGAGATAACAGTTGAAGATACGTTCGATGCCGCGCATTGCATCCGGGGTTACTCCGGCAACTGCAGCAACCTTCACGGCCACACATACCGCGTGGCGGTGGTGTTTCGGCTACGTGAACTGGACGATAACGGCATAGCGCTGGATTTCCGCAAGGCCAAGGCCGCCCTCAGGGCTATCTTAGCGGGGTTTGACCACAAGTACCTCAACGACCTGCCGGAGTTTGCCCAGATCAATCCGACCGCAGAGAACCTGGCGCGCGTGGTATTCGGGAGCGTGAAGGCCCAGATGCCTGAGCTTTATCGGGTGCAGGTCTGGGAGACGCCCACCTCCAGCGTCAGCTACACCGAAGATGCTTGAGTCCGGCTACCTCACGGAAGTCTTCTCCTCGATACAGGGCGAGGGCATCTACATAGGCCAACGCCACACATTCCTTCGCTTTGCTGGCTGCAACATAAGATGCGCCGGTTGCGATACCCCCGCCGCGTTTGAGCCACAACCCGAGGAATACGCATTCTACGAGCACGACGGCGAACCTTGGCTTCTGGGCAATCCGGAGAACGCCAGTCTGGTGGTTATGGATTGCCGCCAATTGGGAAACCGCGTAGTCGTGCTCACTGGCGGGGAGCCGCTTTGCCAGCCCGAGTTCACATACAGCACGCTGGACGCCCTCAACAACAGCGGCTTCTCCACCTATCTGGAAACCAACGGCACACTGCCCGACGCGTACGCGCTGATCCGCGGTATGCCGGAAGTTGTGGCCATGGACATCAAACTGCCCAGTTTCACCGGCCTGGAACCTATGTGGGATGTCCACGCAGCGTTTCTGAATGCCGCACGGCACGACGGAGTGTTTGTGAAGGTGGTTATCACCAGTGAGACTACGGTTGATGAGATCGTCACAGCGGCAGGCGTTGTTGGCGGAGTCAGCCGCGACATTCCGATGGTGATCCAGCCTGTGGGCGGGTTTGGGCAAGTGTCGATGGAGCACATCATAACCCTACACAATGCGGCGCTGGGCGTGTTGCCGGATGTCCGCGTGATACCGCAGATCCACAAGCTGATGGGGATACGATGAGGCAGCCGTTCCCTGAGCGGAGTCGAAGGGGACACTGCCAGATGCGCGAATCTACTCGGTTTCGACTCCGCTCTACCGACGAATGGGGCATCATCATAAGTGGTTTCGGCTCCGCTCAACCAACGGACGGCATAGTATGAGGCGGATAGGGTTTACATCTACCATACCTGTGGAGGTGGTCTATGCGGCGGGGTGCGTGCCGGTGGACCTCAACAATGTCTTCATCTCCGCCAAGGACCCCGGTTCGTTTATCACGCAGGCGGAATATGAGGGCTACCCCCGCAACTGCTGCAGTTGGATAAAAGGTATCTACTCGGTGGCAGCCTCCGGGGACTTCGACGCCATCATATCAGTTGTTCAGGGCGACTGCTCGCAGACCGAAGCCATGATGGACACCCTGAAGCTCATAGATGTCCGCACCATCCCGTTCGGCTACCCCCACAACCGTGGCCGCGGCAGGCTTCGGGAGGAGATCGAGCGGCTGGCGGAGGCGCTGGGGGCTGATATGGCCTCGGTGGATGAGTGGAAGCACAGGCTGGACGCCGTGCGGCGCAGGGTTTGGCGGCTGGACGAGCTTACCTGGCGCAAGCTGGCATTCAGCGGGTTCGAGAACCACTACTACCAGGTCTGCTGCAGCGATTTCAACTCCGACCCCGACTCCTTCGAGCGCGAAGTCGATGACCTTCTCGCCGCAAGAGCCGAGACCACGGGTGATCCCGCCAAGGTGCGGCTTGGGTATCTCGGGGTTCCGCCTATATACACCGACCTTTACGACTACCTCGACTCCCTCGGCGCTCGGGTGGTGTTCAACGAGTTCCAGCGGCAGTTCTCCATGCCGTTCGACACCCGGGACATAGTGGAGCAGTATGCGCTTTACACGTATCCTTACGATGTCGAGGGGCGGGTGGAGGATATCAGCCGTGAGGTGAAGCGCCGGAAGCTGGATGGTCTCATCCACTACACCCAGAACTTCTGTTTCCGGCAGATTCAGGACATTGTTCTGAGGAAGAAACTGGATGTGCCGATACTGACCATAGAGGGCGACGCGCCGGGCCAGTTGGACCAGCGGGTGAAGATACGCCTGGAGAGTTTTGTGGAGATGCTGGGGTGATCAGCCCGCCAGGGCCGAAGCCAGAGGCGGGCCGAACTCGAAAGCTGACTAGTCGGTGATGGCTTCGGTGGGACAAGCGTCCACGCACTGCCCGCAGTCCACGCAGGTGTCTGCATCAACCACGGCCTTGCCGTCTACCATCTTGATCGCTTCAACCGGACAAGCCTCAACGCAGGTCTCGCATCCGGTGCATTTCTCGACATCTACTATCGCTGCCATATTGTTGTGTTAGTCTCCTGTGGTTATGGTTGAGCGGGCCACACGACCCGAAGTATATTATAGCCAAACGTGATTGTGAAGTCGAATCACGAAAAAAGCCCCCGGCTTTTGGCCGGGGGCTTTCTGCTAGACATATACCGCGATCAGCTTAGAATGAGACTCCAAGCTGAACCACGCCCACGCTGCCCTGGAAACTCGGGTTGCCAGTGCCGCACGGAACCTGGTTGTCAAACTCCACCCACTGATACTCGACCTTCAGTTTGGCGTTGTCGCCCATTCGTCGAGTCCAGTTGACGGTCGCGTAGGTCAGTGTTGGCTTGTCAGCCCCAGCGATTCGGGACTTCTGGTCAACCTGAACGTAGTCGACTCCGAGGCCAAGGCTGTCAGAGCCGCTGAATGCGTAGTCGACCCCACCGGTGAGCTTGTTGATCTTATCGTTCTTCTGCGATACAGATGCCATGGTGGGACTGAACATGCCGTTGCGCTTGATCTTCACGAACTCGCCGCCGGCATTGATCTTGATCCTGGAACCGAGGTTGAATGCCACGTCGGCATTGAGCCCCTTGTAGTTCACAGGGTTGTTGACGAATCCGAACTTGTCCCACGCGCCGGGTGCCGCGAAGTCGATGCCGATGTCTCTCCAACCAACGCCGACATCAACGCTTCCGAATGCGGCGGCCAGTCTGTAGTTCAGAGCCTGGTCGTCGAGATCGAGCTTAGTGCCGTCTACCTTCTGTGTGGCCTGAGCCCAGTCTCCACTAAGGGTGAATCCGCCAAGGAACGGGATGGGAACTGCTATATCGGCTCCCATGACCTCCATGAGGTCGGCGCTGGCGGTCTTGTAGTTGAACTTGTTCCAACCCTGGTAGTACGTTCCCTCAAGCCTGATGTTGAGCGGAGCGTTTAGCCCGAACTGCACACCAGCGGACTGGGTGAACGGAACGCCGTAGACCGGGGTCCCGAATCCGGTGTAGCTCGGCACCTTCTCATGCTGCGCTGCGAACCACGTCCAGTCGATTCCCAGCAGGCCTGTCTTGAGCATGGCGCCGTCAACCGGCCTGTTGCCGCTGTCGGACTTGGCTATGTCTACGTAGCTGTCAACAACCGGCATCTTGAACGTATACGCGCCCAACTGCAGTGGGAAGCGGCCAACCGTCAGATTACCAAATCCGAGGTCGGTAGCTATGCACATATAGTAAGGTGTGAACGCATCCATCGCACCGGCATTGCTGCCGCTGTTCAGATAGTTGATGTAGTTGCCGAAGTTGATGGTTGCCATCGCGCTTGTGGTCTCATTGACTCTGCCCACAAGGTTCAGGTCGAAGTCGCGATATACGCTCATATCGCGAAGCACCGCGCTGCCTGAATGGCCAGCGGCGTTGTTGATGGGGTTGCCCCGTCTGCCATCGATGTCGATAATCGTGGCTCCGGTGTTCGCGTAGTTGACGTTGGGCGTGTTGTCGGAGTATGCCTTGGCAACTACGTTGAACGAGCCGGTGAATCGGACCCGTCTCATCTCGGCTTCGATCGCATCGACTCTAGCCGTCAGAGCGTTAAGGTCGCGCTTTACCTGGTCAACGTCAACGCCCAGGGACTGGAGTTCGTCCTTGAAGCCTTCGACGAGCTTGCGGATTGCCGCAACATCGTCCTTGGTTGCAAGGTTGCTCAGATCCTGTATGGCAGGGGTTCCACCGCCACCCGTCGGGATCTTAGCTATGGCTTCAGCCATCTCCTGCTTTGTGATGTACTTGCTCAGATCCTGAGGTTCAGGCATCTGCTGAAGCAGGCGAGCAATCACTGTCGCGAGCTCGTATCTGCTCATGGTTCGCTTGCCCTGGAAAGTTCCGTCCGGGTAGCCCTGGAGGATTCCCTTGGCCTGCAGGCTCTCAACTGCATCGTACGCCCAATGCTCGCTCGGCACGTCCGTAAACGCGCTCTGAGCATACACCGGCGCTATGCACAGAACAGCCAGTGCTATTACTAGATACATTGTTCTTTTCATAGTTTGTGTCCTTGATAGAGTTAGTCACAGAGCGATCTGTTTCGTGGAACACATCCATCAGCCGGCTTCAGTATCCATGTTCCCTGCCGCCTGCATTCGGCTGTCCACGAGCAAGGCCAGCCCTGCGCGGATGTCACCATTGGCACTCACAGGCGTCTCAAGGATATCACCTCCTCTCTTGCCTGCGCCAATCAAATGATTACAGCTTGTTAGAATGCTACCCCATGATTGGTCTGCTGTCAATGGGTAACGGAGACTTTTGCCCTGTTTTCCTCCGATTTTTGCCGATTGGCGGAGATGGGATACCTCCGGGTTCTTCGGCCGCCGGCCTGATGGAATGAAGGCTGTACAGCAAACGCATGAACGCATACGTTTGCAATACCACATTTTGCTTGACATTGGCAATCTCAAGTAGTACACTGATAGCCATACCGGCCGAAGCCGGAACCATTGAAGGAGAGCAAGAATGCAGAGCAAGCGAGGTTTCACCCTCATTGAACTGCTGGTGGTAATAGCAATTATAGCTATACTCGCAGCAATTCTCTTCCCCGTATTTGCCAAGGCGCGCGAAAAAGCGCGACAGGCAACCTGCACCAGCAACTACAAGCAGGTCGGTCTGGCATCCATGCAGTACGTTCAGGACTACGATGAAATGTTCCCGATAGCTTATTGCTGTCCCACCCCTCGTCCTGCCAGTTGGCCAACCTACGGAACACTCGGCCCTCTGGAGCCGTACATGAAGAGCTATCAGGCTCTGTATTGCCCGAGCACCAAGAAGATCATGTTCCCGAGCGTGAGAAACAGCTCTCCGAACATGCTGTGGGGATTCAGCCGCAATCTTGCCAATGGCATAGGCACCGTGGCCTCCATGAAGGCGCCTGCCTCGATTGTTCAGTTCATCGAGCAGATCGACGGTGCTCCCAATGATCCTCGAGGGATGTCCGACGCTGGTTTCCGATGGTACCAGTGTAACCCCGGCGCGCACAACGACGGTGGCATGCTTGGCTTCGGTGATGGTCACGTCAAGTGGTACAACTTCACCGGCATGCCCACCAGTTCCCTCACCTGGCCTCAGAACAACATCAGTTTCGACTGCACATTCAACCCCTAGGCCTGCACTTCGGCTAAGGGTACTATTTGTCTATATTCTCCCCCTCCTCCGGTATCGGAGAGGGGGAGTTTTGCTGTACCAGGTTCAGAGCGCCCTGCTTGCAGGGTGAACGCTTCATAGCAGCCGTCTGCAACTCCTTCGTTTTTCTTGCCTTTTCTTGCCTTTGCCTCTTGACTATGGCAATTGTGCGTTGTAAACTGAGGAATATACCGGTGGAAGCCGGAATCCAATAGGAGAGCAAGAATGAAGAGCAGAAAAGGTTTCACCCTCATAGAACTGCTGGTGGTGATAGCAATTATCGCAATACTGGCAGCAATCCTCTTCCCTGTGTTCGCCAAGGCGCGGGAGAAGGCCCGACAAGCAACCTGCACGAGCAACTTCAAGCAGGCCAGCTTGGCCGTTATGCAGTATGTCCAGGATTACGATGAGACATTCCCACTGGCAGCTTGCTGCCCTGGAGGCGGCGCGCCTCCGGCCCCCTACGGAACGGTGATGGCGATAGAGCCCTACGTGAAGAGCGCCCAGGCGCTCAAATGCCCCAACACTAAGTCGAACCTGATGCCCAACGGCAGGTGGGGCTACGGCGGCACGTGGACAACAGGCGGCAGGCCCTGGAACTTGTGGGGGAACATGCGAGCCGTCGTGGCGTGTGATGCAGCTACTCTGGCCCAGATGAAGGCGCCCGCGTCCGTAGTGAACATCTGCGAGCAGGACGATGCGTATCCGGGTTACATATATGGCGTCCAACAGGTCTTCCGTGCCGACCAGTGGTCCAGGAATCACAATGAAGGCTCGATCATCGGTTTTGCGGATGGCCACGTGAAGTGGTACAACTCTGCCGGCGTGCCGGCCCTTGTTGCGCCATACTATAACAATGCCACTTGGGCGCAGCACAGTATCAGCTTCGACTACGCTTACAATCCGTAGGACCGCGTGGTCAGGCAATCTAGTTACTTTGTCTCCCCCTCCTCCGGTATCGGAGAGGGGGAGTTTTGCTGTGCCAGGCTCGAAGCTGCCTGCTTGCACGGAGAGCGCGTCATAGCAGTCGTCTGCAATTCTTGTATTTTTCGCTTGACTATAGCAATTGTGCATAGTAAACTGGAAAATATACCGGTGGAAACCGGAATCGTAGTAGGAGAGCAAGAATGAATCGCAGAAAAGGTTTCACCCTCATTGAGCTGCTTGTTGTGATAGCAATTATAGCTATACTTGCAGCCATCCTCTTCCCAGTCTTCGCGAAGGCCCGGGAAAAGGCCCGACAGGCATCCTGCCTCAGCAACTTCAAGCAGGTTACCCTGGCAGTCATACAGTACGTCCAGGACTATGACCAGATGTTCCCGCCGGCATACTGCTGCCCCGGTGGCGGCTTCACAAGCACCGCGACATGGGCCAAGTACGGCACAATGTCTGGCCTGGAGCCTTACATGAAGAGCGACAAGGCTCTTGACTGCCCCAGCACCAAGCAGCACCCCGCGCCGAACACCAAGTGGGCGCAGTACAGAACGGTCGCCGATGGCCGCAACTGGAACGTTTGGTCCAACAACCGACCGGGCGTCGGCCCCTATGATGGCGCAACAGAAGCTCAGATCAAGATGCCCGCTTCCTGCGTGAACATCATAGAACAGTGCGACGCTCCTGGCGAGTACCGCGGCTCTGCCCAGTACTTCGACCGAAGCCGCTACGGCACCGACGGCGCGCATAACCACGGTATGCACATCGGATTCTGCGATGGCCACGTCAAGTGGTACAACATCGACGGCATGCCCGTCCCGTCCGGCGTGACCGACGCGTCCGCGACCTGGCCCCAGAAGCAGATCAGCTTCGACTACGCTTACAACTTCTAATATCGCGTGGTCAGCAAATAGAAATCAGAACGGCCTCCCGGAGTTTTCCGGGAGGCCGTTTTCCATTACTTCGGTTGTCGCGTGGGCGAACTACTTTGCTAGAAACACCTTCACATAATCGAACTCACACTTGCCCGCCGGGCCAGTCTCTATGTAGTCATCGGTTGAGCCGGTGCTGGCAAACTTGCCCACATACAGGGAAGCAGCCTCACCTTGCAGGCGGCTGTCCATCTTGGACTGCCACACCAGCTTGTAGTTGACTCCGTCCCTGCTTGTCTTTACCACGCCGCCGGCGTCATTCCACTGAGCCCGTATCCAGAACCACTCGGAATTGGGGCATGGCGCCTCGAATACCGGGTCAGAGCCACCGATTCCAATCCCTATCTGGTTGTCCGACCTGCGAACCGCCCGCAGAAATGTGCCATCCGGCCACATTATACCAACTCCCGGCCCGAAGTGGCGGCCGTCGTCGGTGTCCTGACGAACCTTGAACTCGAAACCCTCGATTTTGGCTTTGAGCGGAATCTTCAGGAACGAGTGCGTGTGCGAGTATGAACTGATCACAAGTTGGCCGTTTTCGATGGAGAACGGTTGGGAGTTGGACTTGGAGAAGACCTGCTCGCCCTCCGGCATCCTGGTGAAGTCGAGGTTGAAGCTCTTGGACGGTTTCCATTTCGGGTCTCGGAGTTCCTTGAGCTTCCCAAGCATCTTGGGCTCGGCGGCCAGCAGCTTTGCCTGGCGGGAGTCTACCCCCGCGTCCACCATCGTTTTGAGTTTGGGGTTGAGCCGGGAGTACCAGCCATCCGGTATGTAGAGCTTCGGCGGCACAATGCCTTCCACGAACACGTGGAGCCTGGCGTTGGCCATGAGGAGGCTTTCCTGCAGTTCGGGTGATGGGTAGTGCCCGTTGTTGTTGCATACTACCCCGACCACATTGCTGATGTTGTAGCCTGAGACGAAGTACCGCAGGTAGTTGAAGTCCGCGTACATACTGTTGAGGCCTTCGCCGCGGAGTTGGATGTCCGTGTAGGCATCAGCGTGGGGCATGTAGTTGACTACACCCCAACCGTCGCTCAGAGCCATCGTGGAGTGCCACTCCAACAAGCCCTTCTCGCCCACGATCTGCCGGCTGTATCTTGCCAGGGCATATTGGGCAGCGGGCTCGGAGGAGTAGACGCCGTCATAGTAAAGCCCATCCGGCTTGAGGTTGGTCATAACCCGTGTTATTGCCGCGCGGAAAGTATCTATGTTCTCTCCGTCCGCAACAGCCCCCGGGCAGACACCGGGCTTGTCGTTGACTGCGTTCTTCTCCTGAGCTGTGTCCTTGAGGAAGTAGAACGGGCTTGTGTAGACTATGAAGCGCATCCCGTTGTCATGGAAGGTCTTGCGGACCCTCTCAAACTCGCCCACGCCGAGCCTCGGAACGAAATCCAGGTTCCAGTCTTTCCACAGAAGCACCTCGGACTGCAGCAGGGCGATATTGCCATAGTCCTTCCACGCCTTGATGGCTTCGTCGGGCGGGTAGGCGCTGGTATCGGACCAGTGCCATACAACCCTGGTGTCGAACGACTTCTGCCAATCGTAAGGCTTGGGCGGACAAACCCCCAGGCACAGAACGGCGTCGGCGGGGAGATCGTACTGGGCAGTAACCTCTCCGTATGGATCGAACTGGTCGGCGAGCTTGGTCTCGGAGCAATACAGCGCAAACCCGCCCCACTCGTCGCAGACCAGGTGGTTGTTCCTGAAGCTGGGGCTGAATGCGACGGGGATCGACTTGACCACCTTTACGTTCATTGCCTTGTCAGGCTTGAACATAACCAGCGAATCGCCGTTGATCCGAATGTCCACACCCGGCTTGGCGAAGCGCATCAGAACGTAGCCGCTTGCCTTGGAGACTACCTTGCCGCCCGAGAGCTTGACCGGCAGCTTGAACTTTGCCACTTCCCGCTTGTGGCCGACCAACTGGGTGAATGAGACGGTTCCCGCCGGGCCGTCCACGATCACCCTGGCGCCTGTGGTGGTGACGGTGATCTTGTCCCTTGATGCTGTGGACGACTTCACAGACATCCCGAACTGCGCATCCGGGAACATCTCCGGCTTCATAAGGTCGCGGAATGTGGGTGGCGCGGCCGAGACCGACAGGCCCGCCGCGAGGAGCAGTCCCACGAGTATTACTCTGATCATATCCTGCAATTCTTGCCTCCGAAAGTAGAATGCCGGACCAGGTCCGGCATCCATTGAACAATACTATAGACCCTGAATCGAGTTCAGAGTAACACGTTACCACGTCATGCTGAACTTGTTTCAGCCGCTGGCGCGTCTCGACGAGCATCCGTCTCCTGTCGAGAGGAGACCCTGAATCAAGTTCAGGGTGACGTGCGATGGGCGCGTCGCTACTTCGCCAGGTATAGCTTCACGTAGTCGAACTCGCACTTGCCGGCAGGGCCGGGCTCGGAGTGATCGATTGCATCGGCTTTGCTGGTGAACTTGCCAACGTAGACAGAAGCGGTCTCTCCCATCATTTTGTTGGCTTCCTGCGACTGCCAGACGGTGTCGTACCTCACGCCGTCGCTGCTGGTCTTGACCAGCCCGCCCCATTCGTTCCACACGAACCGGACCCAGAGCCAATTATCAGGGGAGTAGTCCAGCGGGAACACCGGGTCCGACCCATAGAGGCCGATGCCGATGCTGTCGTCGGGTCTGGCTACCACCCGCACGAATGTGCCGTCCTGCCACATAATCCCGACTCCCGGACCCCAGTGCATGCCTGTGTCGGTGCCCTGGCGGAGCTTGAACTCGAATCCCTGCAGTTTGGCTTTCACCGGGATCTTCAGGAACGAGTGGGTATGAGCGAACGAACTGATCACCAGCTTGCCGTCTTCGATGACGAATGGGTTGGAGTTTGCCTTTGAAATCACCTGTTCGCCTTCGGGCATCTTGTCGAACTGATAGTCCACGGTCTTGGCCGATTGCAGTTTCGGGTTCTCCAGCGACTGGATGGCGGTGGACGTCTTGGCATAACTGGCTACCAGCTTTGCCTGTCGGGCATTGACTCCCTTATCCACCATTGTCTTGAGCTTGGGGTTGAGCCTCTCATACCAGCCGTCCGGCACGTAGACTACATTTCGGTCACCCCATTCCACCATCCCGTGCAGCCTGGTGTTGGCCATCAGGAAGCTCTCCTGCAGCGCGGGCGAGGGGAAGTGGTCGGCGTTGTTGCAGACCACGCCCATCACGTTGCTGATGTTGTAGCCCGAGATAAAGAACCGCAGGTAGTCGAAGTTTGCATACTTGCTGTTGAGGCCTTCGCCGCGAAGCTGGACGTCGGTGTAGGCGTCCGCATGGGGCATATAGCACGTATCGCCCCAGCCCTGAGTCAGTGCCATCGTGCTGTGCCACTCCAGCAGGCCCTTCTCGCCGACTATCTGCCTCGTGTATCTCGCCAGCGCATACTGGGCGGCGGGATTGGTGGAGTAGATGCCGTCGAAGTAGAGCCCGTCGGGCTTGAGATCGTTCATGACCCTGCGGATCGCTGGCAGGAACGAGTCTATGTTCTGGCCGTCATTTACCGCGCCCGGGCATATTCCCGGCTTGTCATTTACGGCATTCTTCTCCTGGTCGGTGTCCTTGAGGAAGAAGTAGGGGCTGGTGTAGACTATGAAGCGCATACCGTTCTCGTGGAACTGCCTGCGAACTCTCTCGAATTCTCCAACGCCCAATCGGGGCACAAAGTCGAGGTTCCAGTCTTTCCACAGCAGCACTTCAGACTGCAGCAGGGCGATATTCCCCTTCTTGCTCCACGCCTTTATGTTCTCCTCAGGCGGGTAGGCGTTTTTGTCGTCCCAGTGCCAGGTCACCCTGGTGTCGAACGACTTCTGCCAGTCGTAAGGCTTGGGCGGGCATACACCAAGGCACACCACGCCGTTGGCCGGGAGGTCGTATTGGGCGACGACTTTAGTGTACGGGTTGAACCTATCCGCTGGTGTGGTCTCCGAGCAGTAGAGGGCAAACCCACCCCACTCGTCGCAGACCAGGTGGTTGTTCTGAAAGCTTGGGCTGAATGCCACCGGGATGGATCTGAGCACCTGGACAGTCATCGGGTTCCGAGGCTGGAACATGACCAGCGAGTCGCCGTTTACCCTTATGCTCACCCCTGGTTTGGCAAACTGCATCAGCACAAACCCGCTGCCCTTGGCTGTTATCTTGCCGCCGGTGAGCTTGGTCGGCAGCTTGAATTTCGCCACTTCCCGTTTGTGGCCGACAAGCTGGGTGAATGAGACTGTCCCCGCGGGGCCGTCCACAACCACCTTGGCGCCGGTGGTGGTGACGGTGATCTTGTCTCCAGATGCCGAGGACGACTTGATCGCCATCCCGAACTGGGCATCCGGGAACATATCCGGCTTCATGAGGTCGCTGAAGGTTGGCGGGCCTGCCATCGCCGACATACCGGCGGTAACCAGCAGCCCAACAAGTATCGCGCGAACAATATAGTGCACTTTATACCTCCGAAAATAGGGCGCGCGCGTCACGGCCACGGTTGCTCTGCACTGCTGCCTCTGACCGGGCCAGACAAACGTCTGCAATTCAGAGTACCACGCGCCGGGTCCTGAGTCAACACGAGGTATTTAGCCGCTTGCGGAAAGTGGCTGAATATGTAACCATGTTGGGGTTAGATTCGTCATAAGCCCGAAGCTTCGGGCGCAAGCTTGTATACAGGTGAGCGAATGCATATTAGAACTGCTGTCTGGATCGCTGTTGTGTGTATGGCCCTTGCGTTGGCCGTGTCGGTTTCCTCCGCGGTTGTCTCGGCGCCAACGAAGACGCCCATTTCCGCCCATCAATGGTGGGTGTGGATATGGGCCGATGTATTCCCACTGCTGGGTCAGATGGGGGTTGTGTTGTTCCTGGTGGTATTCGGGATCAAAGGCGGACGGCCACCGAAGAGCTCCCGCCGCAGAGCCGAAGATGATGACCGCGAGGAGGGCGACGGATGGCGAAGGAGATAGGCGAGCGGTTCCAGGAGGAAACCCGATATACACGAGGCGAGCTTCCGAACCACCAGTTGGATATGAGCGCCCGGCCCGCTCTCTACAAAACCTACCCGCAGGCCGAGCGAGTCAGCCTGCCCGAGGCTGCATCCTCGAGCATGCCTCTTTCCGACATCCTCACAAGTCGCAGGAGCAGGAGGCACTATACCTCCGAACCGATCACCCTCGCTGAACTCTCTTTCCTGCTGTGGGCGTGCGCCGGGATACGGGACGAGTATCGCGGGATGAAGTTCCGAACCGCCCCGTCCGCGGGCGCGCTGTATCCTATCGAGACTTACATCGTTGTGAACAATGTAGAGGGCCTGGCGCAGGGGCTTTACCATTATGCTGTCGAGGATCACTGCCTGGAAGTTATCAAGCTGGGTGACTTGGGCGAACAAACCGCCGAAGCCGCGCTGGGCCAGGAGATGTGCGCCCAGGCGGCGGTAACATTCATCTGGACAGCCGTTTTCCAGCGGACCAAGTGGAAATACGAGGAGCGGGGCCAGAGATACATCTACCTGGACGCCGGCCACGTGGCCGAGAACCTCGCGCTTGCGGCAGTCGCGCTGGGATTGGGTTCGTGCCAGATTGCGGCGCTGTTTGATGAAGAGGTGAATGCGCTTATCGGCGTTGACGGCGCTACCGAGGGCGTGGTATATATGTCGTGCGTTGGGAGAGTGGGTTCTTAGGCACAATATTCCTTTGGGAGGCAACTCGATGATCGAAGTTCGTGAATTGCGGGTCGATTACGATGAGGTCTGCGCGGTGCAGGACCTCAACCTCAGCATTCCCGCCGGGGAAATCTATGGGCTGATCGGGCCAAATGGGGCGGGCAAGACCACCACCCTCCGCGCCCTGGTGGGTCTTCTGGAACCAACCTACGGGGAAGTCCTGCTGAACGGCAAGGATGTCTCCACCAACCGGGAGGAAGCTGTGACCAATGTCGGCTTCATGCCCGACTTCTCCCCCATCTACGAAGACCTCACGGTCTACGAGTTCCTCGACCTCTTCGCTTCAAGCTACAACATACCCATAGACGACCGCTGGAAGACCATCCATCGCTACATAGATATGGTGGAACTCACCGAGAAGTGCGACGCCATGACCAAAGGGCTATCGCGCGGCATGAAACAGCGCCTGATGCTCGCCAAAACCCTGCTGCCCGATCCCCAGATAATCCTACTCGACGAACCCGCAAGCGGGATGGACCCCCACGCTCGGGTGCTGCTGAAAAACATCCTCAAAGAGCAGCGGGAGGCGGGGAAGGTGATTGTGATCTCCTCCCACATCCTGCCGGAGCTGTCCGAGTTCTGCACCTCCATGGGCATTATGGAGCGGGGCAGGATGGTGGAGAGCGGGCGAGTGGACGAGATAGTGGCCAAGATGTTCGGCGGCGCGCACTACGGGGTCGAGGTGGTTGGCCATCCGGAAGCTTGCGCTAACGTGTTGGCGGAGGATGTGCGGGTGAGTGGAACCCAGCAGACTGGGAATGCCTTCCGGTTCGCATTCTCCGGAGATGATGCCGCGGCAAGCGAACTGCTGGCGTCGATCGTTACGGCCGGGGCAAAAGTCATCCAGTTCGGCCGCGCCCAGGAGAGTCTTGAAGACATCTTCTTCCAGATCGGCGCGAAGGAGGTTATGTAGCCATGAGCGACTCAATCTTCCGCGACAACCCCATAATCACCAAGCACCTGCGCTCCCGCCTCCGCAAGCAGCACCTGGTGCCATCGATCATCGTGGTTGTGGTCCTGTGCATCTGGATCGATCTGATGCAGTCCTACAACTCTTCTCCCGGCGAGGACAATGCGGGCATATACCTGTTCGCTGCGCTGCAGGGCCTGATTCTGTTCCTGATCGGGAGCAGCCAGATTGTGGGCAGCCTTTCCTACGCAAAGGAGCAGGGCCTGCTGGATTTCCACCGGATCACCCCGCAGAAGCCTCTCAAGCTGGCAGTTGGGTTCCTGCTGGGCGCACCGATCCGGGAACTGATCCTCTTCGCCTGCACCATTCCGTTCATGCTGCCATTCTGGGACACGTGGAAGACCACCTTGTATGGGTTCGGGCTCCCGGTCTACATTCTGGTGATGCTGTCGTCGGCGTTCTTCTTCTACACCCTCGCCATGCTGTTTGGGCTGGCTTCTCCATCCTCCAGAGGGGCTTCGGCTGGGGCGGTGATAGTTGTCCTGGGATTCCATGCTATGACGATGGTACCATTCTTGAGCCACTTCAGCGTCATCCCATCACTGATCTCAATGTTTGAGAAGCACGATATAGGCCTGGGCGCCCCGTGGGTCACGACGATTGTGCCTCCGGTGCTGCTGGGGATGGTGTACCAGATCTTGTTTGGGGCGTTTTTGTTCATTGCCGCTATCCGCAAGCTCCACCACGAACGCACCTACGCCTTCTCGCGCCCGCTTGCCATGGCGCTGTTTGCGTGTGTGGGGGTGCTGCTGCTGAGCGATTTGATACCGGCGTACCGCGGCCAGTCTGAGTGGATGTTCAACGGGGAGACTGCCGCCTATACGCTCCTGGTCGTGAGCATCCTCATCCTGATCGGGCTTACCCCCAACCGCGGCGACCTTCTGCACGGCATCAGGCACGCGCGTAAGCTCGGCTGTCTCAGCGCGCCACTGTGGACGGACCGCGCTCCGAACTGGGCGCCTCTGCTGGGCGTAACTATCCTGACTCTTGCTCTGGGAGCCTACGGCACTGCCCTGGTGGGTACGGCCTATGACTGGAGATGGGGAACCGGATCGCTGGCTCCGGGTGCCACGGCCATAATTGTCGCAGCCGGGACAATGCTCTACTTCGGCGCCGCCAAGCAGTACTTTGATGTGCGAATCCGCAAAGGCAGCACGTCGTATTTTGCGCTGGTGATATTCCTGCTGTGGATTGTGCCGCTTCTTATTGCCGCAGTAATCTCAATGAGCAGAGATTCCGGTATGGCTGAGCCGTTTCTTGCTCTGTCTCCCTTGTCCAGCATAGGAGGTTATGCTTCCGGCCAGTGGACATGGTCCGGAGACGGCCCATTCTTCGGCATAATAGCCCCAATGGTCCCGTGGGCCCTGGCGTTGGTCTTCGGGCTGCTGGCGGCGAAGGCTACGAGGGAACTGGAAGTGGAGTCGCTGGAGCCGCCGAGTTTCTCTCCCAAGCCTGAATGAGTTAGACTATATGTGGAGGGCGCGGATATCAGCAGAGAAGAGATTGTGGGACGGCACGTGGACCTCTTGCAGCTAGATGGCATTCAGAACAAGAGGCTACAGGCCAGAATTGAGCGGGAGGCAGTGTATGTATGACAGAGTTCTGATGATCGAAGACGTGAGGAATGGCGTTGTCTGAATCTACCCCCGTAATCCTCTGCAAGTCCCTGGCCAAACGGTTTGGGTCTACTCAGGCTGTGGACCACCTTGACCTTACCGTGGGTCAGGGGGATGTGTTTGGGTTTCTTGGGCCTAATGGGGCCGGGAAGAGCACTACCATGCGGATGCTGGTGGGGCTTATCCGGCCGAATGCGGGCCGCTGCGAAGTATTCGGCCACGACTGCTGGACCCAGCACGTGGCGGCAATGCGCGATGTCGGCGGGCTTATTGAAGACCCTGCTGTTTACAAATACCTCAGTGGGCGGGATAACCTCCGCATCCTCGCCAACATGGGCAGAAACCGCACCACCGCCGAGATCGACGAGGCGTTGGACATAGTCGGCCTGACTACCCGCGCCAACGACAAGGTCAAGAACTACTCCCACGGCATGAAGCAGCGGCTGGCGGTTGCGCTGGCGATAGTCGGCAAGCCCAAGCTTGTGCTGCTGGATGAACCCACCAACGGCCTCGACCCACAGGGCATGCGGGAGATCCGCGACCTTCTCAGGTGTCTGGCAGCGGAACACGGGATGACCATCTTCCTCTCCAGCCATTTGCTCAACGAGGTCGAGCAAGTTTGCAACCGGGTGGCGGTGGTGAATAAGGGCAGGGTGGTGGAGACCGGCTTGGTCTCGGAACTCCTCTCGGCAACCGACCTCTGCCGGGTCACCGTCGGCAACTCTCAGCAGGCGGCTGAGGTGGTTTCGAAGATGGGTGACGCGGCGGTGAAGAACTCTGCGGACGGCGTCCTGACCATAGGCCTCACCGGTATAGATTCCGCGGAGCTCAACCGCCGATTGGTGCAGGCAGGGGTGGCGGTGAGCGCGCTGGCGCCTGTAAAGACCTCCCTGGAAGACATCTATATGAGGATAATGGAGGGCGGCGATGTTTCGACTCCTGCGGTTTGAGCTATACAAGATGTACAACCGGCCCAGGAGCTACGTCGGGTTCTTTGGCTTCCTGCTCGTAAGTTTCTTCACAGTCCTGGGCGCCAGGGCCACTGGTGTGGAAGGCATTCTGCACAATGCGCCCATGGGCTCTGAAATGGGGCTGGTTGGTACGCCGCTGAATGCGGGATTCATAGCCTGGCTGATGATCGGGTCACCGTTCGCCATTATGATCATCACCATCATGCTGCCGATCTTTGTGTGCCTGATATTCGGAGAGATACACGCAGGCGAGAACTCCGACGGCACGCTGAGAGCCATGCTTGCCGGGCCTGTGACCCGTTCGCAGGTGTTCTTCTCCAAGCTGGTAGCTTCGATCCTCTACACGATCGTTCTGCTGTTGTTTCTGGGCGGGACTGCATATCTGCTGGGTTGGGGGGCTTTCGGCAGGGGCGGCCTGCTGGTTGTAGGCAGTTTTGAGGACCCGATGATGGCGTGGTACTCCGAAAGAGAGGGGATGTGGCGACTGCTGCTGGGATACGCGCTTGCCCTGGCCCCCGCGCTCACCATCGGCTCCATAGCTTACTTCATCTCCATCTGGCTGGGCAACGCGATTGGCGCAATGGGCGGCGCGATCATGCTTCTGATAGTCATGGGCATAATAGGCGCGATGCAGTTTTGCGAGGCAGTGAAGCCGTATTTCTTCAGCTCTTATATGTTCATTGGCATGCGCGGATTCTATGACCCGATACCGTGGAGAGAGCTGGGCCTGGGACTGGGCGTTTTGGGCGCATATACACTGCTGAGCCTGGGGGCTTCGCTGGTGATACTGCGCAGGAAGGATATTCACGCGTGAAGAAGCTATTTCTCGCCGCTGCTGCGGTTCTAGTAGTATGCGCTTGTGCGCCCGTCGGGGCGGTTACTTCAGACGACGTTATCAAGCTGTTGTCGCGCAATTCCCTGGGTGTAAAGGACTACCAGGCGGACGTCACGCTGACGATCAAAGCCCCAAAGATATCCGTGAAGGGTATGCGCATGACCCTATACTACAAGCAGCCCGGTAAGACAAAAGTGGTTGCCAAAGAGGGGATGGGGTTTATGCCGAAGCAGATGGTCTTCCAGGCTACCATCCAGGACATGGTGCGGCAGTCGAAGGTGACCTATCTGGGTGAAGAGAACAAGAACTCAGTTGCCTGCTATCTGATCAAGGTCGAGCCTAAGCAGGAGGCGGCTCCTCCCGCTCCGCGCAATATGCCGCCGGGCTACCGTCCGCCTCCCCAAGCGCAGGAAAGCGTGAAGATGTGGGTGGAGAAGGGGACCGGCGCGATTATCGCGACCTCCATCAGCAGTGGTTTTGGAGCGGGGAGCCAGGCCAACGTGGTGAGCAACTGGAAGCATCAGCTTGTTGACAACAATTACTATATGCCCGCAGAGATATCTCTGGATGCCAAGGAATCGTACCGAGGCGGCGGAGAGAGCATGAAGGTGACCGTCACATTCTCCGGCTACAAGATCAACAGAGGCATTCCTGACAGCGTCTTCAAGGAAGAACCCACTTCTCAGCCCAGCTTCCACGGCAAGCGCCGGTACCACAGAGGTCCTCCCGGCCCACCACCACCTCCTCGCCCAACTCCCACGCCCAAGGCTGGGAAGAAGTAGGGCGGAAGGCTGGTTACGCCCTCGTAGTTGACAATTCGTATGTAATCTTGCATTATAAAAGTGAATCTGCATACGGAGGGCCCTTTTGGCCGAGTACATTGAGCGAACACTGGAGCCGGTTTTGATGCGCGCTGCCGATCAATTCCCGGCAATTGTGCTGACGGGCCCAAGGCAGTCCGGCAAGACTACGCTCCTGAAGCGGCTGTTCGGGAAGAGCCACCGCTATGTCTCTCTCGAGCCGCCTGATGTTCGGGCGTCGGCGTCTGCCGACCCGCGCGGCTTTCTGAAGCTGAACGCGCCGCCGGTGATACTCGACGAAGTCCAACTCGCCCCCGACCTGCTGCCCTATATCAAGGAGATGATAGACGCAGACCGCTCGCGGAGCGGACAGTTCCTGCTGTCGGGTTCTCAGAACCTGCTGATGATGAGCAGTATCACGGAATCGCTGGCTGGGAGAAGCGCGATCCTGCGCCTTCTGCCACTCTCGTTCAAGGAATTGCTCGGGGACCCGCACGGTCGACTTCCCTGGCAAGACGGCTACAAACCCGTATCTGGCGAGGCAGTTGGAGACATTTGGAGCCTGTTCCTCAGAGGCGGTTACCCGGAGCTTTCGGCGAAGCCGGATATGGACCGGGGGTTGTGGTATTCCAGCTATGTGCAGACCTATCTTGAGCGTGATATCCGACAACTCAGGCACGTTGGAGACCTGACTCAGTTTCAGTCATTCGTGCGCGCCCTTGCTGCCAGGAGCGGACAGCTATTGAGCCTGTCGGAACTATCGCGTGACTTGGGATTGTCTGCGACGACCGTGAAGCAATGGCTGTCGGTGCTGGAGGCGACATATCAGGTGATAGTGCTCCGACCGTACTACCGCAACATCGGCAAACGCCTGGTCAAGACTCCCAAGGTGTACTTCACGGACGTAGGGTTGCTGTGTTATCTGGTCGGGCTTCAGGACCCGCGCCACGCCGCGGCCGGACCTTTGTCCGGCGCGATTGTTGAGACGGCGGTGATCTCAGAGTTGGTGAAGTCGTCGCTGCACAATGGCGAGGAGCCACGGATGTACTTCTGGCGGACGAGCAACGGCGTTGAAGTGGACGTGGTGATCGAGCAGGAGGGCCGCCTGATACCCGTTGAGATCAAGCAGACTGCCACCCCAAGACCGCCGATGGCCTCCGGCTTGCTCTCCTTTATGCGTGACTACCCGTCTGAAGCCGGGGAGGGATGGCTTGTCCACCTCGGGGACCACTCCTTGCCCCTTGCCCCAGGGGTTACCGCAGTACCGATATTCTGACCAACGGGAGGCACAGTGATGCGGTTAAGAGTTCTGGTGAGTATTGTTTTGAGCGTAGTTATAGTGGCCGGAGTGTCGGTTGTGGCGGCGCCGAAGGCCTGGCCGAAGTATGAGGGGGCGTGGTTCAGTATATCTTACCCGCCGGGATGGTCGGTGAGGCCATCGCTCAAGAGCAAGACCTCGGACAAGGGCTACGACAGCGTGTTCTTCCGCTCGCCGGACAAGAAGGCGGAGTTCTACGTCTTCTCGCCCCAATGGAACGGCGACCCCACCGACATAAAGCTCAAACCCCAGATCGAGAAGCAGTTGTCCCAGAAGGTGCAGGTCAAGGGCACATCGACCGCCACCCTCGTGACTATCCGAGCAAAGAACAAATCATACAACCGTTCCTACCTAGACCGCCAGGACTCCGCCACCAACACCCGCCTGGTCTTCGGCATCAAATACACCAGGAGCACAGACTACAAGAAGTACAAGTACCAATATGCCAAGTTCAAAGAGTCGCTGAAGCAGTTTGCGGACTGAACTATCCCCCGGCTAGCGGGCCTTTTTGCGCCAGTCCAGTATAGTGCGACTATCCAGCCTGGCAACTCCGGGGGCGGGCTTGACGTCTTTCCGAACCAGGAATGTGCCGCCGCCGTACCTTTCCGGGAGCGGGCCTTTCCAACGAACCGGCACATAGTGGTCGGCAAGTCTGCTGGCCATCTGGTCGGGCGGGCGCGATCCGATCAGGCCCCAGCGATCCCAGAATTGCATGACGTTGTCGCTTCCCGACCTCTCCGGCCAGGGGTCCCACAGAATGACGGCAGCCTCGCCGGACCAGAGCTTGCCCTCGATACCGGGATCCAGCTTGGTCAGGAGATTGTGTTCCCGCACGTCCGCATACCACCAGGCATTCCACAGCCCCCACGTGTTCTTTGCCCGTATCGGTTGATAGGGGCAGACACAGATGACCGGGTTGTCACTACTGGTCTGTTCGATCCAGTCTATGAGCCGAAGCTGTGAATTGCGCTCCTGACAGAGAGAGCGGAAGTTGTTGACGCCGCTGAAGCCCCCGATATACCAGGCCAACAGCGGCAGCCCCATCACGCTGAATGCTATTATGGTCCACCGAGTCTTGCCAAGCGACGGTCCGCCTTCCGGCAGGAGGCTAAGAAACCTCCCCCCAACCAGCCCACTGAGGGCGAGCCAGGGTCCGAGTGTGTAGCCATACTTCTGTGGATTGAACCAGGCCAAAGCCGTTACCGTCAGCCACAAGATAATCAGCGTCCGCGAGGAGGCCCGATCCTTGTCATTTATGAGCAAGTACACACTCCCCGCCACCGCGAGACCCAGCAGCACAGGAGGCACGTGCCAGTGAGACATGGGGCTTAGCCATTCAGCCTGTTTGGGGAAGATAAAATTCCAGTAATAGAGGTTCCGGATGGAGTCGGTGAAGACTGTCCACAGAACAGTCGGCGCTATCCCGACCAGTCCCCCCAGTATTGCCCACTTGGCCGCCGCCCCCCGGCTTATCCCGCCGGGATACAGCACGACGCACACCAGGGCGCCAATGGGAAATGGAACCAGACGCAGGCTCGTGGTTGAGCACAGTGCGAATAGAATGAAGCTCAGGAAGATCGAGGTTTGTCGGCTCCACGAAGTTGGCGGTACCATCAGCACCCACAGGCCGATCATAAAGAACACGAATGCGATATACTCAGGCCTCACGAAGACCATCGGCATCTGCGCAAACCATAGCAAAAGGAGCGGCCCAATGAGTGTGGCCACGAGCGCGGATTGTCCCATCCGCCGCGCAATCGAAGAGGCAAGCCAGGCGCACAGACCCGCCAAGACCACAAAGCATACCCGGCCGGCGACCACAGTCGCCCCCGACCCAAGGCCTAACCACAGAAACGGTTCGAACAAAACTCCCCTGAGGAACGCTGTCCCGTTGTGCAGACCCTGGGTCTGGGCCCAGGCGTTCGTGAGCCAGTAGACCTCATCGTCGTTGATATCCGTTGCCAGGAACTCTGCAACAAGCCCCGCAATCCCGATAGCCCACCATACAATCCCCACTGCGGCGTGTGGCTTGCCGTCCTTCGATAGCCTCAGGCTGAGAGGCTTGCTCAACAATACGACTCCGATGAATACGAGGACCTTTACTACCACCAACATTACGGGTGTCAACTCATACTCCTGCTGCTTTCGATCTTCCTGGCGACGACCAGACAACTTGTGCCCGTTCCCACGCTCAGTCCACGATGAATTCTGTCTTTCTCTGCCTTGAGGCAGCGATCAACAAACCTCTGAACTGCTCCCTGCCCGCTGCCATGCTCTACTTCGGGGCTGACCAGGCCGCTCTGCTTTGTCAGTCGAAGTCTGTACGGCAGAGTCCGCAGCAGCCACACAGGCAGCGTCAGCGCCTGGAACATGTAGGTGAAGCACAGGGTTTCGAATGAGTCTCCGAGCAGCTTGCCCACTGTTGCCCTGTTGTAGCGGCGAAAGTGTTCCGCGCTGACATCGCTCGCGGACCAAAGCCAGGAATGGGCTGGAACCGATGCGTAGACAAGGCCACCGGGCTTCAGCAGGGAGCAGACATACTCCATAAATCGCTCGTCTTCCTCTATGTGCTCCAGGACATCGAACAGGCCTATGGCCGAGAGCGACCCCGGTTCAAAGCCTGCGCTTTCAAGAGTCGAACAAATAACGACGGGTATTCCTCTGTGAACCCTGGCATTCAGTGCGCCATCCGGTCCAGGCTCCAGCACGGCGGTGTGGAACCCTTCATCGATCAGCCTTCTGGCCACGAAGCCGTTGCCGCCCCCCACATCCAGAATCTCGCCATCCGGGGGGAAGCGTTTCACTACCTCGACGATACAATCGTTGCGGTGTTGAAACCAGAACGACTGGTCCTCAAGCTCGAAGCACTCCGCGTTTCCACCTTCAGGATATGATATGGGAGCAGCGCTCGGCGAACGCCATATCCCATTTTCGTCGGCAGTCAGTTTCGCGTATATCTCAGGAAGACTCATTGTCGTCGGCCATTCTCCACAGGAACGTATGCCAGGGGCGGTTGGAATTACTTCGTAGGTATGATACCATTTCCAAGAGGCGCCCTTTGCCCGTTAGTTACCAACATAGAGTTCGACGGCCGGCGCCCAATATCCTTAGGTTCATTCTTCTCTACGACCGTTTCAGCCGGATTGGACCCGGATTTCCTGGTCCAGCGGGGATGATGGAGCATATATGACCCAGCGACAAGGCCAAAGCGATACTCCACTGTGCGGGGGAGTTTCGATCATAGCGCCTGTCTACAACAGTGAAGGCACGCTTGAGGAACTGGTGTCGAGAGTTGAGGCGACTTTCGACGCCAACGGGAACGATTTCGAGATAATACTCGTGAACGACGGCAGCAGGGACCGCAGTTGGGATGTGCTGCGAAAGCTTGCTCGCACCCATCCGCGCGTGAAAACTATCAACTTGATGCGCAACTACGGGCAGCACAACGCCATCCTCTGCGGAATCAGGGAGGCGCGTTACGAGGTAGCGGTGACGTTGGACGATGACTTGCAGCACCCTCCGGAGGAGATCCCCAAGCTGCTGGGCAAACTGGACCAGGGGTTTGATGTTGTCTACGGCACCCCCGAGCACGAGCAGCACGGATTCTGGCGGGACAGCGCCTCACAGATCACCAAACTGGCTCTGCAGAGCGCAATGGGGGCGGAGACAGCGCGGAAAGTGAGCGCCTTCAGGGCGTTTCGGACAGAGCTGCGGGAGGCCTTTGCCACTTACCAGGGCTCGTTCATCTGCATCGATGTGCTGCTGACGTGGGCAACCGCCCGCTTTGCCGGGATTCCGGTGCGCCACGATCCACGCAAGATCGGAGCGTCCAACTACACATTCTGGAAACTATGCACGGTTGGCCTGAACATGGTCACCGGATTCAGCACGCTGCCACTCCAGATTGCCAGCATAGTTGGGTTCGCATTCACTGTATTTGGGGCGGGAATCCTTGCGTTTGTTCTGTTCAAATACTTCACCACCGGAACCAAGGTGGCAGGTTTCGCTTTCCTGGCTTCGACAATAGCCATCTTCGCGGGCGCGCAGTTGTTTGCCCTTGGGATCATAGGCGAATACATTGCCCGCCTCTTCAGCACCAGCATAGGCAGGCCGGCCTACGCCATCAGCACGAGGTCAGCCTGCGAGGACAATGAACGCCCGCAAGAGGACGCCCAAGCATGATGCTAAGACTGCGAGATGACGTATCGCTGGCCCCGTTATCCGCGGAACATGCGGACTCCATGTACCGATGGATGTGCGATCCCGCGGTCAGGGCGAACATAGGCTTGCGCGCGGAGCCGTCCCTGGAAAAGACTCTGGCGTGGATCGCGTCTGCCGAAGCCGATTGCAGCATACAGGCGTTTGCGATCCTGGTGAAGGGTGAACACGTCGGCAATGTGGTCCTGGATAAGCTCGATACCTACCTGAATACTGCTCGATTGTCCATCTACATCGGAGAAGGGTGCTCGAGAGGCAAGCATATCGGCGCTACCGCCGTATACCTGGCGGCATCGAAAGGCTTCGGAGACCTGGGCCTGAACAAGCTTTGGCTCACGGTGCACGTTCGCAACCATCGCGCCATCAACGCATACACCGGTCTGGGCTTCGCGGTCGAGGGAGTGCTTCGGGATGAGTTCATTCTGGACGGGGAGCGTCTGTCGGTCTTCTACATGGGCCTGCTGAAGCAGGAGTTCGAGGGTCTGCGGGTGGAATGGTGTTCGGGGGAATGATGCCGTGAAGTGCGTGATCCTCCAGCCCTCCTACATCCCCTGGAGAGGATACTTCGACCAGATACACGCCGCCGACCTGTTTATCTTCTACGACACGGTGCAATATGACAAGCACGGGTGGCGCAACAGGAACAGGATCAAGACGCCCGCAGGGACCCAGTGGCTCACCATTCCCGTGAACTGCAAAGGCAATGTCAGCGAAGGTATACCTATCATCGGCATACCAATCAGTTGGGATAAACCGTGGAATGTTGCCCACTTTGACAAGCTGCGCGCATCCTATAAGCGCAGCCCCTTCTGGGGGCAGTACTCCACGCTGATTCGCCATTATTACGATCAGAGATACGAGAAACTGGCCGATCTCACGATCGATACAACCATTGCCCTGGCTCGTGAGTTGGGAATCGAGCACACC
The DNA here is from genome assembly GCA_964611645.1 of uncultured bacterium. GTDB lineage: Bacteria > Armatimonadota > UBA5829 > UBA5829 > UBA5829 > CAZTAO01. The sequence continues at coordinate 117,570 of CAZTAO010000006.1, read as the reverse complement.
CGGTTTATGCGCTCCTCCGAGATGGATGTTCAGGGCGCAAGAACCGATGCCCTGATAGACATTCTGACCAAAGTCGGAGCAACCCAATACATAAGCGGGCCATCCGCCAGAGACTATATCGAGACTGAGAAGTTCGAGATCGCCGGGATCACGCTGGAGTACATGACCTACAACTACCCGGAGTATGAGCAGCTCTATCCGCCCTACGATCCACAGGTCTCTATCCTGGACCTGATGTTCATGAAGGGACCGGAGGCCGGGCAGTATATCTGGGGAACGTGACAACGATGACCGAGAACACGACGACAGAAAGCACGATCAACTTCAATAAGCCCTGCCTTGCCGGACCGGAGTTCGAGTATGTGGCGGAGGCTATCAGGCGTGGGCATATCTCCGGTGACGGCTACTTCACCGCCAGGTGTTCGGCTTTCCTCGAGGCTGAGATCGGGGTGCCCAAAGTACTTCTGACAACTTCCTGCACTCATGCCCTCGAAATGGCCGCGATGCTATTGGACATCGGCCCGGGCGACGAGGTGATAGTGCCGTCGTTCACGTTTGTGACCACCGTGAATGCGTTTGTGCTCAGAGGCGCCAAGCCGGTTTTCATAGACATAAGGCCCGACACTCTCAATATGGATGAATCGCGGCTGGAAGAGATGATCTCCCCGCGCACCAAAGCCATTATTCCCGTGCATTACGCGGGCGTCGGCTGTGAGATGGACGCGATAATGGAGATTGCCCGGCGTCACGCAGTGCCGGTGGTCGAGGACAATGCGCACGGGCTGTTCGGCAAATACAAGGGACAGAATCTGGGCACGTTCGGGTGCCTGGCCACGCAGAGCTTCCACGAGACCAAGAACTTCCAGTGTGGCGAGGGTGGAGCGCTGCTCATCAACGATCTGGAGTTGGCAGCAAGAGCGGAAGTGATACGGGAAAAGGGCACCAACAGGAGCAAGTTCTTCCGTGGGCAGGTGGACAAGTACGGCTGGGTGGACATCGGGTCGAGCTACCTGCCATCCGACCTGCTGGCCGCGTTTCTGTGGGCGCAGTTCGAGGGCAGGCAGGCAATCCAGCTTAAGAGGAAACGAGTCTGGGAGCGGTATAACGAACTGCTTGCGGACTGGGCTATGAAGAGTGAGGTGAGGCTGCCGACGGTTCCCGGTCACTGCGAACAGCCATACCATATGTTCTACATGATCCTGCCGAGTCTCCGGAGCCGGCAGGGGTTGATATCCCACCTCAAATCCCACGATATCCATGCAGTGTTCCACTATGTTCCCCTGCACTCGTCGGAAATGGGCCGCAGGGTCGCGGGAGACGCCTGCAACTGCCCCGTAACGGACACCGTCAGCGACTGCTTGCTGCGCCTGCCGTTCTACAATGATCTGGCCGAAGAGGACCAGGATCGAGTTATCGACTGTATCAGGAGCTACAATGCCTAAGACCGGCGATTCGGGACTCATTTACATATTCGCCTGCATCGGCCTGACGGTGGTCGGGCAGTTGCTGGTCAAGTTCGGGGTGCAGTCCATCTCCCGCCCCGGCACCAATGAGACGACCTCCCTGATGCTCAGGGCGCTGGTCTGCCCCTGGGTGATACTGGGCCTCATCGCGGCGGTTGCGGCTGCCGCCGCCTGGACAGTAGCTATCTCAAGATGCGACCTGAGCTTCGCCTACCCGTTCATGGGTCTAGCCATAGTGCTTGTGCTGCTGCTCACTCCATTGGTGTTCCACGAACACGTGCCGCTTTCCCGCTGGATCGGGGTGGCGGTGGTATGCGTCGGGTTGTGGATCGCCAGCCGGTCGTGGTGATGCCGGGATTGCGGATATCATTGAGTTGCTGCAAGCAGTAAAATGACGTAGTAGCAACAAGGGAGGGCGAAGGTCCTCCTGAGCCGATTCAGCCTTTCAATATGTTTGCGATTCGGGAGGCTGAAGGAACCGCCCCCTAGCCCCCTCCTAGCGAGGAGGGGGAATGTCTTCCTCAGCCTCAAAACATTGACATTAGGCCCTCATGACGGGTACAATCATATTGGTACTTGTATGTACTCGGAATAGATGCTTCACACTTATGCAATTTGTTGATCAGGTTTCAATAACAGTAAAATCCGGCGACGGCGGTAATGGGGCGGTTGCTTTCCGGCGGGAGAAGGGTATCCCGCGGGGCGGCCCTTCGGGCGGCGACGGCGGCACGGGCGGCAGCGTGATCTTCCAGGCGGACAGCCAGTTGAACACGCTTGTCGACCTGCGGTACAAGCACGAATACGCGGCCGGGCGCGGCGGCGACGGCGGGACCAGCACTCGGCACGGCAAGAACGGCGTGGATATGATTATCCGGGTCCCGGTCGGAACCGTGGTCTATGAGGCGGAATCGGGGCGAGTGCTCACCGACCTGGTGGATGACGGCGTGGAGACTGTGATCGCCAAGGGCGGAGCCGGAGGCAGAGGCAATGAGAGTTTTGCCACCTCTCGGCTGCACACCCCCAAGTTCGCGGATCGCGGTGAACCCACCGAGCCGATGAAGCTGATGCTTGAGCTGAAACTGGTTGCGGATGTGGGGCTTATCGGGTTCCCGAACGTGGGCAAGTCCACCCTCATCGCCCGCATCTCAGCCGCCAGGCCAAAGATTGCCGATTACCCATTCACCACTCTGGTCCCCAACCTGGGCGTTGTTAAGGCGGGCGAGGACTCCTACGTGGTCGCGGATATGCCGGGGCTGATCGAAGGGGCGAGCCAGGGGGCCGGGTTGGGCTTGCAGTTCCTGAGGCACATCGAGCGCACGAGGCTGCTGGTCCATTTGGTTGATGTCAGCGGGTTCAGCGGGCGCGAGCCTGAGAAGGACCTGGAAGCCATCAACTCGGAGCTTGCCGCGCACAGCGAAAGGCTGGGAACGCTGCCCCAACTGGTGGCTCTCAACAAGAGTGATGTCAGCGGAGCGGCGGAGATTGCGGACAGTGTGGAAGAGGCGATAAAGCCGCTTGGTGTGGAAGTTTTCAGGATCTCGGCTGTGACCGGCGAGGGCGTGCAGAAGCTGCTCTACCGGATAGCGGAGGTGCTCAGAGCGCTGCCGAGAGAACCTGTGAGGATGGCCGAAGAGGTGGTGCGGTTCACGGTCGAACCTCAGGACAGATTCGAGATCACCCGGGGCGATGCCGGAGAGTTCATAGTCACCGGCAAACAGGTGGAAATGATACTCGCGCGGACAGATACCTCCAACGAGTACGGGGTCCGCAGGATGCACAAACAGCTCGAGCGCATAGGTTTGATGAAAGCATTACTCGACGCGGGCGTAACTAATGGCGACACCGTGCGTATTAAAGATATGGAGTTCGATTTCGCTGATGAAGCCTGGCGATAGCAAATCGCAGCGAATAGTGGTGAAAGTTGGCACCAGCAGCCTGGTGTCGGCTGATGGCAAGCTGGACACGAGCAAGCTTTCCAAGCTGGTCGGCGAGATATCGACGCTGAAGGCCAGGGGCAATGAGCTTGTGATCGTCTCCTCCGGCGCTATTCGGGCCGGGATGCAGAAGCTGGGAATGGCGGAGCGCCCCAAGACCATCCCGGAGCAGCAGGCTGCCGCAGCAGTTGGCCAGAGCGCCTTGATGCGGATGTATGAGGAGTTGTTTGAAGCGGCGGGGAAGGACGAAGACCCCTCACCCCAGCCCCTTTCGCAGCCCCGCTTCGCTAAGGGGCTGCTTGCGGGCGGCGCCTCTCCCACTGCGGTGGGCGAGGGAGTTGTCTGTGCCCAGGTGCTTCTCACTCGTGATGACTTCCGGCACCGGACTCGGTATTTGAATGCCCGGAATACGCTGCTTACTTTGCTGCGGTTTGGGTGCGTGCCTATTGTTAATGAGAACGACACCGTCGCGACCGAGGAGATCCGGTTCGGGGAGAACGATACGCTATCGGCGCTTGTTGCTGCCAGCGTGGACGCCGACCTGCTCATTAACCTGTCCGATGTGGACGGCCTGTACGATTCCGATCCGAGGCTGGGCGGGGAGTGCAAGCTGATACCGGAGGTCCGAGAGATCGGGCCGAGTATCGAGGGGTTGGCGGGTGGCCAGGGCGAGACCGGCAGCGGCGGAATGCGCAGCAAGCTGGACGCCGCAAAGATAGCCGCAAACTCAGGCGTGCAGATGGTGATAGCCAATGCCGCGCGGGCTAATGTGGTGCTGGAGATTGCGGACGGCCAAAAGGTCGGCACCTGCTTCCTGAGCAGGCCCAAGACCCTGAACCAGCGCAAGCGGTGGATAGCCTTCGGCAGCAGGGTGAAGGGCAAGGTAATTGTGAACGACGGCGCAAAGACCGCGCTTGTGAAGCAAAATAAGAGCCTGCTTTCGGTCGGGGTGACAGGCTGCACCGGGGCGTTCGAGGTCGGGGACCTGGTGAGCGTGGTTGACGAGGCCGGAACCAAGATAGCCCGAGGCCTAGCCAACTACTCCTGTGAGGAGATCAACCTCATACGAGGAAAGCGCAGCGAAGAGATAGAAGCTATCCTAGGCCACAAAGATTTCGACGAAGTGATACACAGGGATAATCTGGTGCTGGGAGTCTGAGGGGCCGTTTGAACCGCTGAGACGCTGAAGGGGCTGAGGGCGCTGATGAAACGCAGGACGCGGGTGACGGCTTGGGTCTTTGTGTTGCTGGGTATTCAAGGCAGCTTCCAAGTGTGGAACACGCCGACAATAGCCTATCCTGACCGCCTGTTTCTGGCAATCACGAGCATTGCTGCGGCTGCGATGTGGGCATTTGTGCTAATGAGGTGGCGGTGGGCCAGGAATCCCGCGATTGCCGTGGTGGTATTGCAGTTCCTTGGCATAATGCACAACGCCTGGGTCGTGCCGTCTCCGGAACCAATGTGGAAGATCTTGGCGCTTGTTGGGAGCTTGGCCGCTGCTATCACAGGCTGGCAGCTATTTGTGCTGCTAACAGAGAATCCCCGCGAGTGGGGCAAGGAAAGCTGAGATGAGACTCAAGACAAGGATTGCGGCGTGGGTGTTTGCGATCATTCCCTTTCTGGGCTTTTGGGACTATGAATCGCAATACGGGCATTTCGGAATGTTTTTGGCTATGTCTGCGGGCAGTTGGCTAGTGCTGTGCCTGTACAGAACATGGGAGAAGATTGTCGCAGTGGTGGCCTGCGCATTCTGGGGTCTTGGCTTACAGCATATCCTGATTGACCACTGGCGCCCGTTTGGGGCTTCCTTGGTGATACTCATCCCGGCATGGGCTATCGTGCTCGCGGCTCAGGTCGTGGTTATACTTACGGAGAAATCCGCTACAAACCGTCAGGGAAAATGGTATGACTAACGTAGAACAAATGTGCAAAAAGGCTAAGGCGGCTGCGGCGCGGCTGGGGACTGTTGGGTCTGCAGTCAAGGATGCGGCGCTTTTGGCTATGGCGGATGCTTTTGAGGCTAATGCCGACAGCATCTTCGCCGCCAACAAGATCGATCTGGAGAAAGCCCAGGCGGCGGGAATCAGCGGGGCTATGCTCAAGAGGCTGGAACTGACCCCCAAGAAGGTCGCCCAGATGGCTGAGGGAGTTCGCCAGATTGCGGCGCTGCGAGACCCGGTGGGCGAAACCATCGAAGGTTTCCTGCGGCCAAATGGCATGGAAGTGCGCAAGGTCCGGGTGCCGATCGGCGTGTTCGGGATCATATACGAGTCCAGGCCAAACGTCACCGCCGACGCCGCCGCGCTGTGCATCAAGTCCGGCAATGCGGTTATCCTTCGGGGCGGGTCCGAGGCCATCAACTCCAACCTGGAGATAGCCCGGCTCATCAACCAGGCCATCACCCCGGCGGGCATTCCCGAGGGCAGCGTTTCGATAATCGAGACCACCGACCGCGCCGCCGCCAACGAACTGATGAAGATGAAAGACTACGTCGACTGCCTCATCCCGCGCGGCGGCAAGGGGCTGGTCAGCACAGTGGTCGAGAACTCTCATATTCCGGTAATCTGGCACCTGGACGGCAACTGCCACGTCTACGTAGACGCCGCCGCCGACCTTGAAATGGCGAGCAACATTGCATTCAACGCCAAGGTGCAGAACCCGAGCGTGTGCAATGCGGCGGAGACGCTGCTTGTGAGCCAAGCCGTCGCGGAGAAGTTCCTGCCTGCGGCTATCAAACGGCTGCAGGAAGCAGGCGTTGAGATACGCGGGTGTGAAAACACTGCGAAGCTGGCAGCGGGGGTCGTTCCTGCCAGTGAAGAAGACTGGTATACCGAGTATCTGGACCTGATACTTGCGGTCAAGGTGGTGTCGGGTATCGATGAGGCTGTCGCTCACATCAATAAGTACGGCAGCAGGCACACTGACACCATAGTGACCGAGGACTATACCGCCGCCCGGCAGTTCACCAGCGAAGTGGACTCCGCATGCGTTTTCGTGAATGTAACCACGCGAATGTCCGACGGCTACGAGTTCGGCAAAGGCGCGGAAATGGGCATCAGCACGCAGAAACTGCACGCGCGCGGCCCGATGGGCATCGAAGAGATGACCACTTACAAATACATTGTCCTGGGCAACGGGCAACTCAGGAGCTAAGTCACGTCATGCTGAACTTGTTTCAGCATCTCGCCTTGATCGTGAACAGACCCTGAAACGAGTTCAGGGTGACGGATACAGACGACTTGCGCCGTCATGCTGAACTTGTTTCAGCATCTGGCGTTGACTGTGAACAGACCCTGAAACAAGTTCAGGGTGACGGATATTAGGGATCGAACGCATATCAAACATGAAAACGGCACGAATAGGACTGATGGGCGGCACTTTTGACCCGATCCATTTCGGGCACCTGGTATTGGCTGAGCAGGCGCGGGAAGCGTTCGGGTTGGACAAGGTCTTGTTCGTGACTGCCTGCGTTCCCCCGCACAAGAGCGGGGCATCGGTCACGGGAGCGGCGCATCGGTTCCGGATGACCGAGCTTGCCATAGAGGGGAACCCTTTCTTCGAGGCTTCGTCTATCGAGATGGAGCGCGAGGGGCCGTCCTATACTGTGGACACGATTCGCGGTATACTGTCTGGGGACCCAGGAGCGGAGTTGTTTCTGCTGGTCGGGTCGGACGAGGCCGAGAGCTTCATGAGCTGGCGGAGTCCGAGAGAGATAGTGAGCCTGGCAAGGTTGGTTGTAGCCAATCGGCCGGGGGTGGAAGTAGAGTCGGCGCTGAGCCGAATGCCGGAGGAAGTGCGGAGCCGGGCATCGGAGCTGAAGATGCCTGGGGTAGATATTTCGTCCACGGAGATCCGAGAGAGAGTCAGGGCGGGCAGGTCCGTCAGATACCTGGTCCCGCAGTCGGTAGAGAATTACATAGCTGTTGAAGGGCTGTACAGGGGATAGTAGATGAAGCGTCGGAAGTCTTGGGTTACCATAGTCATAGTTGTGGCTGCGGCGATTGCGGTCGGGATAGCGGGAGCGCATTTCTTCGGAATGTACAATGTCGGGGGGGGTATGAGCATCACGGATATCTTCAGGCCGATATTCGACGGAAAGAAGATTGTCCACATCCTGATGATCGGGGTGGACAACTCCGGCCACAAAGACGTAACCAAGGGCGGCCTTTCCGATACTCTGGTGGTCTTTTCCCTCAATACCGAGACCCGGGAGATTCGTGGAATCTCGATCCCCAGGGACACCTACGTTGAGATACCGGGATATCGCGACGGCAAGATCAACTCGGCCCACGCTCACGGCGGCCCGGATCTCACCCGACAAGTAGTCAGCAACCTGCTTGGCACGCCTATAGACTATTACGTCAAGACTGATGTCGAAGGCCTGGTCAAGGTGGTCGACCTGCTTGGCGGTGTGTATATCGTGGTCGATAAGGACATGAACTACGACGACAACTGGGGCAACCTGCACATCCATATCAAAGGGAAACCCGGCGAGAAGCAGCTCCTAAACGGCACGGACGCCATGGGCTATGTGCGGTTCAGGCACGATGCCTACGGTGATACAGGCTACACCTACGACAAACAGGGCAACAAGGTCCCGACTGGAAGAGTGGTCCGCCAGCAGCAGTTCTTCAAGTCGCTTGCCAACCGCGTGCTGAACCTGCCCAACAAGCGGGCGCGCGCCGCACTACTCAAGAAGGCCTACGACAACAAGTATATCGACAGTGACCTCAACGCAATCGATTGGGCAGGCATAGTAGACTACTTCAAGGATGCCGACCCCGAGAAGATGCACATGGACGTGTTGCCCGGCGAGCCGAAGATGATCGGGCACGCAAGCTGCTACGCTGCAAACAAGGAAGAAATACCAAAGGTAGTCGCCCTGAACATGGACTTCATCGGCAATCCGGAGGAAAAGGACATAGCCGTGCAAGTGCTCAACGGCTCAGGCCTGCCGGGTATAGCCAAGAGCGCGAGCGACAGACTCAAATCGGCGGGGTTCCAGGTAAGCGATACAGGCAACGCTCCGAACTTCGAGTATCCGAAGGCCATCATCATAAAGCGAATCAAAGACAATGACGGAGCCGTGGAACGCATAGCCAGGCTGTTCAACAGCCAGGACATCAGAGAGGAAACACCTACCCAGGGGCAGCCCGAGGTAACGGTGATAGTGGGAAAAGATTATGTCAGATAGCCCGGAGAAGACTCCGATAGCAGCGCAGCCGGAAGTAGAACTGGACGCGCAGACCAAGTTGGAGCTTGTGAAACAGCTTCTCGATGAGAAGAAGGCCGTGGATGTGGAAGTGATCGATCTGGGGGGGCGCACGCTGATTGCGGACTACTTTGTGGTCTGCACCGGCACCTCCAACATACACATGAAAGCGCTCGCGGACACGCTGGTTGTGGATGGCAAGAAAGTGGGGCTTGTGAAGCACCACATGGAAGGCTACGCCCCCGCGAAGTGGATTCTGGTGGACTTCGGCGACGTGATCGCTCACATCTTCAGCGAAGAAGAGCGCACCTACTACGATATAGAATCCCTATGGAAGCAGACCGCCGCCGTGATAGGCAAGGCGGAGTAGGGCGAGGGTGTTTCGGGATTTGAGCCGCAGCGGAAATCCCGAAACTAGATGGTGTTTGTATCGGGATTTCCGGTTGGGTTGATGGGTCAGTCTTGCCGCGCGCGGGACATGTGCTCCAACCTCAAATCCCGATACACCGGGCCCTTGTTCGTGTTTTCCGGACTTTCGTGTTTTCTTGATTATCGTGCTTTCGTGATTATCGTGCTTTCTTCGTGCTATAGCGCTCTAGACTCGACAACCTGGAGGCCGCCATGCCTGACGCGAACGATCTCAAGAACAAGATGCTGTTCGACCGCCATATCACAAGCGCCAGGGTATTTTTGAAGCGCGGGGATATGGCCAAGGCGGGGGAGTCGGTGGTGCAGGCCCTGGAACTCCGTCCAGGCGATCCGGACGCCCGCGAGCTTGCGGCAGACCTTGTGTTTGCGGCGGGCGACCTGGAGAAAGCCGCGGCCCACTACAAAGCGCTGTTCTCGCCGGAGAAGCCCAGGCCCAGCGCCGAAGACAAGTATGCCAGAGTTGTGCTGCGCATAGCTGAAGAGAAGTATGAGCGCGAGATGCTGATGCAGATGGTAGCCAACCCGCAGAAGTTCTCTGTCGGCGGCCGCAACCCCGTGCTGGCGGCAATCGCGTCCATCGGGCCGGGTTTTGGGCAGATCTACCTGGGAGACTTCAGACGCGGCGCAATCCTGTTTGGCGTCACTATGCTCTCCTGGCTGCTGTTCTACTACTCTACTCCACCCGTGGGGGGGCTCGTCGATGTGAGAGATCGACTATCCCTGTTCTTCAGCCAGATGTCGCCTGGCGCAGTGGTCTTTGCGTGCGTGGCGGTGTTCACGCATGTCTACGCGTTTATCGATGCCGTTATATCCTCCGGCAAGAAGCCGGGGCCTTCTATGCCGGAGATGACCTCAAGCAATGAAAAGCAGAATAATCCAGGACCTCAATGAAGAACAGCAAGCAGCAGTGCTGCAGACCGAAGGGCCGGTGCTCGTCTTTGCCGGCGCGGGCAGCGGCAAGACCAGGGTCCTCACCTACAGGATAGCCCACCTCATCAGGGAATGTGAGGTTCGACCTCACCACATCCTCGCCGTAACATTCACCAACAAGGCCGCAAACGAGATGAAGTCGCGGATTGCCGGCCTCATCGGGGATAACGCGTCCAGACTATGGACAGGCACGTTCCACGGTATCTGCGCCAGAATGCTCCGGGAATACGCGGAGGAAGCCGGAATAGCCCGCGACTTCACCATATACGACGACTCCGACCAGATGGCCCTGATGCGCGAAGCTCTCGACCAACTCAAACTCGAACACAAACGCTACCCGCCGCGTGAATGCCACAACATGATCTCCCGGGCAAAGGAGAAGCTGATTCTTCCGGCGCAGTATGGGCAGAAGTTTGTGGGGCAGCTTGAGAGTGTGGTCGAGAAGGTGTACAAGGTCTACCAGAGGCTGCTCGCTGAGAACCACGCGCTGGACTTCGATGACCTCATCCTCTACGCGGTGCTCCTGCTCCGAAACAGCCAGATGGTGCGAGAGCACTACCAGGAGCGCTTCCACTATGTGCATGTGGACGAGTACCAGGACATCAACCACAGCCAATACGAGCTTGTGCGCATTCTCTCCGACAAGTATCGCAACATCTTCTGCGTGGGCGACGATGACCAGTCCATCTACAGATGGCGCGGGGCGGAGGTCGGGATCATCCTGCAGTTCGAGGAAGACTTCCCCGATGCCAGGGTCTTCAAGCTGGAGCGAAACTACCGCTCCACCAGAAAGATTATCGAGGCCGCGCACCACGTGGTCAAGCGCAACCGCGGGCGCGCCGACAAGAAGCTCTGGACCGACAACGAAGACGGCGCGGACCTGCAGATAATGGCCAACGCCAACGACCGCGAAGAAGCCAACAACATCGCCATACGCATCCGGAACAAAGTTTCCACCGATAACAGGCACTGGTCGGATTTCGCTGTTTTGTACCGGACGAACAGCCAGTCGCGAGTGTTTGAAGAGGCGATGATCAACCACCGCATCCCCTACAAACTCATAGGCTCCCTGCGGTTCTATGAGCGCAGAGAGATCAAGGATGTGCTCGCATATATGCGGCTTGCCGCGAACCCTTACGACATCGTGGCGCTGAAGCGGGTGATCAACGTCCCGCACCGGGGCATCGGCCAGACCTCGCTGGGCAAGCTGGAGATGATGTCTCGCGAGCAGCACATCACGCTGTTTGAAGCCCTCAAGGACGTCGGCCAGGTGGAGGAGATAGCCAAGAAGGCGCGGGCCTCGATGGTCAAGTTTCGCGAGACTATTGACCACCTGCGCGATATGGCGGTCCACTCCGATGTGCATGAACTGACCAACGAGATCCTCACGGTCTCCGGGATGCTGGCGGAACTCAATGAAGAGCACACGATGGAGAGCCGCTCCCGTCTGGAGAACCTGCAGGAACTCCTGACGGTCACCAAGCAGTTCTCGGCCATGAATGAGAACCCCACCCTCAGCTCCTATCTGGAGCAGGTCGCGCTGATCTCGGACATCGACACCTACGACGAGTCCGGCGAGGCGGTGACTCTGATGACGCTGCACGCGGCAAAGGGTCTGGAGTTCCCGGTTGTTTTTATGCCGGGGATGGAGGAGGGAGTCTTCCCGCACTGGCGCTCCAAGGAAGACCATCTGGAGATGGAAGAGGAGCGGCGGCTGTGTTATGTGGGGATGACCCGCGCAAGGGAAGAGCTGATCCTGTCCTACGCTCACCAGCGGATGAGCATGGGCCAGATCCAGCGCGCGGAGGTCTCAAGGTTCATCGATGAGATCCCCGCCGAACTCTTCGAGAAGCGCGCCCCGGCCAGAGCCTCATCGGGCAGCGGAGCATCGGTCGGCAGCGCGTCGGTAGAGAGCGCCCGCCTGATTGACTTCAAACCCACAAGAACCCAACCCCGCGCCACCTACAAACCCGCCCAGAAAGTCCGCCACGCAGTCTTCGGCAACGGCATAGTCCTAAACTGCCAGGGAGAAGGCTCCGACGAGCGAGTAACAGTAGCCTTCGAAGGCGTGGGTATAAAGAAGCTGGCCGTGGATCTGGCGGGGTTGGAGACGAGGTAGGGAGTAAGGCGATACACGGTGCGGCTGTGCTGGTGTTGTGATCGAAGAGTTGGTTACTCCGTAGCTTTCCTGAGGCGCAGTACCGTCCGGCGCACCAACAGGGCAACGAGCAGAAGCACGGCAATGATAGTGACAAGCCCCAAGGGCCTGTAGGCGTCGTATTCCAGCCTGAAGAGCGTGCCCGCCAGGAATACCCACACCAATAATGCAATGCCTGCGATGCGCAGCCTGCGCCGTGCACGGCCTGACACCATGAACGACACGGCCAGGAGTATAGGAATTGCCACCCCGCCTGGGCGGACCATAAATACCTCCACGCACCCGATGAATATCCCTGCCGCCACCAGCGCGCCGAGGTTGTCCAGGAACGGTGGTGACACATAAGGAGGCGGGACTGCAGCTTGGGAGACGGCTGGGCTGAGAGTCAGGTCATCGGTCATCTGCCCTGACAGAAGGTCTGCGGAAAGCTTGGTTACGCAGTATCGTCCCGATGGGCCCGCGGACTCCGGATCTTCCAATGCCAGGGCGTCCTCGCTCCAGCCTCTGAGATTCCTGACTTGGTAAGTCCAGTCCGTCGTGCGGTTATCTACGGCGCAGATAGTGCGCAGCGGCGGCCCGACAACGAAGTGGTCCGCTATCACGTAGAGCAGCACGTTCGTGCTGCCGGGGTTGAGTGACGATATCTTCAGCGGGTAGACTGGCTCTTTGGAGGCAAACTCGAACTGAAGCGGCTGTAAGGTTCCCGCGATTGGCTGGCCGAGGATCGCGACCCGCTTTGCGGTATTGATCCGGGCGGCGGTGAAAACCCAACCCTTCTTGATGTAGTCCCCGACGACGGGCGCAATGCTCTCGGTCACGAGGTAGCCATTCTTGACCAGCCAGTCCACAAGGTCCTTGGCGACTGTTGCGCGCAGCACCGCCACATCATATCCCCCAACCTCTCTCCTCTCGAGCACTTCGACAGTCGGCTTGATGGCATGTCCTTCCCCCACAAACTTGCCGGACGCTCCATGCATCCGAGCCCTATCCGCATCGAACCAATAGCGCAGTCGCGAGCCGGTGGCTTCGTGGAGAAGCTCGAACAAGCGCGCGTCGGATGGAGAAAGCTTGGGGCGAGAGGGAGTCGGGACCAACCAGGCGAACTCAGAGGCTGTACCCTGGAAGCTGACCTGCAGGATCAGGCGTTCCTTTCCCTGATAGTGCAAGATCACTGCCTTCTGGTCCGGCTCGGTTATGTCCGGAGCGTACCCGCCCGGGGCAAGCTTGGGAATAAAGAACCCGTCTGCCAAGGCAGGCAGCGGGGAGATCAGGAGCGCAACAAGCAGTGACGCAAGGAACACGAATCGCATGGCAGTCCACCTCCGCTGACTCATAGACGCATAACATAACTTAAAGGTTCCAATGAAAGAATGCCCTATCCGGGAGCCGGTGCATGACTGAAGCTGCCTCTCCGACGGGGCCAGAAGGATTGCTTCCTCCTGAAGTGGAATAATCCAGTATGAATGATATTATCCCCGACCCTGACGAGATATCCGAGGACAAGGCCGCTCGCCTTAAGGCTTGGGACCTTGCCTGGCAGAAGTATTGGGCAGATGGCGTTGTTTCCAGCTACGAGCTTCCGCCCGGCAACCCGGTGTGGCGGGAGCGCGAGTTCCTTATGCACGCCCGCTCACCCGAGCACGAGCAGGCGCGACTTGAGCTTATTGTCCAGGAGTTTGTGCGAGGCTTTGAAGCCTTGTATGACCTGGGTCCCGCTGTGACTGTCTTCGGCTCGGCCCGTTTTGGAGAAGGGCATCCGTTCTACGAACTGGGCAGGGAAGTTGGCCGCGAGCTGGCCAAGGCGGGCTTTGCAGTTATCACAGGCGGCGGTCCGGGTATAATGGAGGCGGCGAACCGTGGGGCGCGCGAAGCGGGTGGGGTCAGCATTGGCTGCAATATCACCCTCCCCAACGAACAAGAGCCGAATCCATACGTGGACAAGTCCATTGAGTTTCACTACTTCTTCGTCCGCAAGGTGATGCTCGACAAGTACTCCTGCGCGTTTCTCACCATGCCGGGAGGCCTGGGCACGCTGGACGAGATGTTTGAAGCCGCCACCCTTATCCAGACCCGCAAGATGGGGCCTTTCCCCATAGTCTGCCTCGGGACCGAGTTCTGGGAAGAGCTTACGCATCTCCTCAAGCGCTTGGTTGAGCGCGGGACTGTAAGCGAGGAGGAGTTGCAGTTCATCCAGTTCACTGACTCGCCCACGGAGGCCGTCGACCTTGTTGTTCGCGCGCTGCCGGAAGCCGTCCGGGCAAGCCTGAAAGTGTCGTCAAAGGGCATTCAGCCCTGACCTAAGGAGAGCTACCATGAGTTCAGAAAACATCCGGCACCGCGCCATCCTTTCGAGCATCGCCCATAGAGTGATGCTGGAGAGAGGACTGGAGCCAGACTTCTCCGATGCGGCGATGGCGGAGCTTGATCGCATCCACGCGCCTGCGTCGACCGATGACAGCTCCATCCGCGACCTCAGCGACCTGATCTGGTGCTCCATCGACAACGATGACTCCCGCGACCTCGACCAGCTCACCGTCGCCGAGCAGTTGCCCGAGGGGAAGACCAGGGTGATGGTTGCCGTGGCGGATGTGGACGCTCTGGTGAGGCTGGGGTCAGCCATTGACGAGCACGCCCGCCAGAACACCACCTCGGTGTACACAGCCGGCGAGATATTCCCGATGCTGCCGGAGAAGCTCTCCACCAACCTCACCTCCCTGAATCCCGGCGAGTACCGGCTGGCCAATGTGGTCGAGATGGTGGTCGGGGCGGACGGGACGATTGAGGATTCCAGCATCTACAGGGCGAAAGTATATAACCACGCGAAGCTGGCATACAATGCAATTTCTGCGTGGCTGGAAGAAGAACAGCCCATGCCTGCAGCCCTGGCGGCGGTGCCTGATCTTGATGAGAACCTGCGAATCCAGGACGCGGCGGCCCAGAGGATGAGGCAACTTCGGCACCAACGCGGCGCTCTCAGCCTCCAGACCATCAAAGCCAAGCCGGTTTTTGACGGCGACGAGCTGTGCACCCTCGAAACCGAGACCCAGAACCGCGCCCAGCGCCTGATTGAGGATGTCATGGTCGCGGCCAACGGGGTTGTCGCCCGATACCTCGCGAAGGCCGGCTTGCCGTCTATCCGGCGAGTGGTTCGTACACCCAAGAGGTGGGGCCGCATAGTCGAGCTTGCCGCGCAGCACAACTACAGGCTCTCCGCCGAGCCGGACTCCCGCTCTCTCGAAAACTTCCTGGTCAAGGAGAGAGAGGACGACCCCGAGAGGTTCCCGGACCTGTCTCTCTCGATCATCAAGCTGCTGGGATCGGGCGAGTACGTCGCGGAGATTCCGGGGGAGATCGTGCCGGGCCACTTTGGGCTGGCTGTGCGGGACTATTCCCACTCCACGGCCCCCAACCGCCGCTATCCCGACCTCATCACCCAGCGCCTGGTGAAGGCCGCTTTGGCCTCAACCCCGCTGCCCTACGGCAACGATGAACTCGAGGAACTGGCCAGACACTGCACCGAAACAGAAGATGCCGTCAACAAGGTGGAACGCCAGGTAGACAAGTCCGCTGCCGCGCTCCTGCTGGAGCACAGGATCGGCGAGGAGTTCAAAGCCATAGTCACCGGCGCATCCCCCAAAGGCACGTGGGCCAGGCTTCTGGACCTGCCCGTGGAGGGACGCGTGATCTCCGGCTACCAGGGAGTGGACGTAGGCGACCGCATCCGGGTGAAGCTGCTGGAAGTAGACGTGCAAAGAGGCTTCATAGACTTCCGGCGCGCCTGAGAGAAGGGAACAATGCACTGCACATCAGCAATCGGACGCGTCGCCATATCAGCGGGGCTGCTCTTAGCGGCAGTGGCTTTTCTGGCGTCTTGCGCCAAGCCTGCCCCGTCCGAGGGAGTTAGCGCGGAGGGCAAGGCGGTGGGGATTGAGTTTGTTGAGAAGATGACCACCGGCTCATACGCGGACGCTGTTGGATACTTCGATGCTGTGATGAAGCAGGCGATGTCGGCGGAGCAGTTGAGGCAGACTTGGGAATCGATAGTCGGCCAGTGCGGCGCGTTCAAGAAACTGGGCTTCGCTCGCACTGGACAGCAGGGCGGATATGACATCGTGTGGGTCCCCTGCGAGTTCGAGAAGACCAAGCTGGACTGCAAGGTTATCCTCGACAAGGACGGCAAGATCGGCGGGCTGTGGTTTGTCCCGCACGTAGACGCTGCCGATGCCGAGTACTCCACGCCGGACTATGTTCAGAAGGACCGCTTTGAAGAGCGCGAAGTCACCGTCGGGACCGGCGAATGGAAGCTGCCGGGGACTCTAAGCGTCCCGAAAGGAGCCGGGCCGTTCCCCGCGGTTGTCCTTGTCCATGGCTCAGGACCAAACGACAGGGACGAGTCCCTCGGCGCCAACAAGCCTTTCCGCGATCTGGCGGAGGGGTTGGCTTCGCGGGGTGTTGCGGTTCTGTGTTACGACAAGCGCACCAAGGTCTACCCCGCCAAGGTGGTCAAGGAACCCAATTTCACGGTTAAGGAAGAGGCGATTGACGATGTAGTTGCCGCCGTCACCCTGCTCCGCAATACCAAAGAAGTGAACTCCAAGAAGGTCTTCGTGCTGGGCCACAGCATGGGCGGTACGCTGATTCCGAGGATAGGAAAGGCAGACCAGCGAATAGCCGGACTGATTGTGATGGCCGGAGCCACTCGCCCGCTGGAGGACATCATCCTCGAGCAGGTTATCTACCTCGCGTCCCTGGAAGGCGCGCCGTCGCCCGAAGCCCAGAAGAAGATCGAGGAGATTCGGAGCCTGGTGGCAAAAGTGAAAAGCCCTGCTCTATCCCCCGATTCCCCTCCCATGTTCAGCGCGCCCGCCACCTACTGGCTCGACCTCCGAGGCTACAAGCCCGCCGAGGCGGCGAAGTCGCTCAAGCAGCCGACGCTGATAATGCAGGGTGGCAGGGATTACCAGAGCACCACGGCGGAGTACGACGGCTGGACAAAAGCGCTATCAGGCCGCCCGAACGTAACATTCAAGCTCTACCCAACCCTCAACCACCTCTTCGCCGAGGGAGAAGGCAAAAGCACCCCCCCGGAATACGAAAAGCGAGGCCCGGTGGCGAAGGCTGTGATTGATGATCTGGTTGGGTGGATCAAGGCTCGATGATTAGGGGAGAGCCGGGGCCCGGAGCCGCCGCCAAGTAACCGCATCTCCGCAACCGGCAGGCGCGAGGTAACCGTTACGCAGCGCCCTCTCTCTAACTCTCTCCCCCGGGAGAGAGGATTACGTCTGTTCAGACCGGGCACACGGTTTACACGCAGCAGGTTTCTTGGCAGGCTCATAATCCACGCACATCATGTGGTGCTCGGAGCACTCCTGCCGGTGAACGCAGTGCGCGCAAAGGGAGTCGACTTCTTCCGGCGTCAGGCCGTCTTGCTTATCGTCAGAACCTGTAGACATGCGCCTCCAAAGGCAGGAAGTTCTCGTTGAGGACGCCGTTGTCGGTGGTGACCTTTCTGCTCTCGAACATCACGTCAGCCTGTGCGCCAAAGCCTTCCAGCTTGCACTTCACTGCTTGGTACTGGGTGTTCACGGCCAGAAGGTATGACTTGCCCTTGTACTTCCACAGGCAGGTGTGGACGTCAGACGACGAGCTCTTCACCGGTCCAAGGTTCTTGCCTGTGAGGATGATCGGGGCAAGCGCGCTTACTTCGGCGTTGAGCTTAGGGAAGGCATCCCAGAGCTTGCTGTCGGAGAGGACCCAGCAGTTTCTTCCCCTGGTGTTCCCTGCATAGTCTTCCGGCGACCAGAAAGCATACCAGATGAGCCCGGTTGCGCCGTGGACGAGTCCTACGTATGCCTGACACTTGAGTTCTTCGGGTGTGGGTTCGCTCACGCCCCAGGTGTCTATGCCGAATGCCTGAGAAACCAGCCAGACCGCCATTGTTCCATTTCCAGCCTGTTTGGCCAGCTCTATGCGGTCAGATATGAGGGTCATCGGGGCTTGGCGCACGGGGTAGATGTCCAGCATCAGGAAGTCGAAGCCTTCCAGCGCGGGCTTGTACATGCTGGGGTGGTTGACGGCGGCGGACAGCGGCCTGTGAGGATCGAGCAGCGCGGCTTGAGCCTTCCCGCGCTTCATACCCTCGATATTTGCCTCGGTCGGCTCGTCCCTGCCGTACCACATCAGGACATTGCTGTGCCGATTGGCCAGGGCAACATTCTCCGCAGTCGGTGATCCAACCTCCGGTATCACGTACATCCCCAACGATTCGGTGTAGGCAAGATACTCTTCGCCCGGCATGGTCCAGGTGTTGTGGATGGAATTGAAACCCACGTCCTTAAGCTGTTTGATCACGTTGAAAAGGTCGAGGTCCGGCAGACCCAGGGGGCGAGACTTCTGGTTGATCAGGTCTATGGCCGATCTGGAAACATGATACAGCCCGATGGGGAAGAACGGCTTGCCGTTGACATAGCACACCCGCTTGTCGTCGAATGTGACTTCCGTTCTCGCAGGCGGCGAAACCGTAATAGGCACAACCTGGCTCGCCGCTTCCCGGCCGTTCGCCAAGAGGCTGAACGCAAACTGGTAGTCTCCAACCGGCAGCCTGCGAAGGTTCAAAGCCATTCGGAAGCTCTTACCCGCAGAGACTCTGGCCTTGGCGGTAGCTACAGTCTTGCCCGCGGCATCCGCACCCCGGCACTCGACGGTCAGCTTCTCAGACCCAGTGTAAGTCACCATCCCATCGACCACCAGCTTCTTCACCGGGTCTTTGGACTGGATAGTGCCTCGAAAAGCAGGCAGAACAACGTGGATTTCCAGCGCAGGCGCAGTTTCAGCCTGAACCGCAGAGCTTCCCAGGCATACCAGCAACAAGACCAACGCAATCAATGCTCTTTTCAGAAGATACCTCCCAGCCGTGGATGGGTGGCGATCTCCGAATCGCCACCCCAAAGTCATTGAGTCAAGATTAGAACCTGGTCTTTCTCAGAACCTGTAAACGTGCGCCTCCAAAGGCAGGAAGTTCTCGTTGAGGACGCCGCCGTCGGTGGTTACTCTCCTCTGCTCGAACATCACATCAGCCTGCGTGCCAAAGCCTTCCAGCTTGCATTTGACCGCATGATATTGGGTGTTCACCGCCAGTAGATATGACTTCCCCTTGTACTTCCACAGGCATGTGTGGACGTCAGACGACGAGCTCTTCACCGGCCCCATGTTCCTGCCTGTGAGTATGATCGGAGCAAGCGCGCTTACTTCCGCGTTGAGCTTGGGGAAGCTGTCCCAGAGCTTGCTGTCGGATAGCAGCCAGCAGTTTCGGCCCTTGGGGTTGCCTGCCCAGTTCTCCGGGGACCAGAACGCATACCACACAAACCCGGTCGCGCCGTGCACCAGCCCGATATACGCCTGGCACCTGACCTCCTCGGGGGTGGGTTCTTTCCAACTGGGGCTGTCGATGGTGAATGCCTGCGGGACCAACCACAGGGCCTTGTTGCCCTTCCCAGCATCCATCGCCGCTTTCATCCAGTCCGCGATAACTGTAAGCGGGCGGTAGCGGATGATGTATGGGTCCAGCATCACGAAGTCGAAGCCTTCAAGCGCAGGTTTGAAGAGGTCCGGGTTGCAGACCGCAGCGGATACCGGCCTGTGGGGATCCAGCAGCGCTGTTTGGGCGCGAGCGCGCTTTATGACGTTCAGAGTCTCTCCTGATGGCTCATCGGACCCGTACCACATAAGGACGTTGGTGTGGCGGTTAGCCATCGCGACTTGCTCGGCTGTCGGTGCGGCAACCTCCGGTATCACCCACATCCCCAGCTTCTCGGTGTAGGCCAGGTAGTCCTCATCCGGCATCACCCAGGTGTTGTGGATGGTGTTGAAGCCCATATCCCGAAGCTGCTTGATAGACTCGAACAAGTCGATCTCCGGCAGACCCGCCGCCCGGGACTTAACGTTGATCCGCTCAATGGCGGACGAGGACACGTGATATATGCCGATGGGGAAGAACGGCTTGCCGTTGACATAGCACACGCGCTTGTCGTCGAATGTGACTTCGGTTGTTGCAGGCGGCGCGACTATGATCGGCACAACCTGCGAAGCCGCTTCCCTACCATCCGCCATCAGCTTGAATGTGAACTGGTAGTTGCCGACAGGCAGCCTGCGCAAGTTCATGTCCATTCGGAAGCTCTTACCGGCTGTAACTCTAGCCTTGGCAGTAGACACTGTCTTGCCACTGACATCAACGCCTCGGCACTCGACGATGAGCTTCTCCGAACCACCATAGTTCACCATCCCATCGACCAACAGCTTCTTCACCGGGTCTTTGGACTGGATAGTGCCCCGCACTGCGGGCAGCACTACATTGAGTTCAAGCGTGGGACTGGTCTGCGCACAGACTGCGGCAACCCCCATAAGCGCAAACACCAAAACCATCACAACCAGAATTGTTCTCAAAACACACCTCCACTCGAATAACGCCTTGATACTGCATCAACCGCAAACCCACCCTACCTTGTCAGGGGGGAAGAGCGCACCTCTCCATCCCCCTGATAAGGGGGCGAGGGGGTTTGCGTCTACTGCTTTCCGCTTTCCCTCTTCACCACCGGCGTGGGCTTCTTCACGTACATCGGCGTGAGAGTCATCGCGTCTGCCTGCTCTCCGCGCTCGATGGCTTCCTTGCCCAGCTTCAGCAATACCGCGCCGCGCGGGAAATCAGCCCAAGTCTCGGCAAGCGTGGCGCGTTCACCTAGCTGCTCACGAATAGCTTCCCAGTTCCGGCGAGCGCCGGAGCCGCAGAACAGGACACTCCCACGCTCCGCAAGCGAATCCAGCACTGATTCGATACTCGCGGCGGAGTAGTCGAACAGCCTTTCGCCGGACTTGCCGTCGAATGCAGTCCAGTACGCCTCACCCGCCCGGGCATGGACCATCGGGCAGACGACATCGGCGGGAGCGGGAGTACAGGCGGCAGCGAGGGCGTCTAAGGTGGGAATTCCTACAATCTGAGCTCTGTTTACATAAGCCAGCGACTTCGCCACTGTCATTCCTATCCTAAGCCCCGTGAACGACCCCGGGCCAAGTGATACTACCACGCACCCGACCTCGCTTGCCTCCTTGCCGATCTCCGAAGTCATATCCTCTATAGCGGGAACCAGCCTCTGGAGGAGGTTCATGTTGTGGTAGAAGTGGCGCTCGGCCAGCAGGCGGTCATCGTCCGCCAGCGCAATCGCACACATTTCCCCGGAGGTATCCAGAGCAAGTGTCAGCATTGGTCGGCAAGCTCCTTCAGAAGCGGCGCTAGTCTTTCGCAGTCGGTTTCCAGGGTGACCTCGCGCAGGTCAGGGTCTGAGTCATCGGTTCGCAGGTCGATACTGAGCCTGCCGTCGGGCATTTCCCCATCCGCCCGCTCGGCCCACTCGACTACCGTCACCCCTCCGCCCTCCAGGTATTCTTCAAACCCGATGGACTCCAACTCAGCCGAGCACAGGCGGTAAAGGTCGATGTGGTAGAGGGGAACGCGGCCTTTGTGCTCGTGGACGACTGTGAAAGTAGGGCTGTGGATGAGGTCGGTCACCCCAAGCCCCACTGCAAGTCCCCGTGTAAGGGTGGTCTTGCCAGCGCCGAGGTCGCCGGTCATGGCAACCACGTCCCCCGCGCCCAGCGCCCTGCCGATAGCTTCGCCCAGCGACACGGTCTGGTCAGCGCCCGTTGTGCGGATGGTGACTTTCATCTGCTGAAGTGCTCCCAAGAGGAGGGCATTTCGCCGATTGACCCGTCAGCCCCGACCAGTCCCACTTTCTGCCCGGCAGTGATCTCGCCGATCAAAGCGATTGGGCTGGGTATCTTCGACATGGCAATGAACATAGCTCCGGCAAACCGATGTGGACACGTGAACAGAAGCTCATAGTCTTCCCCGCCTCTGGCCGCGACCAAATGAGGATCGATAACGACATGAGTATTCTCTTGACAGTCGCCCTGGCCCTCATCCTCCGGCTCCTCGGACAGGCCCTGCATCTCAGCCGACAAAGGTAGCCAGTCGGAATACACCTTCGCTCCCACGCCCGACGCTTTGCACAACCGACCTAAGTCTTTCGAGAGCCCATCGCTGATGTCCATCATCGATGTCACTTTGCCTGTCCCAGCCAGCGCGATAGCCTCTCTAACACGAGGTTCCGGCAGCAGGTGCCGGTCCACCAGGAACTGGTATTCATCCCGTGCTTCCTCCAACCCCAGCTTGAGCAGAAGCTCAAGGCCCATCACGGAATCGCCCAGGGTGCCGGTGACCATCACTGCGTCACCAGGCTTTGCTCCGGTGCGGGTGAGGTATTTGCCGGGTTCAACAGCCCCAAGCTGGGTTACTCCGATCACCACACCCTTGTCGCTGCCGACAGTGTCCCCTCCGGCAATCACACTTCCGAACTTGTCAGATATCTCTCTAAAACCGGCATAGAACTGCTCCACGAACTCCACATCCGAGTCCGGAAGCCCGATTGAGATGAATGCGCAGGTGGGTCTGGCTCCCATTGCGGCAATATCGCTGATGTTCACAGCGGCGCTTTTCCAGCCCAGCGAGAACGGGTCGCACAGATCGAGCCGGAAGTGGGTGCCCTCCACGAGCATATCGGTGGTGACGACAACCTGATTCCCAGCCGGGTCCACCACCGCCGCGTCATCGCCGATACCCAAGACCAAGCCGGGAGCGGACCGCATTGAACCCCGCCCGATAACCTCGATCAAAGCATCTTCCCCGCCCAGTTCCGAGATTCTCATATCAGTTTGATCTCCCTGTCATTCCGAGCTTGCGAGGAATCCGCTTCTTCCCCCTCTCCCCGGCCTCCGGGGAGAGGGTTGGGGTGAGGGGAAGCGACAAGCCCTGGCTAACAGCAGATTCCTCAGTCCCAAGCTCCTTCGG
This sequence comes from uncultured bacterium, assembly GCA_964611645.1. Lineage (GTDB taxonomy): Bacteria > Armatimonadota > UBA5829 > UBA5829 > UBA5829 > CAZTAO01. Next base: position 94,544 of record CAZTAO010000006.1, on the reverse strand, counting down.
AATGACAACTCAGGACTTCGCGCAGCTCATATCAGCCGCCGACTGGTTTCCCCAGGAATTCCTCGACCACCTTCATCGCGCACAGCCCCGAGCACATGGAGCACACTTCCTTGTCGCCGGAGGAGCGCTCGTCCCGAACCCTCCTGGCCTCTACCGGGTCGATGGAAAGCTCTATCTGCTTCTCCCAGTCGCGCGCCTTGCGGGCTTTGGCCATGGAGTTGTCCCAGTCTATCGCGCCGGGGACTCCCTTGGCAATATCCGCCGCGTGGGCAGCTATCCTGGCCGCGATCACGCCTTCCTTCACATCCTCGGCTGCCGGCAAGCCCAGGTGCTCTGTGGGGGTGACGTAGCAGAGGAAATCAGCGCCGGCTGCAGCAGCGATGGCCCCGCCGATGGCGCAGGTGATGTGGTCGTAGCCTGGGGCGACATCGGTGACCAGCGGCCCCAGCACATAGAACGGCGCGCCCTCGCACAGCCTTTTCTGGATTTCGATATTGGCGACAATCTGGTTCAGCGGCACATGCCCCGGCCCCTCGACCATCACCTGCACCCCAGCCTCCCTCGCCCGCTTGACCAGCTCGCCCAGGATCAGAAGCTCCTGTATCTGAGCGCGGTCCGTGGCGTCGGAAAGGCACCCCGGCCTGAAGCCGTCGCCGAGGCTGAGGGTGATGTCGTACTTGCGGGAGATGTCCAGCAGGTCGTCGTAGTATTCGTAGAGAGGGTTTTCCATATCGTTGGCGAGAATCCACGCCACCAGGAACGCCCCACCTCTGCTCACAACGTCGGTAATCCGCCCCTGCTCCCTGAGCCTGCGAATCGACTCCCGGGTTATGCCGCAGTGGACTGTCATAAAGTCCACGCCCTGCTTCGCATGGAACTCGATGGTACCCAGCAGGTCTTCCCTGGTGATGTCCGTGATGGAACCTTTCGCGGCTCTGATTGTCACCGCCGCATCGTATATAGGCACGGTTCCCAGCGGCACTGGGCACTTGCTGAGGATGGTCTCCCGGATGGACGCCAGGTCCCCGCCGGTGGAGAGATCCATCATGGCGTCCGCGCCGGCATCCACCGCCACTTTTAGCTTCTCCAGCTCATCATCAAGGTTGCAGTAATCAGCGGAGGTGCCTATGTTGGCATTGATCTTGGTCCGCAACCCCAACCCCACACCCCGCACGCTGGCCAGCTCCCGCAGGTTGTTCTTGGGGATTACTATAGTCCCATTCGCCACCCGCGCGCGAACCAACTCCGCATCCATCCGCTCATCCAGAGCCACCCGGCTCATCTCTTCGGTTATCTTGCCATCCCTGGCCAGTTCTAGCTGTGTCAATTTACCTCTCCCTGGCAGAATCCAGCGAACCCCGCCTCACTCAAACCCCCCTGCCCCCCTTATCAGGGGGGAACTGCTGCTCTTCTCCCTCCCTGATAAGGGAGGGCTGGGGTGGGTTTTCGCGTCCTTCGTCTATTTCGCGCCCTTCGCGATTCGGAACTGTTCTTGCAGTTCCCGCGTTGCTTGTTCCATATCTTGTGCGCAGACTACGGCAGATACCACCGCCGCGCCTGCCGCTCCGGACCTGCCGACCGCCTCTATGCCGCCCAAGCCGATCCCGCCAATGGCTATCACCGGCAAGCCCGACTCCCGGCATACTCTTTCCAGCAGTTCCAGGCCTGTCTCCGGGCCAGCATCGAGCTTTGTGCCGGTCGAAAACACAGGGCCGAACCCGATATAGTCTGCCCCATCTACCTTCGCCTGAAGCGCTTCCTCCAGGCTGCTCGCGGACAACCCGACTATCATCGAATCGCCGACCACCCGACGCACGGCGCATACCGGCATATCGGACTGGCCAACGTGAACAGCATCCGCCCCAACCGCCGCCGCCACGTGAACCCTGTCATTCACCACAAATGGCACGCCGGCCTCGGCTGTGAGCTTGCGGATCGCAACTGCCGCGCGGTAGAAATCCCGGTCGGTGGCTGTTTTGTCGCGCAGTTGCACCGACCCGGCCCCACCTTTGATGGCAGCCCGCGCGATGTCCTCGTGGCTCCGGCCCGGCTTCAGCGCCTCGTCGGTAACCACGCATATTCCTGTTACCCTGAACATATCACAACAAAAAAACCGCCAACCCCAGAACAGTTGGGATTCGCGGCGCCAGAATCCGCTTTCCTCAGCGCTCGCTCAGGTTCAAAGGGTTAGCTCGAACCGGTCGGTCCTAGCTTCTCAGCCGATAACGGCACCCCCAGCGGTGACTCTCCTTACCAGATTGTACGTCGGCCACCCGACGAATTCAGTTTACCACCGGACGGGGGGAGTGTCAAACTTGCAGGCTTCCCGCGTGGGATGTGCGCACTATGTTGGGCAGCCTACTTCTTCAGCACCAGAAGCGCGTTGCCTATGTTGCGGCCGGGGCTTGTGAGGTACTTGCCGTTGGCCCATAGGCTGCTCGAGGCTCCGCCATCCAGGTTCATCGCGTCATACGCGCCAAGAGCCTTCATAATTGATGCAAGCTGCTTCACGGTCGCGCCGGAGCAGGTGACAAGAAGAAGCGAGCCTTCTCGCGTCACCCCGACCGCGCTCCTTGCGCCGCCGTTGGCGATGATCTTGGGAGAGCTGAAACCCTCACTAATGGGGTCGAAGAATATTGCTCCGTTCTTGACAAGCCTTGGCCCGCAGCCCAGCGCTTCCCTGGCGTTCTGCCAGAACTCCGTGTCCTCCGCCTGGAACTCCGCGCGCCAGTCGCAGCTCTTGCCCGTCGAGAACCGCCCAGCCAGTTGGCTTTCCCTTCCGCCAAAGAGCAGAACGCAGCCGTCAGCCGGAATCTGGGCCGGCCCGCTGCAGGTTGACTTCACACTCCCGCCTCGCACAACAACCTGCGCGCCGGACTTCGGGGTGTAGTTCGCCGCGTAGTTCGAGTCATAGATGATTGCGGTGGTCGGGTTCTCCACAGGGTGGTTGATAAAGTAGGAGTACCAGTTGTTGGGATAGGTGGACTTTCCGTCAATGCCGCCACGAAGCGAGACCTTGAGCCTGTCCATGCGGTAGCCGCCGTTGGAGTCGAAGCCGATGGTGGTGCCTGTGTTGCCGCAGTGCACTACCTTCCCGCCGGTGATCAGATGATGGTAAGGGGGCTTGATGGGATCGGATGTATACGCGTTGAAGAAGCAGCCGTTGATGGCCGCGACCGCGCCGTTACGCTTGGCTATGGCTGCAAGCGGCTCGGTGGCGCAGACTCTGTCCCGCGCCAGACCCACCTTGACCCTCACCTGGCTCAGCGGCGCTTTCACCACCCGCACAGAGAAGCTGCGACCTGCCGCGGAAATGTTCTTTGTTTCCACGCTCACAACTCCGCACCAAACGGCGCAGGAACTCAGCATCAGCAGACCCACAAAGCACAAAGCGCGACGTTTCATTACCTATCACCCCCGAAGCAGTTGTCAGTTGGATTATACCACACCCAGTACTATGGTCGAAATGCTTCCTTGTTGGGTATATAGACAACGACTGATGATTCGCTGGGTAACTCCGGAGGGTGGATGTGACACGGGCAGAACTTGAGAATGCTTTCAGGCAGTGCCTTGAGTTTGTGGATGAGAAGGCGGCAAGCAGCTATGTAGCCGGATCCCAGGCTATGGTCGCGCGGGTGAATGCTGCCATGGAGAAGCGTCCGGATTTCGCTCTCCTGATAGGTAAGAACAGTGTTGACGCGGTATTTGCAAACCATTCGTACCACGCGGAGTTCGTGGGCTCGGTGCTCCGGACCCGCAGCGTAGCAACGCTGATCGATACGGTTACATGGTTCTACCGAAGCAGCAGTTCCAGGGGTTACCATCCGGACTACTGGCCGGTGCAGATGGAGGCATGGAAGGCGGCCGTTCGCGACCAGCTTGGGCCCCTCGCCCCCTTCGTGGTGGACTTCTACGAACTTCTGGAGAACCACCATTCCGACTTCCTTGAGATGTCCAAATCCAAGGTGTACGAGACTCACCCCGAGCCTGAGGATATGGAGTGCTACGGCAGATACCTGGAGGCTCTTCTCAAGCCCAGCAGCGCGGACGCTCTCGCGTGCGCCCAGGAGCAAATACATACAGTTGGCGACATCACGCACTGGTGGGAGAAGATCATAGAACCTGCCATGCACGAGATCGGGCGGCTGTGGGCCGTTGGGGCGATCTATGCGGGCCAGGAACACATCGCCACCGCTATCACCTGCCGGGTCATGTCCTCGTTCTACCCAATGATACTGGCTCAGCCTCGTGACAAAGGCCGTGTGGTGGTTACGGCATCGCCCAGCGAACTCCACGAGCTTGGCCCAAGAATGATCTCCGACATTCTGGAGATCAACGGGTGGAATGTCTACTATCTCGGAGCAAATACACCGATCGACAGCGTCTGCAAGCTTCTGCGCAACACCGGTTCGAGGATACTAGCCGTCTCAACCACTCTGCCTTCGAACCTGAGTCACACAGAGAAGCTGATAGCTGCGGTGCGATCCCATACTGGATCTCAGGGAACTCACATTCTGGTCGGTGGGCAAGCTTACATCAATGACCCCGACCTGTGGAAGAGCATGGGGGCGGACGCATTCGCGGCCAACGGCCCCGAAGCAGCCACCCACCTGGATAGCCTCTCGATAGCCACCTGAGGCTACTCGGCGCACCATTCATGCGTGCTGGGCGAGATCAGAACCACGACCACCGCTGCAAGAGCCCCGAGGATCAGCCAGCTAACCAGGGATCCCCGGAGGAATGCCGGTATCATGGAGTTCAGCATCAGCAAGACTGACAGTATGAGAAGTACTGTCCTTGCCCAGCCCTGGCCCACCCAAACAAACCACAACACTGCCAGAAAGCCCAGTTCAAGGGCAATCACGAAGACAGTCCACAGTGAATCCGCCGATTTATCCTGGGCTGTCACGTCTGCAAGATCGGGCGATGGAGCCGCAGCGCTCACGACCGTGCCCGCTAGCAGGATTACTGCCAAGATGGCCGCTATGGTCAGCACAACGGTGAGAGCCATGGGTCTGCCGGAGGCAAATCGCCCGTGCACCAACAGCCGAGCGCTTGCCACGGCAGGGTCTTCATACCTTGGCGGAGGCGAGTAGCCGGGGGCGGGCGGTGGGTAGGCGGAAGGCGGAGTCATCGCCGGGGCGACCGGTTCGGGAATCGTTGGCGCCGGAGGCGGAGGGGTCAGGCGATTGGTCCCGCACCTGGTGCAGATGTCGGTCCTCGGCGGAAGCACGGTGTTGCAGGCCGGGCACTTTGCCAATTCGATCGGTCTTCTGAGCACCGTCGGTGGCCCGACAACAGCCTGCGCGGGAGCGGCCGCTCCCGATGGACTCTCCGGAACACTGATCACCGCGCCACAGGAGCAGTTGCCGGTATGGCCGGCGCGGCTTTCGGGCACATCGTAGGTCTTACCGCACTTGGGACACGCTATAGAAATACTCATAATGACGCCTCCACTGCCGCACCACACGTTATGTACACCTATTCTGCGTTATTATATCACTGTGCCACAGAAAAGCAAGAGCGAATTCGCGCCAACACCCATCACCCAAGACCTGACACCCAGACCGCCCCAAATTCCCCTTTACTTGCCGACCCCGTTGCGGTAGAATTCTAGGTATCAAAAGGGCGCTTCGGCGGGTTGTCCGCCGGCCGTCCTCCTCTATGTTGGGTAGGTTTTCTAATGCCGTCTCCTGGGTTCGTACATCTGCATGTTCACTCCGAGTATAGCTTCCTCGACGGCGCGAGCCGCATCAACGATATCGTCAAGACAGCGGTCAATTTCGAGATGCCCGCCATAGCCATCACCGACCACGGCGGTATGTATGGCAACATCGGTTTCTACCAGGCCGTCCGGAAGGAAGGGCTGAACCCGATAATGGGCTGCGAGGTCTATGTCGCGCCCAGAACCAGGTTCCAGAAAGAGCCGGGAGTCGACCGTGACCTCTTCCACCTGGTGCTTCTCGCCACCAGCGAGCGGGGCTACAAGAACCTCATCAAGATTGTCAGCGAGTCCAACCGGGAGGAGTGCTTCTACTACAAACCCCGCGTCGACAAAGAACTCTTGGCCCAATACCCCGAAGACCTCATCGCCCTCACTGCCTGCATAGGCGGAGAGGTGCCGGAGAAGTTCCTGAAGAGGGGGATGGCATACGCCGAGCAGGCCCTGAGCGAGTATCTGGAGATTTACGGCAAGGACAACCTGTATCTGGAAGTCCAGGACCACGGTATCCCCGAGCAGAAGGTTGCCAATAAGGCTCTGCTGGAGATGGCGGGGAAGTTCGGGCTGAAGATGGTGGCCACCAACGACAGCCACTATACCACCCGCGCCGACCACGAAGCCCACGATGTGCTGCTGTGCATCCAGACCAACGCCGGAATCGATGACCCCGACAGGATGAGGTTCACCGGCAGCGACTTCTACCTCAAAAGCCCTCAAGAGATGGCCGAGATATTCAGAGATTATCCGGGGGCAATTGAAAATACCCTGGAGATTGCGCAGCGGTGTGATTGCAAGTTCGACTTTGGCCGCACAATGCTCCCGAACCCCGGTCTGCCGGAGGGGGTGGATGTCGGCGACTACATGCAGACGGAGACCCGCAAGGGGCTGATTGGCCGGCTAGGACACGACCTGCCGGACGCCTACGAGGAGCAGCTTCAGTATGAGTGCGGGGTCATCAACGAGTGCGGCTTCGCGATGTATATGCTGGTAGTTAAGGACTTCACCGACTTCGCCCGCGAGAAAGGAATGTATGTCGGCGCCAGGGGTTCCGCAGCGGGAAGCCTGGTGTGCTACGGGCTGGGGATCACGGACGTTGACCCCATCGAGTATGGCCTCACTTTCGAGCGGTTCCTCAACCCCGAGCGCATAGAGATGCCGGACGTGGACCTGGACATCCAGGACGACCGACGGGATGAGCTTATCCAATACGTTTCCGAGAAATACGGCCGGGACCGCGTCTGCCAGCTTGCCACCTACAACAGCCTCAAGGCCAAGGCGGCTATACGAGACTGCGGCCGGGTGCTGGGGACTTCGCCCATAGAAGTCGACCGGCTGAGCAAGATGATCCCGGGGCTGCCGGTCGGCATCACCATAGACCGGGCAATGAAAGAGAACCCGGACCTTGCGGCTGCGTACGATTCGGACCGTGGGCTAAAGCGGCTCCTGGACACAGCGAGGAAACTTGAGGGGCTGAACCGCAACACCGGGGTCCACGCTGCGGGTGTGCTGATCTCCGAGACTCCCCTCACCGACACCGTTCCGCTGTTTGTTGGGAACAAGGGGGAAACGGTCGCCCAGCTTGCAAAGAAGGACATCGGCATCGTGGGCCTGCTCAAGATGGACTTCCTTGGCCTCGCGAACCTGACGATTCTGGCGGAGGCGGTTGGAACGGTCAAGCGCACCCAGAACATCGATATCGACGTTCTGAACCTGCCGCTGGAAGACGCAAAGACATTCGATATGCTAAGCCGGGGCGACACCAGCGGGGTGTTTCAGCTAGAAAGCCCTGGAATGCGGCGGAGCGTGGTTGAGCTCAAGCCCAACTCGGTAAGGGAACTCGCGGCTATTGTTGCGCTGTATCGGCCAGGCCCGATGCAGCATATACCCAAGTTTGTCCGCAGCAAGTTTGGGCAGGAGGAGATAAAGTATCTCCATCCCGACCTCGAGGCCATTCTCGCGGAGACATACGGGGTTATCTGCTACCAGGACCAGGTTCTCCGGATTGCCAGGGCCATCGCGGGATTCTCGCTGGGCCAGGCGGACAAGTTGCGCAAAGCGATGTCCAGCAAGGACTCCCTGGTTATGGCTCAGCAGAAGGAGAAGTTCCTCGCCGGGGCCGCCGAAAAGGGCATAGAGCACAAGGTGGCCGAGGCCATTTACGATCAGATAGAGCCGTTCGCGGGCTACGCCTTCAACAAAGCTCACGCCGTCTGCTACGCATTTGTCGCCTATCGAACGGCCTACATGAAGGCCAACTACACGGTGGAATACTACGCCGCGCTGCTGTCGGCCAACATGGACCGCAACGACAAGCTCGCGCAGTACATTGCGGACTGCAAGAGGCTCGGGGTTGAGCTGATGCCGCCGCACGTCAACCACAGCGGGGTGCGGTTCAATGTGGAAGACGGCAAGATCCGGTTCGGGATGGGCGCGATCAAAGGCTGCGGGACAACTGCGGTCGACGCCATCGCCGCAGCGAGAGAAGAGGGCGGGCCGTTCCGGGATATATTCGACTTCGCCGAGCGCACCGCCGGCAGCACGGCTGTGAACAAGTCCACCATAGAGGGGCTTATCAAGGTTGGGGCGTTCTCGGATATGGGCGGAAACCGCGCCCAACTGATCCAGATGCTGCCCGATGCCCTCAGCCTTGCCAACTCCCGCAGGCGCGACCAGATGAACGGCCAGTCGGGGCTGTTTGGGGACGATGACGTATCCAGCCCCGGCACCGATACCAGCAAGTACGGCCACTTTGTGGAGCTAGACCGCGATGCCATTCTGCACTATGAGAAGGAGCTTACAGGTGTGTATTTGTCGGGTCATCCGCTGGAGGAGATATGGCCCTCGGTGGAGAGGCAGTGCACCGCCGACGCGCTGAGCTACCAGGAACTGGAGAGCGACCAGCGGTGCGTGCTGGGCGGGATGATCCAGGAACTCAACATCCGCTTCACCAAGTCGAACCTCAAGATGGCGACTTTCAAGCTTGAGGATATCTACGGCGCCATTCCCGTGACGGTCTTCCCCAATGCGCTGAAGAGCTGCGAGGACCAGTTGGTTAAGGGCCGGGTGGTCCTGGTGGAGGGCAAAGCCACTCATCGGGAAAGAATCAACAACAACGATGAAGAGGATGCCGTGGTGGAAGTGGAGATCCGGGCGGATGGGGTTATTCCGTTCGAGAAAAGCAACGGCAAGAAAGCAGCCGAAGCGGCCAAGGCGGTCCACCTGCGCCTCGACGACAGCGCCCCCAACGTCCTAGACAGCCTCCGCCCCATTATGGACGCCTACCCCGGCCTGCTACCGGTATACATCTGGCTAAAGAGCGGCGAAAGAAGACAAATGGTCCAAACCCGCTACAAAGTAGACCCCAACGGCCAATTCATAGCCGCCGTGAACCATTTGCTGGGTAGGAATAGTATTCGGGTGACGTAGGGGGGAAGATCACTATGTAGCTGCGGGGTGCGGGGCTGCGCCCCGGCTCCGGCTGTCAGCAAGCCGAAGCAACGAACCCACTGTCCTAGATCACGGCTGACGGACAACGACACCATCCCTTGAGGAGGATTACTATGATTGCTCAACAATCTGAAGAACCGGCATTTAATCGCGATGAGGTGCGTCACGTTATCTTCACGGTGCTGAAGGATCTCGACCCACAGGGCATGGGATTGATGCAAGTACCCTCGATCATTGCGGAGCTTAGAAGACGCCTTCCGGCCTATTCAACCAGGAATCAGCAGGCTGCGCTGACTGCATTCTTCGATCTGTTTCTCGAAGGCTACCTGTCTTGGGGCTACGACTTCAACAACTTCGAGGGAGGGAAAATACACCTTACTGAGAATGGGCTAAAAGCCATCGGGGAGGTCTGAGGGCATCTCCTCCCCCCGGCTCCAGCAGCCGTCCATATACACGTCCGCGCCAAGTGTCGTTCCGCCTTTGCTACCAGCGCCGCCAGTCTCACGCCGCTGGTTTAGCGAACTGGTTACTACTGTTCAACAGGGAGTGGAAGACTCAAGACCGCGCATGGGAGAGTGTTCACAGTGTGGATCGACAAGGGTGACACAGCGGATTGCGAATGAGGGCGGTTAGCGACACTGCGGAAATGGGAAAAGGAATTGAAGGAAACGGGAGAATTACGGTCCTGCGGCGGGGAGAGAACAACGGAACCCGAAGAGGATGAAGTACCTGAGGGACGGGTCGTGGATGTACCGGTAGGCAGATCCAAAGCTGCTGGCATTGACATCGCTGCCCCAATTGCCGCCCCGCAGAACTCGAGAAGACCCCGACACCGGGCCGGTCGGGTTCCGGGACGGCGAGCCCGAGTAGTAATTCTCGCCGTACCAGTCCGCGCACCACTGCCACACGTTTCCCGCCATGTCCAGTACCCCATAGGGGCTTGCCCCGGACGCAAAACTGCCCACGGGGGCAGTCTTCTGTTCGTTATTCTGACACTTGCTCCCATTCCATGTGTTCCCCCAAGGGTACAGTCTGCCGTCGCCGCCCCGGGCGGCCTTCTCCCATTGAGCCTCAGTGGGCAGTGAGCCACCGACCCACTGCGCATATGCGTTGGCATCATCCCAGCTCACATTCACTATCGGGTGGTCGTGAATCAACCCCCAGCTTGGAACGCTTGCCATAGTTCGACCCGTCTCCTGGCAGAACTGCCGATACTGCGCAACCGTCACCAGGTTCTTGTAAATGTAGTAGCTGTCCAGATAGACCGTGTGCTGCGGCTTTTCGTCAACACTCGCTTGTGCGTCCGACTCTGAACTCCCCATCAGGAAGGCCCCAGCAGGGATCAGGATCATCTCCGCGCCGTCTTTGGGGTTGATCTTAGTCTTGGGAATGGAACCAGACATTTCCGCTTGCTCAGGCGGAACGACCGCAGTGGCAGGCTTTGGAGGTGTCGCAACAGCGGGTCTAGGAGCGGGCGTGACGGCGATATCAGGTTGGCTACCCCCAGGCACCGTGAAGAGAAACTCGCCCTCAGTGTCTTTGTCCGCCAACTGTGGGGTCTGTTTCCCTTTCGTGAGGTTGCTTACCGAACGCTGCAGAGACGCGAACAACTCCTGCGTGGTAAACACTGCTCCAGGCTCCCGCGCTCGGGATTGCAATTCGTCGAGCAGTTTGTAGGTGAAAGCTCCGTGACCCCATTTCGGGTCCTCAAAGGTCTTCTCTCCTTTGCCTCCGCCGGTCATCACCTGCCTCGCCTTTCGTCCGGCAAGCACCTGCGCGGATACATCGGCTTGAGCGCTCAGGTCACGGGTTCGCGCCAGAAGCCCTCCGTAGCAGGCATCGGCAATCAGAAGGACGTGCTTCGCGGGGCAAAGATCGAGAGTCTCCCAAACCGCATTCATGGGGAAGCAGGTGGAGAGAAATGGCTCCGGGTCGCTCAGGTCATTGAGGTTGACCTCGGCATCCACGGGGATGAGAAAGCCCTTTGAGCCACCGTCATCGGTAGGAACAGTCTGGCCGTGGCCGGAGAAGTAGATGAGAACGCGGTCCTGCTTCTCCACACGCGCCTTGCCCGTAACGCGAGCCAGCGCGCGGGTAATCCCATCCTTTGTAGCCTGGGCATCCGTAAGCACGGTGATCTTGGCGGCATCGAAACCATAGCTCTTGATCAGCACATCCCGAAGCGCCTTGACGTCGTTGACGGCATACTCCAGCTTCGGCACGTTCTGGTACTCATTGATCCCGATCAGGAGGGCATAGGAGTTGCGATACAAGCTGCCTGGCTGGCCATCCGCGCCCCACGCGGCGGAAACCAGCGCCGCCGCCGCCAAAGCGCAAAGCCCGAAAACCGCCAACCATCGGAAACCACGCGACACCATACCCCAACCCTCCGCCCGGAACGACACAGACGCCACATCCTACACAAGACGGCTGTACACCCCGTATATTACCACATAAGCCAGAGTAAGTGGAATTGGCGTTTGTGCAATACCCTACTCACCCAAGTCCTCCAACTTCAGTCGATCTCTCGCGCCGTGTCTGACGCAGATAACCCGGACGATGCCTTCGCTGCAGTCTTGCCCGTATATGCGGAACAGTATGCGGTATACCCCAGTCCGTTTGCCGTAGAAGATTTCTCGGATGTCCTTGCCGAAGTCTTCGCTCTCCGGAGCCAGATGGCAGCGCTCAGGCATCTGCTCAAGCGAGTACACGGCGTCCATCATCCCGGCGAACCAACGCTCGGCCCGCTCGGGCGCTGCCTCAACCAAATACTGCAGAGCCGAATCCAAGTCAGACACTGCTTGCGGGGTCAGTTCAACGCGATATGCCATGCTTCGCTCTCAGTTCAGCAAACACTTCGCCCGCCGGTCGTGATTCTCCTCGTTCGGCTTCTTCAAGGCCCTGCTTTATGGCGGCAAGGGTTTCCGCGCGGTCCATTCTCTCAAGCATTGCCTGGTAGGATGCCGCATCCTGCACAACGAGTTCAGCTCGGCCGTTCACAGTCAGCACCATCGGCGACTTCCCCCGCTTGATCCTGCCCGCGCACTCCTTCGAGTTGCGCACAAAGTCAGTAAGCGAGCGTATTTCAGTCAGATCAATCATTACACACCTCTGCGGCTAGCAGTCAATTAGCTGCTAATTCTATGATACCACTCACGACGCATTCCATCAATCCGTGGCAGTTCTGTGCTGCAGTTGTTGTGATAGGTTACTGGGCGAACCCCCTACCTCCTGCCAAACTCCCGATACACCTCGTCATCGTTGCGCTTGCCGACGAGGAGGATTTCGAGCACATCATCTTCAACTCGGTAGATGATTCTGTACTCGCCGACGTCTACCCTTGAACAGGACTCTTGCGAGCCTTTGACTGCTTTGGTGTCCGATGGCATCGGGTCGGAGCACAATTCGCGAATCTTCACTTGGATCTGGCGTTGGTGTTTTGGCACCCGCGTCGCGATGAACCGCGTGGCGCTCTTTGAAAGTCTAGTCCTCAGCATTGGCGATGCTCTCTAGAAATGCCTCACTATCTTCTATGCTGAGAAAGCCCTCCTTCTCAGCCTCCCTGGCACGAGCCAGCCAGATGGAGTCCTCCAAGGCTTCAAGCTCCTCGTATCGCTCACTTGAGACGATCACAGCCACAGGCCGGTCATGCCGCGTAATGGAGACTGGCTCGCGCTGGGCGGTATCGATAAGCTGCCCGAACCTGTTCTGGGCGTCTTTGGATGTGACTGTAGTCATAGCACTGGTTCCTCCGACAAAGCAAAGTAGCTACTATAGGTAGTATACCTATAATAGCTATTGTAGTCAATGGATGAGTATGTCTGCCTGAATCATCAATTCCCGACTCCAAAGTCCAGCAGCAGCACCCCCAGCGACGGCAGCTTGCAGGGCCAGCCGATAGCCCGATCGGTTATCAGGTCCTTCGCCGGACCGCTCACGTCGCGCAGCCGCACTTCCACCTCGCTGTTGTTCATATTGATCAGGTAGACCAGCCTGCGGCCGTTGTGGACAGTCGTGCGCAGTTCGATGCCCACGGCGGGTTTTCCATCTCCTCTGACTGCGCGAACCGGTCGGCTGAGGCCTGCCTGAGTGAAGAGCTTCTCGCCGAGGGCGTTGTACTCTTCCCAGTCTTGCGGCGACGTGGGGTGATATACTATCTTGCCTCCGCCAAGCTTGATCTGGCCTGATTTTGCCGGCCAGGAGAGCTTGCCTGCGATAGTCTGATCCAGGTCGTCGTGGGTCAGGCAATCTCCCAGAGCAAGAACTGTCCCACCCTTCCTGACCCACGCCAGAATCGCGTCCAAAGCAGGAGCGGGCAGGTGGGAAACTCTCGGCAGGACGAGCAATTTGAGGCCGTCCAGCCCGCGCGTAAGCAACGTACGGTCGGTCACAAACCTGCACTTGGCGTCCAGGAAGAACAGCCCCTCGTACGCAGCGCGCATCTCGCCCAGGTGCCTGGAGTTGTAGCCGACTGAGGTGAGCGAGTACATAATGCCGACCTCCTCCGGCGCGCGCTGAAACGCCCGGACCGGCTCCACCAACCTCCGAAGCTGCAGCGCCGTGCGGCCGTAGGTCTCCATCACCCGAGGCTGGAAACACACCATCGAGTCTATGCTCTCGCCCCGGCTCATAACCCACAGATCAGCGGCGGACAGCCCGTGCAGGAACCCCTGATACATCGCCGCCTGCACATACTCCGCCGGATATGATCTGCGGGAGTTGACCAGGTGAAACTCGGGATCGTAGTTAGGCACGCTCGGGTTGAAAGCGCGCAGCATATCCTGAAGCATTGCAAAGCCCGTGATGCTGCTCATCGCCCACCTGGAACCGCTGTACTCCAGGCCTGCGGTATCGCAGCCGTTGGCGTCGTACACCTGGCACAGGGCCTCCATGTCGATCCCTTTTGTAAAATCGGACGAATCATCCCAGGTCAGCAGGGATGGATATGACGTCACCAGCGCCCGCGGGTCTTCGGCGCGAATCTGCTCCGCCAGCCAAGCGTTCCAGTCCGTAAACACTTTCTGCTCAAACCGCCCCCGATCATACCACGCCACCCGCTGACCGGGCTGCTGGATGCCGGTTATCTGTCCGAAGCCGGTATACGAGGTCCCCCAAGCTGAATTGAGCGCCTGTACCGAGCCATATCTGTCCGCCAGATACCCCCGGAATGCCTCTAGTTCCAGTGGGTTCTCTGTGGGCCATTGGGTTGCTTCGGCAAAGAGAACGTAGGGGCCGGTGGAGGTGAAGAGCTTGCCCCTGCTTGCCACAAACTTCGCCGCTGTGCCGGTCAGCTCGCGGGTTGCGGGCTGCAGAACGTGAGGCCCCTCGCCGCCGTCTTTGCTCTGAGCCTCGGTGAACCATCCGGGGAGCTGGTTCAGGGCCAGCAAACGGGAGTAGCTGCACCCGGCCTTGGCAGCCCAATCCCATCCCCAATCCAGCGCATCAGCCGCCTCCCTGGCCGGAGCGTCACCGGACTTCGGGAAAACAATCCACGGGGTAGCGCCGACATTCTCTATCGAGGAGTTGGCGCCGAGTTGGGCGATGGTATCCATGTGACCCCAGACGTCGTACCAGCCAGTGAATCCTATCAGGAACACCGGCTTGCCCTCCGACCAGAACGCGCCGTCTTTCACCGTAACCCGCTCAGCGCCCAGTCGCGCAAGCCGGAAGTCGAGATCAGGGCTGGCTGTCAGCCGGGTAATCTCGTTGTCTGCTTCGCCGAGCATCCGCTCGAGTTGGTCCAGGGTCTCAACCGCCCGACCGTAGCGCTTCTGCTGCAGGTCCTCTTCGGTGTAGGGGATGAACTGCCGCACCGTCGCCAGGGTGGACTGCGGCATCAGCAGGGATCGCCCACGTCTCTGCAATCCGGTGAGCCGGTCCCACGCGGACTTGCACCTGAAGGTAACTCGCTGAAGCCTCTTGCGCTGGAATCCCACATCGTACCTGCCGAACTGGTCCGAGGCCCGCGCTACCTCCTTGCCGCCCGATCTCACTACCGCGCTCACCGTGTAGACGCCGCCGGTCAGGTCCGATACGTCACTAAGGATCTCGATCTTGCCCGTTGAGACTGCTTTGGCGGTCCCGCTTCGCACGGCCTTGCCCGCGCGCCGGATGGTCCAGTCGGCTGTAAGCGCGCCATTGCCGGGGGACTCGACCAATACCTGGAAGCGCGCCTGGCTCTTGCCGGAGAGGTCCGATTCCCCCAGCAGCCAGGCAGAAGACCCGCCACCGCTGGGGGGCGATTTGGTGAGTATCAGTTCCCCGTATGCGCTGGGGTCTTTGCCGCTGGTGATGCCGGAGGTCCATTCGACTGAGGCGTGCGGCCTGCCGTCGTCGTTGTCGTTGACCGATATGGTCATCCCGCAGACCCCTGTCTCCGGCGAAAACGGCACAAGCTCTTTCCACGGGATGGCGACCTCGTAGGTGAGGGTGTGGTTTGCCTGATCGGCGATGACGGCAACATCTATGGTCGGCACGTCCCCCAGCACCAGGTTGTTGCCGGTGTGCCACCGATACGCCCTGCCCTTGCCGCCCGCAAGCCCGAAGCCGTATTCGTAGTCGTCGGAATCGTAGCCCGCGGTGCGGGCATTGTGGCCGGCATCGAAGCTCATCTGGATTGCGTCGTACTGCCACAGCGAACCCAGATCCCCGGTGTCCTGGAGGGTGCGGATGTCGTTGTCGCGGACGACCGCCGAAAAGTACAGCGCGGAGTTGTCCCAAGCCCAGCGGCAGTCCGCGCTGAGGTCCGATGCCCCGCCGTAGTCAGCCGATTTCACGGACTCCGGCCCAAGCATGAGCCGAGGAACCTTCTTCCACTCGTCCAGCTTGCCGTCGATAACAGGCGCCCGCTCGAACTTCGGCGCGGTGTACTGCTTCCTGGGCGCACCGAACCCGGCCGCAGCCGTGATTGCGATGAGCAGCGTGGCGAGAACGGCGATTCCGGTGTATTTCAATAACAACTCCTTAATCTCACTTGGCTTTGATCAGCTTCACCGTGTAGTCCGCCATCTGCCGCCTTACCTTCTGCAGGTCGTCATTCACGCTGAAGCTCGCCAGCCACTTGTCGATCTTTGCAGTGAGTTCGGGGGCGGCTTTTCGGGCCTTGGCCTGCTTCAGGTAGTACTGGAGCGTTGCCATATATCGGGTGTCGTAGATGCCCTCTCGAAATGCTTCGTAGATGATGGTGTCGATCGGCTTGCCGCTGACTGTCGGGTAGGCGAAGGCGTGGAGTTGATGCTCATAGTCGAAGTTGTAGGACAGCATACCGCTGAGCTCCCACGGCATCGCGCCCTGTTCCCCGTTCTTCCAGAGAGAAAGCCCGTAGCGCCTGCGGTATACTGATGGGGACGCGGCCATGTTGGTGCAGGGGACGTTGTATGTCCAGCACTCATAGCCGGCTTTCCGGGAAGCTTGGATGGCTCGCCGGCCAGCCTCGGTCTGACCGCCGCCCAGAATGATCGGCAGGCTCAGGGCATCGCCGACTTCCGTATAGTATGTTGGGTTGCAGGCTGCCGCGACAATTCCGCCGGCCTTGGTGGCTGCGGAGTACCCGGCGCGAAGGCCGATGAGCTTGTCTCCACTGGCCTCATCTTCCCCGTAGAACGCCGGCTGTGGGTAGCCCTTATCCTTGCAGAACTTGTTTGCGGCCGGAACGAGTTCATTGATCCGCGCGACAACCTCCTCCGGTGTCGTGGGAGCGCCGGGATATGGATAAGTCATGAAATGCATGCCATGCCCGAGCCAGACAAACGGGCTGCGGACGAGACCAGCCTTCTTTGCCATGGAGAGCAGCTTTTCCAGCTTGGAGAAATCCCAGGCGCTGTCCGATGTCTTGGTCGGTGTGCCTTCGTAGAACATGGCGGTGTTGAAACCGTGCTCGGCCATACTGATGAACTCCGCCTGCATCTGGTCGAGAGTCCGGTAGACAGGGAATGTGCCTGGGCTTTCCACTCCCTCGGTCTTCTTCTGCTCAGGGCTGCGCTCATAGGTCCGGTAGTACGCGCCGTAAGCGTAGGGCGTGGGCTTGAGGTTGAATGGCAAGACTTCTATCCGGACATCGAAACTGATGGTTACTCCGTTGCGGGTCTTGCCTACCAGCTTGCCTTTGTAGTATCCCGCCATCGCCCTGGCTGGTATCTTGACGGTCGCATAGAACTGCCGATTGGTTCCCGCTGGGATGGTGACGGGAAGCAGGGTTTTGGAGTCCTCGGGGAACTTATCGCTCTTGTAGTGGTTCTTCTGCTCAGCGTCTATCGGGGTCACAAACTCGGGGTCGTGGACCAGAATCTCATTCATCAGGCGCGGCTTGGAGTTGAATGGCCTGAACCACGGGGCGACGATGCGGATATCCACTGCCGATGACTTGATGACGTTCTTGCCTGATCTCAGGTCGGTGGCCGTGAACGTGAGGCCCTCGAGGTCCTTGCCTGCGCGGATAGCGAAGGAGAGCGGCACGATGGTGTCCCTGCAGCCGAATGCGTAGAACTCGTCTTGCCCCGGGACCCCTGACACAAAGGAGTCGTGAGGCAGAACCTGCGGGTTCTCCAAGCCTGCGCCGGTCTCGTTCCAGTCATAATAGGACTGCTCGATGTTCTGAGCCGTCGGCCCTTGTGGTAGAATGGGGTAACTCTGCGTGATGTCAAATACGAAGGATATCAGGTCTTCTCTCCATCTGCTTTTCGGCATTTCATAGAAGAAGTACCTGTAAGTGTTGTCGTTGAATAGCTTGGCGGAATTGAGCAACCTCTCTGGCCTGTTGAGATTGGCAGCGAACGAGGCATTCTCGTCGGCAAGAGCTTTCTCTATGGCCTCTATCAGCGGGACGGCGGCGCTATAGTCCTGTCTAGCCCGATCCCAAGCTGCCTCGTAGTTCTGAACATGGAGGTTGCTCTTCATAGCATCGGAATGGTTGTAATCGAATGCCCGTGCCAACTCCTTCCCCCATTTCTTCATATCCGCCAGCCGCTGCCTGGCGTCTTCCCGTTTGGCCTTCTCGACATCCACCGTGTAATACTCGTAGACTGCCGCCCATTTGGCTGCCCAATCGGCAGGCAGTTTGGCGGTGATTGTGATCTTGTCGACGTAGACTGTGAGCGTGGTTGTGGCGGTGAGATCGGGCATGAAGATCATCAGGGTCGCGCCCATCACGGATCGCGAAATGCCGCTGTCTGCCTTGATGGTGGTGTCCCATAGCTCCCAGCCGTTCTCCTCGCTGGTTTTCAGGCCTCTATATATGTTGCCACTGGTTGCGGCTTCGGCATCGCCCCAGTTGAGGCCGTGCGCGCACCACGGAGCAGGATCGCACTGCAGTTTCACCCGCATCTTGACGTTCACATCCGACCAGACGGGGATATCCGTGGGAAGCTGGATGTAGGTCACACCGTTCTTCCCGGCGGGGAAAGTCACCTGAAGCTTGTAGGACTTTTTGCCCGAGAATGCCTGCTCATCGGTAACCCCGGAGAAGTCGAACGTGTGAGCCAGCGGCCCCGCGTACCACTCCACCATCTTCGCCCCGTTGTCGGTCTCGAAGTCCTCATCCACCAACACCCGCTCCGGCGAGTCCTTAGCCTCAGCCAACAAAGCCGCCGAATCCGGCGCCTGGCACAACGCTCCCGTGGCGAGCAGTACTGCCGCGCAGGCAAACGCCAGAGCTAGAATGATACGTTTCATATAGTGTTCCCTCCCTGGGATAGAGACGCTACCACGCTCCCTCTCCCCGCTGGGAGAGGGCTGGGGTGAGGTTCCTTCGAGCTAACACGTTAGGAGAACCGCCCCCTAACCCCCTCCTGCGAGGAGGGGGAATGTCATGTTATCTTCAGCAGCCTCGCCGCGTTGTCTCCCATTACCTTCCGGCGGAGTTCGTCGTTGTCCTGCGTGATCGACTTGATCTTGCCCATCATAGCTCCCAGACCGTACTCCTCCAGAGGGTAGCCCCAGGGATCGTCGGAGGACATCAGCAGGCGGTCCGGCGCTGCGTTGGTGAGAGCAATACTCATCGGGTCAAGAGCGGCTTCGGCGAGGTCGACGTAGAGGTTCGGCAGTTCCGCCGTGGCCCGCGCCATGCTCAACGCGTCCGCCTCCGGCACACCGCAGAGCACGTGCCCGGCTATTACATTCACTCCGGGAAACTGCCTGGCAAGGCTCACCATCCGCCAGTATTCGCAGCCCGGCCCGCTGGATGAATGCAGCCATACCGGCACATCCAACTCCGCCGCAAGCTCCATCACCGGCTCCATGGCCAACGCATCATCCGCGGCAAACAGGTGCATCGGCGGGTGGAGCTTGATGTACTTGAATCCGTCTTGCTTCACCGCCGCCCTCGCCAGATCATACTCCTCCGCGAGCCACGGGTTCAGGAACCAGCACCCGAACAACCGCCCGGGGTATCTCCGCGAAGCCTCCAGCGACCCGGAGTCGTCTACCGGAATCTTGCGCAGAAGCTCGACCTCGGCGGTGACTTCCCCGGTCTCGATGAGCTTCTCTCCGATGGCGTAGATATCCAGAGTCTGCTCGATCTCCAGATCCCGCGACATTCCATCATGCCGCTTGCTGCCGGGCGCAATGATGGCGCAGTCCACCCCAAGCTCATCCAACTCCCGCACAATATCCGCCGCAGACCTCTCAGGCCGGGAATCCGCGAAACCTATGTGGCGGTGTTCGTCGATTATCATTGTTGGTCCTTTCTATCGCTGGCTGGACGGCACGCAAAACTGCAAGGCCCGCCTAGTCTTCTACCCATACGGACAGGAAGCACCTGTTGGCCGGAGCCCTTATAGAAACTCGCACTGACGGTTGGATACTAGTCTTGTCCGAGCGCAACACTGCCTCTTTGTGCTTCTCCACGTCAGGGTCGGCCAGCAGCGATTCTATGTTGACACATCTTTGCTCGCCGGGAAGCAGCCTCATGATGATGGTCCAGAGCGGCATGTTCTCGCCATCATCGTTGCAGATGAGAGCAATGCCTTCGTCGTCGGTCTTCGGTTCCAGACCGTCCGGGTAGACCTGAAAGATACGCGGCTTCTCATGCATCTGCCTGAACTTGCCATAGACATCGATAACCACAGGCGATGTAGCTACGCCGGAATCATTACCCCCAAGGCTCTCAACTAGCTTGAGGCTCAAGTATGCTCCCTGATGCCTCAGAAGCAGTTCGACAATCTCCCCTGGTGTCCCTTCCAGCTTCAGATTCCTGTAGTAGCCACTCATCGTGTGTACCTCCCTATCAGTTCCGCAGGTCCATTCCACTCCCTCAGGAAAGCAGATCAGAGAAGACCTGCGTCAAACCTCGCAAGTACAATCTCCCCGCACCAGTGGGTCTCGCCGCGCTCGTAGAGGCAGCCTATCCGGCCAGCAGGCAGGGCAACAAGGCACGAATATGCAGATGGCCCCGGGTACAGAACCAGCGCGTTCGGCCAGGTCTTGCCCTCATCAAAGCTGACGCGGACGGTCATATTCGCCCGTTCAGTGCGATGGGCCGGGTTGGAGAACAGGACGCAGCCCCCATCCCTGTCTTCGGGCCACGAGTAACGCAATATGCTCGCCTGGCAGCGCGGTTCTATCAGGTTTTCGTCGTCGCGGAACTCCTGCCAACTCTCCCCGCCGTCTTTGCTGAAACACACCGCCCGGCACCCCTTGCCCGGCCGGTAGTTGCGGGAGTTGAGCATCAGGCTGCCGTCGGAAAGCTCCACCACCTGGGACTCATCCTGGCCATCCTCCGGGGTTTTCCCGCCCAGTCGCCAAGTAGCGCCGTGGTCATCGCTCAGGATCACGTGAGCAAATAGTCTCTTGCTCCCAGCCTCCACGTGGCAGCAGGGCACAACCAGCCGGCCCTTGTGCTCGCCTCTGGTCAACTGTATGCCCACCCCAGGGCCGGTAGCGTGCCAGGTCCAGCTCGGAAGCTTTGTGGAAGATGTAATCTCGATCGGCACAGCCCAGGTGAGGCCGTTGTCGGAGCTGGAGGTCACCCAGACGGTTCTGGTGCCGACGCTCGTCTGATCGTTTATCTGGTCCTCGGAATCCCCACCGAGGTTGTGGGTCAGGAGAAGCCAGACCACCCCGGTAGACTCATCCACCACCACGCACGGGTTCCCGCAGGTGTTCGGCCCGTCGTCCCAGACAACCCGCTGCTCGCTCCACGTCTCACCGCAGTCGGTCGACCGCTTCACAAGCAGATCGATGTCGCCGTTGTCCTCAAGACTCACCCGCCCTTCGCAAAAAGCCAGCAGGGAGCCATCAGGAGCAGCAGCAATCGCGGGAATGCGGTAGGTATGGTAACCATCGTCGCCGCCGCGCCAGAGGGTGGTTTGTTTGAGACTGGTCATTGGGGTGCCGCCGGTTGGGGGAAGTTTTCATCGGCGAAGAAGCGAGGCACCGGTCAGGCTTCCTCGTTCGCGGCTATCGCGCGGTCTATCTCATCGCGATGGCTTCTCACATAGCCCCAAGCGCTCACGAGGTCCTCTGCACGGAGGTCGGGGTATGACCTGAGCAAGTCGGCCTCTGTCGTGCCGAGGCGACGCGCCTGCTCCAGAAGCCAGACGGGGATTCTGGTTCGGACAATCCGAGCTTCGCCCGCGCACACGTCCGGACTCGATTCAACACCCGTGTAGTCCTCGCCGAGATCGGTAGCTATCCACCGAAGGACCGCTGCCTTCTCCGCACGACTCATTCCACCTATGAGGTTTTCAGCTTCCTGTATTCTCGTCACATGTATGATCCTGTCCACCGCCAGGGTGCAAGACCATTATACCCCATAGCAGATTCGGCAACAACGCCGTGTTGTCCTACAACGCCATCAGCACCAGCGGGATCACTACTATACCCAACAGTGTGGATGCGAATATCACTGATGCGGCGAACTCGCCATCGGCGCCGAATCGTTCGGACAGGATGCCGGAGAACACCGCTGAAGGGGTCGCGCCCAGGAGCACTCCTACGTTGGCGACCACGCCGGTTACTCCGAACCAGGGCAGCGCAATGTACATCAGGCACGGCAGGAACGCCAGCTTCATGAAGAGGGCTACCCCGAGTGCGACTGGCTGTTTGCTCACTGACCTCGCCTGCAGGCACAGACCTATCGAGATCATCGCCAACGGAACGGTCATCTTTGCCGCGTAATCCAGAACGGTCATCACAAGCTCCGGCATGGCGACTTTGCGAAGCAGCAGGGATATGATGGCCGCCCAAAGCAGCGGGGTTTTCAGAAACTCAAGTGAGTTCCTAAAGTTGAACTTCTCGTGAGCGAGGGTGGTGATGATGGCGACACCCACGGTGATGAGTATATTGGCCATCCCGAACGAGTCTAGCATCACGGCGGAGATCATCGCCTTGGGGTCGGTCCCAAACGCCGCGTGGACAAGGGGATAACCGACAAACCCGGTGTTCCCGAACGCGGATGCCACCGCCATAGCCGCAATAAGCTTGCCGTCCCACTTCATCGCCCGACCCAGCAGCACCACCAGCCCTACCACCACCATCTCCGAGGCGAACAGCACGAAAGGAGCCTTGAGCATGGGGATAGTGAGAGGGCGGTTGTGGGTGCTGACGAAGATGTACGCGGGCATGGCTATGTAGATAACCACGGTGTTGATGACCCGCGAGTCCGACTTCTGCAGCACCCCGGCCCGCCTGCAAAGGTAACCGATCATCACCAGAATGAAGATCGCCGCGACTGCCAGAAGCGTGCTTTGCGCGCCCAATTTATGCCTGGCCGCCCGATCTCGTCTTCTGGTAATCCAGAGCAGCCTTCACCACCCCCGCAAAGATCGGGTGCGGGCGGTTTGGCCTTGACTTGAACTCCGGGTGGAACTGGGTCGCAATGAAGAACGGGTGATCCTTGATCTCCACAATCTCAACCAACCGGTAGTCCGGCGAGACTCCGCTGCAGGTCATGCCTTCCCGCTGGAGAACGGTGCGGTACGCGTTGTTGACCTCGAACCGGTGCCGATGGCGCTCGTCGATGGCATCAGCCTGATAGAGCTTGTGGGCCAGGGTCCCGTCCTGGATCATGCACGGGTAGGATCCCAGTCTCATTGTGGCGCCCTTGTCGTCGATCCCGACCTGCTCCGGCAGGAGGTGGATCACCGGGTCCGGTGTGTTCTCATCGACTTCCTCGGTGTTGGCCAGCTTCAGCCCGCACATATTGCGGGCAAATTCAACGACGGCCCAATGCAGCCCGAAGCAGATACCCAGGAACGGTATCTTGTTCTCTCTGGCGTACCTGATGGACTCCACCTTGCCCTCAACCCCGCGAGCGCCGAAGCCGCCGGCGACTATGATCGCGTCCGCTGCGGCCAATTCCTTCTCCACGGCCCCCGGCGTTTCCAAGTTCTCGGAATCGATCCACTGAACGTTCACCCCGGCCTGGTTGGCTATTCCGCCGTGCCGCACGGCTTCGCCCAGCGACAGATAAGCGTCGCCGTTGCCGGTGTACTTGCCGACTATGGCTATGGTGGTCTTTTGCGCCGGTTTCTTGATGATGCCGACCATCTTCTTCCACTCGCTCAGGTCCGTCTCGCACTCCTCCAACCCGAACCGGCGGATGACCAGTTGGGACAGCCCGTCTCTCTCGAGGAGCAGCGGGATCTCATAGATGGTGTCGGCGTCACGACATTCGATGACGGCTTCCTTGTCCACATCGCAGAACAGGGAAATTTTCTCTCTCATGTCATCGCTGATGGGGCGTTTGGTGCGGCAGACCAGCACATCCGGCTGGATCCCGATCTCTCGCAGCTTGATGACGGAGTGCTGGGTGGGCTTGGTCTTCTGCTCGCCCCACGGCCCCACCGAAGCGATCAGGGTCAGGTGGACATACATCACGTTCGCGTGCCCTGCGTCTTTGCGGAACTGCCTTATGGCTTCCAGAAACGGCGTGCCCTCAATGTCGCCGACGGTGCCGCCGATCTCAACTATCGCGATGTCCGCCCCGCTCTTCTCGGCATTCTCTTTGATGCGGGCCTTGATCTCATCGGTGATGTGGGGAATGACCTGGACGGTGCCGCCGAGGTAGTCGCCCCTGCGTTCCTTGCGGATGACTGAATCATAGATGCGGCCAGTGGTGATGTTGGCGAGTTGGGAGAGGTTCTCGTCGACAAAGCGTTCGTAGTGGCCGAGGTCGAGGTCGGTCTCCGCGCCGTCATCGGTCACATAGACCTCGCCGTGCTGATAGGGGTTCATGGTGCCGGCATCGACGTTGATATATGGGTCGAGTTTCTGGACAGTGACTTTGAAGCCGCGGTTCTTTAACAGCCGACCGAGGCATGCGGTGGTAATGCCCTTTCCAACAGAAGAGACCACGCCTCCGGTAACGAATATATACTTAGTGCTCATTCCTCTCCACTCTCCCTTGTTCGTCACCCTGAACTTGTTTCAGGGTCTGTTCAGGACAGATGCCAGATGCTGAACAAGTTCAGCATGACGGCTCAGCCCCCCACAAAGTAGTCCATACCGCCTTTGCCCAACCTCACGGAGTTGGCTATGGCCTTTTCTACATATCCCTTGGCAAACTCAACGGCCGCCGGGAGTTCATCGCCCAGCGCCAGCCTTGCGGCAATTGCCGAGCTCAGCACGCAGCCGGTGCCGTGCATGTTCTTGTCCTGCCGCTTGCCGGGAAACTCATACACATTCGCGCCGTCAAACAAAACGTCCACAGGCTCATCTGCCATGTGCCCGCCCTTGACCAGCGCCGCCCCAGCGCCCATATCAACCAGCGCCTTCGCGGCTTCAAGCGCGCTCGCGGCATCGGTGACTTCTATCTTTGTCAGCGCCTGAGCTTCGGGCGCATTCGGTGTGACCAGCCGGACCTTCGGCAGGAGCCACCGCTTCAGCCTTTTCACTGCCTGCGGGGCCAGAAGGGTCTCTCCGGCTTTTGCATTCATCACCGGGTCCAGGACCACATTGGGTATCTCCCGCCGGGCAATGCGCTCGGATACAATGCCAATTGTCTGAGGCAGATACAGCATCCCGATCTTGCAGGCCCCCACTTTGAAGTCAGTGGTTGCGGCGTCGATCTGGGCCATTATAGTTCGCGGGGCAACTTTGAATATCTTGAGCACCCCGCCGGAGTTCTGGGCAGTAACACAAGTAACCGCGCAAAGACCGAAGACTCCAAGCTCCGCAAAGACGCGGAGGTCTGCCTGTATCCCGGCCCCACTGCTGGAATCGGAAGCGGCGATGGTTAGCGCAATGGTTCTCAGGTCAGTTCCCAAAGGGTCTCCACAATTCTGTCGGGCTTATAGTTGCCCTCGGCGGCGAACGCCTGTTCGCGGGTAGTTACACCGGTCAGGACAAGCACAGTCCGGGTACCGGCGCGCCTGCCGACCTCTATATCGGTGTCCAGCCTGTCTCCCACCATAATCGCCCGCTCGGGTGGGGTGTCGGTGAGTTCGAGGATCTTGTCCAGAGAGTAGGTCATCGGCTTGCCGACCACGTGCGGCTCCACGCCGGTGGAGGTCTGCACGGCCGCAACCATACACCCACCGCCCGGAGCCAGGGTCTTTTCTTCCAGCGGGAAGCTTGGATCGGTGTTGGTGGCTATGAACTGGGCTCCATTCAAAATGGCAGCCTGCGCGCGGGCGAGCTTCTGGTAGGTGAACTCACGGTCCAGACCAACTACCACGTAATCGATGTGGGCGTTGGGTTCCTCATCCTCCGCCAGAACTCTCATCCCAATCAGTTCCAGCTCTTCCTTGATCCCAAGCCCGCCGATGCGAAACGCGGTCTTGCCCTGGGCATTTTGCTCAAGCAGGTAGAACGCGGTGGCGTAGGCGGAGGTCATGATGTGCTCGACAGGCGTTTCCAGGCCGAGTTTGGCGAGCTTTACAGAGTAAGACGTGCGTGAGAGCGCGGAGTTATTTGTGAGATAGCGAATCGTGTGACCGCGCTCTTTGAGGGTAAGGACAGTCTCGATAGCCCGGGGCATGGGTTCCATACCACGGTAGATAACACCATCGAGGTCGAAGACAAAAGTAAGCCGCTGTGAGGAGTCAATTGTTTTTCCCATAACGGGTACTCATGATAGCAGAATGGAGGGCACATAGCAAAGAAAATAAGCGGCGAGGAGGTTATGCCTCCATCGCCGCCTTGATCACAGCCACCAGCCGCTCGGGGTTGTCACTGCCAATGAGGGTCTTCTTGCCGTGAATATCGGTGATCAGCACGCCAACATTCCCGCGCAGGAAGAAGCCCTTCATCTCACGGTTCAGACGTATCCCCCAGCCGCCGAAATCTTTTAGCGGGAAGAACTCCTTCGTCTCCACGCTCGAAATCTCGGCTAGTGGCAAGCGCATCAGCTTGATGCCGAATATGCCAACGCGAACTGCAAGAGCCGCGCAGTCAACCGTCACCCTGAATCCGCCGTAGAGAACAAAGCAGAGAACTCCTACGAGAGCAATGGCCACGGCTTGAGGTAGTGAGTGCATTGTCCGATACGCCATCGCCGCATCTGCAAGCATGACGATGGGAACGCCTACCGCCACCACGCTGCACCACCACGGGTTCTGGCTCTCCCGGTAGGTCCAGGGGGCCCCGCTACTTATTCGGTCGACAAGTTCAGTAGTGGCCTCGAACTTTGCTGGCTCCGCCTGAGGCCGGGGGGAAAACGGTCGGATATACTCGAGAGCGTACGCCGCAGCGGCGCACCCAGCAGCCAGTGCTAGCGCCCCCGCCAAAAGCGGTCCCAGACTGACGGCACCAAATGGGGGCAATCCAGAAGCAGCATTTGCCATTATGAACCCGTGTGCATATATTGCAATCACCACTTCATCGAAACAGGTCAGCCAGTTGAAGCGCTTGATCTTCTCACTCCGAGCCCAAAGCTCATCGACCAGCACCCCCGCAGCCAGGTTCAGGACCATCGGGAAAAACTGCAACAGTGACAGTAGGCCCTGTGAGCGCCATCCCGTTTCGCCAACGACTTCTGCGGGCAAAGGTGGCAACCTGAGACTTGTAACCACAAACCAAACAATCATCCCCACCGCAGGCAAATGCACCCATAGCGGGTGGTAGAGCTTCCTTTTCATTGCTTCGATCTCCTCTCGTCATCGCCGCCCAGCATCTCTTCGACCATCTCCCGGAAATCCGACGCCGACAGCCCCAGATGGTAAGCCTCGGTGATCAGCCTGGCCAGTGGCTCCGCGACCTGCCTGAGGATCTGCTGCTCGTCAACAGGTGAACTTCGCAACTCCGCCACCTTCGCCCTCTGACCGAGTCTGAACCGCAGCACCCCCTGATCCCGGAGCTTCTGGTAGGCGCGGTGGACGGTGTGCAGGTTCACACCCAGCAGGTCGGCCATCTCCCTCACGCTCGGCAGCTCATCCCCAGGCCGCAGCATCCCCTGCCTGATCTGGTCCTTCACATCCGAGACTATCTGCGCGTAAATGGGCCGGGGGTCATTGTCATCCACCTTAATAAGCATCGCCCACCTCCGTCGCGCTGTTCTACTACATGTATAACACTTGGCGTAGGCAGTTGTCAAGGGGGAAGACGGGGATTATCCGCAGATGGCACAGATGAACGGGGAAGGTAGGAATCCTTCGGTGTTGTCATTCCGACCGGAGGGAGGAATCTGCTGTTGAGAACGTGTGGAAAAGCAGATTCCTCGCAAGCTCGGAATGACCTCCTTGAGTGCGCGTCGGCCCTACCCGCCTATCCCGTGGCAGTAGGCATTCAGAGTGTCGCGCAGGCGGGCATACTCTTCCGGCTCGAATGGCCGCACTACACCCGGGTGAAAACCCCTCAGGTGAACGTGGTTCTCGATCTCGTAGAGGGTCGGGGTGCCAAGCTCGAACTGGATATCCCACTCCTCGAGAGGGTCCTCGGCGAGTGAGAAGCGGAAGGTTCCGTCAGTATCTATAGGCTTGCCGGGCATGGCGATGGTGTACAGCGCCGCGCGCTCGCGCATAGTATCCTCGGGCCGCCCATAGAAGCTGTAAAGATCGCCAAGGCGGACATTGTTGCACAGGTCGCGGAAATACGGGTTCGCGGTGAATAGTGAGACCATTGCATCGGCCTTGGCCTCCATCGAAGCCTCATAGTAGAGCCTGAAATACTCGTACTGGAGTTCGTAGCCATAGAGTCCGCCGTGCGTGGAAAGGCCCGTGCCCATCGGCACCCGGCTGGTGCCGTCTATCTTGAACCCGTCCGCGTCCAGACCCTCAGGCGAAAGCATGCGACGGATGCTGTCTCGGAGGCGTTGGCGGTAGCCGGGGTGGGTCGGGTCCGCGAAAATGGGTTTGCCATCCCTGCACAGGCACTCATCGTCGGAGAGTCCCTCCCGGTTCCACGCATCCAGCCAAAGGACTACCTTGATACCCATATCGTGGCAGCGTCGGATGAACCCCCGCAGGTCCTGCCATTTCGATGTGTCCGGCTCGTTCGTGGCGAAGTGTCTCTGCCACTTGGCATCGATCATGAAAGTGCCGATGGGTAGTCTCTCGCGGCTCACGACATCCAGCCACCTTTCGCCGTTGGCCTGCGTGCACTCGGCGAAGGTCGCCACGCCGGCCTCGATCTCTTCCCGCTGGGAGCGCGGCGAGCCAAGCTTGATGTGAGCCAGCGCGCACTGCTCGTGCCACGTGCACAGTATCGGGCGTCGCCACCATTCCGGGCCTTGCTTGTGACTGGCGGGTGGGATTGCGCCGCGTGACTCCAGAAGGCCGCAGTAGCTCTGCAAGGTCGCTTCATGGTTTTCGCCAAACAGGAACACCAGCCTCGGGCTTTCCCATTCGCCATCCACCGCCACCCGACCAAAGTACGCCAGCGAGAATGATTGCGAACCAAGGATACCATCCGGCGCATTTTCGAAATCGGCGGGCTTGTGGTTGAAATCAAAGGCGTCGAACGTGTTCTGGCCCGGTGGAACCACCATCCCCGCCGCCATGCACCCATCGACTTGATCCTTGTGAAACGAGTAGAACAGCGGCCCGGAGTTGAGCGCCTGGCCCCAGAAATGGGCCTGCTCGTGGCCCACTCCTATGCTGTACGGCTCATTGGGGGCAAAATCCTTGCGACCGAGGAAGTTGGGGCAGCCGGGGATGTACCTGTCCCAGCCCGGCATAGAGCCGACCGCCACATCGTCCACCACCCCGCAAAACCAATGGGCACGGTCGATATTTCCCCGGCCTTTCAGCCTGATCCAGGTCTCAATGCGGTCCGGATGGAACTCGAACACAGTCTCGCGGCGGTCCCATATCGAGCTTGCTGCCGAGAAGGCGAGCCGCAGACCGCCGTCCAGCAGGTCTTCTGAAGTTGGCTCGGCCCAGCCAAGGGTCTTGTCGCAGTTCCCGGGGGTGTCGGCCCGGCTAACAGGCGCGAGCCAGTAGTAGAAGTCGCGCCGACCCCCGACCGCAATGCGGACCAGCCGGAATGTCTTGGACCAAGACATAGTGTATGCGGGGAAGACTCTTTCTATCAAATGACTGCTCCTGTGTGAACTACGTGCATTATTGCGTTGGCTGCTCAGATAAGAGCTCGCCGCGAGACTGAATTACCTGCTTTGCAGCCTCGATGGTGCTGGAGTACTCCACCGGTTCGATTCGCGCGGCCCTGATGTATTCGCACCCGCCCAGCAGCCTCTCACCGGGCGCGAGCTTTTCTGCCGTCCCGCGAATGCCACGGCTGATGGTATCGTTGAATGCGGGGCTGACGAACCTCTCCAGCAGGCCCAGACCGTACTCCTCGATCATCCCGGCGCTCACCGTCGGGTGTGTCCGAGCGATTGCCGGGGCAACCTCCTCCAAGGCCAACCGCCTGGCTCGCGTCCGCAGGGCGGGGGAAACGTCTTTGAAGAGCCTGGCCCCTCCCAGATACCCGTGGTAGGCGACAAAGGCATGGACTCCATTATGCAGATAGAGCTTCATATCCTCCCAGCACAGGAAGTCCTCCGGACTCACGAGCGTAAATGCCGGGCTGAACGGCCCGCCGGCGCACACCCCGGCATCCAGAGGAATGAAGCCATATTCCTCCACCACCAGCGACTCCCCCGACCCCGGCCACATCGGTGCAAAGCCCGCTTCGCCCGGCTCGGCCATCCTGCACATCCGCGACATCACGGTGTCCGCGAGGACAACGCTGCCGCCGAAGCTGGGCTTGTAGGTCGCGGCTATGTTGAGACCGTTCTCGCAGAAGAGCAGCCAACGCTTTCTGCCGTCGCTCAAAGCCGGAGCTATCCGGGGGACTATGCTGTCCAGCGCCTTGCGGCCGGTGGCGGTTAGTATGAGGTCGGCCTCGCGCAGGGCGTGGTCGAGCCTGTCTGAGTCATCCATCGCGGCAACTTCAAACGACCCAGTGACCTGCGCCACCCTGCTCTCATCAAGCCCGCAGATCTTGACCGCGAACCCCTGATTGCGCTCGATCTGACCCAGAATCCCCGACCTACCGGCGAGGTCGGCGAGGCACAGGTCGTAATCCGAAGCCATTCTCTCCGCCAGGAACCCAAGCCCGAGCGCTCCGGCCCCTATGATCACGGCCTTCGGGCGGTTCACGGCTTCCCGGCCTTGAGGTAGAGCGCGGGTTTGAGGCCATCGGCTCCGGTGGTGAAGAACTCATGGGGGTCGCTTTCGAGGGTGAACCTGCGCTTGGAGATAAGCCCGTGGAGTTCCAGCCGATCTTCAGCCAGCCATCGGATAATGGTCTTCATGCAGCTTGTAGAACAGCCGCTGGTGCCGATAGTCTTGGCGGCGCGGTAGTGGTTGGTATCGATGTCGGCGGCGTCGACCAGCCGGTGCGTCCCGCCAAAGCATGCTCCGACCGCGTAGCCTTCTCGCGCGAACAGCCGCAGCATCAACCGCTGGGCGGAAGTGGACGCGCAGGCGACAATGACATCATCGAACAGCGCACCGTCGGTAAGGTCAGTAAGGTCGCGGACAACAGCATCTTCCAAGGCAAGGTTGGCGGGCGTGGCTTCTTCTGCAGTCTTGGCGGCAACATATACCTCAACTGCGTCCCCCAGCAGCAACCTCACCAGCTCTTTCTTCTCCTCAGACCGAACCACCATCACCACCCGCCTGGCTCCCTCAAGATTGGCGAGCATAGCGTAGATAATAGCCATAGTGCCGGAGCCGATGATGCAGGCGGTTCCTCCGGGCAGGATTCCGGCGCGGTAGAGGTGGCGGCCGTCGGGGTCTATTCCAACGGGGTGTGGCGTGGCAAAGATCGATTCCAACGCACACGCCGCAGGCTCCACCAGGCACGCTTCTTCGTCGGTGACGTTGTCCGGCACCCTCAGCACGGACTCCGAGCGGATCATCTCCTCCGGCACCAGCATATACTCCGAGTAGCCGGCGTTGATCTGGAAAGACAGGTTGGCGATGGGCTTGGGAATGAGCATCAGGCCTTCGGCGTTGTGTCGTGCGATCCGAGCCTGGAACACTACTCGCTCGCCCGGCTGGAAGTCGAGATACTCATCCGATAGAGTCTCCCCATCCCGATAGCCAATGCCTTCTCTGAGGCTGCGGACCTCGCTACCAACCTCCACAATCCGCGCCACCAGCTCATGCCCAAGAACAACCGGAGCGTAGGGGTCGACGTTGGGGTGGCCGTGGCGATAGATGGTCTTGTCGGTCCCGCACCGGGCACACATGATCACCTCGACCACAAGCTCTCGCGGACCGCACTCGAAAAATATGGTATCGACCGTCACATCCCCCGGCCACCCTTGGTATATGAAAGCCTTGGATCTGTAGAAGGACATGCTTACTCCAACAACTTCGCTGCTATGTGCGCTGAGTTCATTGCCAGTTTGCGCTGCTCCGGAAGATGCTGCGCAACGCATTGCCTGAGGCTCTGGCGGGTGTCCCACGCGCATGACACCAACTGGTCCACCGAGTCCGCGCTCACATCGTTCACATCGAGTATCATCGCCTGCCTTAAGCAGTCGGCGAAAGACTGCACCTTGGGGTCGTAGACCACCGGCACAAACGGGATTACGCAGCCCGCCGCGAATATCAGCGAATGCAGCCGCATCCCCACCACCAGGCTGCACCTGCCGAAAACCCCCTTGGTCGCTCCGAAGCGGTCCTTGCAGTCCACAAGCGATGCTCCCGGAACGTTTCCGCAGACCTCGGCATCGTCTGGTTTCATAGGCACAGCCACCAGCGCCGCCTCTGCCTTTCGCGCGGCGCGGCTGATTCCTTCACCGATGGCCCTAAGCTTCTCCTCACACCCCGGCCACGGCCTCAGAGACACCCCGATTATCTGGTCCGACTCGCGGTACACGCCCTTGAGCAGGAAGTCTGCAGTAGAATACTCTGGCTGAAGCAGAAGCGCGGGGTCGGCGGCAAGATCCACAGGCACGCGGTTCACCCCGATGGACTCCAGCAGAGCTTTCGATTCGGGGTCGCGGACCGTGATGGCGTCAACCCGGTTGAGAGCAGAGGCCGTTGCCTTGCGAATGCTCGGGCTTAGCAGCGGGCCCACACCCTGGGCATAGATCATGGTCTTTTTGTGGAGCATCTGGGCGAGGCGGAGAACAAACAGATAGTAGTAGGAAGACCGGCGGCTGGTAACGTCTTGCAGCAGGCTTCCGCCACCGCTGATGAATAAATCGCACTGCCTTATAGCCCGGAACAGCGGCCCCAGCCTGTAACGGTGGGCCGACTGTATACCGTGGGTCCGCGCTGTGCCGGACGGGTCCATTGAAAGCGCGGTTATCTCCGCATCCAGGCCGGCGACTTTCAGGGACTCGATTATCCCAGCCAGCACCGCCTCATCCCCGGTGTTGCCAAACCCATAGTACCCCGAGACCGTTATTCGCTTAGCCACAACTAACCTCTACCGCTCTATCCATCGCCTGAACACCCGACACAAGACCAACCCCAGCGCCCCCCCGGCTATGGCGCCGTTCACTACCCGCATCGCGCTCAGCGCCACCGGTGTGTGCAGGTGGCACCAGGTGTTGAGGTTGGAGACCAGGCCGATTGTCCCGAAAGTCACCAGCAGCGCCGCCCAGTTCCGCTTCCCGCGCAGCGCGAACGCCAGGCCCAGCATCAGAGCCGGGTAGCCCAGCATGAACTCCTTGGTTCTGGGGCGGACATACATGATCTTGTCCAGGATCGACCTGAACTTGAGCTCCAGAGAGCTTACGCCTATGCCTGCATCGTTGCCCGACCGCGCGACCATCAGCCCGAGAATCC
Organism: uncultured bacterium; assembly: GCA_964611645.1. GTDB lineage: Bacteria > Armatimonadota > UBA5829 > UBA5829 > UBA5829 > CAZTAO01. The sequence continues at coordinate 61,250 of CAZTAO010000006.1, read as the reverse complement.
CCACCACAATCACTATCCCCACCGCGTGCCAAAGCAGCACGGGGTTCGCTCCGATATTCCGCAGGCCCTCCAAGAGCCGTCTGAACTGCTCCCTCAGGCCGGCACGTTCCCAGGCTACTCCGCCCGTGAACACAACGGCCAGAATGAGTATCGGAGCAAGCTGGGCCAGCTTCACACCCATGAACTGATCAATCCTCAGGAAGAACTTCGGTTCGCTCAGCAGGCCTACAATTATCAGCCCACCTGCTGCGGCAGTCGCAACCCCCAACAGGAACCGCCCGATAACAGGCCACAGCTTGTAGCCCGAGGCCGATGCGGAAAGCGGGAGGATAGCCCAGAATGCGGCGAGGGTTGGGAACGTGACCGATGAGCCGAAAGCCACCAGCTTCGCGCCCGTTCCGCCCATGCCCGAAAGCCCCGCGCAGCCCACTATGAACAGCGTCAGCCAGCCCCAGAATGCCGCGCCGGACAACTCGAGCAGGCACAGCAGCAGAAGCATAACCCCGGCTGCAACCCCGATACCGGACAGCGCCCGAAGGATGGCGTTGGTCGGAGTCCCCGAGATACCGCTCGGTTCCCCCAGCGAGTACCCGGCCTTAATAATGCCGTCGGATATCTTCTTCACAAAACCACAGTTGGCCGCCACCAGGCCGTCGGACGTGCGAAAGTACATCCGCAGGTAGCACACCCTCACCCCGCGCTCCTTCACCGCCTTGGCAAAGCGCTCAACGATGGTGGTCTCGCTCAGAGCAGGCATCTCGGCTGACGATATGCTGTGGACAACCAGCACGCTGCCGAGCAGCTTCCCAGCCAGCTTCTCCTCGCCCTTCTGCTTGGAAAACTCCACCTTCCCGAACTCCAGCCCGGTATCGCGGAACGCCTGGGCGACTCCATCCTCGCTTCCTCGGAAGCCCAGGACCTGGTCACCCTGGAAGATCACCGTCTTCACGCCCAGCGACTTGAGTCGCCGGAGAATGAGGCTGGCAGACTTTGGAGACGCGCCATCGTAGTTGGGAATCCTGGCGACCACCTCCATCCCGGCCGCTCTGGCCTGGTCGATGGCTGTGGGGGGAAGCCCGACCGGCGCTGTGTCCAGAGAACTGAGCGGCGCGCCGTGGAGGTTGATGGTTATCCACCACTCCTTCGACTCCTTCGGAGGCGCAACTATCTTGGAATCCAGAAGAGGAAGCGCATCCAGAAGGTTCTTCCAAATCCTCATCGCGTCATCCCCCGGAGCCACAATGCCTGCCACCGGCCCCGAGCTATTGGGAATCGGCCTCAGAACCCCATCCGATGTGAGTTGAGCTATTGTGTCCGATGTTACGGCCACGGCGGATGCCCCCGCAGCTTTCATCTGGCGCATCACTTCCAGGGGTGTGCTGCCGGTTGTGGCTGCGAGCGAGACTACCTCCTGGTAGTCAACCACTATCTGAACGGAGTTCTGCCGAGCCTCGATGCCCGCTCGGCGAACGGCGACAGTAAGCGCCGCCAGCAGGCCGATGGCGAGCAATACATGCAGAACAGTCTTTCTGGTCATATCCACCTCAAGCCCTCTGACCCTCCAGGTAGGATACCTGGAGAGATGATAGGGCAGTCTTTCCCGGTCATATCTACCTCAAAAGACAAAACGCTAGTCGCGGTAGTAATCGTATACAGCGCTTCGGGGCCTCAGAAGCCTTCGCCTGCCGCCCAAAGCTATTATGATGGCCATACCTGCGGCGAATCCGCCGATGTGGGCCCAGTAGGCCACCCCTCCGCCTTCGAGTTGGCCGCCCAGCACGTTCAGGAACTGGCCAATAAACCAAAGCACCAGAACCAGGGACGCCGGCACGGCCACAACGGTCACGAACACGAATAAGAAGAGAAGCACCCTTATCCGCGCCGCGGGATACAGCAGCAGATATGCCCCAAGCACTCCGGCAATGGCCCCGCTCGCGCCCACCATCGGCACCGGGGAGCCCAGATTGAACGCCAGATGCAACAGAGCCGCCGCCGCGCCGCAGACAAGGTAGAAGAGCAGAAACCTGATATGGCCCAGGGCGTCTTCAATGTTGTTGCCGAAAATCCAGAGATAGAGCATGTTGCCGATGATGTGCAGGAGACCACCATGCATAAACATCGAGGTAAAGATAGTCAGCCACTGGGGACTAAAGCCCACGTCCGGGGTCTTGTAGAATCCCACAATCCTGCCGGCTTCGATGGCCGGCTCCACCCGCAGGTTGTGGATAACCGAGTATGGGATCATCGAAAACTGCCCGAGGTCGGCGTGTATCAACCCATAGTGGCCGAGCACCTCCACAAGGTAGACGAACACATTGAGGGCGATGATGCCGTAGGTTATGTAGGGCACGGTGCGCGTTGGGTTGTCGTCGCCGATAGGGATCATTCCAGGCTCGCGTCACTCAGTCGGTCGAAGCAAGCTCAATTCTACCACATAAGACCAGGGGTCGGGTAGCAGATGGCGGATGGAATTTGCACTCCCCTCCGGTATGCTATAATCTAGTTGGAAGCGGTTGCAGTAGCGGGCCGCTCCAAGCGCCGCATACTCGGCGGCCCTCTGAGGACATTGCGTGGTAGACAGCTTCGATGGAGTCAATCGTCCGGCTAGATTGGACGACCAGGCCCTGATCGAAAGGTGCAAAACGGGGAACACCGACGCCTTCGACGAGCTTGTCTCTCGATATGAGAAGCAGGTCTACAACTTCGCGTACCGCATCTCCGGCAACCACGATATCGCCTGGGATGTCTCCCAGGAAGCCTTCATCCGGGTCTTCAACTCTATCCGCTCCTTCCGAGGCGACGCCAACTTCTCGACCTGGGCCTACCGGATAGTCAAGAATGTGTACCTGGACGAGCTGAAGAAGTCCAAGAGCAACCGCACCACCTCGCTGGACGAGTACGTGGAGCTTGACGAGAACTCAGTAGCCAAACAGGTTCAGGACACCGAACCCACCCCGGACCAGGTTGTGGAGGCAAGAGATCGCACCAGGATACTCCAGGAAGCTATCAACTCTCTGCCGGAGTACCAGCGGATAATCGTGACCCTGTACCACGTGCGGCACCAAAGCTACGAGCAGATCAGCGATGTTCTGGAGCTGCCGATAGGCACTGTGAAATCCCGACTCAACAGGGCCAGACTAGCCCTCGCGGATATCTTGCGGCCAAAGCTGGAACTTTTGTAGCCCGGAGTTGGTCATAAACACAGGCGTTACTGTACGTACGACCCATAGCTCGTTGAGCGGAGTCGAAACGAAGATACCCAAGAACGCCGAAGTATTAGGTGAGGCTGGCACGTCACCCTGAACTTGATTCAGGGTCTGCAGGCCAAGAGTTGGTGAAGTAGAATGTTCAATTGCGCACAAATGAAAGATCGGTTTTCGGACTACGCGGACGGCTGGATGTCGGCTGCGGATATTCGCGTGTTTGACCGGCACATAGCCCACTGCTCTCAGTGCGCGGCAGACTACAAGCTATTCACCGCCACCACCGCCGCGCTTGACGGCATTCCCGAGGTAGAAACACCCAAGGGCCTGCACAGCGCCATAATGCGATCCATCAGAACCGGCGCTGTGCCAACCACACCCAAGTGGTGGCAGGTAGATTGGCTCAACGCATTCAACGTGAAGTTCCCGGCAAGGGCATTCGCCACCGGCCTGGCTCTCACATTCGTCTTCGGCGTTCTCTACACGCTGACCCCTGTCGGCCCTGCGACAGACAATCTTCTGAACCCCCGGCCCCAAGTGCAGATCGCCAAAGCCGAGCACTCCAACATGGCCCTGGCCAACTGGGGCCCTTGGGGCGGATCATCCACAGACGTCCGCAGGCAGTAGCTCCGTTCTTGCTATCCGTCCTATCAGTCGTATTTGCTATGCTGCGGGAACGTCGGCTTGCACAAGTCTCCCAAACTCGCACGTGTGAAGTTCCCGCAGCTACGAGCCATCAGCACGCCCGCAATTGCCCCTCCGCCGCCCATGAGAGTATAATCCCTATCGTTAGTTAGCTAAGGGGGACAGGTTTGGGAAGTTCTGGGTTGGCCGGTCGACTCTGGGACCGGCGGCGGGTTTTGCTGCTGCTCGCATTTATGGATCTGATCTACGCGTTCTCGTATTTCATGCGTATCGGCGTCCCCGGCACCATTTTTGATGAACTCCAGTCCGGGCTTTCGCTTAGCTCCACCCAGGTCGCCAACCTCGGCGCTATCTTCCTCTATGTATACGGCGGGATGCAGGTGTTCTCCGGCGCTCTCATCGACAGGCTTGGCGCGCCGAAGGTGATTGTTTGGGGTGGGGCTCTGATGAGCGTAGGCGCGCTGCTTTTCCCGCTCTCACAGGGTGTGCCCACCCTCTACTTCACCCGATTTCTGGTGGGACTTGGCGGGAGTTTGATGTTCCTGTCGGTCGTGAAGGAACTGGACCTGCAGTTCAGCAACCGCAACTTCTCCATAGCCCTGAGTTCCAGCCTGCTCGCCGCATACATCGGAGGGCTGGCCGCAACCAAACCGTTGGAGTACTTCGTCGGGCTCTACGGGTGGCGGGCATCGCTGTTTGCAGTGGGAGTCGGGTGTACCATCAGTGTGGCCGCCACGGCGATCCTGGTGGCCAGAACCGGCGCTCACCGCAGGCCGCTGCCCACGATGCATCTGTGGCCGGCCTTCAAAGACATCGCCCGCAACCGACGCACCTACCCGCTGGTGGTGACTGCGTCGATAGTGTGGTCGCTGTATTTCCTGATGCAGGCCATCATCGGCAAAAAGTTCCTGGAAGACTGCCTCGGCCTGAGCTCATCAGCCGCCGCCGGCTACACATTCGTGATGATGATGTCATCCATGCTCATTGCCGTGATGTCGGGGTTTATCACAAGACTCATCAAAGAGAGGCGCAAACCTCTCCTGATTGCGTCGCCGGCTATACTGGTCACCGCGTACCTGATGGTCTTCGCCATTATGAGAGGCAACAACGCTCTGATCCTGCCCTGCTACATCCTCTTTGGCTTCACCGCCATCAGTTCGCCGATCTCCAGCGCGTCGATGAAGGAACTCAACCACCCCGACTTCGCCGCCTCATCCATCGGCCTCATCAACGCCGCAGCCTATATAATGGTCTCAATAGCCGCCAGCGCGGCAGGCATGGCCCTGGACCTCTACCGCGCCTCTGCCACAGTCACCCCCACCGCCGTGCGCTACCCCCCATCTGCCTACCACGCCATATTCACAGTCTGCCTCGCGATGGCCCTGGCGGCGCTGGTGTGCGCGTTCCTGACGAAGGAGACGAGAGGGAAGAACGTGTGGGGGGATTCCGCGAAACCGTAGGGATGCCCGAAACCGGCCCTAGTCTATGGAAACGGCCTTGTTCTCTTGCTCGCCGACCACGACATCCTTGAGCGCATCGGCCTGACGGAGATTGTCGCCATCGCGCCATTCAACTGTCAGGTCGTAAGAACAGGCTGAAATGGGAGTCTGGAACGAACCACTAGACTGCTCAATCGGCGCTGTGGTTGTTACCCCGTCGCTTCTCCGTACTTTCACCACAGTCTCATCACTGATGACGATCCCGTGGCTCTGTAGAAACGACCTGCTGACATAGCCTGTAATCCGGCCGCGATGCTGGACGGTCACGGTTACCGGACTGCCTTGTTTCCGTTGCGGGATGTCGGGATACGGCAGAACGTCGTAGGCATCGCCCGCGGACCCCATACTATTGCCAACATGAATGCTCAGACTCCGAACCCCGCAAGACCGGAAGTATGGGTCATCAGGAATCCAGGGCGCGCTGGTCGCGAACTCCCCGTTGGCGTTTGTTTTGCCACTCGCGATCCACCCGCCGTAGGACGGGCCGTCGGAATATCCGAAGTATCGCCGTAACCCCAGCGCCACACTGACGGATACCTGCTGGTTGGCGAACGCCTTTCCACTTGTATCGACCAGCCGCACCGCCAGCGGCACCATCGCGGCCTTGACGAACTTCGGAGTATAGGCCCCGGATACTGCGGTCCACCTGTCAGTGGTTACCGCAATCACCTTGTACTGCGGATGATAGATCAAGAGCTTGACGCCCCTGGTCCAACCAGGAATCCCTACACGGTATTCTCCCGGGCCGCTCCGATGCGCTGGTTCCAGCCCCAGTCCCTGTCCGTATACGTCTACCCAGACGCTGAGTTTGGCCTCGTCTATCCCCTTCGGCACGCGAATTACCAGTTGTTCTCCCGACTCGATCGGTGGGTTGGGTTCCCAAGAGCCGACCTCTTCCCGCGAGTTTCTATCCCATCGGTATATGCCGTAGTCCGGGTAGTTCGAGTATCGCCGGCTGGTAGTGATCTCTTTGACCCTGAAGCTGTGCGCGTTTTGCATCCACCATTCAGCCCACGCCTTTTTTGGGTCCTCCGGCTGCGGGCCAGGCATGCCTCCGCCGTGGTGCCAGATGACGGCAGCTACCGTAATGTTGGTGAGGGCGAGGTTGGCGCAGAGATTGATCCCGTAATCGCTTTTGTCTGTCATCTTGTCGATGATGTGAGGCACTGCCCGCTCATCGCCGACCCCACCGAGCAGGATGATCACCTGTTCAAGTATATCGGGGTTGTCCAGCGCGGCTATCAGATCGTCCTGAGCTGGATGGCCGATCTTGAGGACTGCTCTCATCGGCCTCGTAAACCGGAACATCCAGTGGGTTGGGATCGTGATATTTGACGGTCCAGCCCAGGGAGTGGTTTCGAGTTCCTTGATCAGAAGCTGGGTCTTGGTGGGTGTCGCCGCGGAGCATGTGCCGCAAGCAAAAACCATCACTACACACACGGCCAGCAGCGCTGTCGCCCAGGTTCGCATTCCTTGCTTCATCGCACCATCCCCCCGCAACTCTTTGTCGAACACACTAATAGATGCATGCTGCGCAGGTTATGTAACAACTTTCTTCTGAGCGATTCAAACCTCAACAACCAACCCATCGTAAGCCACCTCTATCCACAGCGGGTTGGCCACGGCTTCCGGCTACTCCTCAGCTTCGTCCATCGGCGAGCCGGCGGGGGTGGTTTCCTCGGTTGGTTCACCCTCGGCGCCTTTGCCTCTGGCTTGCACGTAGCCGCACTCCGCCTTGATGCACTTATAGCCGGTGAGCTTGCCCTTGTACCGCCTCTCGGTCAGTATCGAGCCACACTCCGGGCACTTCTTCTTTGTGGGCTTGTCCCAGGTGGTAAAGTCGCAATCCGGGTAGCGCTCGCAGCCATAGAAGAGCTTGCCCTTGCGGGTCTTCTTCTCGACAATCTCACCCTCATTGCAGGTCGGGCACTTCACATCGACCTTCTTCTCGATCTTCACGATGGTCTTGCACTCGGGGTATTTCGAGCAGCCCAGGAACTCCCCGAACCTGCTCTCCCGCACCAGCATCACCGCGCCGCAGTTCGGGCAGACCTGGTCGGATTCCTTTGGCGGAATCTTCACATTCTCCATATTCTGCGTGGCTTCCTGGAGGTCTTTGTCGAATGGGACGTAGAAGTCCTTCAGAAGGTCGACCCAGTTGAGCGACCCTTCCTCGATCTTGTCGAGCTTGCCCTCGACTCCCGCAGTGAACTGCGTGTCCAGGATGTCCGGGAAGTGCTTAACGAGCTGGTCGTTCACGGTAAACCCAAGCTGGGTCGGCTTGAAGCGTTTGGCTTCCAGGTCCACATACTTGCGGTCCTGGATCGTAGAGATAATCGCCGCGTATGTGCTCGGCCTGCCGATGCCGTTGGTCTCCAGCGCTCGGACCAGCGTGGCTTCCGTGTAGCGCGGAGGCGGCTCGGTGAAATGCTGTTTGGGATCGAGCTTGCGCAGGTCGAGGCCCTGCCCGTTGACCAGCGGCGGCAGCGGCGGCTGCTCCTCTTCGTCCAACGTCTTGGCGTCGTCCTTGCCCTCGGTGTAAATCTTTGTGAAGCCGAGGAACTTGGGTGTGGAGCCGGTGGCCCTGAAGATCATATCGGCGGCTTTGACGTCCACGGTAACCACGTCGAACACAGCAGGCGCCATCTGGCTCGCAACAAACCTCTGCCAGATCAGCTTGTAGAGCCGGTACTGGTCGGAGGACAGGTACTCCTTGATGTCGTCCGGATGCCGGGTGACCTTGGTGGGGCGAATGGCTTCGTGAGCGTCCTGCACTCCCTTCTTCGCCGCAGCCTGCTTGCCCTTCTGGCCCACAAACTCCGCGCCGAAGTTGGCGGTTATATACTGCTTTGCCTCTTCCTGCGCTTCCTGTGATATACGTACGGAATCGGTTCTCATGTAGGTGATAAGGCCGACCGCTCCCTCTTCGCCAACTTCTATACCTTCATACAGCCTCTGGGCGGTAGACATTGTCCACCGGGCGGTGAAGTTGAGTTTCCGGGAAGCTTCCTGCTGCAGGGTGCTGGTAATGAATGGCAGCGGGGCGTTCCTGCGCTTTTCGGTCTTTTTGACCGTGTCCACGGCCCAGTCGGCGCCCTTCAGAGCGGCAAGAACATCGTCGGCTTCCGCCTGGTTGTGGAGTTCGACCTTCTTCCCCGCGCGTTGGAAAAGCTTGGCCTCGAACAGATGCTCTTTGTCCCTGGGAGTGAGGCTCGCGGTGATGGACCAGTACTCCTCGGCAAGAAACGCCAGTATCTCCCGCTCGCGTTCGCAGATCAGCTTCACTGCCACGGACTGCACTCGCCCCGCGCTCAGGTTTCGCTTGATCTTTCTCCACAGCAGCGGGCTGAGTTTGTAGCCGACCAGCCTGTCCAGCAGCCTTCGGGCCTGCTGGGCGTTTACCAGGTTGCTGTCCAGTTCGGTGGGTTCGTTCAGGGCCTGGGTGACGGCGGAGGCGGTAATCTCGTTGAAACGGATCCGCTTCGCGTGGTCCAGCTTGAGCACCTCGCTCAGATGCCAGGCTATTGCCTCGCCCTCGCGGTCAGGGTCTGAGGCCAGGTAGACCTGGTCTGCTCCCTTTGCAGCCGCTTTGAGCTTCTTTATGACATCCCTGCGCTCGGGGATCGAGACGTACTTCGGCTTGAAGTCCTTCTCGACATCCACCCCGAGTTCGTTCTTTGGCAGGTCACGAACGTGGCCCATACTGGCTTCCACTATGTAGTTCGGACCCAGGAAATTCTTCAACGTCTTTGTCTTCGCTGGAGACTCGACGATTATCAATGATTTGGCCATAAGTAGCTACTCCAACTCTCGTGTTCGCACGGAGAGTGATAATATCACGCACCGAAACCCAGTGTCAACGTGGTGTATAATATACTCGACTGTTTCCTCATACCCCACAGGCCGCGCCTTGACACAGGAATTGCCGTGGGGATACACTAACCAATGGCTGGTGAGAGCAGTCTTTCTCTGCGTATACGATTCCGAGTGGGCGGCTGAAACGCCTTCGGAACCCGGCCGAAAGGGGAATACCCACATGTTGAAGAGAGTTTTCGCGCTTCTCGCGGTTACCATGTTTGTTATTGTTGCAACAATAGGCTGCGGTGGCGGCGGCGGCAACAATCCGGGGCTGTCTGCCCTGATCACCAAGGTCATGGGAATGGCGGGAGGGATGCTATCCTGGGGGGCGCACGTCACAGTGACTGTCGACCCCGGCACTGTTGCGGAGGACACTTTGTTCTCCATCAGCTTGCCCCCCGATCCTCTGCCACCGGCTCCCGCGGGAAAGGCTGTTGTGGCGGACACCGCATACGACCTCGGCCCATCGGGCGTGCCGTTTGCCAAGCCGGTGCACGTTTCATTCGGCTACACCGTGACCCCACTTCTGCCCCCGCAAAACAGCCTGGCGCTGTATAAGGCAACGGGCGGCGCGTGGGTTGCTGTGCCTGGGAGCACCGTCGACACGGCCGCGCACAGAGTCAACGCTGACCTCAACACGTTCAGCACATACGCGATCCTCGGCGACGCCGCAACATTCAGCGCAACCGCGGATGGCTCGGTGTTTGAGGTCGGAACGGCCACTGCCACACAGTTGCTAGCCGCCGACATAATAACCATTCAGGTCAGTTCGACGGGGATAGATCCTTCGCAGATAGCTATGAGCATAACCACCCCGACCGTGGGGACCACACCCATCGGCCCGAACTTCGCCGCTACGTTTGTCGATTCCACCGGCGCGAGAGACCAGGCCATTGCGGGATCGATCACGATCACTGCGAAAAGCGCGACCAGCATTCAGGGGACAGCATCATTCAACGGCCTCACCCACAATGTGACCGGCATCGCTTTCAAGCTCCCTGTGACGACAGGCCCATAGTGGACGCGCTGTAATGAGATTTGCGTGCCGCCGGCGTGGCAATACCCATCGCCGGCGGCGCTGATTTTGGCTCGCGGACAAAGTGGGCCTGGAGGTAGAGTCTGTTGGAAAAGACATTCATCATGATCAAGCCGGACGGCGTGCGAAGGGGTTTGGTCGGCGAGATCATTGGCAGGATTGAGAAAAGAAACCTGAAGATCACGGCACTCAAGATGCTCCGGCCCACCCCGGAACTGGCGGAGGAACACTACGCCCCCCACAAGGGCAAGGACTTCTTCCAGCCCCTCATTGAGTTCCTGACAGGCGGCGACGTGGTGGCGATGGCGGTTGAAGGCGACGATGCCATAGTAATTATGCGCCACATGATAGGCGCGCTGAAGCCGCTGGAAGCCGCCCCCGGCACCATCCGAGGCGACTTCACCATCAGCACAAGAGAGAACCTGATCCACGGCTCCGACTCACAAGAAAGCGCGGAAAGAGAACTGGCGCTGTGGTTTGGGTAGTGGAGGAAATTGCTGTTTTTGTCTTGAACACGATTCATAGGATTAGGGGATGGGCAGGATTGAGCTTTCTTCACTCCGAATCCTGTTAATCATTCAATCCGCCTAATCTTGTTCAAGACAGTTCGGCGCGGAGGGGGAACTTAGTACCTCCCGAACTCCTCCACCAAATCCCGCATAATCCCAATCCGACCCTCGACCGCCCCCGGTGGGACCTGGTCTCCGGCGGCGGCTATCAGCCTGGGACTGTGGCGCTTGATTTCCAGCCAGGACAACACCGCCTGCCTGAAGCTGTCCTCACTTGCCGATGGCAGCCAGAGGTCCGGGGAGACTCCGCCCGAGAGTATCAGGTTCGGGCCGGCGTCCTCGCGGCACTGTTCGGGGGTCAGGTCGCCCATCGGTGGGGGAGTGGCGGCGTCGCAGCAGTCGGCTCCGGCATCGGCTATCATATTCAGCGCGCCGCGCATCTTTCCGTCCACATGAACCGCGACATACTTGCCCACTTCGTGCAGCCGTCGAATCGCTTCTGAGTAGTATGGCCGCGACCACGTGTTCCAGAAAGCCGGCGGCTGGATGTCCGAGGAGATATTGTCCCCAAGTATGATCACTTCCGCAGGTGACTCCGCCAGCAAGTCGATGAGTTTGAGGTTGTTCTCATTGATCTGGTCGACTACCTCGCGCACAGTCTCGGGCCAGTCGGCTATGGCGTACATTGTGCCTTCTATGCCCATCCAGTAGTTGAGCAGGTACCCGATCCCGCTGTATCCCGCGCCGATGTAGGCTACTCCGATGTCGCCGATAGAATCAACCCACGCCTGGTACTGGTCCCAGCGCGGCGCAAACTTCCTCCGGCTCATCGCGTATGCCAGAACCATGAGATCATCCTCCGACTTCACAGCCCAATCGCGGATGCCCCAAGCGTAGTTCGACTCCTCCCAAATCCGCCGACGCTCGATGCTGCCGATTGGAGTATCGTATCGCCAGACTATCGAGGTCTGCCCGCCGATGCTCTCCTTCCGGACCTCCGACCGCACATCATCAGGATAGCTCCCACCATACATCGCCGCGAGGTTGGGCACATAGAACCCCGCACCGACCTTCTTGTGGTAGTCGATCAGCTCATATTCCGGCTCTTCGTAAGCAACGCTCAAGTCCCACGGCTTCCCGAACTTCTGGTAAAACCAATGGGACAAATCAAGCATAAACGGCACGCAGTCCGGAGTCTCTCCGCGGTAGACGGATAGTATTCTCTCGCGCTGGGTCATCGGCATGGGTCACCTTCCTCATCCCTCCAGGGTCTCCGAACCTGGAGGGCCGCATATCCACTCCATCCGCTTAGCCACCTGCGGCGCAACTACCTTCAATGAGTTGCGTTCCCCTCGACGGGAAATCGTGATACAATACATCCGTAAGGGGCGTATAGGCGTCCACAGGGACCAGTGATGCGGAGGCGCTGCCGTGAGCGAGGAACAGCACGAACTGAAGTGTGATGAGGAGCCGGACTGGGATCAGCCGGTGACGTGGCGTAATGTACGATGGCCACTAGTAGCGATGCTGACCTGGTTCGTCGTATCCACTCTGTTTGATAAGTATCTGCGCCCGCTCCCCTGGTGGCAGCAGACGGTGGGACTCCTTACCATATTCTTTCTTGCTGGCGTAGTTTGGGCTTCGCTAGAGTGGCGCACACAACGTGCGGCAAACTTGGCATTGCCTTGGCGCAGTGTGGCCAGCTCTGCTATTTTTGTAACGGTGATAGGGTCTCTCTTCTGGCTGTTGATCAGCGGAGTCCACTGGCTTATCGACAGATACGTTTTCGTGCAGAATATCTTTGGAGTAATCGGTGCCATGGCTTTCGTGGCTTTTGTCACTTGGGGCATTGTGGAGTCGGCCAGACTCAGGAGAGAACGGCGTGGAGCGTGAGAATATGGGAAATGGAATCGCTATCGGAGATGATTTGAGAATGAGCGAGCCAGTCATTATGGAATACCATTGGGCAATCAAGCCTGTTTTCCTGCTGAGCAGGTACATACCCATAATCGGTTTGCCGTGGGTATTGGCGTTTTCACTGATAAACGAGACAGGTTGGGTATTTCTCGCTGCCTCTGTGGTTTATCTGCTCTTGCTGCAGTTGCTGGGCAATTGGTGGATGGCGAAGTATATACCTGCGGTAAGAATCGTGATCACCGGCGACCTGCTTGAGTATTACGGGTTCAGGAAGATTGGCGACGTGCGGAAAGATCAGGTAGTGAAAGTGTCTGACTGGTATCCGGGGTTGACGATTCTGCACTTCCGTGAATCGGGACGGATGAAGCACCTGCCAATCGCCAAGTATATGCGCAACTATCGGAAAGGCGCGGCCTTCTGGCAAGACCCCTGACGTCCGGCATTACTTGCTGCATAATCTGCTCATTCCCCCATTGCACAACCTCCCCATCTGCGCTACAATCTAGCAATAGTGGAGGGACGCCATGACACCTAGCCCCGATTTCAACAGGATCATACGAACGGTTGCGCACGAGGAGCCGGACAGGCTGCCGATTGTGGAAATACTTGTGGAATACCCTATCATAAGTCGGTTCCTGGGCAGGGAAGTGACCGCCGGGGACCTCGTGGGGCAGGTGGAGTTCTGGTATACGGCGGGATACGACTACGTGCCGCAGGTTGTCGGGATGATGACCCCCGGCAAGGTTACCTCAGACTCAGCTATCTCCAAGGTTATCAAGGAGAGGCTCAGGCAAGAAGGCAAGCTGGGCGACGAGAAGTCGTGGAACCTGGAGTACACCAGTTTCATTCAAAGCCGGGAAGACTTCGACCGCTTCCCCTGGGATGTGGCGGAGCAGGTGGAGACCGCGCACGTCGAGAACATCAGGACAATCCTGCCGCCCGGGATGAAGGTGATTATCCTCTCCGGCAAGATATACACCCTCTCCTGCATGTTGATGGGGTTCGAGGAATTCTCGATGTCCCTGGCTTGCGAAGATGGGCTGGCGGCGGATGTTATGCGGATGGTCGGCGAGATCCAGACCAAGGCTCTGGAGAAGGTGCTGAGCATGGACCACATCGGGGCGGTCTGGGCCGTGGATGACATCGCCGCCACAAACACCACCATGCTCTCGCCTGCAATGCTCCGCAAGTGGCTGTTCCCCTGGTATGAGCAAATGGCCTCCAAATGCCACGCCGCCGGAAAGCTCTTCTTCTACCACACCGACGGCAATATCTACCCAGTCATAGACGATATGATAGCCCTGGGAGTCGACGGCATCCACCCGATTGACCCCACCGCCCTTGACATCCGCGAATTCAAGAAGCGCTACGGAGACAGGGTCTGCCTGCTCGGAAATGTGCCGACAGAGCTACTGAGAAGCGGTTCAACCGAAGATGTGGAAAACTACGTCAAAGGCCTGATCCGCGACATCGCGCCAGGCGGTGGGTTCTGTCTTGGGTCCGGAAACTCGGTCCCGGAGTGGGCGAGCTTGGATAATTATAAGGCCATGATAGGAACTGCATTGCTGTTAGGGAGCTACCCGATACGTCCATGACAGCGGGGCATGTGCGGGCGGATTTGTCAACTTTCGCCCCCGAAAAATCCTTTTCAAAATAGCCCAAATTCTTCTTGACTATGGCCCGTTTGGTCTATTATCATGAGGCCTCACCACTAATACGACATGCCACAAAAGGCTCTACACTTGAACGACAAACAGCTACAACTAGGCGAGGATGAGGGGCATCTTGCGCTCACAAGCGCCTGGGACTCCCTGCTGGAGCAGATAAAGGACACCATCAGCGCCCCGTCCTTCGACAGTTGGCTGAAGCCCGTAAGGCCCATCTCCATCGAGGGCAACGTGGTCCGTCTCGGGACCGACAATCCCTTCGGCAAAAACTGGGTCGAAAGTAATCTCTCTCAACAGATCAAGCAGATGTTGGCGGAAAAACTGGGGATAGATGTTAAGGTTCGATACGAGCTGATCACCGGCCCCGACGACCTCACCACCCGAGCCGGCGTTCTTCCCACGAAACCCGTAACCACCCGGACCAAGTTTGTAGACACGGTCTCGCTCCCGCTGAACTCCAAGCACACTTTTGAGACCTTTGTGGTGGGCACAAACAACCGCCTCGCCCACGCCTGCGCTGTTGCGGTGGCCGAAAGCCCCGGCAGCGGATACAACCCATTGTTCATATACGGCGGCTCCGGGCTGGGCAAGACCCACCTGATGCACGCCATCGGCCACCACCTTGCCGCTTCATCCCCCAACGCACGGGTGTTGTATGTCAGCGGCGAGGCGTTCACTTTCAACTACGTCACCGCCGTCCAAGAGCGGCGTGTGTCTGAGTTCCGCTCCAAGTTCCGCAAGATAGACATGTTCCTGATGGACGATGTGCACTTCCTTGTGGGAAAAGACCGCACGGAAGAGGAGTTTTTCCACACTTTCAACACAATCTACGACATGGGCAAACAGATTGTGCTGACCAGCGACAAGTCGCCAAAGAACCTCGAACTTGACCCCAGGCTGCTGTCGCGGTTCGAGTGTGGAATGCTTGCGGACGTCTCAGCGCCGGACCTCGAGACTCGAATGGCCATCATCCGCACCAAGGCCGCGGCGGACAGGCTCCCGCTTTCCAACGATGTCATTCTCTACATCGCAAGGCTCATAACCAGCAACATCAGGCAGATCGAGGGCGCGCTCATCAAACTCAACGCCTACGCCTCCCTGATGAAGTCGACAGTTACACCCACCCTTGCTGAAGATGTTCTGGGAGAGTACTTCGGGATCACAGTCCAGGCCACCCCGGACCCGCAGTCGGTTATCGATGCCGTCTCGCGCCGTTTCGACATGCCGGTGGACCAGATCAAGGGCGCATCCAGAAACAGGGGCGTGGTGGTGCCGAGGCAGATAGCGATGTATCTGTGCCGCGAGATCATCAAGTCCTCACTGCCGACCATAGGCAAGACATTCGGCGGAAAAGACCACTCCACTGTCATCCATTCCTGCAAGAAGATCGAAGCCCAGTTGCTCGTGGATCCCAGGTTTGCCGCCCTTATTGAGCAGTTGACCAGAGAAATTACCGGTGGGAAAAACTGTTGATTCGCCTGTTAGCAGGCCTGTGAATTCAGTGTTGGCAACAGTGTTGATAGACTCCATCCACATTCCCCTCCAAAACACGAAACGACCAGGTCGGTCTATTAGTGGGTTTGTCCAGCGGTTTTCAACATCTTCCTGCAGTCTCAGTGTAAGCGGGATGTAGCCGGTTTTCCACAGTTTCCACACCCGTAATTACCATAACAACCATGTTTTAATATATACTACGAAGGACTATGTACCTACACTCGCTTTCACTCGCTAACTTCAGGAACTATCGTTCCCTTGATCTCCATCTGGAGCAGGGGATGACTATTCTCACAGGTCGAAACGGGCAGGGAAAAAGTGGGATCATCGAGGCGATCTATCTTCTGGCTACGACGAAGTCTCACCGAACAGCCCGCGACATGGAGCTTATCTCGATAGGTTCTGAATTTGCCAGGGTAGCCGGAGTCGTTGAACGACAGGAACGCGATGATATGACGGTCGAAGTAGTCATGCAGAGAGCCGCGATGAAGTCGGTGAAGGTAAACGGTTCAAGACAATCCAAGATATCCGACGCCATAGGGCAGTTAAACGCAGTTGTCTTCAGCACCGCCGACATCGAGATGGTGAAGGGCGAACCAACCCTGAGACGAAGGTTCATGGATCTTGAGATATCCCAGGTAAGCCCGCAGTATGTTTTTGCCCTTGGAAGATACAAGAGGACCCTCGAGCAAAGGAACAGCCTGCTCAAAAGCATTAGGGATGGGGTCGGTGACCAATCACAGCTTGCCCTCTGGGACGACCAGATTGCCCAATACGGGGCCGTAGTGATGCATAAGCGCTCCAGCTACATCCGGACCATCTCAGGCCTTGCCAGCGAAATATACTCATCCATGACCGACGCCGCGGAGCAGTTGGCAATATCTTATCAACCACACGTCGGGGGTGGCGCTACCGAAGAAGCCGACATCCAGGAGATGCTTCATAATGCTCTCAGAAACCGGAGAGAGGTCGATCTGGCAAGGGGAACAACATCCACAGGCCCGCACAGAGACGACATTCTGATCGAAGTAAACGGGATCGCCGCCAGAGAGTACGGGTCGCAGGGCCAGCAAAGAACGGCCGCGGCTGCTTTGAAACTAGCGGAGGTCGAGGCGGTCAAGGAAGCCGCCGGGGAAGACCCTGTAGTGCTGCTGGATGATGTCATGGCCGAGTTGGACGATCCCAGACGCACCAGCATACTAAACCTCATCAGGAATCGGCAGCAGGTGGTTATTGCAACAACCGACGTGAATGAGATCGGGCAAGGGGTTCCGGAGAGCGCGATGGTGTGCGAAGTGAAGTCCGGCGAGGTATCTAGAATTGGCTGATAAGTGGCGCGGGTTCAACAGAGTTGGCGGACTGGTGCATCGATCCCTCGAGGGAATGGGAATCGCCAAGAAGATAGCAGCACACTCAGCTATCCTCCAGTGGAGTGAGATAGTTGGTGAGCAGATAGCCAATGCAAGCGTTCCGGGCCCGTTCAGAGATGGCATTTTGTTCGTCTACTGCAAGACCAGCGTTTGGGCCAACGAACTTGCGCTGCACCGTCCCAGAATTCTTGCTCGTCTGAACAAACTGGCCGGAAAGTCAACTTTCATAGACATTCGTTTCAGCGCGCGAGGCTACAAGAAGGCAGCAGCAGCCAAGGCAGGCGCGCCGGATACCTACGTGTACGAGCTTGACTCCGTCCCCCTGACAGACGAAGAAATGAAAAGAGCCGAGGACATTTCTCTGCAATGCGCGGAGCCAGAGTTGAGAGAATCTATCCGGAAGGCTATAATGTCGGCATTGCGTATGGCGAAGGTCAAGGCTGCGGATGAGGCCCAGGGCCCAAGCGACACGTCACCCTGAACTTGATTCAGGGTCCGTACATTCGTGGTCTGGGCAGACCTCCAACAAACGCGGGAGCGATTATTGACTGACGGCTTCATACTCAAGAATAAGCATCTGCTGTGTCTGGCGATTGCGGCTTTCCTGGCTGAGTTGGCGTATGCTATCCTGAACTTGTCGGCTATGCCGATGTACGTCGCTTTCAGCCTCAATGAAGGTCCTGCTTTCGGTATGATCTACAGCGTGTTTCTGCTCACGGAGGCTGTCTCCCGACCTGCGTTCGGGGCGCTGGGTGACAAGCTTGGCAGGAAGCCGCTGCTGCTGGTTGGACCGATAGTCACTGCCGTAACAAGTTACCTCACGATCCATTTCCACGGTCCCTACGCTGTCTACGGGTTGCTTTTCCTGAGGGCAATAGATGGTCTTGGCAGTGGCGCGATGTGGCCGACTGCATTCGCTACCATTGGGGATGTGGTTCCCGAAGACCGCCGAAGCCAGGCGATGGCCGTTCTGAATGTCACATACATGGGCGGTATGGCGCTTGGGTTCCTGCTTGGCGGAGCAGCCAATGAGTATTTCCACACCTACACGGCCTCATTCTACCTGGTAAGCATACTGCTGGTCCTGGCGGCGGCGGTGCTGTTTATATTCTTCAGGGAACCGGTCAAGACTCATCCCCACGTCGCGCTCCCTGGCGAAGAGGCCGGGTTCAAGTTCAGCACCCTGGTGCGCAGTTTCCGGGAAGTGCCGGATATGATCGTACTGGCCTGCGTCGCGTTCGTGGGCATGGGCATGCTCACTCCCATCGTGAAGCTGTATGCAGTCGAGCACCTGGCGATGAGTGAGACCCAGTTCGGTATGCTTGTTGCTCCCATAGCTGCGGCAATGGGTCTTGCCGCACTGCCTCTTGGCAGAATGGGAGACAAATATGGACACGTGGCTGCTGTTGGCTGGGGACTGCTGGGCAGCGCCATTGCCATGTGGATCCTCGCATTCTTCAGGAGCATTCCACTTGCCGGTCTCGCCGGAGTTCTGATAGGTATAGGCTTCACGGTGGCGTTCCCGGCATGGAATGCTCTGGTTGTGGGGATAACGGCCCCTAACCGCAGGGGCGAGGTCATTGGCGCGGTGGGGATGGCGCAGGGTCTGGCGGCGATTGTGGGCGCGAGCTTGGGGTCGTATATCTACTTCAGCGACCTCCTCAGCTTCCCGAGGCTCGGTATTGTGAACTACAACGTGCCGTTCTGGTTCAGCGCGATCTCTCTTACCGCATCGGCGGTGCTGGTCTTCACGTGGATCGCGAAGAGGCACGCAGGGTTCGAGGCCAAGCATCCGATCAAGTTGTGGCATCGGCAGGTTGTTGTGGTCTTTGCGGCTGTGATCTTCCTTGCACTCCTGGGGTGGATCGGAATGAGCTACGGCCAGCCGATTCCGGCGGACAAGGCGGCGTGGTCTTGGATGCAGCAGGAAGTGCGGGGTAGGCCCGACAAGGCCCGCAAGTTCGTCACCCAGGAGTTTGAGAAGAGCCAGCAAGGCGCGCAACTTGCACGGACGTTCCACGACTGGGAAGAGGCAAAAGATGCGCGCTATACCGTTAGCCCGCCTGTCCTGGAAACGGACACTGACGCAGTTGTGCCAGTGAGGTTCGTGTTCCCCGGCAAACCCGGAAAGGTGAGATACATCCTTCTGCGCAAGGACGCCGACGGTGAGTGGCTGGTGAACAAGGTGGTGGAGAATCCGCCGCCGGGTGTGGAGTAAAGCCTAGATCCCGCAGAGCTTGCGGTAGATGCTGGTGACCCGGGCTACGTAGTTCTTTGTCTCTTTGTAGGGCGGGATGCCGCCGTGCCTCTTCACCGCCCCCGGACCTGCGTTGTATGCGGCCAGAGCAAGCGCGAGGTCGTTGAATGTGAGGTTGTTCCACTCGGACTTACCTACCACCCGGTCCAGCATGCTCCGTATGTATCTTGTTGACCCGTAGATGTTTTGCACAGGGTCGTACGCGTTACTCACACCCAACCCCGCAGCGGTCGACGGCATCAACTGCCCCAGCCCCTGAGCTCCCGAGCGCGACGTAGCCGACGGTCGGAAATGAGACTCGGCAAGAATGACGGCGCATACCAGCCTGGGGTCTACTTTGTATTGCGCGCTGAACTCCAGCACACTCCGCGCAAGCAATTCCGCCTGGCTGAGGCTGAGCGATGGGTTGAACTTCTTGACCGCATTCCTGTAGGCCGCGACAATGTCCTCAGCGCTGGTGTGCCGGCTCACTGGGGCCTTGGCTTGTCGGGTTTCAAGCTTCCGGGCAATCTCTTTCTTTGCGAGCTTGGCTGCCTGTTCCTTTTTCGCCTGCTCCTGCTGCCAGCGAACGTAGTCGGTGTAGTAGGTGTATCCGATGATACGGAGGTCGGTGAGCGATCCGCTGCATTCCTCGCCAACCTTGGCAAGGCAGACGATCATGGTTCCGGAGCTTTCCTGGGGCAGGGTTTCGGTGCGCAGCATCAGCGACTCGCCGTTTACGCAGTTGAGCACGACCACGCAGCCAGCCGCGTTGGTGCAGCTTCCGTTGATCTTTCCGCAGACCTCTATGATCTCCCCGACGGAGCTGGATGGGTTTTGCCGGATGGTGTCATAGGGGGTCTTGGACATCAGCTTCTTGCGGAGCGTCAGGTATTCCTTCACCGGCAGGCTGCCGGCGCAAGCTGCGGCGCCGGCGAACACTCCCGCCAGCACAACTATCGCTGCTCCTGCCCAGATTACCCTTCTGATCACGCCAACCACCATCCGAGACTGCTCCCACTGCAAGCAAAGTACCCTTCAGTTTACATCGCAATGCTGATGTGGTCAAATTCCGCCAGCGTCCTTGCGGCAAATATCCCATTATCCTATTGACGGGATGCCTTTTGCGTAGTATACTTCAGTCGGTGGGGCAATCGTCTGCGATGGTTTTTCCCGAGCAGTATTACGGCGATGGCCTCGTACAAATCGAGGAGGATTCTGATGAGCAAGAGCAAGAGAGGTTTCACCCTGATCGAGCTGTTGGTAGTAATAGCAATTATAGCTATACTTGCGGCCATTCTCTTCCCGGTCTTCGCTAAGGCGCGGGAGAAGGCACGACAGGCTACATGCACGAGTAACTTCAAGCAGGTGAGCTTGGCCACGATGCAGTATGTCCAGGACTATGACGAGACTTTTCCGTTCGCCCACTGCTGTCCGGCAGGCGGGATCCCTCCCGGCCCCTACGGACACCTGGTGGCATTGGAGCCGTACATGAAGAGCGCCCAGGCACTCCTCTGCCCCAGCACCAAGAATAGCCCGTGCATGAACATAAAATGGGCTGGTTGGACAAGACCGTCCGACGGCCAGTGCTGGAACCTGTGGGGAAATGACAGGCCGGGCGTAGGCCCCATGGATTCCGCCACTCTGTCCCAGATCAAGTCGCCAGCGTCCGTTGTGAGCGTAATTGAGAGCCCCTACACTGTCCCCGGCGGCGTGCTTCGGGGTGGTCTGCAGGTCTTCCGGGCAGACTGGGTCGCTCGAAATCACAATGACGGCATGAATATCGCCTTCGCCGACGGCCACGTCAAGTGGTACAACTCCACCAGCGTTCCCGCCCTGACAACCCCATACTACAACAACGCCACATGGCCCACGTACAGCATCAGCTTCGACTTCGCCTACAATCCGTAGGATAGCGGGTCATGGGATAATCAAAGAACTAGCGCTCTCTCCCCTTCTCTATGCTATACTGGAGAAGGGGAGAATCGTTTTTGTGGCAGCGGTTCGAACCTCGAGATGCCATCAGACACTCACGGAGGTATCCTCAGATTAGAAGCAGACGCGGCGTAACGCTCATCGAACTCATCGCTATTCTAGGCATTGCGGTGCTGATCATCTTCCTGCTCTTTCCGCCCCAAAGCCCGGAGAGTGATGAGATCACACGCAAAGCCAACAAGAATGAGGCCACCTGCATGGAGAATCTGCGCCTTCTGGGGCGCGCGATAATGCTCTATGCGCAGGACTACGACAACACATACCCGACGACGGTCGAGAAGACTTTCGACCCACACGGCGACCCCCCTCTTGGGACCACGGGCTACTTAGGCCCCTTGAGAAAGTACTTGACCAACACAACGATGCTGCATTGCCCATCGGCGGTGAAACCCGGCGTGAGCTATGCGGTCAACGGAAGCCGGATAAAGAAATACGATGGCTACGATTCAGTCTGGGGCCTGAAGGGTTGGTGGGGCAAGTACCTGTTCTACAGCTATCCCGCGAAGAAGTCGCAGGTGCTCTCGCCCGCGAACGTCATTCTGGCGTTTGACTGCGCTTCGCCGCACCTGTGCAGCATGGACACAACACTGGGCGACGTCAACTCGGGCTGGTATGGAGGCTTCTTCGGGCAGTTCGACATTGACAGGAAGCCCGTCAAGCCGCTGCACAACAACGGCATGAACTTCCTATTCTGCGATGGCCACGTGGGTTGGTTCAGCGTTGTGGGTCACCCGGGCTGGGACGCGCCGACTGGGTATATACACCCGCCGAAGCCTCGCGAGAATGACAAGTGTCTCGCAGGGGGGCGCAGGCCTTCCATCGATATATCCATGGCGGATTGGCCGGCGCAGAAGATCAGCTTCCGGAGAGACTACAAGCCGTAGGCTTATTCGCTATGGCCACGGATACGCATACGCGGTTTGTTCTGGGGCGGGATTTCCGAATCCCGCCCCAGTTACTCATTACAGCTTGGGCTTTATCGCTTTCCAGAGAGTCTCGGCGATGGCTTTCATTCCTTTGTCTCCAGGGTGCCAGTTGACGCCTGCATGAGTGAAGTGGCCTTCTGAAGCTGCGGTGTTCTCGTGGGTGTGAAGCTGGAAGATTTCCACGAAGATTGCTCCGTGCTTAAGCGCCTCCTGCTTCATGATGGAGTTCAAGTCCCCCCGGCCTCCCCAGTCACTGACACAAACGATCAGCGGGTTGCTGTTGATGTTCACAGACTTGAGCAGTCTGCCGTATGGTTCTCCGACGTCGGTCATGTTGATCTGTTCCTGCGGCCAGTTGTCACCAACCTCCACCACAACCAGGTCCGGCTTGTAAGTAGGGTCGGGCTTGTAGTCTTTGACCACAAACTCATACAGGCTTTGCACACGAAGCTCTGGTTTGAGCCCGGGCTGATTGTCACAGATGAGCTTGTAGAGCTGGCGGGAGTAGTCGTTCTCCAGAGCCGTGGCGGCCATGCCCCAGTCGCCGGGCCATCCCAGCGCGTCGGTGCTCGGGCCGCTGTGGGTGAGGCTGTTGCCCATAATCAGTATTCTTTTGATGGTCCTGTCCTTTCGAACGGCAGGGAGTTTGCCGGCTCTCACCACGCCGGCCACACTCGGCTTTTCTTTGACCATGGGTTTCTTGTGGAGCAAGGGGTTGCGAACGGTTCCCGCGCAGAGTCCGACCGCCGCGCAAAGCAGCAGCAGGACAAGGCAGGCAAGAGAGATGCGGGTGCGGCGAAACATGTGAGTCGTTCTCCTGAGGCGAATGTGGTTCCAGGCGCACCTGACAACGCCTATTATAGTACAGCAAGTGTCCGGAGCTTGTCTTGGTTACGGAAGAGTCCGGTTATATGCACACGGCCGCCGCCTTTCGCAGCGTACTCCGCTGTCGCTGGTTCGGTACGGCCTGTGGCCTGCTCATTACTCGTGGTACAGTCTCCCCAGAACTGAACTCACTCGCCAGGTTGCTTACAGTTTGGGCTTGATCGCGCTCCATACCGTCTCAGCTATGGCCTCCATTCCTATATCCCCTGGGTGCCAGTTGACACCCGGATGAGTGAAATGCCCTTCGGATGCCGCAGTGTTCTCATGGCTATGGAGCTGCCAGATGTCCACGAATACCCCGCCATAACGCAGTGCCATTTGCCTCATCATGGAGTTCAGTTCGGTCCGGCCTGACCAGTCGCTGACGCACACTATCAGCGGATCGCTGTTCTTCCTCAGCTTCTCCAGCGCTCTGCCGTATGGCTCGCCGATGTCCTTCATGTTCACCTGGTCCTGCGGCCAGTTGTCACCCACCTGCACCACCACCAATTCTGGCTTGTAGTCCGGCGAGGGTTTGTAGTCTTTGACCGTCGATTCAAAAAGACTCTCAACGCGAAGCTCCGGCTTAAGGCCCGGCTGATTGTCACAGATGAGCTTGTAGAGCTGGTGGGCGTAGTCGTTTTCTCTGGCCGTTGCGGCCATTCCATAGTCGCCTTGCCACCCCAGCGCGTCGGTGCTGGGACCGTGGTGGGTTAGGCTGTTGCCCATAATCAGTATCTTCTTGATGGTCCTCTCCTTTCCGGGGCGGCGCAGCCGGCAATAGAAGAGCGGCTCATCCGCGTTGACCTGAACCGATCCGTCCACTTTCCCCATCTCGTAGCAACCTCTGGCGAAGTTGTACTTCTCGTAGGTCATCCCATTCATCCAGGGGGCAGTGACCACTGCGCTCACGCGGTCCACGATTACCGGCGCGGTTCCGGGATCCACCATCGCTTCAGCCAGACCGGGGGCGAGTGCCCGCTTCATAAGGGAAACATCAAAGCTCTGGCCCGTGTTCCGGCTGTCTGAGGCCAGGGTCATCAGCACGGAACGGGACTCGGAAAGCGGAAGCCCGTCCTCCGCGACAAACCCGGCTGATATGAACCGCCTGTTCAGCCCGGTGAGGCTGGTGTCGCCAATGCGGATGTCGGTTCCCGCAAAGCCGGTATAGGCCCTCACCGTTGGAGAGTCTATACGAACGAAGCCGCGGTCGGTCCAATCGAAGTGGATGTTCTTGCCGACGTCCAGCGTCGAGCCGCCCGTAAGGATCGGGGGCGGTATCCTGGATGGCTTATCAGGCTCATATTGCAGGCGCAGGCCTGTGTGCCACGCCAGGCTCCGCAGAACCTGCTGCTGCCCGCCCAGGGCGCTGCCGGAGATGTCGAAGAGCAAGTCCTTACCAAGAACAGCCATCTGAGGCTTGCTCGCGCCCGGGAGTTTGCCGTGGAGGAACATAGCCCCCGCAGACTTGATGGCCGCGAGCATTACTTCATCATTGGCGAGAATCAGCCCTGCATTGGGGTAATTGGCGTCGGGCTGTGGAAGCCGGGAGTTTGCGAAATCTTCATCCGAGGACAGTGTTCCCAGATACCCCGTGTCGTCCCAGGTATACCAGAACGCGCCGTCGGCATCCTGCCAGATGGCGTTGGTTGCCACCAGCATCGGATACTCCACGCGGAACGGGTTCGGGCGATAGTCATTGGCCTCATACAGCAGGTAGGGCTTGTTGGCAACACGTGTCAGGTCCACCGGCTGGCCGAACAGAATCGGAGGCGTGTTCAGGTAGCTCCGCCAGGGGTAATAGGGGTCCTTGGGATCGACTTCATCGGGACGACACGCGAAACCGTAAAGGCCGTTGGAGACGAAGTCCAGCTTCGAAGCCGCGTAGTACATCGGCAGGTTCACACCGTAGCGGCCGGTTGGGGTAATCGGCACGACGCTTATCCCTATACCAGGTTTGCCCAGAGAACGAATGTACTTCACGAACCGCTTGCTGTAACCGTCGTAGAGGTCGCAGGCGAAGCGGACCACGTCCTGCGCCCTTGAGCTTGGGTAGGAGCCAATCTTCTTGTCAACGGAGACGTACTCCTTGACATATCCCTGCATTTCACGGACCTGAACGTCCTCCTGCACAGGCGCAAATGCGACGCTGCGCCTTTTCAACGATTCGCCAGGTCGAACCTTTCCCCAGGCCTTTCTCAGGGCCGCGTCGCTGCCGTATCGCCTGGTGAGCCACTCGTTCCAGCGCTTCGTTACGCTTCGGCGGATGAACTGTGGCAGTGTCTTCCACAAGTCACCGAAGACAAACTCCTCCACGAAGGCGTTCTCGTTCATAAGCTCGTACATCCCGATGGCAGGTTCGTCCGCGTACCGAATGCCGGTGTACGGGTTCATGTGCTTGAGGATGCTTTTAGCGTAGGCTTTATGTACTGCTTCAGCGCGGCTGTCCAGGTATATCAGATTTCCGGCGTAGACTTTGCTCGCAGCCTCAACCCACTGCGCGCGATTGCCGTCAGCCGGCAGGACATCGTAGTCGCCGGGGAGGAAGTTGTCGTGGTCAAAGGAAAACCAGAACACCATCCCACGCTGTTTGCCCAGCAGGACGCTCCGATCAAGCTTGTCCATCTCGCTGTTGCTGCCGATGACTGTCGCTGGAACGGTGTGGCTTTCGGTCCTGCCCTCGCCACTTGTGAACACCCTCTGAAACAGGTTCAGGCGGATGGCGTTGAAGCCGACGTCCTTGATGCGATCAAAGGATAGGTCGAGGTCATTGCCCTGCCGCTTGACATCGCCGCAGAAGTTCACCCCCCAAAGCCGGATGCGCTGACCGTCTCGGTAGAGGTGGCCGTTCTTCACGGTCACAAAGCCATGGGGCTTCTGATCAGGCGTGGCGCAATGTCCAACCGAGGCTATAAGTAGCAGTATGAGGCAAGCAAGAGGGATGCAGGTTCTAGAAAGCATGTGAGTTACACTCCCGAGGCGAATGAGTGGTTCCAGGCGCACCTGACAACGCTAACCATAATACAGCAAATGCCCCGCGTTTGTCTCAGTTGGGAAAAGTCCTGGCTACCTTGTCTTGTCGAGGAATTCGCTGCTCCAGAAGGCTGTGGATGTTGCGCCGGGGCATAGCTTTGCGTGGCCATCTGCGTAGAGGCAGGGGAACTGCGCTGGGTAACTGGTGTAGGGAGACATCCACAGCGGGTCATAACCCCCCTTGGTATGGGCCATCCCGAATACGCACCACATCACGATCTTGTCCGCTGGGGCTGAGAATGAGGAGTCTGAGATATCGCTGATGGTGGAGTTGCGCCAGTTTGGGAAAGCATTGAACGCTGCCCTGGCAGCCGCATACTCCTCGGTGTTCGCGTAGGCATAGGATTCCTGGGTCACGTATGGAGTTGAACTCAGGTTGTAGGCTGTGTCCGGGCTAACCACGTATCGCCTGCTGTTGGGGCACATCCAGACCTGATTGCTCTTGAGATACGGTATCAGGGTGAAGGTGAGCGGGGGAATGGGTTTGGTTAGCGTAACGCCGTTCAACTGGTAGAACGGCGGCGCGTATATTGCCGGAGCCGCAGGCCAAGTCTGGTCGTAATCCTGCCTGTACATCGCCAGAGCGGAGCCGAACTGCATCAGGTTGGAGGTACAAGTGGCGCGTCTGGCGCTCTCGCGGGCCCTGGCGAATACCGGGAATATCATCGCCGCAAGTATAGCGATTATTGCGATTACTACCAGTAACTCTATCAGCGTGAATGCTCGTTCGTTTCTCAAGAGTCCCTCCATGGCCCCGGTATCAATGCCGCAGCCTGTCGCTGAAGCTAACAGTATCCATTGTACCCAGAAAGTGCGTGGGCGAAAAGTTTTCGGGCCAAAAGACTTGCTGCGGCAGGTCTTGCATCACGCCGTGCCTGATCCGGGTCCCACGGACAGCCTGCCGGGCCCTGAGTCGAGTTCGGGGTGACGCGCGGACGGGCGTGGTATAATCTCATAAGAGTAACCTCCAGACGCAGGGGCAATCATTGGAAGGTATTCCTGAACAGTTTCATCCGGCAGTGAGGGAGTGGTTTGGTTCCCGGTTTGGCAAGCCCACGCCTCCGCAGGCTCAGGGCTGGCCTCTGATAGCCGAGGGTAAGAACACACTCGTGCTCGCCCCGACAGGTTCCGGCAAGACCCTTGCGGCGTTCCTTGCCGGCATCGACGCTGTGTTGAGGGAGTTGGTCGAACATGGGCAGGAGGCGGCAAAAGGGGTGCGGATTCTCTACATTTCGCCCCTCAAAGCCCTCAACTACGACATCGACCGCAACCTGGTCGAGCCTCTCGAAGGCATAGCCCGGACCGGGCGCGAGATGGGGCATGACCTGCCGGAGATTCGCACGGCAGTTCGCACAGGTGATACCCCGTCCAACGAGCGCCGCCGGATGGTCACCAAGCCTCCGCACATACTCATAACAACCCCGGAATCGCTTCACATCATCCTCACTTCCTCTGCTCGGGAAGTCGTGCGGACGGTTCGGTACGTCATTGTTGATGAGATCCACTCCCTGTGCCCGAACAAGCGCGGGGTGTTTCTTTCTGTGCTGCTGGAAAGGCTGGACGACATCTGTGACCGCTGCCCCACGCGGGTCGGGCTGTCGGCCACCCAGAAGCCTCTCTCCGAGGTAGCGGCGTATCTTGGGGGGTGCGACAATACGGGCAAGCTGAGGCCTGTGGAGATAGTGGACACCGGCGCGCGACGCGCGATGGATGTGAAGGTGATCTGCTCCGAAGAAGACCTCCGGCGGCCGTCGGCTGGGGAGGTTCTGCCAGGCATAACGCGGCTTCTGCTGAAGCTGATCGATTCGCACAAATCCACCATAGTCTTCGCCAACACGCGTCGGATGGTCGAGCGCCTGACCGCCGCAATCAATGAGCTTGCCGGGGAAGAGATAGTCCAGCCCCACCACGGCAGCGTCTCCGCCACAGCCCGCCGCGCCACCGAGGAGAGCCTGAAAGAAGGCATCCTCAAAGGCGTGATTGCGACCGGCACGCTGGAACTTGGCATCGATATGGGGGCCGTGGACCTGGTCTGCCAGGTGGAGTCGCCGCGTGAGGTCTCGCGGGGCTTGCAGCGGGTTGGCCGCGCGGGGCACGTTTACACCGGGGTCAGCAAGGGCCGGATCATTCCAAAGACGCAGGTCGATTTGGCCGAAGCCGCGGCGGTTGCTGCGGGGATGCTGGAGAGCGATGTCGAGCCGATAAGCGTGCCGAGAAACTGCCTGGATGTGCTCGCTCAGCAGATTGTATCGATGGCGGCTCTGGAGCCTGTGGATGCCCGCAAGATGTATGAGACCCTGCGGAGGGCGTATCCGTTTTCGGACCTGGGCGAGGAACACTTCAACCTGACCCTGCAGATGGTCTCCGGGAGATACCCATCGAAGGCTTTCAAGGAGCTGCGGCCCCGGGTGTCTCTGGACCGCCTCACCAACCGCATCTCCCCGCTTCCGGGAGCGCAGCGGCTGGTGATCCACAACGGCGGCGCCATCCCCGACACCGGCGAGTATCCGGTCTATCTGGACGGCAGCAGGCTCAAGCTGGGTGAGCTTGATGAGGAGTTTGTATTTGAGGCGAGAGAGGGCGATGTGTTCTCCCTCGGTACAAATGCCTGGCGGATCGCCACCATCCAGGCTGACAGAGTAACCGTTCAGCACACAGGCTCCCGGCAGGCGCGGGTGCCGTTCTGGAGAGGCGAAACTGTGCCGAGGGCGCTACAGGTAGGCAGGCGAATGGGCGCGATCCTGCGGGAGATCGCGGCAGATCCGGGATATGTCGATAGTCTGCCATTGGATGCCGCTGCTGCCGCGAACCTGAGGCAGTTTGTTGGGAGGCAGTTTGGGGCGACTGGTGAGGCGGGGCTACCCACGGACAAGCGGATCGTGCTGGAGACATTCCGCGACGAGATCGGCGAGAGGCGGCTGGCCTTGCTCACCACCTTTGGCGGCCGTATCCACCAGGCTCTGCGGATTGCCCTGTGTGCCCGGATAAAGAGCGAACTGGGGATCGAGGTCGAGGCGATTGTCGGGGACAACGGGATCCTCTTCAGGTTCCCCGCCGCCGACTCCCCACCCCCATATCGCCTGCTTTCCGAAATGACGCCGGACGTGGCCTACGACCTTATTCTTAAGGAACTGCCCAACACCGCGCTCTTCGGCCTGAGATTTCGGCAAAACGCCGCCCGCGCGCTGCTGCTGCCTGGGGCAGGGCCGGGCAAACGGACTCCATTGTGGCTCCAAAGGCTTAAGTCGCGCGACCTGTTGCAGATAGCCAAGTCGTTCGACGGGTTCCCGATAGTGGTGGAAACCTACCGCGAATGCCTGCAGGACTACCTCTCGCTTCCCGCCCTCAGAGAGATTCTGGCCGGGGTACAGTCCGGGCAGATCGAAGTGAGCGTAAGTGAGCGGGCTCTCCCGTCGCCCTTCGCCGCATCGATGCTGCTGGATTTCCAGATGGTCTACCAGTATGAGTGGGATGAGCCGAAGGGCATCACCACCGAGCGCGCGGCTCACAACGAGCGCAGGCTGGTGGACCAACTCGTGGGTGGGAAGTTGGCTGCGGAGGTGGATGAGCGCGCAATTGCGGAGCTGGACTCTCGCATGCAGCGCTATGCCGACGGCTCCAAGTGCCGCACCGCCGAAGAGCTATATGAACTTCTGAGAGAAGTAGGCGATCTATCCCGACAAGAGGCTTTAGACAGATGCGTCAATTCGGAGTTCATAACCAGCCTCCTCGAAGAGGGACAGATACTGGTTATAGATACCCCAGAGGGTAGCAGTTCTATCCGGCTCATTACCAACGACTATATCGACGACTACACCTCCAATTCGATGGTTCCGATCATAGAACGGTATGTGCTGCACCGCGCGGCGGTGACCTCAAGAGAGATCTCCGACCGGTATGGGTACGATGTAGGGGCGGTGGAGTCGGCGCTTCGGAAGCTGGTGGAGTCCGGAGAGATGGTCGAGATTCCGCCCGGTCCGGGGAGCAGCGAGCCGAGGTGGTCGCCTGCTTCAAAGCTCGAGTCGATATACGCCCGGACTCTGGCTGCTCGCAAACGGGAGTCGACGGCTGTCCCAATGGAGCGGTTCTCGGGGTTTCTCACAGACTGGCAGCACCTCTCCAGGGCGGCGAGGCTTACAGGTATAGATGGCGCGGCATGTGTGCTGCGCATACTGGAGGGGGTATACCTGCAGTCATCTGTCTGGGAGAATGATATTCTCGCGCGTCGGGTGAGCGGCTACCGGCCCGAGATGCTTGACGAGATATGCGCCAGCGCGCAAGCCCTGTGGGTTGGAGACTCGGGCTCCGATCGCGCGGGTCGGATTGCGTTCTACTCCCGCGAGGACTTCGGCATACTGGGCCCCCAGGGCCAGCCCGACGCCGAGGCTGACGAGACCCGCGACCGGGTCCGCAAAGCGCTCTCCAGCGGGGGCGCGCTCTTCGTGGTGGATATCGCGCTGGCTACGGGTCTGGATTCCCGAGCGGTGCAGAGGGCGCTTTGGGAGATGATCTGGCTCGGCGAGGTCACCCACGACTACTACAAAGTCATACGCGGCGGTAAACCCCCTGGGGTAACTGCCGAGGTTCCACAGGCGGCACGAGCCAACGTACGCGATAGGAGACCATACTACAGAGCCAGGAGCCGCATCGCCAAGACATTCACCTCTCCGCCCGAGCCATCTCCCGGCAGATGGACTCTCCTGGACTCCATCCGAGGCCCGGGCGTGAGACCGGAGGTAAGGGTCGACCTTGCGGCGCGGGTGTTGCTGGAGCGATACGGAATAGCAACGCGGGACCTGGCGAACCGGCCCGGTGAGCTTGGGGTACCGTGGTCTGATCTGTATGACGCGTACCTGAGGATGGAACTCGCCGGGGAGATAGAACGTGGGTATTATATTGATGGGTTGTCCGGAGCGCAATTTGGCCTGGCGGAGGCTTGCGATCAACTGCTGGGCCGGAAGAGCGCGGGCGCGCTGTGGGGCAAGACGGAGCCTGAGGCTGTGCTGGTGAACTGCTGCGACCCGGCGTTTGTGTTTGGGGTCGGCGGAACGCTGGAGGCCAACCCGGTCCGCATTCAGCGGATTCCCACAAACTACGCTGTCCTCCTCGGAGGTAAGCCGGTCCTCACGCTGGAGCTTGCCCAGGGCCGACTCTCGCCGGTCGGGGAACTGGGGGACGGGCAGTTGTATGTCTGCATCGCCGCGCTTTCGGGACTGTTTGATAACCCCTGGCCGATGCGCCATTTCCGCAAGGCCGAGATCCGGCTGTGGGGCAATGATCCCATTCTGGGCAGCCCGGCGGAAGCTGCGCTGCGGGAGACTGGCTTCGAGCCGGATTCCGGGGCGATGGTGCGCAGATAACGGGTTTGGAAGGACTATCAGGCTGAGTAACAGAAGGACGACTAGTAGGATGCATGCATTCGGAGCATTTGTGTGGAGGAGACTACCGGCGATGGTGAAGTGGTTGACGGCTGGAATAGTCCTGGCTGCCATTCTGGGCACTGCGGCGTCTCTCCAGGAGACCCGGGGCCAGACGGTGACCAACTGGAAGCGGTTTCCAGTTCCCTATGGCACCCCCGAGACCCGCAGGCCGCCGGATTCCGAGTTCCTCAAGATGCTGCCACCCCTGCGCCCCGAGCCTGTGGTCGACGCGAAGACCGCGCTGCAGGGGTTTGCTCCCTGGTGGGGCGACTACAGTGTGCAGTTCTTCTCGGAGAATCCCCCGTCACAAGCCGACCTCACCCGCAAACCGGTAGTACGCACAATCCCGGGTGATGATGAGCCGCTGGTCCTCGGCCTATGGGGAATCGAAGAAGTCGGCAGCGTGAAGCTGAGCGTGAGGTACTCGCCGTTCCCGGTCACCATCCGTTGTGTGGAGTATGCGCCGAGGCTGTGCCCCCGCATACGGTTGGGATATGTCATTCCGGGCGCAAGAGTGATAGGGTTTCCGACCTACATGCCGCTGCAGGACTCCGCGCAGGTGAAGCCCAAGGCCAACACGGTGTTCTGGATGACGGTGGAAACCCCCGCCTCAGCCAAGCCCGGCCTCTATACGGGGACGCTCGACCTGATGGTCGAGAAGACCGGAAAGCACGTGGCTCTGCCGCTGAATATCAGGGTCCTGCCCATCAAGCTTCCGGAGGCGGACATTGCATTTGGCCTGTATTTCCGCCCCTTCCCGCCCAATATACCTGACCGCTACACCACTCCACAGCTCAAGCAGATGTACTGGAAAGACATGGCCAGGCATGGGATGAACTCTTGCACCCTCTACAACCGGGCGGGCAACATCTTCGACGCTAAAGGCATGGCAGCATTCGACAGCAACCGGGATATCGCGATCCTGGAGGAGTGGCTGAAAGTCGGCCTGGCGCGCCCGAAGATCCCCATCATGTTCATGGCAAAGATGAATGAGAAAGCCTCCCCGAATGTTGTTGCGGAGATAGAGAAGCGCGGTTTCCCCGAGTTCCTGATCTACGGCCCGGATGAGCCAAAGGTGAACCAGGACTATCTCGGCAGGTTCAATAAGCTCCAGCCGCTGAGGAAGTATTTCAGGATAGTCACCGCCATCAGCGACAGATCGGCGCGGCGCTATGCCGACATGCTGGATGTGTGGACAGTGGATGCGGGAACCACCTCGCCCTCCCTGATGAAGCTGGCGGCGGAGAAGAAGGCGGAGATGTGGAACTACGACGTCCGCCACCGCCACCGGGCCAACGCGCCATGGAGCAGGTACTACGCGGGCCTCTACACCTGGGGGCTGGGCCTCAAGGGCAACTTCCTCTGGTGCTACACCGAAGACTTCTACTGGGAGGAGCCGCATTCGGAGGCCATCTATTGCTTCGTGCTGCCCAGCGACAACGGCCCGGTGCCGTCGGTGGAATGGGAAGCCAGGCGAGAGGGAGTTGAGGATTACCGGACGCTGAGGATGCTGGAGCAGTTGGTTGCCCGGAAGCCCGGCGACCCCGTCGCCCAAGACGCCGCCAGATGGCTCGCCCAGACAAAGAGCCGGGTGGATTGGTATCTGGCGAGAAACATGCCCCCATCGGTCAACTCGATGGACGGTGTGGAGCTATACCCCATGTGCCCCAACTTCGACCAAACCGAGCTATCAGGCATCCGAACAAAAGCGCAGGAGTACATCCTGAAGTTGGCATCGAAGTAGGTGGCCCGCCAACTGGGAGTATCGACACGTAATGAGACTACATTGGCTTATCGTTGCTGCGGCATTGATGGTTTTGTGCACGAGTCTGTGTGCCCAGGACGCTTCCAAACCAAGGGTAATGAACTGGAAGCAGTTCCCGCTGCCCACCGGCACTCCTGATACCCCCAGGCCGCCGGACTCGGAGTTCCTGAAAGTGCTTCCCCCATTGCGCCAGGAACCTGCATTCAGCGCCAAGGCCTGGGAACTGGGCGTGGCGGTGTGGTGGGCGGACTACAGCGTGCAGTTGTTCTCCGAGCAGCCACCATCCAAGGCTGACTTCGCGAGGAAGCCCATCGTCCGAGCCGTTGCTGGCGAAGATGAGCCCCTCGTGCTCGGCTTGTGGGGTATTGGCGATGTCGGTAAAGTCACGCTGAGTGTGAAGAAGTCGCCGTTCCCGATCACCATCCGCTGCGTGGACTTCTACCCCAGAACAGTTCCCGGCCCCTACTTTGAGGACAAGGTCGAGGGTGGCAGGACTGTCGGCATCGCTGCTTACCTGCCTATCAAAAACACCGCCGAAGTAAAGGCCAAGGCCAACACCGTGTTCTGGATGACGGTTCAGGTTCCTAGTTCCGCCAAACCCGGCAAGTACCCGGCGAAGCTGGAGTTGGCCGTGGGCGAATCTGGGAATGTAGTGGTTCTTCTTCCGGTCACGATTGTTGTCCTGCCCATCAAGCTTCCTCCGGCGGATATTGCGTATGGGATGTACTTCCGGCCAACCGATACCAAGGCCGTCGATCCCCGCTTCGCTACTCCCGGCAAGCTCCAGGAGTATTGGAGAGACCTTGCCAAGCACGGGATGAACAGCCCCACTCTCTACAACTGCGCCGGGCCGGTGTATGACTCCGATGGCAACGCCAAGTTCGACGGCAACTCGGATATCGCGATGATCCAGGACTGGCTCAAAGCCGGGTGCGCGAACCCCAAAGTCCCGATGATGTTTCTGGGCGGTATAAGCGACAAGGCGGCGGCTAGTGTCAAGGCAGAGGCAAAGAGGCGCGGCTTCCCGGAGTTCCTGGTCTACGGGCCGGATGAGCCGGCGGTGAACGACCAGTCCCTGGCCAGTTTCAATGCTCTTCAGCCTGTGCGAAAGAGCTTCAGGATAGTGACCGCGATCAGCGATTCATCAGCGGCGGCGTACGGTGACCTGCTGGATGTGTGGGTGGTCAATGGCGGGAGGGTGACTCCCGAGATGCGCAAGCTTGCCGCCCAGAAGAAGGCAGAGCTCTGGACCTACGACTGCAGCCACCGGGGTATGGGTAACGCCCCGTGGAGCCGATACTACGCAGGACTGTATACCTGGGCGCTCGGCCTCAAGGGCAACTTCCTCTGGTGCTACACCGAGGGCTACTACCGCGAAAAGGGCGTCCACCTGCCGTGGTCGCCGATATTCTGCTACGTCCTGCCTAGCGACCAGGGCCTTCTGCCCTCGATTGAGTGGGAAGCCCGGCGGGAGGGTGTGGAAGACTACCGAACTCTTGCCCTGCTGGAGAAGCTGATTCCAGCCAAGCCGACGAACCCCACAGCCCGCCAGGCAAAGACCTGGTTGGAGAAGACCAGGAACCGGGTGGACTGGTATCTGGCGAGGAACATGCCGCCCTCGATGTACCCCTGGGACGGGCCGGAGCTGTACCCAATGTGCCCCAACTTCGACCAAACCGAGCTATCAAGCATCCGAACGAAGGCACAGGATTATGTGCTGAAGTTGAAGTGATTGGTTTGGGAAGGAGTAGCGGAAACGCAGACCGAATCAGAATGGCGGATTATACATTCCAAGCCAGTGAGACCGCAGGATTTGCGGTGGTATCCGCCGAAGTGGTAGATTAGGTGGTGTACTGGTCAGTGGTCAGTACTAGATTGATATGGATACCCTTACCAGTGCGGAACGAAGCGAGCGAATGGGTCGGGTCAGGAATAAGGATACGAAGGTCGAGCTTCGTGTCCGAAGTCTTGTACATCGAATGGGCTACCGATATAGGCTGCATTCCCGCGCGCTTCCGGGTTGCCCAGACATGGTCTTCGCCAGCAGAGGAAAGGTAATGCTCGTACACGGCTGTTTCTGGCACCGGCACGCTCCTTGTCCTCTAGCGAGGTTGCCGAAGACGCGTCTGAACTTCTGGCTTCCAAAGCTTGAGGCAAATAGGTTGCGCGATCTCAGCAATCAGTCAAAGCTTAGAGAGATGGGCTGGGATGTCTTAGTCGTGTGGGAATGCGAAGTGGGTGATGCCGCTGGGTTGGCAGAGAGAGTAAGAGCGTTTCTGGAGGAAGCATAGTGAGGTCACTGGAACTCTTTTCTGGTGTGGGTGGGCTAGCTCTCGGGATATCCCGGGCTGGTTTTGAGCACGAGGCCGTGGTGGAATGGGATCGTGAAGCATGCAACACGATCCGCGAGAACCAACGGCGTTGCGTGATTCCGGTTGTCCATTGGCCATTGTATCACATGGATGTAAGGCAGTTTGACTATCGAAGCATCAAGAGTGGCATCGATTTGTTGGCCGGGGGACCACCGTGCCAGCCCTTCTCACTAGGCGGTAAGCACAGAGGACAGAACGACGAACGCAATATGTTTCCCGAGACAATACGAGCCGTCAGGGAACTGAAACCACGTGCCGTGCTTATTGAGAACGTAAAGGGTCTTCTGCGTGAGTCGTTCGCCAAGTACTTTGGATACATTCTGCTTCAACTGCAGTATCCGGATATAGTTCAGGCTGGCGGAGAGTCTTGGGAGGACCACCTTTCACGGCTTGAAGAGTACCACACTTGGGGCCGGGGATCCGGACTGGCCTACAAAGTTGTGTTTCAGTTGCTCAACGCAGCCAACTACGGCGTCCCCCAAAGACGCGAGCGCGTCATTATCGTCGCCATACGAAGCGACCTGGGAGTTGAGTGGTCATTTCCATCCGCAACCCATTCACACGAAGCGCTAATGTGGGATCAGTGGGTCACGGGAGACTATTGGGACCGCCACAAGGTTGCCTCTACGGACCGACCGGCTCCTCCAGGCAGAGCGAGGCCAAGCATTGAGCGGATGAGGTGCTCGATTATCCCCCCGGTAGACTCGCCTTGGACAACAGTTCGGGACGCCATATCGGACTTGCCAAGCCCGGGCACCGCAGCCTGCTTGACCGGTGTGCCCAACCACCGCCTGAACCCAGGCGCAAGAGCCTACGCTGGGCACACTGGCAGCCCGCTGGACGAACCGGCGAAGACTCTCAAGGCTGGCGACCACGGCGTTCCAGGCGGAGAGAATATGCTCGCCTGTTCTAGTGGGGAGTTGAGGTACTTTACGGTGCGCGAAAGCGCACGCCTGCAGACATTCCCGGATGACTACGTGTTCTGCGCTTCCTGGACGGAAAGTATGCGGCAGCTAGGAAACGCGGTACCGGTCACTCTCGGCCATGTGATAGCTAGCCGTGTCAAGCAGTCCCTCGAGAGCCTCGATCAGGCAGACGTGAGGATGGCAAGTTGATTAGCGAAACTCCCTTTAACCCCCTCGACAAGAAGAACCTTGGTGTGAGTGTGGCCGACGCTCTGTTGGCGCGCCCCGTAATGCCTCTGCCGCCCGAGAGAGCCTTCACGGGAGCTGGAGTCTACGCGATCTACTACACGGGCGGCTACGCTCCCTATGGCCCCATTGCTGAACACAACACGGATAGCTGCCACGACGCGCCGATCTACGTCGGCAAAGCTGTTCCCGCAGGAGCCAGAAAAGGCGGCTTCGGGCTCGATTCCGCCCCCGGAACTGTCCTGTATAGGAGGCTGACCGAGCACGCCAAGTCGATCGACATAGCAGAGAACCTGGCTCTCACTGATTTCTCCTGTCGTTACCTCGTGGTTGACGACATCTGGATTCCTCTGGGTGAGTCACTCCTCATAGAACGCTTCAGCCCAATATGGAATAAGGTGATAGACGGTTTCGGCAATCACGATCCGGGCGGTGGACGTCGAAACCAGAGGATGTCACCATGGGATGTCTTGCACCCCGGACGTGCTTGGGCTACCATGCTGCCGTCGAACGCAAGAACCGAGGAGGAGATACTACGGAATCTCGCTCTGTTTCTGAGGGGTGGCAAGGCAGAACTTGTCCCGCCAACGGCCGGCGATGACGACTAACAACACCGGTCATCCCTGCCTCTCAACCCAACACCTCCGACCGCGCTTCAGATGAGATCCTGCGCTTCGCGTCCGTAAGTTGGTAGGTTAGCGCGAAGGCGCCGATGGTGTAGACTAGCATCGGGGATAGCGGGAAGGCGTCTCTGGCCAGGGTCAGGGCCATTAGCACGGCGAGCAGGCACAGTGCTGCGGTTATCTTGCGGTCTTGATCCATTCGGACCAGGTATATCGCGGGGGCGAATGCCAGGGCTATGTCGTAGAACATAACGTGGGGCGAGAGGAGCGCTATCGCCGGCCCCATCAGCAGAAGACACCCCACCAGCGCCTCTCGCTTCGCGGTATCGTTCTCGAGTCTGGAGACTACGAAAGACCGCCTTGCCACCAGCGCCAGCACCACCACGACCGAGGCAGCTTCCAGCGCCATCAGCGCAATAGCCGCCGGCTCAATGTGGCGAACAAAGTTCCGGGCGGTATCAAAGAACCCCATCAGCGAGACCATCAGGTGGCCGTTGGTGATCAGGTCTTGAGCCTGGAACCACGCGGATGTCTTGAGCCAAATCATAGGCCACTGCCAGCCCATCACCGCGACTCCCGACATGTAATAGATCCCCAGGGGGATCGCCGCCCCGCCGAGAACCGCCCAGTTCCCTGACAGCGCGACAAAAGGCAGCACAATCAACGCAAACTGCGGCTTGAATGCCCACAAGCCGATGGTCACGCCAGCCCAGAAGCTCTTTCCCCGCGCGACCAGGTATATAGTCAGCGCAAACAGCAGCAGACTCAGAGCGTTGTTCTGGCCTGCGCCAAGCCCGCTGAGCAGAGGCCCGAGCGCCAGCAGAAACGCCGCTGCGCCGACCGCGTTCCTGGCTGCGGAGCCGGGAATCCGCACCATCAGCCAGGCGCAGACCGCTATCGCCAGCGCCATCAACCCGCAGAACGCCCCGCGCGCGGCGTGAGGCTCGAGAAGCGTCAACGGAGAGGACAAGAGGGCGACGTACGGCGGGTAGGAGAAGTAGTGGTAGCCCTTGCCGGCTTCCGGCCAGTCTTTGTTCTGGCTGTTCATCTGGGTATCGGGGTTGTAGAGGTTGGCTGCATCGCCGGCCCGGACTATCTCCGCAGCCGCGTAGAATGCCGGAAAATCCCCCTCCGTGAGCAGCGATCCAGGTGTCCGAGCGGAGAACGCAAGAACCGCAACTGCTGCGGCAACGCTGATGATATATCCAATCACCAACAGCCGAACCCTGTCCGGAGTCCAGAATCGTCTCATAGCGCGCCAGCCCCCATAGTCCTCGTTTGTCCTGTCTGTTACTGTATTCGACAACGCCCGGCCCGATTCCTTGAATAGCGTAGATTCACGGCTCACGAGGCTGCTCAGCGGCAGCGGCGCGGCGTTCTCGCAGGGCAGAACCCACTCTTGCAGCTACGATAGTTTGACGCAATTCGGCTTTCCGTGCTAAGATATCCATCGGTACAATCAGTAAGCACACACCGTTTCGGACCTGAGCGCCGGTGTTCTGCCCTTGCAGGATGGCGTTGGGATTGATGAAACGGGAGGCACAAACCAAAGGGAGAATATCACGTTGGCTAATATCACCATGAAGGAGCTCCTCGAAGCTGGAGTTCACTTCGGACACCGCACGCACCGCTGGAACCCCAAGATGAAGCGATACATCTACGGGGGCAGGAACGGCATCTACATCATCGACCTCCACCAGACCCTCAAACTCTTCGAAGAAGCTCGCAGGTTCGTCCAGGAAGTCATATCGAACGGCGATTCGATCATGTTTGTCGGCACCAAGAAGCAGGCCCAGGAAGCGATTGAGACAGCCTCGAAGTCCTGCGGCATGTATTTCGTCAACCAGAGATGGCTTGGCGGTATGCTCACCAACCACAAGACCATAAAGACCCGTATAGCCAGACTCCGCGAACTCGAGAAGATGGACGCGGACGGCATCCTCGACAACCTCACAAAGAAAGAGGCTGCCAAGATCCGCGAGGAGCACGACAAGCTGGAGCGGTACCTGGGTGGTATGAAAGATATGCCCAAACTGCCGGGCGCCATCTTCATCGTCGACCTCAAGAAAGAGCGCATCGCTCTGCTTGAAGCTCGCAGGTTGGAGATACCGGTTGTGGCTATCGTCGACACCAACTGCGACCCCGACGAAGTCGACTATGTGATCCCGGGCAACGACGACGCCATCCGCGCCATCAAGCTGATCTCCAACAAGATCGCCGAGGCGGTCCTTGAGATCAGGCCGCTTGAGGTTGAGGAAGAGCCGGAAGAGGAAATCGAAGAGCCCGAGGAGATCGAAGGCGAAGAGAAGCCCGACGTCGACGCTTTGGCCGAGGAAGCCGTTGCCGAAGTGGCCGAAGAAGAAGCCCTAATAGGCACCGAAGAAGAGACGACTGCTTAGCCGTGAGCGTTCAGCGCTGGTGACCACCGCACCATCGCGCTGAGCCTGTCGAGCGCGCGATGCTGGTTTCGACTCCGCTCAACCAGCAAAGCGTCGTTCGTTGAGCGGAGTCGAAACGAACAATCCTTCGACAAGCTCAGGATGATGGGCGGTCAGTGGGGCAACCCAGGACTGAACTCACCTTACATAGATTGGGAGAAGATAATTATGGCGATTACCGCTGATATGGTGAAACAGCTCCGGGATCAGACCGGGGCCGGTATGATGGACTGCAAGAAAGCCCTCTCGGAGACAAACGGCGACTTTGATGCCGCAGTCAAGCTCCTTAGAGAGAAGGGCATTTCCGTGGCTGCAAAGAGAGAAGCGAGAGTCGCTTCCGAAGGTCTCGTGGGCCTGCATATGTCGGATGATCAGAACGTGGGAGTGCTGGTTGAGCTCAACTGCGAGACCACCTTCGTCGCCAAGACCGACGAGTTCGGAAACCTGGCTGCCAACATAGCTAACCACGTCGGACACCTGGCCGCTGACGCGACCTGCGTGGACGTGACGGCGCTGATGTGCCAGCCGTTCTTCGAGAAGCCCGAGGAGACAATACAGGACCTGGTCAACCACACGGTTGCAAAGCTTGGTGAGAAGACCACGGTTGCGCGATTCATCCGCTACGATGTGGGCGGCCCCGAGCACGAGACCAGCGGAGTCATCGGCTCCTACATCCACATGGGTGGACAGATCGGCGTGATGGTTGAGATCGACTGCGAGACCGAAGCCATTGCGCAGAGCGAAGGCATCCTGCAGCTTGCCAAGGACCTCGCGATGCACATTTCCTGGAGCAACCCTGAGTATCTGTCCAGCAAGGACGTGCCGGAGAACGTGGTTGCGGCCGAGAAGGACATCCACAAGCAGTGGGCCATCAAGGAAGGCAAGCCCGAGAAGATCCTCGACAGGATCATTGAGGGGAAGATGAAAGAGTTCTACTCCAGAGTCTGCCTGATCGAGCAGCCCAATATTAAAGACCAGGACCAGACTATCGGCGATATGCTGAAACTGGCCTGCGCCGACGCAGGCGAGGAAGTCTGCGTGGCCCGGTTCGTAAGGTTCCGAGTAGGGGAGAGCGTCAGTGCCGCGTGATGACCAACCGAAGTGGAATCGAGTCTTACTGAAACTGTCGGGTCAGTCTTTCTCCGGGCCGGAAAAGCTCGGGATTGACCCCGACACCATTCAGCGCATAGCTGATGATATAAAGCAGGCTCGAGAAGCTGACGTTGAGATTGCGATTGTGGTCGGCGCGGGCAATATCCTCCGGGGCGAAGCCGCTTCCGGAAGGGGTATGGACCGCGCCACCGCCGATTACGCCGGCATGCTGGGAACTGTGATCAACTCCCTTGCGCTGCAGGATTCCCTCGAGAAAATGGGCGTGGACACACGAGTGCAGTCGGCTATCGCCATGCACGAGGTGGCCGAGCCTTTCATCAGGCGGCGCGCCCTGCGGCACCTGGAAAAGGGCCGCGTTGTTATCCTTGCGGCAGGCACTGGCAACCCGTACTTCACCACCGACACCGCCGCAGTCCTGCGGGCTCTTGAGATGCGGGCGGAGGTTGTGCTGAAGGCCACCAACGTGGACGGGGTATACAACTGCGACCCGCGCAAAGACCCAACCGCCGTGCGTTTTGATGAAGTGTCATATATGGACGCCATCAACCAGAATCTGCGGATAATGGACCTGACGGCGTTCACTCTTTGTATGGAGCACAAGCTTCCAATTGTGGTGTTTGACGTCGGCAAGCGCGGCAACATCAAGCGCGCTGCCTGCGGAGAAAGCATAGGCACACTGGTCAGGGGGTAATAGGCAATGGCTAACGAGGCTATCAAGGACGCTGAAAGGCGTATGGAGAGGGCAGTCGAGGCTGCCGGCCACGATTTCTCCACCATCCGCACCGGGCGGGCAAACCCACTCATGCTCGACAGCATCAAGGTAGATTACTACGGCACGTCCACCCCGCTCAGCCAGGTTGCCGGGATATCGGTCCCCGAGCCTCGGCAGCTTGTGATCGCGCCGTGGGACAAGGCCACGGTTGATCCCATCTTCAAAGCGATAATCAGTTCGGACCTGAATCTCACTCCTATGACGGACGGCCACGTGATCCGCATCAATGTGCCCCCTCTGAACGAAGAGCGGCGCAAAGACCTGATCAAAGCGCTTCACAAGAAATCCGAGGAGCACAAGGTAGCGGTGCGCAATGTGCGGCGAGACGTCATCGACCACCTCAAAGCCCGCGAGAAGAAGGGCGAGATCAGGGAAGACGAGCTCAAGCGCGCCCAGGATGAGATACAGAAGTCTACGGACAAGTTCATCGTGGATATCGACAAACTGACCGCAGTCAAGGAATCCGAACTGCGGGAAGTGTAGACGAAAACCCACCCCACCCTCCCTTATCAGGGAGGGAGAAGCCGTGGTGGCGCACACTCTACTGTCCCCCTGATAAGGGGGCGCGGGGGGGTTGTGTGTGTTCCACTCGCCCATGAGAGGCCCAAGATGTCCCACGACACAACTTCCGTCCTCACCAATCAGCCCGTCCATATTGCCGTAATCATGGACGGTAATGGGCGATGGGCTAAGCGACAGGGCCAGCCTCGGCTCAACGGCCACCGGCGTGGATATGAAACGCTGCGCGCTATCGTAACCGCCGCCGCCGATCTCGACGTCAAGTATATCACCGCCTATGCCTTCTCCTCCGAAAACTGGAAACGGCCCCGTGCGGAAGTGTCCGGCCTGATGAAGCTTATTGGTTACGCGGCCCAGGCGGAGATGCCATATATGATGAGAGAGGGAGTGCGGATGACTGTCACCGGCAGAACGCACGAACTCCCCAAGTTCCTCCAGAAGCAGCTTGCCCGGTCCGTCAAAGCCACACAAGCCAATAACCGCATAGTCCTCAACCTTGCCATCAACTACGGCGGCCGCAACGAGATTGTGGACGCAGCCAGGCGCATAGCCCAAATGGTCAAAGACGGTGGTCTGGAGATCGACCAGATCGAAGATGCCCTGTTCTCCCGCCTTATGTATCACCCCGAAATCCCCGACCCCGACCTGCTCATCCGTACTGCCGGAGAGATGCGAGTCAGCAATTTCCTCACCTGGGAGTCGGCCTATACCGAGCTTTATATCACCGACACCCTCTGGCCCGATTTCTCCGAGGATGAGTTGAAAGCGGCTATCGACAACTTCCGGGGGCGCACCCGCAAGTTCGGCGCGGTTGTCGATGAGCCTGCGGGGAAAGAAAGCCGATAATGGACAACCCAACACCTCTGCGGATAGCCGTTCTAGGCTCAACAGGCTCCATCGGCACCCAGGTGCTGGATGTTGTCGAGCGTCTGGGCGAGGGCCTTGTGCGCGTAACCTCACTCGCCGCACAGAGCAATGCCGACCTCCTCATCGAGCAATCCCTGAAGTTCAAACCGAACTGTGTGTGTATCGGGAACGTCGAACTATTAGGTAGAGTTCGAGACGGCTTGGTGGGCACAGGGATTCGGGTCCAGGCCGGCGCGGAGGGATTTGAAGAGCTGGCCGCCTCGGACGATGTGGATAGAGTAGTAGTCTCGGTTGCCGGAACTCCCGGCTTGGCCCCGACCCTGTGCGCCCTCAAACACGGCAAGGACGTTGCTTTGGCCAGCAAGGAAGTGCTGGTGGCAGCCGGGCACTTGGTGATGGCTGCCGCGAAGGCCGCTAACCTGAGCATCCTGCCTATAGACAGCGAGCACTCCGCCGTTTTCCAGTGTTTGAACGGAGAACGGACCGGGGAGATAGACAAGATATTCCTGACAGCCTCGGGCGGAGCCTTCCGAAGTAAGTCTCTGGAGGAACTGGCAAACGTCACACCCGAAGAGGCCCTTGCTCACCCGACCTGGAAAATGGGTAAGAAAGTTACGATAGACTCCGCGACCCTGATGAACAAAGGTTTGGAGATCATCGAGGCGAAGTGGCTGTTTGGCGTTCCTGCGGAGCGGGTGGAGGTAGTTATTCACCCGCAGAGCATAGTGCACTCGTTGGTGCGTTTTGCGGACGGGTCCGTGATCGGCCAACTTGGGCTGCCGGACATGCGGCTTCCCATACAGTATGCTCTGATGTACCCAAGGCGCATAGATACCGCGCTGCCCAGGCTGGACATGACTACCTGTGGCGACCTGACTTTCCGGCCTGTGGACCTGG
This sequence comes from uncultured bacterium, assembly GCA_964611645.1. Taxonomy (GTDB): domain Bacteria; phylum Armatimonadota; class UBA5829; order UBA5829; family UBA5829; genus CAZTAO01. Next base: position 17,061 of record CAZTAO010000006.1, on the reverse strand, counting down.
AAAGGTTCGAGTGCCTGCAGCTTGCAATGGAGGCTGCGAGAGTCGGTGGGACGCTTGCCGTGGCTATGAATGCAGCCGATGAAGTAGCTGTTGAAAGTTTCATGTTTAGAAGGATAGGCTTTGTGGGTATATCGGAAGTCCTTCGCCGCGTCATGGAGTCCCACTGTTCAGTCTCTGAGCCTGGGATCGAAGAAATAATCGAAGCTGACAAAGAGGCACGTATTAAGGCATTTGATATAGTGCGCTCAATGCAGCTATAATTGATTTGAGGGACATGTATGATCCTGGAGACTGCTGTGACGCTGGTAATTGTTTTTTCCGCTTTGGTTGTTGTTCATGAATTTGGGCATTTCCTCCTCGCCAAGCTGTGTGGTATCAGGGTAGAGGAGTTCGCGCTCGGGTTTGGCCCCAGGCTTATCCGCGTAGCTAAACGCGGTGATACCGAATACAACCTCCGTGCCATTCCGCTTGGTGGATTCGTGAAATTGTCGGGCATGGAAGCCGGCGAGGACGACTTGCCTTATGGCTTCATGGCCCAGAAGATTTGGAAACGATCCCTCGTTATCTTCTCAGGCCCTCTGTTCAGCTTCCTGTTTGCCATAGTGACATTCGTCGCCGTTGGCTTCATCTGGGGTTTCCCCGACAGTCCTACCACCCTGAACCGGGTGGCGATGGTCAGCCCGAAAACGGAAGCCGCGAAGATGGGTCTGAGAGCAGGTGACGTGGTAACCGCTATCAATGGCGTGACCGTTACGACCGGCAAGGAAATGACGGACTTCATCCACAGCCACCCCGAAGAGAAACTGACCCTCCGGGTAGATCGGCGAGGGCGAACTCTCCATCTCCAGGGCACCACCAGACCGTACGTTACCTACCTTGGCATATTCTGGACGTTCCAGGACGGGAACCAGGCGGTTGCGGACAGGATTGGGGACGTGAAGCTCGCCAAGAAACTGGACATTCGGGAAGGCGACAAGCTGCTCAGCATCAACTCCACCCTGATTGTCGGCGGACGCTCGATGGCGAACGCTATCAAGAGCGCATCGCTGGCTCCATCAGTGCCGGTCAAGCTTGGCCTTGGGCGCGACAATATCAGCAGGACTATAGATGTGGTTCCGGATCCCGCATCGGTTTCTTTTGCAGGAATAAGATGGGAATTCCCGGGGGCCTATGCCGGGGAAGTGGCGAAGGATTCTCCGCTTGCCAAGAGTGTTGAGTATGGCGACATACTCACCTCCGTGAACGGGAAGCCCGTGGAGACCCCGAGCGACTTGGTCGGAGCGATTGGCAATCTGTCCGCTGGCAAACTGCGACTCGACATCAAGCGCGGCGAGACATCTCGCGTTGCGGAGGCTGTGTGGCGTCCGGAAGCCAAGAACCAGGTCGTGACGGGCTACTTTGAATCGATGGGCGTTCTGGGCTTCATGCCTGAGTCCGTTCGGGTAAAGCCGGGGTTCACCGGATCGATGGTATATGGCCTTCGTCTCACCTGGGCGCAGGTCGGCCTGTTGGTCAAGACTCTCACCACCGATCGCATCACCAAGGATGTAGGCGGACCCGTGATGATAGCCAAGGTCACCTCAAGCTCGGTCGCTCGTGGGATAGATGCCGTGGTGTTCATGATGGGCAGCCTGAGCCTCAGCCTTGCGGTAGTCAACCTGATCCCTCTCCCGATATTGGACGGTGGGCATCTCCTGCTGCTGGCTGTTGAAGCTCTTCGTAGAAGGCGGCTCAGCGCCGCGCATATGCAGGCATGGCAGATGGCAGGGCTTGCAGTTCTGGGCGTGATAGTCGTCCTGGTCCTCTGGTCTGACATCTTCAAGATCACCAAAGGCCTGGTCCCGCAGTAGCTTCTTTCCGGCGGAGAGCAGAGAGTAGAAAGAACGGAAAAGCAACCACAGACGACCCAGATGGCACAGATGGGGATCGGGTCTACGGTTGAAGGTACTGGACTTCCTACCCCCTGATAAGGGGGCGAGGGGGTTTGCGTCGGAGGAGCAGGAGAACGGAAAGCAACCGTAGCTATCCTGTCCCATACGTCCTATATGTCCCATTTGTCCTATCTCCTATCCCAAACGCCGGAGGCCCACATGCAGGACACTCCTAGCCTCATCGGACAACCCGCGTACTCCTCGGATACCCCTTGCCTGCTGGTTGACCTCGACTCTCTCGAACACAACATCCGCCTGATGCAGGCGTTCCTTGACGGCAGACCCTGCAAGCTCCGACCCCACTTCAAGAGCCACAAGTGCACCACAATCGCCCGGATGCAGATGGAAGCGGGGGCGGTTGGGATCACCTGCGCCAAGCTCGGGGAAGCTGAAGAAGTCGCCAAGGCAGGCATCAAGAACATCCTCATCGCCAACCAGATAGTCGGACCGGCGAAGATGGCCCGGCTGGTGGAACTGGCGAGCAATGCGGATGTGATGGTGGCTGTGGATTCCGAGGCCAATGTGGCGGAGCTCTCCGAGGCCGCGTCCGCCGCCGGTGTTGCTTTGGGCGTACTAGTCGAGATAGATGTCGGGATGGGGCGATGCGGGGTTGAGACCGAGGGGGATGCGCGGGACCTAGCGGCCCTGGTGCGGCAGTCTCCCGGCCTGAGGTTCGATGGCCTCCAAGGCTATGAGGGCCATGCGGTCCTGCTGCGGAGCCTTGCCCAAAGGCAGGCCAAGGCGTGGGCAGCGATGGAGAAAGTGACCTCGGCCCGGGAGTTTCTCGAGAGTTCCGGCATCCCGGTGCGCATTGTCAGCGGCGGCGGCACCGGCACTTATGATGTGGCAGGCGCTTACCCCGGCATAGATGAGGTCCAGGCCGGGTCCTACGCCTTGATGGACTGGTACTATCACGACATCCGCCCGGAGTTCCGGCAGGCGATGTCCGTTCTGACAACGGTAATAAGCCGGGTCCGCACCGACGCCGCAATTGTGGACGTAGGCACAAAAGGCATGGGCGCGGAGTTCGGCCCGCCCAGAGTCGCAAGCCTGGGAGATGCGTCGGTGGAATCGATAAAGTCCGAGGAACACACCGCCGTCAAGACCGGGTTCTCGGATATCGAGATCGGCGGCAAACTGGAACTGATCCCCTCCCACGGCTGCACCACCTGCAACCTCTACAAAGAGTTCATAGTCCACCGCGACGGCGTGATAGTAGACCTCTGGCCCATCGAAGGAGCGGGGAAGCTGCGGTAGAAGAATGTGCGCCGCAACCGGCATATTACCGCGCCACCGTCCGTCTAATAATCAGCAGTATACTAGTCGTGCGCCAGCCCCATGCACGAGAATGGACGCGACACGCTCATGAACGCATCTTCAAAGCTATGGTTTGCCGTTGTAATCTCGGTAGTTGCTCTATCTTTATCTGGTTGTGACAGGAATGAGGCTGCCAAGCCCCCTGAGAGACGAGCGGATGTGCCTGATACAGGGAACTACGCGAATTTCCTGGGCCGCGTGACTGCGTACGGGAAGGCTGCGCCGGGAGTCAAGGTGATGGCGGTTATCGAGCGTCCGTACAGCGCGCCGGCTGTCGAGATAATCGCTGAGACTACCACCAACGATGATGGGGAGTATTTCTTCAGCAAACTACGCATGCCCGACTCCGGCACTTCTTTCATGAGCTACATTATTGCCTATCAGACTGGCACAATGCTGGGCATCCAAGGTAGCGGAGTGCCCGGCCCTATCTTTGGCGCAGAGTCTCCAGTCTTTCCCAGACCCGCGCGGCGTAGGAATCCGGCAGCCTGGGGGGAGCGCAATGTCTCGGTGTACCCGCTGAGATCAGTTGAGGGCACGGTTGTCGATGAGCTCGGCAACCCGCTCAGCGGAGCTAAGGTATATCCGGGTGCCGACCTGATCTGGAGATCGCCTGAGGTTCACGAAGCCACAGGCATTGTACCGGCAATCGCGGACAAGAACGGACGGTTTGTGTTTTTGAAAGCGCCGGGAATCCCAGGATGGGTTCGCTATTTTGCGGAGAAGCCAGGATACGAGCCTCTGGACGACCCCAACCGCAAACCGGGCCAGACCCTGGTTCTATACAGGTCACGCAGCGTGACGGGGCGCGTTGTCGACAGATCAGGCACGCCTCTGGCCGGGATTGTGCTGGGGGCCTACCCGGGCCGCCAACCCGCCACAACCGGCAAAGACGGCTCATACACGATCACCGGAATCCCCGCCGACCACTGCACCATAGGTGTGGGATCGAACTCGCTTCATCTGCGCGCAAGATACTTGCGACTGGCCCTCTCGGATCCACCAGCCAAGACGAAAGCCCCAGACCTCGTGGTCGAAAAGGGCGTGGAGGTATCGGGAAAGGTGACTGTTGCGGGCGTCGGCGCGGCGGCTGGTGGCTATGTGACGGAACACTCGGAGGACAGAGAGTCACCCCGTCCTCACGTACCAGGTGAAGTCGGCCCGGACGGTCGATTCAAGCTCTGGCTCGCGCCCCGGATGGCCTACCGGCTGGTGTATGGCGGTCGTCTGAGCCCCCCGTCCGGCACACTGAACATAAGAGTGCCGCCGAGCGGGTTGAAAGGGCTGGAGATCAAGGCTGATTTCCCCAAGTCGGCGGTGTTCGGCAGGGTGACGGATGAAGCTGGGAAGCCCGTGCCGAATGCGGAGGTCGCAATGGTAGAGCCGCCAAACCACAGCGCGATCCTCAGCGGACGAACTGAGACGAACTCAGATGGACGGTTTGGCCTCGCGGTGGGAGGACAGATCAGGACGCCGGAAGCGACTCTGTAGGCGATGAACTCCGAGCGCCACCTCGGAATCCTGCAGAAGGTGAGCTTCGAGGATCTACAATCCGGGAATGCCCGCTTCGTGCTGCAGCCGACCGCGAGTGTAAAACTGGTCTTCAGGGATAAGGCAAACAGACGCCGAATTCCGGGAGTCCTGGTGTTCAAGTCAGAGTCGCGCGGTTCCTGGATCAGCGATCCAAACGGAGAAGTTACCGTCGATGCCGTCCCCAGAGGTGGCACGTATACCCTGGGCGCGAACAAAGAGGGCTATTCGCCACTCAGGATCGACCTGCCGGAGGTGGGAAGTTGGGGCTGGAGGGGCAGGCGGGAAGTCTGGCTTACTCGCTCGAAGAACCGCGTTCCGTGATCCGTAGTTGCCACGACTTGCGAACAACCCGCGCACGTCCCTCCAGGTAAGATACCTGGAGGGATGCAAGACTGACTTTCAGCGTATGCTTCGGCAATGGGGGAATGCGTCGGGTGGCAAAGAGTACCGACGCATATAGATTTCAGGCGCAACCGGCATATTATTCGGCCGCCGCACGTCTAATGTGCAGCAGTATCCGAACCGTGCAATGCTGGAATGCACGAGAATGGACGCGACATGCTCATGAACGCATCTTCAAAGCTATGGTTCGCTGCTGTAATCTCGGTAGTTGCTCTCTGTCTTTCTGGCTGTGCGAAGAGTGGGCCGGTCAAACCGCCGGGAACTACGCAGAAGCCTGCCCCGGAACCGCAACACGTCGTCATGACGGTCTTCGGGCGGGTGACGGGCACGGACAACAAGAGCGTACCCGGCATTACGGTGGCCGCGGTTGTCGAGCGTCCGGACAGCGCTCCGGCGGTTGAGATCGCTGCCAAGACAACCACCAACGATGACGGCGAGTACTACTTCAGCCAACTACGGATGCCGTCCGTTGGCGGTCGCATTCGCTGCTCGATCATCGCCTACAAGAAAGACACCCTATTGGGCGTGTCGGATGGGATGGAATTCCAGCTTCAGCCTTCCACAGAGCCTTCGGGCAGCCGAAAGCCTGTGCCTCAAGGATACCTCAACAGGTCCGAGGTGCAGAGCTTCAGGGTCTTTCCCCTGGGTCCGCAGCGCGGCAAGGTTGTCGACCTCCAAAACAAGCCGGTCAGCGGCGTTACGGTGCTTCCAAGGTATGGTTCGATGTGGAAGTCGCCGCTGATTCAAGCCGCAACAGGCGTCAAACCGGCTGTTACCGACAAACGCGGGCGGTTTGTGTTCGCAAAAGCGCCGGGAAATCCAAGCTGGGGCGACTACAGGACGGAGAAGCCGGGGTATGTGTCCGCCAACGCTCCAGATTACCATTCAAACGGTGTCTTGTTTGTGACCAGGCCCTACAGCGTCACGGGGCGGATTATCGACAAATCGGGCCGACCGTTGGTCGGGGTCATGCTGGAAGCAGATGCAGGCGACCTGCATGCCACAACCGCCCAAGACGGCACCTACACGTTCACCGGTCTGCCGCAAGATAACTGCACCATCTTTCTTGGGCCCAGTCCCTCGCACGTGATCGCCGAGGGACTCCGTTTAGAGAGAATGAAGCCCGGACTGACGAAGGTACCGGATATGGTGGCGGTGAAGGGCGCGGAAGTGTCGGGCAGAGTTACCGTTGCCCGCGTGGGCGAGCCGGTGCGCGGCTGGGTGAAGGTTATCGGTAAGAACAACGTCTGGGCGTATCCATACGGGCATCGCGATTTTGATGCGGATGGCTCTTTCAAACTATGGCTTGCACCAGGGAAAACCTATCGTCTGGAGTGCGGCAGCCTCCTCGGCTGGAAGGGCGATCTGGACATCGAAGTACCTCAGGGCGGATTAAGAGGGTTGGAGTTGGAAGGCAAGTTTTCCTGGACTGCTGGGTACGGTACGGTCGTGGATGAAGCCGGAAGCCCTGTACCGGACACCGAAGTGTACATCATAGATCCTGAGATGGAGAATAGCTCTATTGTCGCCTATGGCTACTCGGTCACCAACTCGGCTGGTCGGTTTGGAATGGCTTTGCACGGACCGCTGCAGGGCAAAGCGATTACAGTGAAGGCGGTAAATGTGGAGCGCCACCTGGGAGTCCTCCGGAATGTCAGTCTGGCCGAACTGGAATCGGGAAACCTCGTGCTCGTGCTTCGTCCCACCGCCAGTGTGAAGCTCGTCTTCAAAGACACGACCACCAAGCGCCCGGTACTCGGTGTCCGAATGGGTGAGGGATGGTCCCCGAGAGGTCCATTCAGTGACCTCGAAGGGAGGCTGATCCTTGACAAGATACCAGCCGGTGGCGTGAACACTTTGTATGCAGGCAAAGAAGGGTACAAGCCCGCGGTGATTGAACTGGCCCCGGTGGAGAGCAAGAGTTGGAGAGACACCCGCGTGGTCTGGCTCACTCGCGTGAAGCGCACCGCTCCGTGACCGTCGGTTGCCACGGTATGAATCCCTCCAGGTAAGATGCCTGGAGGGATGGACGACTGACTTTCAGCGTATGCTTCGGCAAGCTTTTTCCGCCGAAGCTGCTGCTTTGCTGGGGGAATGCGTCGGGAGGCACAACATCCCGACGCATAGCAGCCGTGAAGCGGTTGATGGGTTTTGGGTGTTAGGCGTTGGCGGTGTCCGAGGGGAAAGCGTCCAGAAGTATCGAACGGGATCGTCCGCCGGTAGTAAACCAAACGCCTTGCGCGAGCGTTAGTAATGTATATGCCAGCCAAACATCAGAGGGAGTTCCCATGAGCAGACGAACCAAGATCGCAGTAACTGTGGCGGTGATCTGCCTCCCGATACTTATCGTGTTCCGGCTGAACCCGCGCATTACGCCTTATTCCACGGTTATCCAGAAAGCGTCCGCCTATGGCATCTACCCGGTGGTCGCGGTACAACTGCTTCTCGGAGTCGATCCCGATGGTCCGGACAGAACGCCACTCATAGAAGCCATCATGAACAACCACCCGGCTGTAGCCCAACTGCTTGTTATTGGCGGGGCCAATCTCGAGCGCCGATTTGCTTCCGGTGAGCCCAATGGCCCGCCACTGATGTGGGCGTTACAGAATGGGCGTTGTGACATCGCCAAGATGTTGCTCAGGCACGGCGCTAGTGCTGTCGCCAGAGTGAGCTATCCGCTGTGCAATACCGCGTATCTACAGATGGCAGTCAAAGCGAACGACCCAGAACTGGTTGCCCTGCTTATACAAAAGAAAGCCGATGCGAACTTCGTCGATGGTGCCGGGGTCACCCCTCTGCATGTAGCGGCAGCCTACGGCAGGGTTGAGAGCGCCCGTATCCTGCTTCAGTCGGGCGCGCAGCGGAATCCCCGTACAACGCTGGTCGCTAGAGAGTCGTACGCGCCGAATATCCCCGCCGGATCTACGCCCATTGGCTTGGCGGTCGCCAGAGGAGACAAGGAGATGGTGCAGCTTCTGAGTTCGCGGTGAACTGGAAGGGAGGGACACGAAGCAGGTGTGGCTTACTCGGGCGAAGCGCGGAGCGTGGCAGCTATCCTTACACCGTTCGTGGACATCATTGCCCATCAGCGCCTCCTGCTGATATCAGCAAGACTACTCACCAGCGAGGCGCAGAATACTCTTCTTGACTGGTTCGCTTACTCGGAAACCACACTCGACAATGCAATCGAGGATCGGGGCAACTGCAGGGATGTTACCTTGCTTCTTCGCCGCAAGCAGCACGCCCAACGTTCCCAAAACAGGCACAATCAGCGTGTCCGCGCATCGGCGGGCCGCTCTGTCATCAACTACAGCCCAAGCGCCTGGCGTCTCCAAAGCGACTGATATGACCTGAGACTCGCCCTTGCCCAGGTCGAAAGCGGACACACGGGCATCAACCAGCCCAACGTCCTGGATGAGCTTCCTGCCCGAAGATAGAAGCCATTCTACGGCAGGATCGCCCGGGGGGCCTTGCGCTATCTCCTCTGCGACTCCTGACGGCACGATCAGTTCTGTGCATACACCGGTAATCGCATTGATCGCCCCAGCCTTGCACAGCACAATTATGGGGGATGCATTCACCACCCAGCGCCTAACCAAGGCTCTGCTCTCTTCTGAGTTCATCTTCAGAGGTCTGGAAAGGCGACACGCCGAGCTTACTCAGGGCGTCCATAAAGTCGTGCCTGGTAACGCCCGCTATCTCGGCGGCCTTTGACTGGGATATCCTTCCCAGTTCGTACCACTTCACCGCAGCCGCGAGCAAGACTTCATCTATGAAGCCCTGCGGGGTCGCGTGCATACTTCGCAGAGCACTATCGGGCAGCATCACCGTGACCTCGGTCATATTCCACTTCCGTTCATGGTTTCGTTGTCAGTAGGGAGAATGCCACAGTATCTCTTTCCACCAACACCATTATACCGCAGATCAATCGCCATTGGCACTGATGCACGAGTCGAATATGTCGGTGGCAAGACATCCCGACGCATAGAAGCAGCTTCCAATCCCCTTCGCTCCGGTCGGAATGACACGCTTCCGCTCTCTGCTTCTCAGCTTTCTCTGCGCCCCACTTGACATCCCGCCTTCCCCGTTACATCATGGTGTGTATACATTCGTGCCTGCTGTCGACAAGGTGTTCTGGCGGGGCGGGTGACACGGATATTGCAGGGAGGCGGAGCATGAAATACATCACACTAGCTATCATGACTGTGGCGCTTGTGGCGCTGTTTGCGGGTGGTTTGAGCGCAGCGGAGAGCAAGACACAACTGAGTATCGGAGACGGCACGGACTGGCAGTGCGTGAGCAGCACGTGGGCCGACCAGCCCGACGGGTCCATCAAGGCCACAAAGACTGACGACGGTGATGGCCTGCAGGGCTATTGTCTGGCGTTCCTGAAGAACAAAGTCTACTCAGACCTGGAGGCTGAATTTGATGTGACCATGCCTGTTGGTCACGCCGACGAAGGTTTCATCATCCGGGCACAGGACCCAACGCACTACTACCTGGTCCACTTCCCGCAGTGCGGGCAGGGCTATCGCGCGCAGCACTATTGGGCGGCGCTTTCCAAGGCAGACGGTTCCGGCTACCTGCGAATCATCGCGATGAACCTGGTCACCCGCGTGGCCAGCAACCCGCTCGGGACCACCAACCACGCCAGGATCAAAGTCACAGGCGACCGCATACAGGTATGGGTGAACGGCTTCCCGGCCATCGACGAGCGCGATAAATCTTACAAGAGTGGCCGAATCGGCTTGGGCGGTTTTATGACATTCGCTCACGGCAAAGTGATGGTCAGCGGCAAGACCGCCAAAGCGGCGGCGTGGAATGACAAGATCAAACAGGTCAAGAACTGGTTTACCCCGTTTTCGACGCCGGGCGGCGCGCAGAGCGGAATAACCCTGGTCAAGACGGCCAAGGGGACGCTTCTCTGCCAGTTTATCTCAGGCACGGCTTACGGCACGGACGGCAAGCCTTATCTTGCTCGCTCCAGTGACCTCGGAAAGACCTGGACAGTCGACCTCGCTCCCGCCAATGTGTCGGGCATGATCCAGTCCCTCAAAGACGGCAGGCTGGTCAGCGTGCGTCTGGGCGCGACTGATTCGGCCTTCAGCGAGTCCACCGACGATGGGCTGACCTGGTCTGCTCCGGTGGCAATAGACATGGCAAAGCCGCCCAACCTGCGCAATTTCGCCCTGGGGTGGCCGCTGCAGTTGAAGGACGGCACCCTCATTATGTTTGGCTATGGCACACATGAATCCTCAACAGCCCCGATCACCAAGTGGGGCGCGGTCCATCTGCAGGGATTTGCCACCCGTTCTACCGATGGCGGCAAAACCTGGTCCAAACCGGCCAATCTGGACACGGATCGCCCGGACATGGGCAACCTCGACCTGACAGAGCCGGTGGGCTTCGAGACAGCGGACGGCAGGATAATGTGCCTCATCCGCCCGGTGTACTCGCCGTGGATGTGGGAGACGTGGTCCAAAGACGGTGGGAAGACCTGGGGGCCGTGCGTGCGTGGGCCGTTCCCCGGCTGGGCGCCTTCGGCGGCTGTGAAGACGGAGTCCGGAGCAGCCATATTCCCGACCAGAGGCCCCGGCCTCACTATGCACACCACCAGAGACGACGGCATGACCTGGGACGCCAACTACATCGACACCTCGATCTGGGCGATGGGCTCGCTGGTGGAGGTCAAACCGAACGTGGTCCTCTTTATGTATATGGACTCCTGGTGGGGACTGCTTAGGGGCCAGTATATGAGAATAACTCCCAAAGGGCTTGAGCCGATTGAACCGGATAAGATATAGACTTGCCGGAGGAGAACGAAGCAATGTCGTCGGGAGCGATATCGGAGGAGGCGGAATATGAAACACATCACACTCATCATCATGACGGTGGCGCTTTTGGCGTTATTCGCGGGGTGTTTGAGCGCAGGGGAGAGCAAGATGCAGCTTAGTATCGGAGACGGCAAAGACTGGCAATTCTTCAACAGCAATTGGAGCGATCAGCCTGACGGCTCCATCAAGGGCGCAAAGGATGGAGATGGGGACGGCTTGCAGGGCTATTGCCTCGCGTTCCTGAAGACCAAGGCCTACTCGGATGTGGAGGCTGAGTTTGATGTCACAATGCCCGCCGGCCACGCGGACGAAGGCTTTATATTCAGGGCGCAGGACCCGACCCACTTCTACATAGTCCACTTCCCGCAGTGCGGCCAGGGCTATCGCGCGCAGCATTACTGGGCGGCGCTTTCCAAGGCGGACGGCTCCGGCTATTTGCGTATCATCACAATGAACCACGTCCAGCGCGTTGCCAGCAACCCGGTTGGTACCACCAATCACGCTAAGATCAAAGTCACCGGTGACCGAATACAGGTATGGGTTAACGGCTTCCCGGCTATTGATGAGCGCGACAAGTCTTACAAAAGCGGCCGAATTGGCCTTGCCGGCTTCGTGGCATTCGCCCACGGCAAAGTAACGGTTGACGGTAAGATTGCCAGAGCGGCTGCGTGGAATGACAAGGTCAAGCAGGTCAAGAACTGGACTACCCCATTCGCGGCTCAGGGTGGTACGCAGGGCGGTATTAACCTGGCAAAGACAGCCAAGGGAACTCTGCTGTGCCAGTTCACCGGCGCCGGCGGCGCCTACCTTGCTCGCTCCAGTGACCTCGGCAAGACCTGGACAGTCAACCCCACTCCCCCGAATCTTACGGGCCTGGTCCAGTCCCTGAAGGACGGCAGGCTGATCAGCGTGACCCTGGGTGGCACAGACTCGGCGTGGAGCGAATCCACCGATGACGGGCTGACCTGGTCTGCTCCTGTGGCAATAGAAATGACATCGCCCCCGGACCTGCGCAGCTTCAGCACAGGATGGCCGCTGGAACTCAAGGATGGCACCCTCATCCGGTTCGGCCTGGGTGGCCACAAGACATGGAATGACCCGGTGACGAAGTGGGGCAACGTCCACTGCCAGGCATTCGCTACTCGGTCCACCGATGGCGGAAAGACCTGGTCCAAACCTGCTAACCTGGATACAGACCGCCCGGACATGGGCAACCTCGACCTGACGGAACCTGTGGGCTTCGAGACCGCCGACGGCAGGATAATGTGCCTCATCCGCCCGGTATACTCGCCGTGGATGTGGGAGACCTGGTCCAACGACGGCGGCAAGACTTGGGGGCCGTGCGTGCGCGGGCCGTTCCCCGGATGGGCGCCTTCGGTGGCCGTGCGAACACAGTCCGGGGCCGTCACTTTCCCGACTCGCGGCCCCGGCCTCACGATGCACACTACCTATGACGACGGCATGACCTGGGACGGCGGCACCTACATAGACACCTCGATCTGGGCAATGGGCTCGGAGGTAGAGGTCAAGCCCAACGTCATTCTCTTTATGTATATGGACTCCTGGCAAGGGCTGCTGAGAGCGCAGTATATGAAGATGACACCCAAGGGCCTCGAACCGGTGCAGGTGGACAAGCTGTAGCAAGTAGTCAATATGAAGCCCGCGGCGCCTGTCGCGGGCTTCATGTTTTCACCAGGGAGGTGCGAAGATGCCGCGGATTACATTCAAACTCATCGCAATGCCCATCGCCGCCATACTGCTGCTGGCGCTATGCTCGGGGGCCTGGGCAGCCGACGACAGCAAACCAACCCGCATCAACAAGATCTACTTCCTGTTCCACCCGATCTGCTGGACCATAGGCATCAACGCCCAAGGCCAGCCTCCGGCATCGGTCGCCGACAAGGCCTCCTACCTGGCCTGCTATGAGTGGGAGAAGAAGGTGGTCGAGCGGCAGAAGGCCTTCTTCAAGACTATGAAGTCGGATGAGGCGTTGGTGATCTTCCCGATCAGCCGCCACCCATCGATGCTGGCTATTGAGGAAGCCGCCGAGAAGGCTTTGGGGAAGAGGTACATCTTCGTCAGCCGAGGTTCCATCGATCCGCAGCCGGACTGGACCATCGACAGCTTCCTCAATGAGCCCAGTCTGCCGGGCAGAGACGCATTTCTGAAGTCTGTCCCACAAGACATCCAGGTCGAGTTGGCGAACGAGATCAGGGCGGCGCAAAGGAAGATACCGACCCCCTGGAATATCGGGGTTCTGGAGGTCATATACTACAGCCGTTTGTGCGCGATGGACCTGCTCAACGAGATGAAGACGCGCAAACTGGTGTTCGACCCGAAGACTGTGAAGACGGAGGCATTCGGCGAGGGGTTCGAGCAGTGCGCGATGACCTGGAAGAACATGACGGTTCCGTACATGGGCATCAAACACCCAACACCCAATATCTTCGACCTCTCGGTTACCGGCGCGCAGTTTCTGGTGAACGCCAAGCTCAAAGAGCGCATTCTGCTCAAGAATGCTGTGGTGCTCTACACCTGGGAGGGCGAAGGCGGCAAGCTGATCGGTTTCTATGCCCGCTCGTGGTGCAGGCTGTCCGATCCGCAGTACTACGCCAGGGTAAACGTCAAGGGAATGCCGCTGCAAGCATGGGACATCACGGCGAAGCATACCCCCGCGGATAACTCGCCGCTGAAGATGGTCGGCGATACCCTGGTGGCGCCGGTGCTCAACGGTATCCGCAGGGACGCAACCGATATGACGGTCTATCTGATAGCAGATGGCGTGTCCTACAGCGAGTTCAGGAAGCGGCTGGTAAGAGCCGCCATCGCGCCTTAGTGTGCAACAGTTCAGTGGTGTGAGTACCGTCATGCTGAACTTGATTCAGCATCTGGCCCCGATCCAGAGGAGATCCTGAATCAAGTTCAGGGTGACGTGTAACCCTCACTAATACTGAACAGTTACCTTAACGCTAACGCACCAGGAGTAAGCAGCTATGCCGACTACGATCAACAGAATCTACTTCATGTTCCACCCTACATGCTGGAGCCAGGGTGTCGACGCAAACGGCCAGCCTCCCGAGACAGTGGCCAACAAAGATGCCTACATACGTTGCTACGAGTGGGAGAAGAAGGTGCTTGAACGCGCGAAGGCCTTCTTCAAGCAAATGAAGCCGGATGATATGCTGGTCCTCTTCCCGATAGGCAGCAGTCCCGCGATGCAAGATCTCGAAAAGGCGGCCGACGCGGCTCTTGGAGAGCGCTGCATCATCCCGACCCCTACTCCGATCAATGCCGACTCTAACTGGACCATAGATATGTTCCTGGACGGCCCCGACCTCCCCGGCCGCGAGGATGTGCTCAGGGAAGTCCCGCCGGACATACGGGCGGAGCTTGATGCCGAGATGCGGGCGGCACGCGACAAGATCGGCAACAAGTGGAATATGGGAGTGATCAAAGTCGTAGTCTACAACCGCCTCTGCGCCGCGGAAACTCTCCAGGTGATGGCGGAACGCGGACTTGTGTTCGACCCGGAGACCGTGGAATGCGAGGCTTTTGGCGAGGGTTTCGAGCAGTGCGCAATGACGTGGAAGTCTATGATGGTGCCGTATTTGGGTATTAAGCACCCCGCGCCCAACATCTTCGACCTCTCGGTCACCGGCGCGCAGTTTCTGGTGAACGCGGAACTTAAGGAGCGCATTGCCCTCGAAAACGAGGTGTTCCTGTATCTATGGGAGACAGAAGACGGCAGGTTTGTGGCGTTCTTCGCCCGCGCCTGGTGCCGTTTGGCCGATCCGCAATACTATGCGAGGATAGATGTCAAGGAAATGGCTTTCGAGACCTGGGGCCTCAGCGAAAAGCTCGATCCGGCCAATAACCCAGCGCTCCGAATGGAAGATGACACCCTGGTGATGCCGGTCTACAACGCTATCCGCCGCGACCCAACAGACTCCACCATCTACCTGATAGCCGGTGGAATCACCTACGAGGAGTTCAGGAAACGGATGGTCGAGGCTGAGGTCTCGTCGTAGCATATTAAGGAGATGAAATTGAAAACACTGACAATAGCGTTTGTCTTGACCTTGATGGTCGCATTGTGTGCCACGGCCCACTCGGATATGGATGTATACGTTGTGGAGCCTGTTATAAGCAATAGGCACATCATACCCGGTCAGCCGCTGCCGGAGACTTGCAGGCTGAAAACCACGTTGACTGTGGCTGCCTGCCGTGGGGAATATGAGCCGGCATCGTTTGTGGTCAAGTCGGATGCTCCTCTGAAGGCCGTGCAAGTGAAGGTTGGGAAGATAGCCGGGCCTGCGGGGACGCTGCCCGCGAGCGCGATCGACATACGGGCGTTGGCGCCGTTCTTCCGCCGGATTACCGACTACCCCGGCCTCGTGCCGTGGGTACTCGTGCATGACCCCGCACTGCTGGTGGTGGAAGACAAGCCTCAGCCACAGGCGATGAAACCGGACGCCGCTCCCACCGAGAAGGCGTATATCAAGACCAACGTCTTCACCGGTGTGCCTGTCGACGCGGACACCCTTCAGCCTGCGGACATCGATGGCCTCCGGCAATTCTGGCTGACCGTGCGCGTGCCTGCCAACGCCAGGGCGGGCACATACACTGCCCCGGTGACCATCACGGCGGCGAACGCTCCGGCGTACAAGCTCAAGCTGGTGGTGCAGGTGTATCCGTTCGATCTGAAGCCGCCGAAGTTCGAATACAGCGTTTACTATCCCGCCTGGATCGAAGGCGGATCCATGAAGAAGGACAACCCTCAGAAGTACGCTGTGATAAACGACGACATGTACCTGGCCGAGATGAAGAATATGGTAGCGCACGGCTGCACCAACCCCACAATCTACGATGGCCCGACAATGGGCAAAGACGGCAAACTCGATTTCAGCCTGCTTGAGCGCGTTGTGCGAATTCGACAGAAAGCCGGCATGCGCGGCGGGCCTATGTATCTGCTGGGCACGGGGCCGGTGACGATTGGCGACAACCTCAGTGCTGAGCAATTGACAAGTAATACCGCGTGGGTGCGCGAGATAGTGCAGTGGGCGAAGGGCAAGGGCTTCACCGACGTGTACTTCTACGGAGTGGACGAGGCGACAGGCGACAAAGTGAAAGGACAGCGAGCCGCTATGCAGTCCGTTCACGAGGGCGGCGGGAAGGTCTTTGTCGCCAACTACGGCGACTTTTACGAACTGGTAGGCGACCTGCTCGACCTGCCTATCCTGCTGCATCCTACACTTACTCACCTGGACAAACTCTCGCTGATGCCGGCAGAGGAATTTCTCAGCTACTCATCCAAGGTCCACGACGCTCTGGACCCCAACCTGTTGATGACACCGCACTACCAGAACATCATAAATGGAGTCCACAAGAACGGCTTTAAGATCTTTACCTACATGGACCCACTCTCGGGATACACACTGCCGTTCCAGCACAGGCTGTTCAGAGGATTCGGCCTCTGGAAAGCAGGGATGGATGGCACAATGACGTGGTCGTACACCCACATAACCGAACCCGACAACCCAATCGCGGGACCAATCGGCGGTTCGCCTATCTTCAACTTCGTGCTCCGAGGCAAAACTGCGCCCTTCGACACTCCCGCCTGGGAAGCGTATAGAGAGGGCCACGACGACGCCCGCTACCTGGCCACCCTTGAAGCTGCCATGACTGCCGCGTTGAAGAACCCGTCCAAGCGCGCATTTGTCAAAGAGACGCAGGACTGGCTGGGCACCCTCAACCTCGCCGACCTTGACCCCGACCTCACGAGGTGGGAAATAGCCCGAAGGATTGAGGTATTGCAGAGACCTGCGAACTAGAGTTGGCGAAGCTTCGGCCCACTGATGGTCAGGGACATGTTGTCCCTGACCCTGTGCCCAGGAGATGATGTCCGGCAAACCGGGTCGAGGATAACATAGCCTCGACCATCGCACACTGGGCTTTTTCCTACTGATGGTCAGGGACATGTTGTCCCTGACTCTGGTGTTTGGCTATCTATGCGCGTATATTATGGCTGATGTGAGATGTTTTGT
>CAZTAO010000005.1:75797-168702 GCA_964611645.1 uncultured bacterium | reverse complement strand
ACGTGACATGACAACAGTATATCATATATGAGGCAATTATGCCACTAGGTACTAGCGGTTCCAACACCCAACACCTAACACCCATCACCTGTCTCGCTACCACGTCGTCCTGATCGTATACGTAATCGTGGCTTCCTTGTCCGGAGCAACCGTGACCGGGAACTCTATGGTGCTGGCGTCTTTTTTGGTGAACTCGTGGCTCTTGGCTGTTACTTTCCAGTCGCTCCAGACGTGGTCTACCACTTTGACTGTGACCTCGGTCTTCTTGTGGTTTCGGATCTTGACCTCGAACGACTCCTCGACCACGTTATCGGCAATCTTGGTGTAGTTGGTGCGCTTGTAGTCTCCCACCACGTCGAACGCGTCGCCGATATAGAGCCTGATCTTCTCATCTTTGGGAGTGTGGTCGATCTCGTCTTCACCGATGAACTGTTGGCTGCCGGTGTCGTCGAGTTTGTAAACTCTCACTCTGCCCTTTGGCAGCGGCATTCCCATGTTGTTCTCTTCGGAGTTCTTCACTTCCAGGACGACGTTGACCTTGTGGTAGTTGGAGGTGTCATACCCGCTGCCGGGGTCGCCGTTTCTGCCGGGATACCACCAGCTTCTGAACCACGTTCCGCGGGCGTCGTAGATCATTTCTTTGGTCACAGGCACATTCGCTGCGCCCAGCAGGCTGAGCTGCTTGGTCTCTTTGTCCGCCACCGTGGTCGGCCTGGCCATGGTGTACATGTGATACTCGAAGAAGCTCTTCTCCTGGAACTGCGGAGGAGCGGGTCTTGCATCGTAATCACCAAGCGCATAGCTGACGCTGACGTCCATCCTCTCCGGTCTCAGCCGTCTCACATCCCCGGCCATCAGGGTTAGTTGGGCGTCTTTGTAGGATGCGCCGCTCTGGTTGGTGAGGGAGACCCAGCCGGAGAGGTCGAGCTTGGTGTCGTCCGTGTTGACCAGGGCAACGTAGTCGGCTTTCCAATTGATGCCATTGGTGATGTAGCTGATCTCGCAGTTCTGCTCGCCGGCTTTGGAGCTCTCCAGCAGCCAGTTGAGGGTCGGCTTGGGTCGCAGGCCTTCGGGCATCTTCTGCAAAGATATCTGGCCGCTGGGGTGCAGAATGATCTTGCCGTCCTCGCCCCTCACAACTGCGCCGCCCTTGCCCGCCGGGTTAAGGAGTGTGCCGTTCTGGACGAACGGCTTGCCGGTGTCGTCGAACTGCGTAAAGCTGATTCGCTGGCCAACCGACTTGTTCAGGATGTTCTCGGGAGTGATCAGATCGAACTGATAGTTCTGTTCGAGAATGGTGACCGAGTTGGGGTCGGTTAGCGACTTGAACAGGACGCTGGTGGCATCTATCTGCGCCGCCACGTCCTCAACATCCAGCGAGTTGAACCCTTTTTCGAGGCTGATCACGCGGCTGTCTTTCACCAACGCGAAGTTGCTGTTGTAGGCAGTTATCTGGACTGACTTAGGCCCGCTGACCTTGGCTGCATAAGTGCAGGAGGTCAGGGCTACTAATACTGCTAGTGTGAATAGGATTGTTCTCATTTTGGTTTCTCCTTTTCGAGCTGTCTTGCTACACGGAGCCACTGTGCTGGGCGGTACAGTGCGCCCTCTCTCTAACTCTCCCCCCCGGGGGAGAGGATTATGTCTGCATCCACTATCATGCCTGCTCTTCTCCAACACCTAACACCCAAGACCCAACACCCGCTCGGCTACCATTTCGTTCTCACCGTGTATTTGATGACGGACTCTTTGTCTGGTTTAACTGTTACCGGGAACTCTATGGTGTGGGCGTCCTTCTTGGTGAATTCGTGGGTCTTCTTGACCATGCTCCAGTCGCTCCATACGTGCTCGACTACTTTCACTGTCACAGCGGTCTTCTTGTGGTTTCTGATCTTGACCTCGAACGACTCCTCGACCACGTTGCTGGAGATCTTCTTGTAGTTGGTTCGCTTGTAGTCGCCGACCACGTCGAAGGCATCACCCACGTAGAGCCGGACCTTTTCATCCTTGGGAGTGTGGTCTATCTGGTCCTCGCCTATGAACTGCTGGCTGCCGGTGTCGTCGAGCTTGTAGACCCGGACCCTGCCCTTGGGGAGCGGCATGCCCATGTTGTTCTCTTTTGAGTTCTTCACTTCCAGAGTCACGCTGACCTTGTGATAATTGGAGGTGTCGTACCCGCTGCCGGGGTCGCCGTTTCTGCCTGGTGACCACCAGCTTCGGAACCAGTCGCCGCGGGCGTCGTAGATCATCTCTTTCTTCACGGGCACACTGGCCGCGCCAAGAAGACTGAGCTGCTTGGTTTCTTTGTCGCGAACGCTGGTCGGCCGCCCCATCGTGTACATGTGATACTCGAAGAAGCTCTTCTCCTCAAACTGAGGCTTGGCCGCAGACCGTTTCAAGGACAAAGTCCTCGTCCCCAGGCCAACTTCCGGTTCATCTAGTCCTCTCACTCGCCTCACGTCCCCGGCCATCAGGGTCAGCTTGGCGTCTTTGTATGTGGCGCCGCTGTTGTTGGTGAGGGAGACCCAGCCAGTGAGGTCCAGGGCGGTGTCGTCCTTGTTGACCAGGGCCACATAGTCGGCCTGCCAGTTAATGCCGCCCGTTATGTAGGTCACTTCGACCTTGTTCGCTCCGGCTTGCGCGGCTTTGAGGAGCCAGTTGAGAGTCGGGCGTGGGTGGAGGCCATCCGGGAGTTTGTCCAGCGTGACCTGGCCCCAGGGGTTGAGGGTCAGGCTGCCATCTTTGGTCCGCATGACCGCGCCGGCGTTGCCCGCCGGGTTGAGGAGCGTGCCGGACTCGACTATCGGCCTGCCATCATCCGCGAAACGGGTGTAGGTGACCTTCTTTCCGACCGACTTGTTGAGGATATTCGCCGGGTCGATAAGGTCGAACTGGTAGTTCTGTTCCAGAACCATCACGCCCCTGGGGTTGGTGAGAGACTTGAACAGAACGCTGGTAGGGTCGATCTTCGCGGCTACGTTTTCCACATCGACCGAGTTGACCCCTTTGCTGAGGGTCATATCTCGCAGTTCTTTCACCAGCGCGAAATCGTTGTTGTAGGCAGTGATCCTCACCACCTTGGGCAGGCTGGACATGTCCGCGGCCAAACACGCGCCACACACCAGTACAGTCAGCAGGAATGCGACCAGACTTCTCATACTCACCTCCATTGGTTCGTTTGTTCTATACCCATAATGTTGCACACATGAGATTAGACTCCGGAAGTCGGGAAATCTTCAATTGTTTTTTTGGGAATCCAGGACATATACGACAAATAGGACTTCTGCGACAGGCAACTCTCGACTTTTCTTCATCCCTCCAGGTAGTCCCTACCTGGAGGGTCGGTCCTGTATTCACTGCATACCCTCCAGGTTCGGAGACCCTGGAGGGATGAGAACATACCAACACCTAACACCCAACACCCGAATTCGGGTAGCAACGATTGCTGTTTTCAGAGTATACTTACATAGTCAGCAATTATCAAACTGATTGGAGACACGAAGTCAGGATGACCAAGTTCCTTATTTTGCTCATCGTAACACTTTTGACCCTGATGTGCTGCTCCTGCGTGGGATGGTCCGCGGATACCAAGACCCTCACTGCCGGCAGCATCACGGTCACATATCCGCCCGAACTGGAACCCGCGGCAAAGAAGGCCGCCGATATTGCCTCAAAGAACTTCCGACCATTCCTGGACGTTCATGCGAAGATCGCTCGCCTGCTCAAGGACGACGACGCAATAGCGAAGCGCATAACCGATCTGCTGTCCGCGCCTGAAGTGAAGGAAAGCACTCGGCTGCGGGTTGTCTCATATAGAGATAAATCGCGGATGCTTACCCACTGCTTCCAGACTGTGAAGCTCGTGAAGACCAGCGATGCGAAGGCGCGCGGGGGAGTCGACGCGGGAATTCTCCAGATACGCTATGACAAGGACTCAGACGACTTCGGCATGTTTGTGCAGATGCAGAACGTGGACGAGAGCCGGATGAAAAGAACCTATTTCCCCATTCTGGTCAACTCTGACGGAGCCATCCGAAGCGCCGACAAGATCCCGGCCTTGGCGAAGCAGATAGGTGGCGCTGGGGACACAATGATCCCGGCAACCATTCACGAAACAGTCCTCTACGTGATGTCCGAGGAGCTGCGCTTGTTCCATCCGTTTGAGAGGTGGTTCAACGAAGGCGTGAGCGCCTGGGTCACCAAGAAGGTCATCACCAAGACAGATCCCACGATGGCCGGCACGCTCGACAAGATCATGGGCATAGACGAAGCCGCAAAGAAGCAGAGAGCCAAGGTCAATCTCTTCTCCTGGGAGCAGATCCCGTTCATCGTCTATAAGCCGCCCTACTATGACCAGTCGCTCGACACAGCCTGTGCCCGGTATTCGGGGGAGCTAGTGACAAAGCTCCTGGGTCCCAGCGGCGAGCAGACTCTCCCCAAGATCATGAGTGACCTGAAGTACAACGCCGGAGCGGACTCCGAGGTTATCTGCGCAGCCATCGGCAAAGTCACAAAGACCGACGCTATGGCGGAACTGATGCAGTATGTGCCGCAATCGGTGAGAGACGGAATCGCATCAGGCCAGGCCGCAAAACTGCTTGAGGAAGCCAAGCGACTGACCAACGAGAAGAAGTGGGACGATGCCGAGAAGGCGCTGACTGCTGCGCTGGAGATGAACCCGGAAGACCTCAACGCCCGGCTGAATCTGGCCTGGGTTGACAGGGAAGTCGGCGAAAAGCTGCACTCCGAGAAGCAGATATTCCTGGTGGCCAAGCTGATCAAGGATGAGAACTACACCCTCACCATGTTCTGGCCGGGGGTTGAGCAGACATACGTTCTGGCAAGGCTGGCTGACCTGATAGGGCAAACATACTACGCCAAGGGCTTGTATGAGCAGGTTTTGAGCGAAAAGCGGGACCACGAGGACGCGAAACGCGCGCTGCGCGACCTGATGGCAAACTCCCGAACGTAGCGTGGCCTAAGTGATTCACGCTAAGTCGCTTGTATACGTCACCCTGAACTAGTTTCAGGGTCTGCTTTTGCCACCCCGGAGATGCTGAATCAAGTTCAGCATGACGTTGCACGGGGTTCGCAAGGCGTTGCACGGGGTTTGCAAAGTGATGTGTCTATCGCGAGCGTTTGGCCTCTACTACCCTGTGGTATATAGCCTCTACTTCGGCGGTCATCCGCTCTGCTGAAAATGCCTGAGCGCTGGCCGCCGCGCTTGTTCCCATGCGTTCTCGCTCAGTTGAATCAGCCATGAGTTTCTTCAGGCGATAGGCGAAGTCCGCAGCGTGGTTTTGGGTAAGGCATCCGTCGACACCATCAGTTACGTTCTCCGGCACTCCCCCCGCATCCACCGCCACCACCGGAAGCCCGGCAAGCATAGCTTCACCAATGGCAAGACCCTGGGTTTCTGTCGTGGAAGGGAACGCGAATATATCCGCCGAGCGATAGTAAGGCCCAACTTCGTTTGATGGAACCATCCCCACAAACCGCACCAACCCGTCCAGCCCAAGTTCGGCTGCGTAGTGCTGAGTTTCGGTCAAGGCCGGGCCGCCTCCGATGAGGACGAGCTTTGCTGCGGCCTCACTGCGTCGGAGCAGATCGAACGCATCCAACAGCATGGTAAGGTTCTTCTCGCGGGCGATTCGCCCGACATACAGCACCATCTGCTCGCCATCTGCCAACCCACAAGCAGAGCGCAGCTCAGCTCGCTTCTCTGGTGTTATCTCAGCCTGAGGCATAATACCGGTTTTGACCACGCTGATCCGGCTTCTGACGCCGTAGGAGACGAGCCTTTCCCGCACAGGTTGCGACGGCACTATGACCTCGTCGCACCCTGAGTAGTACCAGCGCATTCCGCGAATCAGGATGTTGCGCGTGATGGACTTGGGGCGCACCGGAACGTAGTGGGCGTATTCGGTGTAGAGGGTGTGATTGGTGGAGACCAGAGCCACGCCCTGCTCGCGCGCGCACTTAGCCCCGAGCATGCCAAGGATGAAGGGGGTCTGGGTGTGCACGACATCGGGCTTCAGTTCTTTCAGCGCCCGACGGATCGGCCCCGCAAAAGGCGACGGAATGGGGTAGTCCGGCATAAGCGTGGTCCGCCAGGAAGGGACACGGACAACGTGCGGGTAGCGGTCTGCATATCCTGAGTTTGCAGGGGCGAAGATGAACACTTCATGCCCCCGCTTGGTCAACTCATCTCGCAGTATTCCAACGGAAACGCTGACGCCATTTACTATCGGCTCATAGCTTTCGGACATTAAAGCAATGCGCATTAGCTACATCCCGAGCCGCCACGCGCACAGGCCTCCGGCGACTCCAGGACTTCTACCCGGATGCCTTCAACTCGGCCTGGGATCTGTCCATGAAGCTCAGTACTTCCGAGAGCCTGAAGCGGCGCTGATTGCCCGCTGTGCGGAAATGCATCAGCAGGCCTTTGTTGGTGTACCGCCGGACGGTGGTCGGGCATACGTTGAGGACCCGTGCGGTCTCTTCCAGGCTGATAATCGGATCGAGCAGCCTGGCCACCAGTTCCCCTCGGGATTCCCTGAAAGCCTTGTAGGAGTTCTGGGCTACTTCCTGCCCACTGGAGGCAAACAGTATTTGAAGGTGCTTGGGCATCCTGTCCCAGTTCTCACGCAGTTGCTCGCTGGCGCTTGCATCCGGCGCCACGGGGGCAGCGACTTTTACACGCTCGACCTTGGGGGCTGGGACGGGATCGCTGATTCTTGGCTCAATTCGAGGCTGTTCAATCTTGGGGCGCGGATCGCCGGTCCATTCGCTTAGCGACGGGCCCGGGTCAGGCAGTTCAATCGCAGGCGCCGAAGAGCGGGACGGGGTGTCAAGGAATGCGATGTGATCTTCAACTCGGGGTATGTCCACGGTATCGTCTTCATCGATCTCTATGAACGGGTTCCTGGGATTGGCGGTCTCAACTGTCGCCACCGACCGGTTCTGGGGCTTGACTTCCAAACGTCTGACTTCGCCAACTCCCTCATCCAAGTCGATCCCCGCCACTATCGACGGCATCACTGTTCCGGAAGTCTGCACGGGCTCGGGCTTCCTGACCATGGGAGTCACACGAGGATGCACACTCACCGGGTCACTCGGCTTGGGGGCCGCGGGCGCTTTCTTGGTTTTCATCTCATTGGCGCGCTGATCTACCTGTTTGAGCCATTCCTGCAACCTGAACTCAGACTGTCCCATAGTGTAAAATACCCCTTCAAAAAATGAACATCGCGTCGCCGAAACTCAGGAACCGATACCGTTGTTGCACCGCTTCTAAGTAAGCTTGCCGGACCAGTTGGATCCCGGCAAACGCGCTAACCAACACTAACAGCGTAGACTTGGGCACGTGGAAGTTGGTCACCAGCGCTTCCACAACCTTGAACTTATACCCCGGCGTCATATACAACCGTGTCTCGCCGGACATCGGCTCAACTCGCCGATCCCCCACAGCAGCGCTTTCCAGCGCTCTCGCTGTGGTAGTGCCTACACAAACTATTCGCCCGGAAGCCGAGTTGATGGCTTCGGCGCACTTCTCGGAGACCTCAAACCATTCGGAGTGTATCTCGTGATCCTCGATGCTTTCCGTCCGAACCGGCCTGAAAGTAGCAATGCCGACATGCAGCGTGACAAACGCTGTGCCGACCCCCTTAGCCTTGATCCGCCTGATCAGAGACTCGGTAAAGTGCAGGCCCGCTGTCGGCGCTGCCGCCGACCCTTCGGCTGCGGCATACACCGTCTGATACCGGCCCGCATCTTCAAGACGCTTGTGAATGTACGGCGGAAGCGGAACTTGTCCAACTTTGGATATGACTTCGTCCGGGTCGCCGTCTGCCGAGAAATTCAGTATTCGCCCGCCATCCGGGGTCCTTTCGACCACGTCACAGCTTAGGCCATTGTCAAAGTCCAGCCTTGAGCCAACCCCCACCCTGCGGCCCGGTTTCACCATTGCGTGCCACACCCCGGGAGACAGATGCCTCAACAGCAGGACTTCCGCCTTGCCGCCAGTGGGCTTAGCACCACACAACCGGGCGGCAACAACTTTTGTGTCGTTGAAAACGAGCAGGTCGCCGGACTGCAAACATTCTATAATTTCCGAGAACTGCCTGTTCTCTATCCGGCCGTTGGACTTATCTATCACCATCAGCCTGGACTGATCACGACTCGCAATCGGCTGTTGCGCAATCAGTTCTTCCGGCAGGTGGTAATCAAACTCTTGTAACCGCATTCAACTCCACAGATCGACTCTGTCGCGGGATACCCAGCGCCGTCGATATGGTAATGATTCTATCCTCTCAGCGGCCTATTGTCAAGGAAGATTGGCGAAAAATGGGACATTTGCGCCTGAAATCTTGTGTAACAGTTTTGCCGAAGAAACTTGGACACATGATTGCCGCACTAAACGCCACGCCAACGGGACTTCCGACTTACCTAAGACTGTCACACTACTGTCGAAAATGGCGCATAAACACACCGGTTTATCCTGCTTCGACCAGGGGTATAGAGTATATGGTAAGGTAGAAGTGGAAGTGAGTATGGAAAGAGAATTGACAGCGCGCCAGATTCTGAACTTCGAGATTCCGGCCTCCCCGGATTACTTGGGGATAGTACGAAAGGCGATTGTGGAACTGGCAGCCAACATGGGATTCAGCAATACGGAGATAGACGAGCTAAAGCTGGCAGCCGGAGAGGCCCTGTCTAACGCTGTGCAGCATTGCAGCCCCAAGAAAGGCGACTGTAGCATTGCTGTCACGTTGGCGATGACTCCGGAAGGCTTCTTGGTAGAAATCACCAACAAGGCATGCCCATTCTGCTTTCCACCGGTGCCCATCGCTCCGGACATCAGCAAGGAACGCGGATACGGACTCTTTCTAATGAGCCACATGGTTGACCAGTTGGACGTAGTTGCTGGTGAGCACACTGCTACAGTCCGCTTGATAAAGAAGCCTCGAAGGAATGCGGCGCGCGTGGCACAGTCGAACCTGACACAGCCTAATGCTTAGGCTCCTGCGTCACTGCTTACGGCCAACGGCCTATCGTGGGACGGTCATTGAGACGTGCTTCGATACGGTCTGCGGACCTACTCAGCACTAGCGGCATTCTATTCCCGCGGGATTGAACTCACACCACACACATCCGCGCACAGCCTCATGCGCAGCTTCGTCGCCTTGACACAGCTTCGGACATAACATAGAATCAACGTAGGACTAATCCATGGAACTACTATGTCCGACATTGATTCCCTTCTGGACAAAGTAAAAACGTACAACCCCACAGCGGACCTCGACTACATCCGCAAGGCATACGATTTCGCCCGAGAAGCCCACGCCGACCAGGTCAGGGACGGCGGTGACCCCTACATAACCCATCCCCTCACAGCCGCCGAGATATTGGCCGACCTCGAGATGGACACCCCCAGCATAGTCGCCGGCCTACTGCACGACGTCGTGGAAGACAACAAGGACCTGACCCTCGACGACGTCAAACGTGAGTTCGGGGAAGAAGTGGCGAGTCTGGTCGATGGAGTCACCAAGCTCGCGATGGAAGGGCTGGAGATCCGGCAGAAGACCGACGGCAAGGAGTCACACAAGACCGAGGGGCCAAAGCGCAAGCGAACCGAAGCGGACCGCCGCAAACTGACAGCGGAGAATATGCGCAAGATCTTCCTTGCGATGTCCAAGGACCTGCGCGTGATGGTCATCAAACTGGCTGACCGCCTCCACAACATGATGACCCTCGACGCCAAGGAAGATGAGGAAAGCCGCACAAGAATCGCGCTGGAAACGATGCAGATATATGCGCCTCTCGCCCACAGGCTTGGTATCTGGCAGATAAAGTGGCAGCTTGAAGACCTGGCATTCAAGTATCTGGAGCCTGAGGCCTTTGCGGAATTGACTGAGAGGATGAAGAAGACCCGCAAAGAGCGGGAAGAGGACATCGCCGAGGCAGTAGATATGCTGCAGAAGCACCTCCAGAACAACGGCATTGATGCCTACATCATGGCCAGGCCGAAGCATCTCTGGAGTATTCACACAAAGATGAAGCGGGAGAACCTGAGCTTCGATGAGATTATGGACCTGTCGGCGATCCGGGTAGTTGTAAACCGGGTCGCCGATTGCTACAGCGCCCTGGGGCTGGTCCACGACCTGTGGATGCCCATTCGCGAGTTGTTCTTCGACTACATAGCCAAGCCCAAACCCAACATGTATATGTCGCTGCACACCAAAGTCATCGGCCCGAGAGGCGAACCTCTGGAGGTGCAGATACGGACATGGGATATGCACAGACTGGCCGAGTATGGTGTCGCCGCGCACTGGCAATACAAAGAGCAGATGCGGAGCGGCGATGAGTTTGAGCGCAAGCTCTCTTTCCTGCGACAGCAGCTCTGGGACTGGCAGCAGGACTCCAAGAACGCCAGCGACTTCCTGAGAAGCGTTACAACCACCCTCTTCGCCGACCAGGTCCTCGTGTTCACTCCGCGTGGCGACGTGATCGACCTGGCAGCCGGCTCTACCCCGGTGGACTTCGCATACCGCATTCACAGCGACGTGGGAAACCGGTGCGTGGGGGCGAAGGTAAACGGGCGGATTGTTCCGCTGTCCTACAAGTTCCAGAACGGCGACATTATCGAGATCATCACTCGCTCGAACCATCAGCCCAGCCTGGACTGGCTGACATTCGTAAAAACGGCAAACGCGCGAAACAAGATCAAGGCCTATTTCCGCCGACTGCAGTATGACGACAGCGTAACAAAGGGCCGGGAGCAGTTGGAGCGAGAGCTTGCGCGGATGGGGCACGACGCACAGGCGCTCCTCAAGGGAGACGAGGTCGGCAAGGTCTGGCGAGACCTTAATCTGCACTCGGAGGATGACCTCTACGCCGCGATCGGCTTTGGGCACGTGCAGGTTGGAAATGTCATCACCAGGATGCACACCCCCGAACCCGCCAAGCCGGAGCCAACCCTCATTGAAGGACCAAAGCAGACTGGGAAAACCAGGCTGGCAGTGACTCTGGACGGCGTCAAGAACCTGATGATCACCCGCGCAAAATGCTGCGCGCCGCTGCCTGGGGAACAGGTGATAGGCTACGTTACCAGGGGCAAAGGGGTAGTGCTTCACCGTCTGGAGTGCCCTAATGCCGCGGCGTTCGCGGAAAACGAGCCGGAACGGATCGTGGAGATAAACTGGAATGCCGCAGCCGGCGAAAAGTACCCGGTGGAACTGAAGCTCAAGACCCTGGACAAGGTCGGTAGTCTCCACGAGATAACCAGCCTGCTTTCCGAGTCGCGAACAAATATCGTCCGCGCGAGCGTCCGCCCGGCGCAGGACAAGACTGCCGATCTCGATATCACGATAGATGTGGACAGCGCGGGGACTCTGAGCACCATCATTGACAAACTCACAGGTCTGCCCAATGTGGTTGGGGCCGTGCGCACTTCGGCAAAGATCCGTCCTAAGGCGAGGAAGCGTTGAGGGCGGTTATCCAGCGGGTGCTACGCTCCAGCGTCACAGTTGACGGGCAGAACATAGCCCAGATCGGGCGCGGACTGGCTGTGCTGCTGGGGGTTGAAAAGGGAGACACGGAGAAACAGGCTGACTACCTCGCGGATCGCATAGCCGGGATTCGCATTTTCGAGGACGAATGTGGCAAAATGAATCTGTCGGTTTTGGATGTGGGCGGGGAGGCCCTGGTGGTCTCGCAGTTCACCCTGGCCGGTGATTGCCGCAAGGGCAGACGTCCGGGTTTCGACAACGCCGCGCCGCCCGATGAGGCAGAGCGTTTGTATGAACGGTTTGTGGAGAGCCTGAGAGAGTTTGGAGTGCCGGTCAAGACCGGGCAATTCCAGGCAGCGATGCTGTTTAGTATAGACAACGATGGCCCGGTAACATTCGTGCTCGAGAGCCGCGAAGTAAGATAGACTGAGAACTAGAAATGAAAGCAGACGAACCTGAAGATTTCAAACCGGTAGACGAGGTGTGCCTGGGAACTCCCCCGGCGCCACGATGGGAAGAAGCTGAAACCGCTTACGATTGCCTGGAGATCGGCGATGCGCTGTGCAACGAGGGCAGAGTTGGCGAGTCGATAACCCTCTACAAGAACGCAATCCTCAAGGAAAGCAACAACCCTAGCTACCATACTCGCCTTGGCGACGCCTACGCGTATTCCGAAAGGTCGCTGAAGGCGCTGGCGGAGTATAAGAAGGCTCTTAAGATGAGCCCGCGTCGCGCTGAGCCGCACTTCAGCCTAGCGGAGCTGTGCAGACGCCACGGCCGCTGGAAAGCGGCCGCTAACGAGTATTTGAAGGCCTGCAAGTTCGACCCCAGAAACCCGTTCTATCGATACAAGTTAGGGAATGTGCTCTGGGTAGTTGGCCGACACGATGAGGCTGTCGCTGAACTCGAGGTCGCCTGCCAACTGGCCGAGGGCGATGGTTTCTACCACTTCGGTCTGGCTGAGATGCTCGGCTGGGCGGGAAGGCTCGACGAGGCGATCACCCACATGCAGCATGCGACGGTTCTATCTCCGTCAGACCCATACTACCTGTTCCGGCTGGGCCTGTTGTACCTGCAGGGCGAATTCGCAGACGAAGCGATCGGCGCTTTCATGCGAGCGTTGACGCTGAAACCCGAAGACATCAGTTACAGGATAATGCTTGCCGAGGCCTACAAGAGCCAGGGCAACTTCGAGATGTGCGAAGCTTACGAGAATGAAGTCGGTAAGGTCGGCCTGTTCGATCAGGCAAGCATCCGGCTGGCGAAACGCAGACTGGGGGCCATGGGATGAGCATGCCGATGAAGTCACTGGTGGTAGGGTGCATCGAAACCGACTGCTATCTGATCTGGGACCACACAACCAAAGAGGGGGCCGTCATCGATCCGGGCGGGGAACCCGATGACATAATCAGCGCCATAACCGGATGCGGAATGAAGCCCACTATGGTGCTTCTAACCCACGGCCATTTCGACCACGTGTTCTGCGCGGGAGATATCGCGCGGGAGTATGGCTGCGGGATAGGGCTGCACAATGCCGATGAACCCCAGATAATGGGGACAATGCCGGTCGCCGAGATGTACCAGGACGTGACTACGTTCGTGCCGTTTACACCAACGCGGTGGCTTGAAGACGGGGACACGCTCTCTCTTGGCGAGACGGTCATCATGGTGATCCACACCCCCGGCCACTCTCCGGGTGGGCTGACATTTGCTGTTGGCGACTGCCTGTTCGTGGGGGACGCGCTCTTTGCCGGCGGCATAGGCCGGTCGGATTTCCCCGGGGGATCGCACGAGCAGTTGATCGAGTCTATCCAGACCCGCATCTTCGCCTACCCCGATGAGACCAAGGTCTACCCAGGGCACGGACCGTCCACAACGGTCGGGCGAGAGAAGCGGTCCAACCCGTATTGCAGGGTTGTCTGACGTTCGCTGCTTGAGCGGAGTCGAAAGCAGCACGCATAGCACGATGTGGTTCCCTTCGACTCCGCTCAGGGAACGGTGAGGTGAGTGAGATGTCACTGCGTGATCTGGTTCTTGCTAACAGAAGCTTCAGACGGTTCGATGAGAGCGCCCCGATCTCCAGACAGACTCTCGAGGAACTGGTTGATCTAGGCAGGCTCTGCCCGTCCGGCGCGAATCTGCAGCCACTGAAGTATGCGCTCGTGAATACGCCGGAGGAAAACGCGCTGGTATTCCGAACACTGGCCTGGGCCGGTTATCTGCCTGACTGGGATGGTCCGAAGGAAGGCGAGAGGCCGACCGCCTACATAGTGATGCTTGGCGACACGACCGTCAGCAAGGGGCCTTACGGCGACCAGGGTATCTCCGCTCAGACTATAATGCTCGGAGCTGCTGAGCGCGGCCTGGGCGGGTGTATGATAGGCAGCGTGAAGAGAGACCAGCTCCGGGAGATCCTCGGCATACCAGCGCACCTGGAGATACTCCTCGTGCTCGCGCTGGGGAAGCCGGTCGAGAAAGTCGTGCTGGAGGATGTCGGCGCGGACGGCAGCATCAAGTACTATCGCGACGCCCAGAGCGTACACCACGTGCCCAAACGCAAGCTTGTGGACGTGATCATCCGCTAGATCAGCGAGCGACTCCCTGCAAGATTACCTGGCCGTTGACGACCTGCAGGCCAGTGACGCCGTCGGGCAGCTTGAATGTGCCGCCCTGGCCCACTGAACTGCTCATTTCCTTCTCTATCTGCGCGCGCACGTCATCCGGCAGACCGAAGCGTCCAACCCGCAGGTCCCGAATCTGGTAGTTGACTGTCGAGTTTGGCCCCATGGCCAGATCCACGGTCATGGTCACGGGGAGATGCATCCCCTTCTGCTCCACCTTGGCGACCAGGATGACCCTGTTGTCTTCAAACGCAATTGCCGGTTCGCTCAGGCCGGCTTGGCGCAACTTCGCGTTCTCCGATATCTGCTTTTCCAACATCATCTGAAGCATGGCGTTGGCCTCGCGCTGGGTGATTGCCACCTGAACCAGCCTCGGCGGACCGGAGGGCCTGGGCGCGGCCGGCTGAGGGTAGTATTGGGAGGTCTGTGGCGCATAAGGCTGAGTTGGGGCCATAGGCATATGCTGCTGCGGTGCGGCTTGGGGCTGCGGCGCAGGCTGGGGGGCGGTTGCCTGGAACTGCGACAGCTTCTGCTCCAGGCTGTCCGCCACCTGTTCCCTCTCCTGAGGAGTCGCAAAGGTAGCGTCCTTGGGGGTATAGGCGGGCGTGAAGAGCAGCCAGCACAGCGCGCCGATACAGACAACTACCGGAATTCCCAGGCCTATGAATATGTTCCGGATCTTCTTGTTTCTCATTCCACCACCATTGTTCAATCTACCTGATTACTTTTGGTGTTTCGGCATTTGAGCGGAGCCTGCGGAGCGGAAATGCCGAAACTAAACTCTCTTTCGGGATTTCCACTTCGTTCAAATCCCGAAAGACCACAATCCCGAAAGACCTTGCTCACACGTCTCCGCCGAACAGATCCGCCATCGGGAGTTGGAGGGCCAACATGCCTGCGAAGGTCCGCGCGTTATCGGCGGACTTGCCGCGGTAGTGGTTGTTGAAGAAGAGGTAGGTGTCCTTCGTCTGAGCCGCTATGGCCTCGACTTTCGGCGCCCACTCCCGCAGTTCTTCCGGCGTATATAGATAATCGTAACGCTCGTGGGCCTCGTCGTGCTCCCACCACTTCGCGGCATTTCTGCCGTGGAAGCGCACGTAGCCAATATCGGATGTGGCAAGGGCCTCGCGAGGCATCAGGCCTTTCAGATGAGGCTCATCCACACAGCAGTAACCAAACCCAAGCTCCCGCAGGAACGCCTGCGTGTGCTCGCCGGTCCATCCGGAGTTCCGAAACTCCACCACCACCGGCAAGTCCCCCACCCTGTCTCGAAACTGCCCCAGGCGGGCGCGGTTGGCGTCATCGGCCACGAATCCCCACGGATACTGCGCCAGAACGCACCCCAGCTTCCCGGCCTCTTCGAGAGGCTCCAGCGCCGACAGGAACGAACCGAAGACCTCGGCCGAGGGATTATCCGAGTGGGTCATTTCTTTGTTGGCCTTCACACAAAACCGGAAATCCCTGGGCGTTCGCTTAGCCATCGACTGAAACGTCGCCGGAGCGGGGATGCCGTAGTAAGTGGAGTTGATCTCCACGGCCTCGAACCGCTCGGCATAGTATTCCAGCATCTTCGACTTCGCCATTCCGGACGGGTAGAATCGCCCTATCCAGTCATCATAGTTAAACCCGGATGTGCCGATGTGGATCATGGATACATTGTACCGTGTAATCCCAACCAACACAACGTCGCTGGCGAGTGCATCCGCCACCAAATTCCCTCTGATTCGCAGTCGGTTCTTGCGAGTGGTAAACTATACTCGTTGTTACATCAAAGGAGGGTGATCAGCGATGAAGCGAAGCACACAACTCCGACAACTTCTGGAATCCGGGGAAACGCTGGTTATGCCGGATGCCTACGACCCTATAACTGCCCGGATCATTGAGTCCCTTGGCTACAGGGCCGTGCAGTGCTCCGGCTATAGCTTCTCCGTATCCGCTGCCTGCCCGACCGAAGATACTGTCACCTTTGAGGAGAACCTCGCTCTGACTTCCAGGATCGCCGCTGCAGTGCAGGTACCTGTTATGGCGGACGGAGAAGACGGGTTCGGCGGGCCCGACTCTGTGACTCGGATGGTGACTGAGTACATAAGGGCAGGCATTGCGGGGTCGAACATCGAGGACCAGGTTCTGAGGGAAAAGACCGAGAGAAAGGTCATCTCCCGCAGCGAGATGGTGGAGAAGATCGCGGCCGCGCGCGAGGCCGCCAGGAAAGCCGGAGACCCGGACTTCATCATCAACGCCCGGACAGATGTCATCAAGCCCGGCACGCCCTTCGAGGACCCTATAGCGGAAGCCATCGCAAGAGGGAACCTGTATCTCGAAGCGGGGGCTGACCTGGTATTTGTCATCAATGTGGCTACCATCGATCAGGTGAAGACCCTGGTGGCCGGTATCCACGGCCCGATCAGCATCGCCTCGGGAATGCCCTACAACCTCAACGCGCTCACCGTGAAAGAACTGCGGGAGTGTGGAGTTGCCAGGACCAGTTTTCCATCGCTGGCCATCTATGCGACCATCAAGGCCGTGACCACCGTGATGCAAAGTGTCCGCGA
Organism: uncultured bacterium; assembly: GCA_964611645.1. Taxonomy (GTDB): domain Bacteria; phylum Armatimonadota; class UBA5829; order UBA5829; family UBA5829; genus CAZTAO01. The sequence continues at coordinate 152,022 of CAZTAO010000005.1, read as the reverse complement.
CCGAGGAGATTTCGCGGAGATTGAGCAGAACGGGTGGCTGTGTGGGTACCAGGATGCGGCGAAGTTGGTGGCGAGGTATCACGGATGAACAGATGACGAAGAACAATCCTAAAATCGTAATCTTGATGCTGGCAACTGCCCTACTGGGCGGGAAGACGTTAGCGGCGCCCAAGGCAACGACACACGTCTACACACCCAATCTCGTCAGGAACGGCAGCTTTGAGACCGGGCTGCAGGAATGGTGCTGGAACGTGCGAGGTAGCCGTGGGTATGACACGGATTCCTGGATTCTCAGCCTGGACCCACAGCCAAAGCGCGTGCTGGACGCCAAGGCTCCGCACGGGAAGTCTGTCTTGCGTTTCGATATCCCGCAAGACGCCTGGTTCCGCCTCTCCAGCAGGATGATCGTTGTCGCCAAGACGAAGGTACGAGTAAGCGCTTGGCTCAAGACTTCCATGCCGGTGAGTCTGGAGGTTGCAGACGCAACAAATCGCCGCAAGAACTCAATAGTCACAAAGGATGTTCCACCCGGCAAGAACTGGCGGAAGGTCGAGGTCGTGGTCCCGGCGGATAAGGCATCAGGCACACTGGCCGTCTGTGTCTACGGCAGGCAGCCCGGTGTCTGCGTGATGGATGATTTCCGGCTGACGTATGCGGGAGCGCCACAGCAACCTCCCATCGAACTGGGCTTAGAGGCTGCCGCACCGGAGAAGGTGTTCTTCGCGAAAGACAGAAAGTCGTTCGTTGTTCGCGCCTATTCAGACACACCTCAGACTGGAGTTGTCGACTATGTCGTCAAGAACGCCTGGGGCGACAAGGTCGGCAGCGGGCGGATTCAGACTAGACTGGCGCCCGGCCTGACATTCGAGAAGCCTCTATCCCTGCCGATCAACGACACCGGCCACTACCGTATTGCCGCACAGTTCACTATGCCCGGGAAGAAGCTCTCGCCGGTCCACGAATCGCTGTTCGCCGTGATACCGGACCGCATTCTGCCCACATCTCCGGAAGATGGTGAGGAAAGCCATTTCGGCTGCAACATGGAGAACCGCCCACACTTCACCCGCATCGCCCAGAAGATCGGCATCCGATGGGTTATGTGCGCTCCCCCAGTCTTCACCAAGTGGTTCTCCTCGGAACCTGAAAAGGGCAAGTGGACATTCTTTGACAACGAAGTTGACGCCCTGCGAAATGCCGGTATCAACATAGCGGGCAACCTGGCAGACGCGCCATCTTGGGCAACTGATCCCACAAGCGTCGAGCGGAGCGGCCTGTGGCCTAACAACAAGCTCCCGGCGGATATGACGCTGTGGGACGAATACGTCAAGCGAGTCACAAGCCACTACAACCCGCGCATCAAGCACTGGGTCTTGTGGAACGAGCCGAACCTGAACGGCTACTTTGAAGTCGCGGAAGGCGAGAAGTGGAGCGACGGGTACGTCAGGCTCCTTGAGCGGACATACAAGACCATCAAGGAAGTTGACCCGGGGTTGACCGTAGTTGGCGGAACTGTGACCCACGCGGCGGCCCTGGGAGCCTTGATCGAGTCCGGCGGACTGCCGTGGATGGACGTTGCAGGGTTCCACTTCTCGGCATGGAGCCCACAGGGGTACGTGCGAGATACCGCCGAAGAACGTGGCTTCATGGGAGTGCCGGATATCATGAAGATGATGGCGAAGGCGGGCAAGACAGTTCCACTATGGGATACCGAGGCGCATATGACTGAGGCTCAGGTCTCCAGCAGCTACTCCACCGTGCCTCCGACTTCTTCACGATACGATACTCCGCTGATCTCACCGCTTGATGCCGCTGCGGCAGTACCCAGACAGACCATAGCGGAATGGGCTGCGGGGGTCGACAAGACCTTCTACTGGGCGCTCGCCGCCCCGGCGCTTTCGTGGGAGCCCAGAACCGGACGGACGATGCTGGAATTCGACAGAAGTCCATCGGAAGCGCTGGTTTCATACGCCGTAATGACCGCCATGTTAGCCGACGCAAGGCTGGTCAAGTGGGAGAAGAAGACGGACGAGACGGCCCTGGAGAAGCCCACGATATGGACGTTCCACTTCGAGAAACCCAGAGCCAGGCTGCGGGTAATCTGGAGCAGCAGCGACACTCCATCCGACTTGATGATACCTGTGCAGGGCGGCAAGGTGACTGTCAGTGACATGTTCGGAACCGTTTCCAAAGGAGCCGACCAGATCATGGGGATGGACCTCAAAGACCAAAGGCACATCCTGGTAGCCAGGTATCCTATCTACGTGCTGGAGGAGAGATAACCGGCCTGCTGGTTTCGGACGCGCAGGTCTCGACTCCGACATCCGCGGCATTGCTCCGCAAAGCTGCTTGCGGCCAATGGCCCAACCAGCGGGGGGTTATCTTCCTGCCATAGCCGCAGCTGACTTGCGTATCGCGGGGGCGAGGATTTCTACCATGTCCTCTGTCTCTGAAAGTATGTGGCCTGGGACGAACATGAAGGCGGCTCGGTCCGGCTGGAAGCTGGTTCTCTTGTAGGCTCGGATGAGTTCGCGGCATACTATGGGCGTGAGGCGGCTCTTTTCGGCGAGGTGGATATGGACCTCGTTGCGCATCGTGCCGATGCCGGAGACGCCGAGTTCCCTACAGCGAAGACGCAGCCTCAGCACTGCCAGAGTGTTCCAGACAGGCCTTGGCGGGTCGCCGAACCTGTCCTCCAACTCAGCCTGGATAGCCTCAAGCTCCGATATGGACCGCACTGCGGCAAGCTGCTTGTAGAAGAGGATGCGGTGGCCCTCGTTGGACACATAATCCACCGGGATAAAGGCGTCGACCGGCAGATCGACAATCGGCAGATCGGCCTCTTCCTCAACATCCTCGCCCTTGAGTTCCTTTACGGCTCTTGAGAGAAGCTGGCAGTAGAGATCGAAGCCAACCGCCGCCATGTTGCCGCTCTGCTGGGTGCCCAGCAGGTTGCCCGCGCCTCTTATTTCGAGGTCGCGCATGGCGACCCGGAAGCCGCTGCCGAGATCCGTGAACTCGCGGATGGCGGCGAGCCGCTTTTCCGCGATGTCTGTGAGCTGCTTGTTGGGCCTGTGCAGAAGGTACGCGAACGCCTGCCTGTCGGACCGCCCCACCCTGCCCCTGAGCTGATAAAGCTGAGCAAGGCCGAGCTTGTCGGAATCGTTGATGACTATGGTGTTGGCGTTGGGAATGTCCAGACCGCTCTCAATGATCGTGGTGCAAACCAGCACGTCGAACTTCCCGTCGTAGAAGTCCATCATTACCCGCTCGAGTTCCCCTTCGGACATCTGCCCATGCCCCACCTCTATCCTCGCATAAGGGACCAGCTTCGCCAATTGGTCGGCCATGTGGTAGATGTTGTCCACGCGGTTGTGCACGAAGAACACCTGCCCGCCACGGTCGAGCTCGCGGACGATGGCGTTGCGCACAATGTCTGGCTCGGCAGGCTTCAGGTAGGTGCTGATAGGCATCCGGCCCTCGGGCGGGTCGTTGATGACACTCATGTCGCGGATTCCGGCCAGAGACATATTAAGCGTGCGCGGGATGGGGGTGGCGGTCATGGTGAGCACATCGACCGACTTCCTAAGCTGCTTCAGCCGCTCTTTGTGGCGGACGCCGAAGCGGTGCTCCTCATCCAGGATCAACAGGCCAAGGTCCTTGAACTGGACGTCCTTGGAGAGCAGCCTGTGGGTGCCGATGACAATAGTGTAGTAACCGACCTTGAGGCCGTTTATCGCCTCCAACTGCTCTTTCCGGGACTTGAACCGGGACAATAGCGCCACGCGGATGGGGAATGCGGCCAGGCGCTCGGTGAATGTGTTGAAGTGCTGCTGGGCGAGGACCGTTGTCGGGGCCAGAACCGCCACCTGCTTGCCGTCCGCCGCGACCTTGAATGCGGCACGAATCGCGACCTCAGTCTTGCCGTAGCCGACGTCTCCGCAGATGAGCCTGTCCATCGCTCGCGGTTTCTCCAGGTCTTTCTTCACATCCTTGATGGCGTCGAGTTGGTCTGGGGTCTCCTCATAAGGGAACGCCGACTCCATCTCCCGCTGCCACTCGGTATCCGAACCGAATGATGTCCCGGGAACCGCCTCTCGCCAGGCGTAGAGCTCGACCAGTTCCCGGGCAACTTGCTCGACCGCCTTGCGAACCTTGCTCGTGACCCGGCTCCAGTCGGAACCGCCCAAGCGATGGATAGCGGGGGCGTTCTCTTCTCCGCCCATATACTTCTGCACACGGTCTATCTGTTCGGTCGGCACGTAGAGCATATCGCCGTGCGCATACTCCAGGGCCAGATACTCGCGCTCACTCCCCATCGCCTGCTTTCGTTCGATGCCTTTGTAGCGGGCGATGCCGTGGTTTACGTGGACCACATAATCGCCTTCCTTGAGGTCCAGAACGCTGGAGATGAGCACACCCTCGTGGGTAGGGCGACGCGGTTTGTGGAGCCGGCGCGCTCCGAAGACCTCGGAGTCCGTAAGCAGCACCAGCCGGATCTCCGGCATGCTGAAACCCCGACGAAGAGACGCGTGGGTGACGAACACTCCCTGGCGGTCGGGCTCGGCATCATCCAGCAAAGCGCATGGTATCTCGTACTCCCCGAGAATCTCTTTCATGCGCTTTTCCTGAGGAGTAGCGACCACCACCATCACCCCGTTGGCGTGCCAGGTCTTGATCTGGTCCATCGCCAACGGAATGCTGCCGTTAAACGAATCTACAAGCACGGAGCGCAGCTCGAAGCTGACATTGGGGCTGGCCCAGCGAACATGCCTGGGCATGAGTGTGAAGCTGACGACCTGGTGAGCAGTGCAGGCGTGTTTCATCGCGGAATCAATGCTCACATACTGCTTCTGCTGCGACCCCAGCATCATACCCCGGCCTGCCCGGTTGATCAGCCTCTCTATCAACTGCTCCTCGTGCCTCTCCCAGTGCGCCACCACCTGGCCCGGCTCGTCCACCACCATCAGGGCGCCGGCAGGCAGGAAGTCGAGGATGGATGACTCCTCGGAGTAGAAGAATGGCAGGTAGACTTCGAGGTCGTCGAAATACGACATATTCTGGAGGCAGGTGAGGTCGTCCTCGACCTTGTCGCGGATGCGCTGGGCCGATTCGCCATCGCCGGACTCTATCAGGCTCTTGATCTGGCGGTCGAGTTCGTGCTTGATGGCCTTGGATGCGCGCGCGGCGTTCTCGGGAGTCAGCACGACTTCCCTGGCGGGCAGCACGGTCGTCTTGGAAAGCTTATCGAAGGAACGCTGGTTCTGGGTATCGAAATGGCGGATGCTCTCTATCTCATCGCCGAAGAACTCGATGCGAAGCGGGTTGTCCTCGTTGGACGCGTAGACATCCACAAGCCCACCACGTCGGCAGAACTCACCGTGGCGCTCGACCAACTCCGTCGGCTCATATCCCATTCTGACAAGCTGAGCCGCGATGGAGTCGATGTCGTGGGACTCGCCGACGCTCAGATTCAGGACGTTCTGTAGGAGAGTGTCCCGTGACAGCGTTCGCCTCAGAACAGCCTCAATCGACGCAACCACCACAACGTGTGACCCAGCGGCGAGGGCATGAAGCGCGGCCAAACGCTCGCCGGCGATGTGGTAGTCGGCCTGGGTGTCGCCGTATATGAGAGACTCGCTCGCGGGGTAGAAGCAGATGCTTTCCTTGGATACGCCGAAGTGGGCGACATCGTCCGCGATCTGCTCTGCCTGGTCCTGGGAATAGGTGAGAACAAGCATCGGTCGGCGCGCCGAGTGAAACAGATGCGAGATGACAAGTCCCTTGGCGGAAGACGCCAAACCCTCCACCTGGACCCAGTCCACACCCTCACTCAGCGGAGCAAACACGTGCTCCAACCGCTCATTCAGATTCCGTATTTCCAGAAGCTTACCCAGACTCACCAGCGTCACCTTCACAATGCCAAGTACATACAATAATGAGGCTCCGGCCTTTGAGCCGCAGCCTTCCGAGGGCGTATTGATACTATAATCTTAGCATTCCGAGGCTGGCGGAAGCAAATGTACCGATTCAGCCTTGGTGATTTCTGTCTCGCAGGATTATCTCTACCCCTCACCCAAACCCTCTCCCCGCGGGGCCGGGGAGAGGGAGTTTCTCTCCAGAACTGCGCAGTTACGCAGATGCTGCCCTCGTACTGAGAAAAGCCGGAGCGCCAGGCAATCGGCGCTCCGGCTTTGGTAAGCCAGGTCTGGTGTTGTAGGCTATCGGGTGACTTTATCCTTGACGAAGACCACGTTGTAGTTGTCGAGGAACTGGCTCTTGCCGTTCTCGTACAGCATGACCTCTGCGTCGCCATTGGAAATCACGGCATCACAGTAGAACCTGCCACCCGCGCGGCCTGTCGCCCTTACCACCAGCGGGTTCGAACCTGCGCGCGGCAGCTTCTTGGCGTCTTCAAGAGACGTGGCATATCCAAGTATGCCCTTCTCCAGCACCATGTCGTGGTTCATCTTGACAGTACCCCAAACCTCGGAGCCGTCTTTCTTGCGGATCTTGGGGCTCATGGCCCTCTGGATGCTGTAGCCTGTGCAGTCGATGATCACGCCGGTGTACGGCTTGCCAGGCTGCGACGGCTTCGCCATCGCCATTACGTCAGGCGCTTGGGCATCAATGCTCTTGGCCTCTACTGCGGGCGGAGCAGGCTTTATGGCGCTGGCGTTGTCCGGCCTCGTAACCACCTTGACGTTGACTGCCACATCGACCTCAGTGCTGCCGCCCGTCGCAGGGGTCTCGGTGGTGGTCTCTTCCTGCTTGGCAATGTCCGAGCCAACGAAGACAGCGCCGGGAGAGCTCTGTCCCCACATCGGCGCCCTGGCCTCTACTCCGACCATGGTGTCGCCTTCAAATGTGTCTTTCCACTCACGGGTGATGTCGACGTTCCGAACGAACCCCTCGATTTTCATCTTGATGGTCGTGTCGGCTTCGTAGTCTTTGCCCGTGGATTCGTAGTTGATGGTTGTGCCATCAATGGCCATTCTGAGGTTAGCTATGGCCTCCATCTTGGCGTAGTCTCTGGCTTTCATGTAAGCCTTGGCGCGGTTCTCTTCCTTCTTGCTCACAGCGCCGTAGCCCTTAACCAGATAGACTTGCCTCGTCCAGTCAATCTTTGACTGGTCGCCTTTACCGACCTTCTCGGTGCTGCTCTCCAGCGCGAAGCATTGTGCTGCCAGCGCCAGAAGAAAAACAACAGCCGTGAACAGCAATACATATTTTCGCATTTCTTCCCTCTCCTTTGCCATCGTAGTCTGACCGACCCAGCCTATTGACGTGTTTATCACGCACACTAATTCTAGGACGCAGATAACCCTTCGCTATTGCAGCAAATTCTCCTTCAAGTACATTCCGCGAAAACGCAGAAGAGAAAGCTAGAGGTCAAAATCGGCGGCGATGAATGTGTGATCGGAGGATTTCTCAAGGGAACGAGGAACCGGGTCTATGAAAGAATCCAGACATTTCGCCGCCATGGGTTCGGTGGCCCAGATGTGGTCAAGCCGCCAGCCCATCCGGCGCTTGAAGCCATTGGGTATTCGGTAGTCCCAGAAGGTATACTGGTTAGGCTCGCCGGGGTGATGCTTTCGGAACACATCGACGAAACCCCACTTCCTGGCGTCATCCAGCGCTGCGTGTTCATCGGGGTGATAGCCCACCTGTCCGTACATTCCGTCCGGGTCATAGACGTCTATGGGTTCGCGGGCCACGTTGAAATCCCCCGCCCAGAGAACGAGATCCTGTGGAGTAAGCCATTGGGAGAGGAATGCAGGCATAGAGCGGATGAAATCCAGCTTGCCCTGAAACTTCGGGGAATCCACAGAGGTTCCTTGCGGGATATACGTGTTCACAATCCACAAATCGCCGAACCTGGCGCTGATTACCCTCGCTTCTTCATCCTCAGTGCCATCTTTGCCGATTCGCACTTCATCCGGCTGATTTCGAGAGATTATACAGACACCGTTGTAACTCTTCTGGCCCTTGAAGCAGCAGTGCAGTCCCGCGCGCCGGTGAGATTCAATCGGGAATTCCTCATCGCGGACCTTGGTCTCCTGCACGCACAGTATGTCGCAGTTGTGCTGCTCGACCCACTGCAGGACCACGTCCATCCGGCTGCGGATGGAGTTCGCGTTGAAAGTGGCTATTCTCATTCGCCCGGGTTTTCCAGAGCCATCTTCGCCTGACGCCCTATGCGGCGGCCGTATTCCATGCACTCCGCCAAAGCAGAACTGTCGGGAACGTAGTTGACCCGCATCGCCGCTTCCGGCAACGTAAACTTGAGGTCTTCCAGGGACGCAGTGATGAGCTTTGTTGCTTCCCCACCCCATCCGTATGAGCCAAAAGCGCCGCCGATTTTGTTGGCAGGTTTGAGGCCGACCATGTAAGTAAGAAAGTCCGCAACGCTGGGCAGAAGCCCATTATTGAGGGTGGAAGAACCAACAACCACAGCCTTGGCGTCCATCACATCTGTCATTATCTCACTTCTGTGCGACCCCTGAAGGTTGAAGACCCTCACGCAGTCGCACTCCTCATTGAGACCTTCCGCGATGGCGTTAGCCATCATCTTCGTGCTGTGCCACATAGTATCGAACACGACTATCGCCTTATTGCACGTGAGTTGGCGGCTCCATTTGTCGTAGGCGGCGAGGATCTCGCCTACGTTGGATCGCCAGATCAACCCGTGATCGGGAATGATCATCTCAATCTCCATCCCGGAGGTCTTCACGTCGGCAAGCAACTTCTTCACGAGATTGGAGTATGGCAGCAGGATGTTGGCGTAGTATGTGGCCGCCTGGTACATCAGCTCCTCGTGGTCTACCTCGTCGTCGAAACGCTTGTTGGTCGCCCAGTGCTGTCCGAAGGCATCTTGAGAAATGAGAATCTTGTCCTCGACCAGATACGAGAACATGCTATCGGGCCAGTGCAGCATCCGGGTTTCCTGGAATCGGACAGTTCGCTTGCCGAGGTTCAGTGTCTCGCCGTTGGCAACAACCTCAAGGGGCCAGTCCTCCCTGTGGAAGTGTGCCAGGAGGGCTTTCTTGCCGTTTGCGGAGCAGAAGACTTTCTTGGGTCTGACAGCCTCGATAGCCTCCGGCAGGGAGCCGGTATGGTCCATCTCGACATGGTTCACGACTATGTAATCGATAGCCATAGGCTCCACAACCTGCGACAACTGGTGGATGAACTCGCCGGCGAACGGTTTCTTGACCGTGTCGAAGAGAACCGTCGACTCATCCTTCACCAGCACCGCGTTGTAGGTGGAACCGAAGGGCGTCGCATAGCCGTGGAACTCGCGCATGTCCCAGTCAACCGCCCCAACCCAGTAAATGTCGTCTTTGATCTGCAGTGGTCTCATGTGTCCCCCAAAACTGTGGCCTCCCGGAGACGTCGTCTAACTCAGTGGCTCCCTGCCAACATCTGCGAGAGGCTCCTTACTGTAACAGGCTGACTAGTCTACCGGGCTGAACTCCGACTTCGCCACGCCACACAGCGGGCACACCCAATCCTCGGGAACGTCTTCCCAAGCGGTTCCCGGGGCAACGCCGTTACCCGGATCGCCCTGCTCGGGGTCGTAGATATAGCCGCAAACGTCACAAATGTACTTTTCCATGTATTCTCCCCTGTTCTTGAAGTAATTATGCTGGTGTCCCTCCAGGTTCGGAGACCTGGAGGGATGATAGTCTCGCCAGGGCCTTCACTTCCCCTCACCCCAGCCCTCTCCCCGGAGGCCGGGGAGAGGGGGTTCTAGCCTTAGTACTTTTCGCTGAGAATCTCGAAGTGGGCTTGCGGATGGGCGCAGGCTGGGCATACTGTGGGCGCTTCCGCGCCTACGTGGTTGTAGCCGCAGTTCCTGCAGCGCCACACCGTGCCCTCATCCCGCTTGAACATCGTGCCGTCCTGGATCAGTTTGGCAAATGCCCTGAAACGCCGTTCGTGGTACTTCTCGGCAACAGCTATCGACTCAAATGTCTTGGCGACAGCGTCGAAGCCTTCCTCGCGGGCCACCTTGGCGAAGTCGGGATACATGCTCGTGTTCTCGTGCTGCTCACCTGCGGCCGCCGCAAGCAGGTTCTCCACGCTCGTTCCGACAACTCCCGCGGGGAATGCAGCAGTGATCTCTATCTCGCCGCCTTCGAGAATCTTGAACAGGCGGCTGGCGTGCTCGCGCTCCTGGCTCGCTGTCTCCTCAAACACGTACGAGACCGCTTCAAAACCATCTTTCTTCGCTTTGCTGGCGAAGAAGCTATATCGGTTGCGAGCCTGAGACTCGCCTGCAAATGCGGCGAGAATGTTCTTCTCTGTCTGGGTTCCGGCTAACTTGCTCATATCGCCTCCGTATACTTGGGCGGCCTCACGACACGGTCCGCCTTGAGTGTGTTAGTATCGGTACATTGTAACATGGGTTGCTAAGGCAGACAAAACGCCCAAACTACTTCCCCACTGCAATCGCCCAGTCGCTTTTGTGGGGGGCGGTCCACTTCCGTTTCCCTGGTTTCATCGTGCCCAAGTCGATTTCTTTATAGGGCTGCAGGGTATCCACGGCGACTGCCCGCATCGCCACCGGCATCTTCGAGAGGTCCATCGATACCGAGTCGGTGTTTTCGCGATAGAAGACGAAGCGCCTCCAGTCGGGAGTGCGCAGGCATACGCCATCGGTGATAGTGTTGTCCCGGACCATCTCGGGCAGGAACCGGTCACGGAAGAAATCCGCATACGTGCGGCTCCAGTGCGGATGCGGGTAAGGCGCGCTGGTGCCATCTGCCGGGCTGTTTACCAGGTTGCCCCAGATATTGGCTACACCGCCAGCCATTGCCGAATGCCACAGGCCGCGTCGGGTCATCTCCTCATCATAGTCCTTTTCGGGATATGGAGACGGGTCGCGCAGGCGGAACCTGTCCTCGCTGAACGACGGCTTGGATGGGCGGTCTTCGACAGTCCGGACATACTTGTCGTAGTCGGGTCTCCATTGCTCATATGACGAGTAATCCAGGGCCTCGGTCAACTGCACCCACTCCGTCTCGCGGTAGTTCCGGCCACCGAGCATGTGTGGCCAGCCGAAATGCTGGCGCAAGTAGTCGTGCCATTCGGCCAGTTGAGGCCCCTTGACCCATTCCCAGAGGTCGAAGCCGTATCCCATACTCCAGCCGGGGAGAGGGCCGAGACGAGCGGCTATATACCGCTGAAGCCGCTTGTCCACTGCGCCATTGATGCCCCACCTGGTCGGCGTGGTGTGCCGGGAATCGTCACCCCATGCCCATATATGTACCACTCCGCCTGCCGCATGTGTCTTGGTGATGAGTAGTTCCAAAGCCTCGAACGTGCGGAAATCCGGGTTCGGGTCATCGGCTATCTCGTCATAGCTGTCCTTGTTGATGTCGAATGCATAGCAGGCGAGGTATGTGTGGAAACCGTTGAATCCGTGCTGCACAAAGAACGTGTTGATGTCGGCGTCGATCTTGGCGGGATTATTGTAGTATGAGCGAGGCGAAGCGTACATCACGAACTGGGGCACGAAGGCGGTCGGTGTGGCTTTCGGCCCGCGCGGTCGCACCCAACGGCTGCCCTTGTGCGTTGTGAAACCATAGCTCTTGCTGGGCGCGGGATCTACCCGGACCTTTCCGCTCAGGGCGTTCAACTCTTTGTCGCTGCTGGATGTCGTAAATGTCCATAAGCCGGGGCTGGCGCCTGTAAACCTGAATTTCCAGGTGTTTCCACCGTTATAGAACATCTCCGTCTTGCGCTGTTCGCCCGAGGCGCTGTGAACGAACTTCGCCGATGCGACCAGGTCGAACGGATTGCCCTGATATGTCGGATTGCTCACCTCGAAGTCTATCGGCGACCACTGACGTGCGGTGCGATCCATTCGGGTATCTCTTGCATCCATAGTGATCGTCTGATTGGCAGCCACATTGCCTCGGGTCATCACAGTGCCGTCGGGGAACGTCACCTGGATATCCACAGCAGCACGACCGCCTAACCCGAAGTGAAGGACCGGGTCATTCTGGCCCAGGTATCCTTCCTGGCTGCGCGCTTCGCGGAACGAAATCATCGCGTCGGGCTTGCCAGCCTGTCCCGGCCCGTATGTCTTCACATTCGCCCCGAAAGCCCCAGCCTGGCCGTTTGTCGACACCAGCTTTATCTTCAGCCAATTACCGTTTGACGCGTTGAAGTCGTTGCGGATCAGCCTGTTATAAGCGCGTTTCTGGGCGTAGAAGAAGTCCATATCGCCATCGCTGTCGATGTCCGCGAATGCAATACCTCTGGGATCGTTGATCGGACCGGGGTCGAACTCGGGTGACGGGGTGAAGTTGCCCTTGCCATCGTTGTAGTAGACTTTGTTGTCTCCCGAGTAGACCATGTCCCACGTGCCGTCATTGTTCAGGTCCTCAAACCCTGCCATGAAGCCCGGGGCCTGAGGCGCCGACTTCTGCGCGAACGTGCCGTCTTTGCCGTTAATAAACAGCCAGCCCACGCCGTCTCCGGACTGCACGTGCAGGTCGAGCCAGCCGTCGTTGTTCACGTCGACAAAAGTCGCGCCATCCTGCCTTGGCGACGTGACTGCCAGTTCCGGCCTCACCACCGCAGTGAACTTTCCGGAGTCGTTTCGCATGAGGGTCAACGGGCCGTCCCACCGGCAGAGGATCACGTCCACGTCACCGTCGTTGTCGTAGTCGCCGGCAGTAACCCCCTGGCAGCTCGGCAGGTTGGCCAAGCCGTTGTCCACAGACGTGAACTTGAAATCGCCGTTGTTTATGTAGAACTCGTTAGGTTCGCTGGAGCCTGAGTCCGCCACCCACCAGTTGTTGCAGAGGATGTCCAGCCGACCATCGTTGTTGGCATCGAACGCCATTACTCCTCGTGTGCCACGCGCAACGTCGAGGAATCCGGAGGTGACGGTCAGGTCCGTGAACTTGCCCGTGCCATCGTTGCGAAACACCCGGTTGCGGTCGAACCCGCCATTGACCAGATCGTAATCACCGTCGTTGTCCAGGTCTGCCCATACGCCGCCGTGACTGCCGGTGTCGAGATCATCGATGCCGCGCAAGGAAGCCTCTTCAAAAAACGCGCCTGCACCAGTGTTTCTGTAGAACAACTCGCCCATGTTGGTGGGCTGGAAATTCATGGTCACATAGCAGTCCGGCAAACCGTCACCCGTGATATCTGCCCACATCACCCCGTGCCCGCCGAAGTGGGCTGGACCCGCTATTGCTGAGGAGGCGGTTATGTCGGTGAATGCTGCTGCCGTAGAATCCGCAGCTTGAGCGCTGCTGAACGCGGCAGGAAGTGGGCAGTTCCACAGTGAAATCGTGACTATCATGAGCAGAAGCAGTGTGCCGCTGCCACAGTTCCCGCGCTTTCTCTCAGTCATCCGGATCGGCTCTCCTACTGCAGCAGCAGTTGCCCGTACTTCAGCGGATTCTTCGCGTCCCCGATGCCCTGGGACCACCTCAGATAACCCTCGCGGGCGCCGGTGTCGTTCTCGTTCACAATCAAAGAGAACCCCAGCCTGGAGCCTGGCGCAGCTTTCACACCGAGCAGAGAGAATGGAAACGCCAGTTCATAGACCGCGGTATCGCCCGCTCGAGTGACACTTGCCTTCACTTCGTCCACATTCACGTTCATCTGCCGTGAGTTGAACATATACCTGCCGCTTTCGTCCACCGCGAAGTTCATCTCTACCTGCTCGTGCTTGCCCATAGGGTCGATGTCGAAAGCAAGCTGGACGGAATCCCCCATCCAGGACTCTGCTGGGGCGAACTTCTGGTAGTGCTTGTCATCTTTCGCCTTGATAAGAACGTACAGGTTTGTACTATCGTAGGCAAGGGACATCTGGGCGGACAAATCGGACGAATCAGTGGGCTTATCGCCTGCGTTCTTGTCCCAGTCGACCAGATCGATCATCGGGATCGACTGCCAGTCGTCCGTTTTGCCATCCGCCTTAATGCCGTCCTTGCGGGGAACGCCCGCATACCACAGAGTTCGGGCGAATGACCAATTCCGCTGGCCGACCTGGACATCCGCGACGACTTCCATACCTGCCGAGCCGGATGCCGGTCGCGCCTCCAGCGGGACTTCCATCGTCTCACGAGGCCCAACCTTGACCGTGCTCCTGACCTCGAACTGCTTGTTGGCGGATGTGATCGCTACCTTTGCTTCCACTGGGTCCTTGGACAGGTTCTCCAGGCGCACTGCGGGATGGCTGTTCTTGTCGAAGATAAGCTCCGCAGTGGTCTTGTCGGATACCGGCATGAACACCGGCACGCTCACCGCAGACCCGCTCAGCTTGAACTCCAGCTTGCCGGCGGTCCAAGCTCCTGGCGCAGGCTCAACCGGAAAATCGACTGACTTGGGAAGGCCATCGATCAGTTTCTTCGGAGCCCCCTGGGCTGCCACGACATCAAAAACGCTCTGCTCTCCGGCCAGCGTCCAGTGGCTCCTGGGCACCAGTGCGAGCACGGGCACAACATCCTTGATGCTGAGCTTGCTGTCACCGGTCAGGTAGATAACGCCACCGGCGGGGATGACGTAGCTTGGTGAGTCCTTTACCGGGATTGGCATAACGCCGGATCCAAACAAATCGGCAGCGGACTTGGCAGGCTTCTTCAGAGATATGACCGCCGGGTTCTCGGCTGTCCATACTGCGACCACGTTGGTTTCCCCGGTCATAGTCAGACCGAACAAGTCCGGGCCAAGTTGCTCGAACTTGCCGATCTTGCGCCCCGCAGCGTGTTCGTTCATAGCTCTATAGGCCCACCACGCAGGCTTGATCGACAGGTCTTTGCGCACCAGACCGAAGCGGGCGAGGTGAAGATCGCGAAACTCATAGTAGTACGACCTGTGTACGCCAAGACCAGCCAGTGTGAGAGTCATTCGCGCAACTGCCTGAGCCTTGTACAGCGAATTGGCCTGCAGGTACTGCTTGCCCTCTTGATCAAGCTCCTCGAAACCATACTCCGTGATGTAGAGAGGCATTGGCTTCCCACCGTTGTACTTGGCGGACATCTTGTCCATCTCTTCGATTACTCGTGGGTAGCTCGCCCATTGCGAGCGCGGCAGTTCCACCGACGGAGGCCTGGGGTCGGATACCGGATGGCGGTAAGGGTGAAATGATATGGCATCTACTTTGCCCGGACCGGCAGCATTGATCACACTCTCCGGCCAGCCGGGGGAATCGCTGTTGGTGGAACTGGCCACGACCGTGATCGACGGGTCTATCTTCTTGACCGTATCGTAGGTAGCTGCAACCAGCTTGCCGTACGTTACATCCTTGGGGAATGTGTTCCAGAAGCCTCCGTTTGGCTCGTTCCAGACTTCGACCTCCTTGAAACCGAGGTCACGGACAAACTTGTCCACAAGAATCTTCCAAACGTCCAGCTTGGGCAGGTTCATGCGCTGTTCCCATTCGCTGGCGAACGGCCCCGCAGTGGAGGCCCAGGTCGGGCCGTATGCAAGTATGGGAAGCACGGTTATTTCGCGAGCGCGCAGATCGGCAAGGAACCGGCTGAACCTGGTGGGGTCTATGGTTTTGTTGGCTTCGTCGTAGCAGCGATCCATCTCGTAGCCGCGCAGGTTCTTTACGCCCGCCGCCGCCATGAGGTCCAGCAGGCGAGTGTAGTTGTTCCCGGAAACATAGGCGAAGTTGACCTCGCCAACCCCGAGGCGCTCCGAACCCGGCGCTATCGCGAGGGTTTTAGGCTCAATGGAAATGAAATTATCGGCAGTGGAGAGAGCTTTGCCGCTAGCGTCGACAACGCTGGCAGTGATCAGCGCAACTCTCTTCTCCGCGCTCACCGGAACGAACACGCGTTTCTGAATCCCGGGCGCAAGCTCCACAGGCACGCTTTTTTCTTCAATCGGCAGGCCGAAGGGGTCGCAGAGGCGGTATTTGAGGGTGGCCTTTTGCGCAGTCCGGAGGGGATTTCGAGCCAAAACCAGGAAGCCTGTCTCCGCCGACGGGTCATCCATTCTGCCGATGAAGAGCCAGTCCTTATCTTCCGGAAGGGGCTCGTCACCGACAATCACCCGCACATCGTCTATCCACAGGCTCTGAATCTTGCCCTCTATTCCGAACATGAGAGTGTAGTCGGTCTGGTCGGGGGCGAGTTGGACGGAGCTGTGGATGCGCTGCCAATCGAAGTCGCCGTTGGGGATGAACTGCCGGTTGGCGAAGTCCCCCATCCACGCCCGCTCCACGCTCTTTCCTTTGACCATTGCGCCAATATGGATCATAGCACCCTTGGGCAGGCCGGTGAGTTTCTGCTCGAAAGCTCCATAGACCTCTCCCTGCACGCCATTGTCTTTCCATATCCGCACAGAGTAGGCCCCAAGGCAGGACTCTTTGGTATCGCGCTCCCATCCTGCCGGAGCGCTCCCTTTGGTCCACCAGTTCCAGCCGACCAGTTCCCTCTCGTAGCCGAGTTCCTCGAAGGATCCATTTACAGGGCCGGCGCTGGCAGGGATTGCAGCCAGAATGGTGATCGCCAGAAGCAGAAAGAAGACTGTGGTGCGGTGTGTGGTCATTGTGATTATCCGGAGCGGCTGGAGTAGTCTCCGGAATCCCCCTATCTGTTATCTTGCGGAGATGATCTGGGCTTCTATGCCTATCGCATTGAACAAGTATCCCACAAATAGTATCCCAAGCGCCACTACGCCGACAAACACCCCTATCAGCTTGGGCTTGAGCACTTTGCGCAGGATGATAGTCTCCGGGAGCGACAGGCCGATTACAGCCATCATAAATGCCAGTACCGTTCCCAAGGCCGCGCCCTTCTCTATCAGAGCGTGGACGATGGGGATAATGCCTGCGGCGTTGGAGTACATCGGAACCCCGAGTATCACCGCCAGAGGCACAGCCCACCACACACCCTTGCCCATAAACGACGCCATCAGGCCCTGCGGGACATAGCCGTGAATGCCGGCGCCTACCGCGATCCCGACGAGAACGTACGGCCATACCTTGCCGACAATCTCCCTCACCGATGCCTTGCCGGAGGTGACGCGGTCGGAGAAAGTCATCCGTTCCTCAGCCACCACTGCGTGTTCCACCTGCATTCGGTAGACCCACTCTTCGACGTGCCGCTCCATCTTGAGACGACCTATCACCCAGCCCGACAGTATCGCGATCACAAGACCCGTGACCGTGTATATCAGGGCAACCCTCCAGCCAAACATCCCGAAGAGAAGCACCAGGGCGACCTCGTTGACCATCGGGGCGGATACCAGGAACGAAAGCGTGACTCCGAGGGGAACCCCCGCCTCCACGAAACCTATAAACAACGGAACCGCGGAACAGGAGCAGAATGGGGTGACTATCCCAAGCAGCGCCGCGAGCACATTGCCAACAGACTCCCGCTTGCCTGCCAGAATGGCCTTGGTCCTGTCGGGAGTGAAGAACGTGCGGATAATCCCCACGCCGAATACCACGATGACGAGCAGCATCAGGACCTTGGGGACTTCAAACACAAAGAACTCGACCGCGCTGCCAAGATGGCTCTGCTCGGGCAAGCCTATCAAACTGTATGAAAACCACTTAGCGAATGGCGAGAGAGAGATGTATACAAAGTACCAAACCGCCGCGACCAGCAGGACCAGCATTACCTGAAGCGCCGGACCCCTGCGGCTTCCATTTGTCTCACTCATTACGCCAACACTTCCCATTTCGACATACCACTACTACGCCTTCCAGACCATATACAACCCGCCAATCATCACCAACACGCCGCACACTTTGCGCAGGATGTCCGCGCCGTTGGAGCGCTCGTTCCAGTTGAGGAACTTCTGCACCAACTCAGTAGATGACCCCGCCGCCGTGATTACCGCACAGTGCCCAATGCCGTACACCAGCAGGATCACGGCAGCAAACACCGGGTTCTTCTCAGCCACGCCCGCCGCAGCGGCCAGGACCGGAACCATAAAGGCGAATGTGCAAGGCCCAAGCGCAACCCCGAATATGAGGCCCAGCAGGAATGCAGCCAGCGCCCCACGCCACTTCACTCTGGTGATGCCCGGCCCCGATACTGGCAACGGCACCACCCCAATCAGGTGAAGACCGACCAGAAAGAGTACCGCGGCAACAATGTAGTCTCCGGTCGGACCGACCTCACCCCTCATCCTGCCCAGCAACGCTGTAACCACCCCGATAATCGCGATGGTAATCAGGATGCCGGTGGAAAAGAGCAGCGACAGGAGGAAGTCGCGCTTTGTGGACTCGGTCTTCTGTTCGCTGATAAAGCCGATAACCAGCGGTATGCTTGCCAGGTGGCACGGGCTCAGAACTACACTGAGGATGCCCCATATCAGCGCGGCGCCAATGGCAACAGGGATAGAACCCTCCACCGCCCTGGTCAGGGTTGTGAACAACTGCTCCAAGTCACTCTACCCCCAGTTTCGCAAGCTGCTCATCTATCCGATCCTTTGGGAAGAACCCGATGTGCCGGAAGACTTCGTTGCCGTCCTTGTCGAAAAACACCTGCACGGGAATGGACTGTATGCCGAAGCGCGCTGCCAGGATCTGCTGTTCGCTCACGGGGACATAGACTATGTTGGCCTTTCCCGCGCATTCGGTCTTCACCGACTTCAGGATCGGCTCCATCATCTCGCAGGGTTTACAGCCCACCGAACCGAAGTCCACCATCGTGGGTAGTCCCGACCCTCTGGCCTTATCGACCGGATTGTCTATCGCGGCGGCGTAGCGGTTCGCCACCCAGGGCCTGCTGATCTCGATGGCGTATCTATCGCTTATGCCCGCGATATGGGCGTCCACGGCCTCTTGCCGCTTCTGCTCCAACAGATAGCTCTTCAGTTGGACTTTGACCTTGTCAAACTCGGCATTGGAGACCATCTCCTTGTTGGCATCGTAGAAGTCTCTGATCTCCTTGTCGCTCACCTTGACGCCTTTGGCGATGCTGCCAAGGTAATTACGAATCAAATCGTCATTCGAGCCTGTCAGGTCCTGCTTGCTCTTCCTTGCCCAGATCGCGGCCTCGCTGCTCATGAATGCCTTCGTCGCCTTGCTCTCCAGAAGAAAGAACATATTCCGCTTCATATCGGCGCGAGAAGCCTGCGGCGCCCTTGCCACATCGGCATCCAGGTCCTTCTGCGTGATCTTGATCTGGCCCGAACGCAAGACCACACCAGCCGGCAGTTGAGCAAGCTCCGCCTGCTGCAGGGAACCAGACGAGAGCCATTTGTAGGCTTTCGCCACGGTCTCTCCGTGGCAAGCGCCGGGAACCGCCGTCGCCAGAAACGCCAACCCGATCACAAACCCTAGTCTACAACGTGCAATTGCGCAGACCATTTCATCTTCACCACTTTCACGAACCGCTTACTTGCTCAGCTTGAACCCTTTGCCCTCAAACACTGCGACTATGTCATCCTTGGGAAAGAAGCCCACATGTCGGTAGAACTCCTTGCCATCCAAGTCCAGAAACACCTGGGTTGGGATGAGGTCGATCTTGTATTTGGCTGCCACGTCAGGTGACTTCTCGACATTCACAAACTCCACGAGCAGTGTATCCGGATACGACTCGCGAAGCTCATCCATGACCTTTTCCATCGCTTTGCATGGGGTGCATGTGGTGGAACCCAGTTCCAGCATTTTCGGCAACTTGGCTGCGGAGGTCTGGGGCGTTCCCGTAATCGCTCCCACGGCCGGCGGCTGCTTACCCGCAGGTTTGTCCTTGGCGCCTATGATTATGGCCAGGGCCACAATCAGCGTGACAACTATCAGTATTCTCAGAGTGTTTGATTTCACTATTGCTACCTCCCAGGTGGTCTACGCGCTGAGTTTGCTCATACATGCCTCTTGGCACAACTGCATGTCCGACTCGGGCAGGTCGAACACGTGCTTCTTCTCGATTCCCAGGTCAGTTATGACCAGGTACTCATAGTCCTGCAGACCCGCCAAGTCCATCATCTTCTTTGCGCAGGCGACTGAGCAGCCGTCAATTACGAGCAGTTTACCCACGCTCTTGCAGCTTTCGATTATTCCGCTCACCTGTCCGCCAACTCCCGCCATGCAGAAGAACTTCGCCAAGCCGGCCTGGTCAAGGCGCTTGGCCAACTCATTTGTCATCTGGCCCACGTTGGAGCCACCGGAACATGCCATGACCGTGGTGTTATCAGCAGTGCAACAGCAATCCTTACCAGACATCTGCCTTCCCTCCTATGCCAGCATCTTCTTGATGTCTTCCACACTCGGAACCTTGCCCGCTACTTTCACAACGCCATCGACCACGAGACCGGGAGTCATCAGGACCCCGAACTTCATGATCTCTTTGATGTCGCTGACTTTCTCGATCTCATACTGGATTCCCATCTGATCCGCCGCAAGCTTCGCCGATTCCTCCAGCTTGTGGCACTTGGCACATCCCGTCCCCAAAACCTGTATCTTCTTCATGATCGCTCCTTTGTTGGACACAGAGTAGTCTATGCCCCTGGACTATTACTCAACAGCACTTGGTAGTCTTCAGCAGGTTCTCATTGGATTCCAGAACGGTCTCGACGCATGTCAGAAACCCCATCACGCACGGACACCTGAGCCTATACCAGACCTGCGAGCCACGCTTGTCATCAGCTACTATACCCGCACTCTTCAGAACCGAAAGATGCTTGGAGATAGTAGAGATGTCCACGCCGACCATCTCCGTCAGTTCGCAGACGCACTTCTCTCCCCGGGACAACGCGTCCACCATGAAGAGGCGAGTCGGGTGAGCCATAGCCTTGACTATCCCCGCCCTTAGTTCGAATCTATCCTGTGTCTGCTTGTCCATAATCACTTGCTCCTACACTTGGTATATTAACCAAATGACCAAGCGTTTGTCAAGCACCGTTTGGGAAATGGGATGGTCTGCTGGGGAACTTACAGTGCGCTCGGCCCAAGGTTGCCTGAGACCGGCGTTCCCACAGAGTGGAACCAGACACTTCCGACCGTGAGGAGCACCATTCCACATGTCACCGCGACGAAGAGCAAGCGTTCTTTCGTGGGCAGATCGCGCCAACCGCTTCTCGCAGGACCCGTAGCCGAAAGCACGAATGATGCCAGATAGAGGATCACAGAACGCCCGGCAATGTCAGGATCCAAGGTGTATGCCAGAGCCACCGCTCCCAACAAAGGCAATGCCAGGAGACTCCAGTGCCACCAGTGTATGTTCTCAACGGCTTTTGGCGCAACACGGGGCGCAACCACATATCCCAAGAAGACCGCAGCCGTTACCACCAGGAGAAGAGCCACTGTCGCCCGCCAAGGCGCGTGGTCTATGAGTTGCTCACCAACAGGCACCACAACGCACCACATTGCGAGTGCGAGTGCTGTAATCCATCGGTTTACCGGCCCCATCACAGCCGATGTCTTGTTGCTCCACTTGGAATGTCCCTCGTGTTCCTGTCCCAGCCCCATAGTTCACACCTCCGTCGTGTCTTGACGCAGCACTGGATACAACAAAACATCCCTACCGCTTGAAAACCTTGCGTCTGATGGAGCGCCATATCTCGCTGGCTTCTTCTTCTTTCAGAAGGCGAAGCATCACGATGTAGGCCAACCCGCCCGCCAGCAGCGACATCAGGACAACTATCATCGAGGCCATTCTGCCGGTGGCAACGGTGCCTATCTCATCCTGGAAACCCTCTTCCAGCAATCGGCGGTTCACCAATCGCAGATTGGCGACATCAGGGTAACTCCCAAGCATCTTGAGAGTCCGGCCTGACAGCTCGGCATCTTTGAACCGTTCGGGCGTGTACAGGCCGCGATCATCGAGAATGGGGTTCAGCGCCTGCACAAGAGCGGCCTTGAACCCAGGGCTGCGCAGCGTATTCTGGCTCTTGTCGGCCTGCGCCATCAGGTCGAGGGTAGACTTGGAAGTAACGCTTTGCACATACTCGGCTAGTCTGTCTTCGGGCCTGATAATCCGCTCGACCAGCAGTTTGGGGTCGCGAATCTGGCTGGCGGCGAACGGAGCGTACTGAATGCGCTCGTATCGCCTCTCCACCCCGATCCTCACGCCGTGGCATACCAATCCAAGAACCACAGCAGCAATACAGACCTTGAAAGCTGTCACGGCTACTCGTCCGAGTTCCATTCTCTCCAAGCGGTTGCGCAGCAGCCAAGTGAGGCCGAAGAAGTGGATGACCGCAGCGATGCTCGTGGCTAACGCCAGGCCGTTCAAACCCATGTACTTCAAGAGAATCCAGTTGAGCGGTATGAAGATGGCGGTCGAGATTGTTCCTAGAACAACCGGCGTTCTGGTGTCTTGCATCGCAAAGAACCCGCGAGCGACTATCGCCTGCCCGGCCCATGCAAACACCCCTACCGAGTACCAGACAAAGGCGCTGGAGCAGATCCCCACATCGCTGGGATGAAACTGTCCGGACATATATACAGTTCGCACTATCGGCGCGGCCATGATCACCATGAATACCGAGGCGGGAATATTCTCAATCAGGATGGTCCGCAGGCCAAACCCGATGCTGCCGCGCATCTGGTCGATCCTGCCGGCGGCGTGTTGAGCGGAGAGCGTGGGGAGGATGGCCGTGCCCGCAGCTTGCGCGAATATGCCGATGGGGACCTGCATGAGCCTGTTGGCATTGTTCAAGGCGGCGATGGCTTTGTCGGTCGCTATGCCGCTGGCGAACATTCGGTTTATGACTATGTCTATCTGCGGCAGGGTCAGACCGAGGATAACCGGCAGGGCCAGCATAGCAACCTTGATCACCCCCGGATGCCGAAAGTTGAGGCTCGGGTAGAACTTGAAGCCCGCTTTGCGGAGCCGGTAGAAGGTGTACCCAACGCTCCCACTGAAACTGCCCACCAACGCGCCTACCGCGAGCCCGTGGATACCGATCCATCTGCTCAGCGCCACCACACCGACAATAATCCCCAGGTTGTAGAGGACCGGTCCGGCAGCTCTGGCCCGGAAGTCCTGCCTGGATTCCAGTGTCCCCATCATCAGGCCGCCAAGAAAGAAGAACAACTGGCAGGGGAGGATAACCCGCGTCAGGCTTATCGTTAGGGGGAGGAGGTCGGGATGCTGTTTGGCGAAACCAGGAACAACCACTCCCACGAGTGGCTTGGCGAAAATCCAGGAGAGCACAATGGCGGAGGTCAGGACCAATCCCATCAGGCATCCGATAATGCTAAAAACCTGCCAGGCTTCCTTTTCCCGTCCGGTGTTGAAATACTCAGTGAATACCGGGATAAATGCGCTTGAGAGGGCTCCGCTTGAGAGGAAGAAATACAGCAAGTCCGGCAGGTTGAATGCGCTGACGTAGGCGCTTACCACCCCGCTTTGGCCGAAGTTGTGGGCGATGAGAATATCCCGGACCAGCCCGAGAATCCGGCTCAGCAAAATGGCCACCAGCATGAGCCCGGCGGCCTTGGCAAAAGTCTTCTGCGTCATACTCTAAAGTATAGGTTCCGGGCGGGATACCGTCAACTGAGCTCCGAGTGGGCGGGTTGCTGTATAATGTGATGGATATCGCGACGTGAGGATGATGATGTCGGAGCAGGCAGACAAACAGGCAGGGTATTTGCTTCGGAAGCTGGGCAAGGCTGCCCGAGAGAACGATATGATCCGTGACGGCGACCGGATACTGGTCGGAATATCGGGCGGGAAGGATTCTCTGAGTCTGCTCGATCTTCTGGTGAGATACTTGAGGGTATCACCTGCGAAGTATACACTGGTCGCAGGGCATGTGCGAGGCGACGCCACGGGGATTACAGCGCCTGCGCCGAAGAACCTGGCTGAGTGGGTCAGCAGCCTGGGACTCACGCTCCAGCAACGCGAGATTGCTCTGACCGATGACGAGTCGATTCCGATGGGGTGTGATCGGTGCGCGTGGAACCGCCGCAAGACGCTGTTTGAGATGGCGAAAGAGCTTGGCTGCAACGTGCTCGCGTTGGGCCACAACCTCGATGATTTCGCAGAGACCGCATTCCTGAACCTGCTCCAGAACGGCAAGCTGGAAACAATGGCGCTGACCAGCGATTACTTCGGAGAGTTCAGGCTGGTAAGGCCGTTGGCATTGATAGAGGCGCAAGACATAGCCAGATTCACCAGGACGAGCGAACTGCCGGTGATTCAGAGTTCGTGCCCGCTGGCGTCCACATCCGCCCGCAGCCGGGCGCGCGAGATCATCCGTCAACTCGCGCCGGAGTTCAAGCACGCGCGGGAGAACCTGGTGAAGGCAGCGAATGTGAGAGACATTGAGAGACATCCCTCCAGGTAGGATACCTGGAGGGATGTCTCTGTAGGACTGTTGTTCGCTGAACCCTACTCCTGAGGCACACTTACGTCAAAGCCCAGATAGTATTCTAGGGCTTCGACCATTGGGGCTGTTACGTAGCCGGGGGTCACGCTCACGTGGTGTCTGTGACCGAACCGACCGATGTGCAGCATGACATCCTGAAGCTCAGGGATCTCAACCACACCCGCGCAGCCGAAGAAGTCTTCCGGAATCGGGTCGGATGTGAACTCACCCTCACCCACAAAGAACGACAGCTCCCCATCCTGAGTCATCATACTGGAGAATGTGATGGGCATCGGGGCGATCCGGCCTGTGTTGCAGCCGTAGCCACAGCCTTCGCCGACCGCATTCTTGAGAATCAGGTGGTCGGTGACTTTGCCCTTGCCTGTCATCATCTGCTGCGGCACTGGTCCGCAGTGGAAGAGGATGCACTTGTCTTCGTCGTCACCGTAGTTGTTGTTCCAGTCCAAACATGCAGCCGGCTGGCCGGAAGCAAGGCTCAGGGCGCGCATTGCGATAGCGTTCCCAACGTCTACCTCGCAGGCGGCAATGAAGCCACGGTTGTTCATCTCGCTCAGCACTACGCACGGGGAAATGCCCAGTATCTGCTGCATTTCCAGCCAGCACCGGACCGCTATCGCGTCCAGATCGGCCTCTTCAATCACCTGATCCAGCACAACGCTGAGTTTGACCAGCTTCTCGAACGACCCAGCGGGGACGCACGAGAAATCAGTGTAGGCGGAGAACGTCGCGGCCTTGGCTTTAAACGCCGCTTCGCTGGCCGAGAGTTTGTCCATCCGGGCAAAGATGTCGGAGAGGTCGTAGGTCTCCATGGTAATGCCGTTGGCCTGGAGCGCCAGCTCGTCGATTCGGACGGTCTTGAACGCGCTGGTCCTGGCGCCGATGGCTCCGACTGTCATCCCGTTGATCCCGCCAACTACCCGGCAGACTCTGTCGAAGTGGTCGACGTTCTCTTCAAAGGTCTTGCTGGAGGGATGGACGGTGTGGGGCTTCAAGGCAGTGAACGGGATATTGTTCTGGCAGAAGACGTCCATTATAGACACCTTGCCGCAGAATGCGTCCCTGCGGGTGGCAGGGGCCATCTTGTCCAGATCGTCCGGGTAAGCCTGCACCAGGATCGGCACGCCGGCATCTTGAAGCGCGGGCACTGCGCCGTTCTCGTCGCCGAAGTTGGGCAGTGATAGGATTACTCCGTCGAACTTGCCGCGATTGTCGGCGAGGAAGTCCGCGTAGATCTTGCCCTCTTTGGGTGTCTCTACTGCCCCGTATCGGGTCAGTCCGGCGTCCATCACGAGGACCTCGTGTCCGAGCTTGGTGAGCGTGGATACCATCTCGTTGCGAGCAGACTCCATCAGCGAACCGGGGAAGAATCCACGGTTGCCGAGATAAAGCGCAAATCTCGATT
Organism: uncultured bacterium; assembly: GCA_964611645.1. GTDB lineage: Bacteria > Armatimonadota > UBA5829 > UBA5829 > UBA5829 > CAZTAO01. Next base: position 126,350 of record CAZTAO010000005.1, on the reverse strand, counting down.
TCTTCGCTGTCATAGCAAATAGCTCCTTTCTAAGCTGCGCGCCAAGGCCAACCCCGGCGCGATTTGTATGCACTAATTGAATGAGTCTAGCACAATTCCAGTTCAAAGTTCAATGTCGGGCCGCTGAGAACGGAGAAACTACAGATAACCCAGATGGCGCAGATGGGAAGGAACGGATTATCCGCAGATGTCGCAGATGGCACAGATGAAGGGGTTGACGGTTGTCGGTTGACAGTTGACGGTTGTGAGCAGGCCTAATCCTCTCTCCCGGGGGGGCGCTGCCCGAAAGCAGCCCCTAGCGAAGCGGGGCTGCGAAAGAGAGAGCTAGAGAGAGGGCGCTACCTATCACGTGTAAATGAAGCCATCAATCATGCGCGAAGCCAATTGCCAGGTGTTTCGGGATTTGAGGAGCGACCACGAAGCCCCTCGACAGGACAATTAGCCTCACAACCGCTCCGGAAATCCCGAAACAAGACCCCGCGCATAACAATCTCAGTGTCGGAATCTGGGTAAGAGTATTTGGTATGAGATGCTCGGTTAGAGGAGAAAAAACACGATGAAGCAAGCAAAGAACACTATTTGCCTTATGTACGACCGCGACGCCGAGGATGCGGCGCGATTTTATGCCGAGACCTTTCCTGATTCATCAGTTGGCGCGGTGCACCGGGCGCCGGGTGACTCTCCGTCTGGGAAGAAAGGGGATGTGTTGACGGTAGACTTTACCGTCATGGGAATCCCCTGCCTCGGGATCAATGGCGGACCCGAATTCAAGCACAACATAGCATTCTCGTTCCAGGTTGCAACCGAGGACCAGGCGGAAACGGACCGTTACTGGAATGCCATAGTCGACAATGGCGGCGAGGAGAGTGTCTGCGGCTGGTGCAAGGACAAATGGGGCCTGTCCTGGCAGATTACACCGGTGGCTCTGATGAAAGCGGTAACCAGTCCGGACCCCGCTGCCGCAGAGCGCACATTCAATGCGATGTTGCAGATGACGAAGATAGACATCGCTGCAATAGAGGCGGCGGTGCGAGGTTGAAATTGCAGGTGTTTCGGTTTCTTCGGCAGCAGTCAGTTACGCACATGCTTACGGACTCGCACAATTCCGCTGCCGAAGCTCCCGTCGTCAGGCACATGGGTCCGGAGGCTTCGGCAGCGACCTTTGCTGTAACTGTCACCTATGTCTGTAATTCACTGCTGCCGAAGAAACGAAGGCCACCACCAGCGCATCAGCCCTTTACCGTGAGCGGAGGGTCTACCTTGGTGCTATGGTTAGTGGTCGCTGAGTCAAGTTGCGCCTGTGTGAGGTTCCGGGCACCAGTGAGACTGGCCCCGGTGAGGTCGGCCCCTCTGAGGTTGGCCCAGCGGAGGTCGGCATCGACGATATCCGCCTCGCGGAGGTTCGCCTCGCTGAGATTAGCATCAGTGAGGTTCGCCCCGCGGAGGTTCGCCCCGCGCAGATTCGCCTTGGAGAGGTCCGCCCCCCCCTGGAGTGCCGCCTGGGTGAGGTCCGCCCGGACGAGGTTCGCGTTGGTGAGGTCCGCCCGGATGAGGTTTGCGTTGATGAGTTTCGCCCCGCGGAGTTTCGCCCCGCGGAGTTTCGCCCCGCGGAGGTCCGCCCCGGTGAGGTCCGCTTTGCTGAGGTCCGCCCCGCCGACGTACGCCCTGCAAATATTCGCGTTGATAAGGCACGCCCCGGTGAGGTCGGCATCGATGAGGTACGCCCCGCGGAGGTTCGCCCTACGAATGTTCGCGTTGATGAGGCACGCACGGGTGAGGTTCGCCCCATAGAGGCACGCATCGCGGAGTTTGGCCCCGTAGAGGCACGCATCAGTGAGGTCCGCCCCGTAGAGATACGCCTCGTCGAGATACGCCTCGCGGAGGTTCGCCTCGCGCAGATCCGGCCTTATGACCGGGTTGTCCCTTTTCCACTTGTTCCAAGTCTCTACGCCCCGCTTGATGAGTATCGCCAGGTGTTCTTCGTTAGCCATTACCTAAGCCTCCATGCCGTGATACGGATCAATACGGGCTATCACAGTAACCTGGGATAACTGCCCCTTTGCAATGCCCCCACCCTTCGGCCTGGGTGGGGAAGTAGAGGCTAAGTAACTCACGATAATTAACCTGCACTAGCGCCGATTAGGCGTCTAACGCGTTGGCAGTCGGCTGCGATGACTTTCAGACATCGCAGGAGCTCTCGTAGTTGGGCTGCAATGCTCTCGAAGAACCTGTTGGCGAGGACCTGTCTTTTCAGGTGACGCCAGAACAAGGACACGGTATCGGGACTTCCGCGCCGCTCAAGTCCCGATACACCAGCTCATAGCACATCTCGCTCTGGTGTCTGATTGGCTATCCCTCGGCAGATGAGACTTCCGAAGATGGGTTGAGCACGGAGTCCTGGAGGCCTTCTGGTTCGCCGGGTGGCGGAACGTCTACGCGCCTGACTATCAGGGGAAGCCTTCCGACCACCTCCCAGTCAGCTCCACGCAGCAGTTCAACAACCCACTCGTATCTGCCAGTTTCTCTCGTCGGTAGGCCCACAAGAGTCAGCATGCTCCTCAGGCGCTCGCTATTCGCCGGAATGGCCTGACTAAGCTCAAAAGCCTGTCCCGCCGGAGCATTGTCAGGTTTATTCAGTGTAATCTTGTAGGTGAAGTTCTCATCTCGGCCCGAGCAGGACGGATCCTTCTCCCATAGGGAAACCAAGCTGATCTGTTCACCGTAGACGTTCTGGGACGCCATCAGAGTGATTTCTTCCAGAACATCAATCAGGGACAAGTTGTTCGTTGGCCCGTCCAACAATATGCGGCGGCAGGCTTGTAGTGAAACAAAGTTAGGCATGCTTCCTCACCTATAGTAGTCCGTCGTGGAGGTGTCGCTGGACCCAGTTGTTCTTTCCTGCTTGACGATGCGAAAGCGCTGAGCGTCATTCTGGCGGATAGCAGACGTTGCGGTAGTGGTCGTCGAGCGCGGGAGAGTCAACAGTAGTCGGCGATATACAACCAAGGTCCACCAAAGATTGGTCACGTTCTCTACGGCGTCATACACGATCCTGAGTCCTTGTCGCAGACAGTTTTGGCTGCTCATGTACAGGACCACTAGATATGTAGCTATCGCTCTGTCATACCTGTGAACTTCGTCCCGATTGCTTTCGGTTCCAAGCAGAAATGATACTCTCCTGCAGATCGCCTGTCCAACACCGTTGTCCGCCCGTGCCATAGCTACCAGTGTACGAATGTTATCGTCCGCGCGAGCAAGTGCGAATACAGACTCAACATCGTTGAAGATGCCTATAGATGCAGCGAAAACCAGGCTTTCGATATAAGCAAAAGAGCTTTCTACGGATGTGTCAGGCATGTCCTCGGTTTCCTGTCTGTCCAGAATTCAACGGTGCTCCCGTATGCCTTTGGAGCATCCTCGGGCCGATGCAAGTATTCCCCTGCATCGCCTAACTTACTCAACAATTGGACATAGGGCAGTTCGGCCCTCCAGACTATGGCCGAATGCTGTATCCGATCCAATCTCTTGTATATCGCTACATCGCCTTGGTCAATGTCGTCCGTGGGACTTACGCCCTCGGCATCGCGGTTAATAGTTCTCGTCCTCCGAAAGCCGCCGTTGGAGAGCAAAAACCGAACATGGTCATCAACATTGTCCGGTACCGAAGGGGCTGATTCCCCCTGTACTTCTATCAGATACTGATCCTCGCGCATGCATATGCATCCAAGCTTCGAGACAAATGCTAGCCCGTGGCAATTGTAGCTCGCATCGGGTCCTCGGCGCAGTGTCAATCTGGAGTCACCGCCAAGGCCCTCAATCTCCTTCGCAGCAATGAGCGCATTCGGTTTGAGAGCGGACTTCCCGTACACTGGAATGCTCTCGCCATTGCGCGTAACGATAGTGAACAACTCTGTCTCAGCAATTACCTGCCGTCCCACAAGGTCGAATCCAGGAGCCGGTTCCTCAATACTGGTAGAACTGAGCGATATTGGCTCGGGATTCTCACACACGGCTTGAGCCTCCGTAAGACGGTCAGAAGAACTTGCTCTTGTCTGCTCTCGTCGTGGCAGGCGGTAGTGGAGCAGAGGATGGTCGAACATGAGCCATAATATACCAGCCGGTATCGCGTGTCAAATCCGCGCTCAAATACCCCCGCCCGCCAACCGGCACTGTCAGGCGCACACCGTCGGCTCCGATCCTTCGGGGTATGAGGAGCGACCACATACCCTGCGGTCGGAGAACCAACCCCTCAACCGCTCCGCTCAAGGCCCGAAACACCTTTCCCCCAACCCCCCACGGTTGAACTCCCACCCCATCGCGGTATACAATATCTGGTGCGCTGGTAGCTTGGGGCGCATTGTTCAGGCGCGGGTGTCTTTGCGCCAGAGTAACTGGAGAACCAAATGAGACGGGTAACCGATGACATTTTGATGCAGATTTTCCGAATGTCCGGCTCGGCGGGCGAGGTCTGGTCCCCGAGGGTGGATGTCTATGAGACCACCGACACCATAGTCGTGAAGGTGGGCGTGGCGGGGCTTGAGGCCAATAATATCGAGTTGTCGCTTTCGGGCGACAGCAGGTCCCTCACCATCCGGGGCCTGCGGTCCGAGCAGGATGAGGACAAGGGCAAGCGGGTGAAGTACCACCAGCTCGAGGTCTACTACGGGCCGTTCGAGCGCACGGTGGCGATCCCGGAAGAGGTCAACATCGACAGAGAGAACCTCTCCGCGGTCTACAAAGACGGCTTCCTTAAGATAATCCTCCCCAAGAGGAAACGGAGGCCATCCGCCAAGGTCATCATCACTTCCTAGCGCTATCCATCACCAATTTCACTGGCGTCCGGGGACAGAACAACTCCGGGCGCGGAGGCAATATATATGCGACGTAAAGTAACCGACGAGAGCGTGGAGACCCAGGTAAAGATCGAGATCGAGGACGAATCTGAAGAGAGAGCGGTGCCGGTGCCTGACACACTCAGCCTGCTGCCCCTCAAGGAGACAGTGCTTTACCCGCTGGTGGTGATGCCGCTGATAGTATCGCGGGACAATTCCATGAAGCTGGTGGATGACGCGGTGGTATCGGACACCCGCGTTATCGCCGTTGGCGCGCTCAAGGATTCATCGATAGAAGGGCCTAGCTTCAGCGACGTGCACCCGGTGGGAGTCGCCGCGGCAATTCATACGATGCTTCGGCTGCCGGAACACCAGCGCCTGATTGTGCAGGGGCTTAAGCGCGTGAGGTTCGTGGAAGTCCTGGAGTCCGACCCCTATATGAAGGTGCGGGTCGAGGAAATGCCGGACATCGAAGACTGGGACGATAGCGAGGAAGTTGAGATGGAAGCGCTGCGGCGCAATGTCTCCAACGCATTCCAGAAGGTGGTGCAACTCGCGCCCAACATGCCCGATGAGCTTCAGGGAATCTCCCTCAACATAACCCGGCCGTCGCTCCTGGCCGACACCATAGCAATGCACATGCCCATAGGCGTGGATGAAAAGCAGGACCTGCTGGAGACTCCGGGAATACGGGCCAGGCTCAAGAAGCTGCTGGCGATCCTGAGCCGGGAGCAGGAAGTGCTGGAGCTTGGGAGCAAGATACAATCCGAAGTGCACACCGAAATGGGCAAGACCCAGCGGGAGTACTACCTCCGCGAGCAGATGAAGGCTATCCAGAAAGAACTGGGGACCGGCGACGAGCGCACAGAAGAACTCGAAGAACTGCGAGCCAAAATAACCACCGCCCAGCTTCCGGAAGAGGCCGAAAAAGAGGCACTGCGGGAGTTCGAGCGACTGGGCCACATGCCCCTGGCCGCGCCGGAGTATTCGGTGGTCCGCACATACATCGAGTGGCTGACCGACCTACCCTGGAACACCTACACGGTCGACGACCTCGACATCAAGCGGGTCCACGCGGTCCTGGACGAGGACCACTATGGGCTGGAGAAGGTCAAAGACCGGATTCTGGAGTATCTCTCGGTGCGCAGGTTCAAGCAGGAAGGCGAGATGAGGCACACGATCCTGTGCTTTGTCGGGCCTCCGGGCGTTGGAAAGACATCTTTGGGGAAGTCGATCGCGCGGGCGATGGGGCGAAAGTTCGTGCGGATGAGCCTCGGCGGAATCCGCGACGAGGCGGAGATCCGAGGACACAGGCGCACATACATCGGCGCGCTGCCCGGACAGATGATCCAGAGTATCAGGCGGGCGGGTTCTCACAACCCTCTGTTCATGATGGACGAGATCGACAAGGTGGGGTCTGATTTCCGGGGCGACCCGTCCTCCGCGCTGCTGGAGGTGCTGGACCCCGAGCAGAACTCCACTTTCCGTGACCACTACCTGGAAGTGACGTTCGATTTGTCCAAGGTGATGTTCATTACCACGGCCAACGTGCTGGATACGATTCTGCCTCCACTGAGAGACAGAATGGAGATTCTGGAACTCGCAGGTTACACCGAAGAGGAGAAACTGGAGATTGCCAGGCGGCACCTGATCCCGAAGCAGTTGGACGAGCACGGCCTGAAGAAGAAAGAGCATATCACATTCCTCAAGGACGGCATCCAGGAGATTGTCCGAGGCTATACGCGAGAGGCTGGAGTCCGAAACCTTGAGCGGCAGATTGCCGCGATATGCCGAAAGACCGCCCGGGCCTTTGCTGAAGGGCGCACGGAGCCTGTGCGGGTGAACAAGAAGCAAGTCGCGGAGTATCTTGGAGTGCCACGTCACACCATCGAGGAGCTTGAAGACCGAACCTCCGATCCGGGTGTGGCTGTCGGGCTGGCGTGGACTCCCACCGGCGGCGACGTGCTGTTCATCGAGGCCACGCGGATGGATGGAAACAAGACCCTGACCATCACCGGCCAGATAGGCGACGTTATGAAAGAATCCGCCCAGGCGGCGCTGAGCTGGGTGAGAGCGCACGCGCTGGACCTGAACATAGAGACCGATTTCTACGCCAAGTCGGACCTCCACCTGCACGTCCCGGCTGGTGCTATTCCCAAGGACGGGCCGTCGGCGGGCGTGACAATGGTGACCGCGCTGGCGTCGCTGCTGACAGGCCGCAAGGTTAAGCCCCGACTGGCAATGACCGGCGAGGTAACCCTGCGCGGGAAGGTTCTGCCGATAGGCGGGGTCAAAGAGAAGCTGTTGGCCGCTCGGAGGTCGGGCGTTGAGACGGTGATCGTGCCCCAGGACAACCGCAAGGACGTGCTGGAGGATGTGCCTGCGGACATATTGAGCGAGATGAGGGTTCATTACGTTACAGACGTCAAGCAGGTGCTTGAGATCGCCCTGGAGCCGTGTGAGCCGGAGCCGAAGCGGCGGAGTAACTGAGGCGCTTTGTTTTTGCCCTCCAGGTAAGATACCTGGAGGGATGTTCTTTGCGTCGGGTCATATTGGAGGATGGATGTAGTTGGAGAAGTTGAAGTGGGGCATCATCGGAGCTGGTCGGATTGCTGGGACGTTCGCGAAGGGGTTGGCTGAGTCGGAGAGCGGCGAGTTGCTGGCCGTTGGCAGTCGAAGTCTGGAGAAATCGGAGAAGTTTGGCGACGAGTTCGGCGCGCGTCACAGGTACGGAAGCTATGAAGAGGTGCTTGCAGACAAGGGCGTGGACGCGGTCTATATTGCCACGCTCCATCCATCCCACGCCGAACTGGCGATCAGGGCAGCAGAGGCCGGCAAGCATATCCTGTGCGAGAAACCTCTGGCTATGAACCATCAGCAGGCGCTGGAAGTAGTAGATGCCGCGCGCCGTAACGATGTATTTCTGATGGAAGCGTTCATGTATCGATGCCACCCTCAGACAAAGAAGCTGGTGGAACTGATCCGGAACGGAGCCATCGGGGAAGTCCGGCTCATCGAATCCAGGTTCAGCTTCGATTCCGGGCCACAGCCATCCGAGCGGCTGGTCAAGCAGGAACTTGGCGGCGGCGCGATCCTTGACCTCGGCTGCTACTGCGCCTCTTCTTCGCGGCTTGTTGCCGGAGCCGCATTGGGTCTGCCCTTTGCCGACCCGGTGGAGATGCACGCGGTCGGGCACGTGGGCGAGTCGAGCCGGGTAGATGAGTACAGCACCGCGATCCTCAGATTCGATACCGACATCATCGCCCAACTCACCACCGCATTCACCGCCAACCTCGGCAGCTACGTCAAGGTAACAGGCACTGCGGGGGTGATAGAGGTTGTCAGCCCGTGGTTCTGCAACGATGTGATTCGCCTGACCCGAGGCGAGCAACAGGAGACTATCGACGCCACGACGACCAAGAGCATGTACGCGATTGAGGCGGACAACGTCGCGGCGAATACCGAGAACCGCCAGGCTCCCGAAGTAAGCTGGGATGATACCCTCGGCAATATGCGGGTTCTCGACCAATGGCGGTCCGACATCGGAATGGTCTACGACTTTGAAAAGGCCCTACGGGCTTGAGACTCCTTCGTCCTCGCGGCACTTTCGCGATCGACCTCGCCAGCGCGTTCCTGTTCTATGGCGCGGTGGTCGGGGTCTGGGGGTTGGTGCCTGTTATCGCCAGAAACAGTCTCGGAGCTGACGAGATATGGATAGGGATCATCGGGGCGGCAGGCTACGCCGGGTATATGTGGAACCTGCTCTTTGGCCGGATCTGCGCCCGGTTCAGCATCAAGAACACAGTGCTGTCCGGGATGCTGGCATGTGGAGCGCTAACGTTCATTGCTGCATATATCAACAACGTCACAGCCTACTGCCTTGTAGCGGTTGTGTGGATGCTGTCCGCCGGGTTCTACGAACTGCAATACAACACCCTCGTCCCGCATCTGTATTCCCCTGACGACAGACCAAAGAGACTCAGCGCGCGGCTCTTTGTGGTCTCCGCCATCGCGGCAGGAGTTGCGGCTTTGCTTGGGAAGCTGTGCGACATCCACGGTAGCCATCGAGTAGCGTTTCTGATTGCGGGGGCCATGATGGCGCTTGGAACAGCAGTCTTCGCCAGGATATCTACCTCTGACAAAGCATACCCCGAACCGTTCCGGGCGCTGGACGTTATTCAGACCGTAATGCGCGACAGACGCTTCCGAAAGACTGCTCTTGTGCTGATACTGTACGGATGGTTTGGGGCAGGCGTGTCGACGCTGCTGGTGCTGCTTTACAAGCACCTGGGGTTTGATGTGTTTCAGATCGGGAAGCTGTTAGCCTGGAGGACTGGAGGAATGCTGCTGGGGCTGTTCCTGGTTACGCCTCGGCTGAAGTTCTCCGGAGGGACCACAAACTTCCGTTCGTGTTTCTACGCCGCTGCAATCTCCTCGATAGTGTATCTCGCGGCTGCAATGAAGGTGTTTGGCGAGTTCACGCTGCCGGCGCTGGTATTCGCGGAGCTTACCCTTGGAATAGCGGGAGCCGGCTTCGTTGTAGGCATGCAAACAACAGGCCCCAGTCTGGCCGGCTCCGGTAACGTCAGTCTCTATGTTAACGCGCTGATGGTTGTGCTTGCCGCTCGGGGAGTGATTGCACCGCTGCTGGTGGCTGCGGTAACAAGGTCCACAGGTCTCACCACATCACTTGTCATATCAGTTGTGGTGACTGCCGCTTGCGCTGCGTTTGCTATCAGACCAGACAGGCCGCGAGAATCCGAGCAGGTGCCCTAGAAACTTACTCGAACAGCGGCGTGCTGAGATAGCGTTCGCCGGCGTCTGGCAGGATCACCACTATGGTCTTGCCTGCGAAGTCGTCGTCGCGCGCAATTCTCTCCGCCACCGCCACCGCCGCGCCGCAGGAGATTCCAGCCAGTATGCCTTCCTCTTTCGCCAGCCTGCGACCGTATTCGATGGCATCGGCGCTGGAAACTGTCTCTACCCGGTCCACCAGAGACAAGTCAAGGATCTCCGGCACGAATCCCGCGCCTATCCCCTGAATCTTGTGGGGAGAGGGCTTAAGCGGAGCCCCCGCCAGGTACTGCGAGAGGATCGGCGATTCCTCAGGCTCGACCGCAATTGAAGTTATCTGCTTGCCCTCTTTGCACTTGATATAGCGGGACACGCCCGTAATGGTTCCGCCGGTGCCAACTCCTGATATAAGGACGTCAATCTCCCCTTCGGTGTCGCGCCATATCTCGGGGCCTGTGGTGTGCTCGTGTATAGCGGGGTTGGCGGGGTTCTTGAACTGCTGGGGCAGGAAATACTTGTGGGGATCGGAGGCAGCTATCTCCTCGGCTTTGGCGATGGCCCCGGCCATGCCCAGAGGGCCTGGTGTGAGGACGAGGTTAGCGCCAAGCGCAGCCAACACCTTGCGCCGCTCGATGCTCATTGTCTCGGGCATTGTGAGCGTGACGGGGTAACCCCGAGCCGCGCCGACGAATGCCAGGGCAATTCCCGTGTTCCCGCTGGTGGGTTCGATTATCTCCTTGCCCGGGCCCAGCTTGCCATGAAGCTCGGCATCCCATATCATAGAGGCGCCCACGCGGCACTTGACTGAGTACGCTGGATTGCGCCCTTCAATCTTGGCGAGAACCGTCGCACATGCCCCTTTGGTGATGCTATTCAGCCTCACCAACGGAGTGTTTCCTATGCTGTAAGAGTTATCTTCAAACCATCTGGCCATGTAATCCCTCCAATTCCCATTGGTTTACTGTATTATACTACCCGGTTCTCGGGAATGCAAACGAAAACGCCCAATGTCAGCGAACTTGTCGGGAAAGCGCATCCAGCTTGGTTTCGGCCTTTGCCATCTCCGCCAAAGACTGAAGCAACTGCCTGTCATACAGGTTCTTCTCAGCGCTTTGAATGCTGCTCGCGACCATTGCGGACAATGCCTCGTAATCGGAGACCTGCGCCCCACGTTCTCGCTGTTTGGAGATTCGGTCATCCACACCGGATAGCTTCTTCTTCGCTGCATCAATGCGCCTCATGACCAGCATCGAGGAGTGCAGCAGTATCGTGGATGATGCGGTTGCCGGCCGCGCGCCTTTGGCGGATACCGTGACAGTCAGAGGCCGCTCTATGCCCTCGTTCTCTACCGTCACGCAGTCGAATATCAGCACCAGATCGCGACCCAACCTCGGGACCGTGGCTCGGAGAATGCTTTTCCCAAGAGTCGCCCTGATACTTAGTTCGCCCCCCACCCCATCGCCGGTCGCAAGCAGAAACCGGGCGCTGAAGAGACCATCGCCCATGATCTCATCATTGGGGGCTTCAGCTACCAGCGAAATCTCAGCAGAATCGGATGCGGGATGAACAGCTTCTGAGTAGTCTGCATTGCCCAGCACGAGGCGTTCGAGCCCTTTGGTGGGAATGTCTGAGGAAACACGAAGAGTCGGATAGCGCTCGTACCTGATTGGGAGCGATCCCCTCCAGATGTATCTCCATTGCCAGTACCAGTCGTAGTAGTTGGTTGGTGGGTTGGGTCGCATCAACGGGGGGACAGGCAACTCCTCGGCAGAACTGCCGGACTCGGAGGATATACCCGCCTCCGCAGGCATCACCCTGACCGACTCGATGCTAAGCGTGCTGGCTTGCGCGGATGCAGCCGACATAACAAGGGCTAGCAGAATGCCAAACTTGAACATATCGGTTTTCCTCAGGCTGCGCTATATCCTCGCGTACTTCAGTGCTGTAGCGCATGGACAATCGCGGGTATCGGGCATATCTTTGATCATTGCTATGATCAGGTCGTGCACTCGGTCGTTATTTGACGTGAGTACCGCTACAATATCCTCCGTGCTCACGGCCTCGCCGGCCGCCACAACCCCCGCATCGTAGTCGGTGACCAGCGCAATGTTCACGTAGCAGATTTCTTGCTCCAGGGCAAGCATGCACTCCGGATACTGGGTCATGTTCACAACATGCCAACCCATCTGGGTAAACCAGGAACTCTCCGCGCGAGTTGAGAACCTTGGCCCTTGGATTACGACGCAGGTCCCGCTGTCATGCATAGTAATGCCCTGCTTGCGGCCTATATCAACCGCCATCTTGCGCATTGACGGACAATAGGGGTCCGCGGAGGAGACGTGGGTCGTCACCGGTCCATCGTAAAACGTGTCTCGGCGGGCGGAAGTGCGATCTATGAACTGGTCGCAGACCACAAAGTCGCCGGGTTTGATATTGGCTTGCAGGCTGCCTACGCAAGTAGGGCCAATGATTCGAGTGACTCCCAGCTCTTTCATCGCGTAGATGTTGGCGCGATATGGGATCGTGTGCGGAGGGTATTGGTGGTCTTTGCCGTGCCTGGGGAGGAACGCAATCCGCCTGCCGCCGATAACCCCGAGAGCTACCTTGTCGCTGGGAGCGCCGTAGGGCGTGTCGACCTTGACGAACTCCAGGCCTTCGGCCAGCGAGTAGAACCCCGACCCACCAAAGACGCCTATCTCTGCGCGATTATCAGTCACTCTTCGCCTCCATCCAGGTCTTCGGGACTTGCCGCTATTATTGCGCCGAGGGCTTCGTGCGCCGCCGCCTGTTGGGCTGATTTCTTGGTCTTTCCCGACCCCGCTCCCAACACGTATTCACCCAGTCGGGCCTCAACGGTGAAAGTCTTGTCGTGGTCCGCGCCTTCCTCACTTACTACGACGTATTCCGGCGCGATTTTGTGCTCTGCCTGAATGAGTTCCTGAAGAAGGCTCTTGGCGTCACGGGCAAAGTCGTCTCGCTCCAGGTCTGCCAACGCTCCCGCCATACTCTCCAAGATCACATCTCGCGCTGCCTCCAAACCCTTGTCCAAGTACACTACGGCAATCAGAGACTCAAAGACATCCGAAAGCACGGAGTCTCGCTCGCGGCTGCCACTGTTGATCTCGCCTAGACTCAAACGGATCATATTGCCAAGCCCAAGTCCTCTGGCTGCGATAGCAAGTGACGGCTCACTCACCGCGACGGCCTTGGCTCTTGAAAGCAGCCCTTCGGGTTTGTCGGGAAATCTGGAGAAGAGGTACTCGGAGATAACTGCGCCGAGGATGGAGTCGCCCAGGAACTCGAGACGCTCGTAGCTTGCTGCAGTGGAGGATTCGCCCAGGGATGAGGGGTGCGTGAATGCCTGTTGGAGAAGCGATTGCGAACGCTCCCCCATGCCAAGTTCGGCGGCAAGGCTTCTGAGATTGTCAATCATGTAGGGCACCAACGCAAGAGCCGGTTTGATGGTTGGAGAGTTGGATGGTAACAATTCGCTCTTGGTGAATACCGCATCCGCCAGATCGTGCGCGCCCCTCACCCCAACCCTCTCCCCGCGTGACCGGGGAGAGGGAGTCTCTCACGAATACTGAACGGCTACGCAATTTCCTCTCCACCATCAAACCATCAGACCATCAAACTACAAGGCTCTCGCCTATTTCAGATGCGCTGCAGCCTCGGCTATTCGGGCGACACCATTCTTGATGTTCTCCATAGAGGTCGCATAGCTCAGGCGGACGTAGTTGTCCGCGCCGAAACCCGACCCCGCGACCACAGCCACATTCGCGCTCATAAGAAGATACTCTGAGAACTGGTCGGAGTTGTCTATCGTCTTGCATTCGAAAGTCCGCCCATATAGTTTGGAGACGTTGGGGAAGACGTAGAATGCCCCGCCGGGCATAAAGCATTCTATGCCGGCAATCTCATTGAGCGCGCCAACGATGTATTCCCTGCGCTTGTCGAACTCCACCACCATCTCGGCAACCACTTCCTGCGGGCCGTTGAGCGCGGCGACACCGGCAGGCTGCGTGAATGACACAAGGTTGGATGCGCTGTGGCTCTGGATAGCCTCCATTGAGTCAACGATCTCTTTCTCAGCCGCGATGTAGCCGAGCCGCCAACCGGTCATTGAGAAGGCCTTGGAGAAGCCGTTGACCGTAATTGTCTGTTTCTTAATCTGATCTCCGAGAGATGCGATGCTGACGTGCTCCCGGCCATCGTAAATTACTTTCTCATAGATCTCGTCCGACAGCACATAGAAGCCCTTTTCGACCGCGAGGTCGGCTATGGCCTGAATCTGCTTGCGGTCGTAGACACCACCGGTCGGGTTGGAGGGGCTGTTGAGGATCAGCATCCGGGTCTTGGGCGTGACTGCTGCGCGAAGCTGCTCGATGGACGCGGTAAAGCCCGTGGACTCGTCCGTCTCAACGAAGACCGGCACGCCGCCCGCAAGCCGAACTATCTCGGGATAGCTCACCCAGTATGGAGCCGGGATTATCACCTCGTCTCCCGGGTCGACCAGCGCCAGCGCCGCGTTGTAGATGGAGTGCTTCGCACCCAGAGACACGATGATCTGCCCGGGCTTGTAGTCCAGGCCATTGTCTCTCTTGAGCTTGTCGCAGATGGCCTGCTTCAGGTCAGGGGTGCCGGAAGTGGGCGTGTACTTGGTGAAACCCGCCTGCAAAGACTCGATCGCGGCGTCCTTTATGTGCTGCGGGGTGTCGAAATCAGGCTCACCAGCCCCAAAGCTGATGACTTTGATTCCCTGCGCCTGCATAGCCTTGGCCTTTGCAGTGATGGCAAGGGTCGGTGATGGGCTTACACAACGGGCTCTCTCAGATATGTACATTCAGGCGATCCTCCGGTGTATCTATTCGGCAAACTTCTTGAATATCAGCGATGCGTTCTGGCCGCCGAAGCCGAACGAGTTGTTCAGGGCGTAGTCGACTCTCGCCTCCCTTGCGACGTTCGGCACGTAGTCCAGCACGCACTCAGGGTCCGGCTCGACGAGGTTGCGGGTCGGCGCAATCACGCTGTCGGTGATCGCCTTGATACACACAATGCTCTCTACCGCCCCAGCAGCGCCCAAGAGGTGTCCGATCATCGACTTGGTCGAGCTTACGGCAACCTTCTTCGAGTGCTCTCCAAGAGCAGATTCGATTGCCTTGCTCTCCTCGGGATCACCCACAGGAGTCGAAGTGCCATGGGCATTGATGTAGTCGATTTTGTCCGGAGTAATCTCGGCATTGCGGATCGCCATCGCCATGCTGCGCGCCGCGCCGCGTCGGTCGATAGCTACCATGTCGTAGGCGTCAGCGGACATACCAAAGCCGACTATCTCGGCGTAAATGCGCGCCCCACGGGCCTTAGCGCACTCAATATCCTCAAGCAACAGGATTCCCGCGCCCTCACCCATCACGAAGCCATCGCGGTCTTTGTCGAACGGGCGGCTGGCGTGCTCCGGGTCGTCATTGCGAGTCGAAAACGCCTTCATACTGCAGAAGCCTGCGCACGACAGCGGCCTGATAGCAGCTTCCGCACCACCCGCCATCATCGCGTCGGCGTCGCCACGCTTAATAATATGGTATGCTTCACCCATCGAGTGACTGGCGGTAGCGCAAGCGGTGACCACAGCCATATTCGGGCCTTTGGCGCCGGTGAGTATTGCAGTAAGACCGCTGGCCATGTTGGAAATCAGCATCGGCACAAAGAACGGGCTTACTCTCTTGGGGCCGTGCTGCTCCAGCGCAATCTGCTGGGTCTCCCAGGTCTCAACGCCACCGATTCCCGAACCGATAAGAACACCAACCTGCTCCGCATTGGCCTCGGATATCTCCAACCCACTGTCCTTGACGGCCATAAGGGCCGCCGCCACAGCATACTGCGTGTACCTGTCCATCCGGCGGGTAAGCTTGGCGTCGACGAACTCCAACGGGTCGAAATCGTTGATCTCAGCCGCAATCTTCGTGCTGTGCTGGGAAGCGTCGAAATGGGTAATCATGCCGACCGCATTCTTGCCCTCTTTTATGGACGCCCAGAACTGGTCGAGCTTGCCCAGGGGAGTTACCGCCCCCATTCCAGTTATGACGACTCTCCGATTTTGCATGAGAACCTCATCATCGCGGCGCGCGACGCGCCTGTTTCTTGGGCACATCAGTACCCGACAGAGGCTCAGAGCGCACAACGAGGCGCAACTCTGAACCTCCATCCAAAGTGTAAGATTGTGCCCCGACCAGACTTAGCCCGGAGCCAACTCGTCGAACTAAGCTGCTGCTTTGCCGTCGATATAGTCCACGGCCTGCTTGACCGTTCCTATGCCTTCGGCTTCTTCATCAGGGATCGACACACCGAACTCGTCCTCAAAACCGATGACGAGATCAACAACGTCCAACGAATCCGCGCCAAGGTCGTCCACAAACGACGCGTTCTCGGTGACCTCATCAGGGCTGACTTTCAATCTCTCTACAACAACCTTCTTGACCCTATCGTAAGTATCCGACATCCTCTACCTCCGTGTTACCGCATTCGGCGCGGCTGATCTTGATTGCTCCGGGGGCAAGCCACCCGGTAATTCCAAAACGGCGGGCGTCTGTTTCGCACAGATACACTCCACCACGATAATAGCTCCAGCTACATCACCATTCCACCGTCAACCGGGATCACCTGGCCCGTTACGTAGCTCGAAAGCGGGCCGCACAGGAACAACACCACGTCCGCGACATCCTCGGGTGTTCCCTGTCGTCTGAGCGGTATCTGGACCTCGATATTCTTCCTGGCTTCTTCGGTCATATCCTCAGTCATCGCTGTCTGTATGAACCCGGGGGCAACCGCGTTAACATTGATGCCCCGCGATCCCAGTTCCTTGGCCGAAGTCTTTGTAAGCGCGATCACTCCACCCTTGGAGGCGGAGTAGTTGGCCTGGCCCATGTTGCCAATTATCCCCATGATACTGGCCATGTTAACAATGCGTCCACTGCGCTCTTTCATCATACTCCGCGACACTGCCTTTGTGCACAGGAATGTGCCCTTGAGGTTGGTGTCGAGGACCGAGTCCCACTCCATCTCGCTCATTCGCAGCATCAGGTTGTCTCGAGTGATACCGGCGTTATTCACGAGTATGTCTATCTTGCCGAACTTCGCCAGTGTCTCGGAGACCATCGCGTCGACATCCTCGGGCTTCGCCACGTTGCAGAAGAGACCTATGGCCTCTCCGCCTGCCGCGCGCACTTCCTCAGCCACAGCTTCGGCGGCGTCGATCACGAAATCGGCGATCGCTATCTTTGCGCCCTCTGCCGCGAGCCTGAGCCCTATCGAGCGTCCTATGCCCTTGCCCGCGCGACCAGCGCCTGTTATTAGTGCTACCTGTCCGTCCAACAACAAATCAACTCACCTCAACCAGGTCTTATCCGCCAACACAATTCTATAGACCCAACGGCTGTCCGTCAAGCGGACAGGGCAAGAGTCTAGTGCTATATCGGAGAGATCGTCTCTACCCCTCACCCCAACCCTCTCCCCGGAGGCCGGGGAGAGGGAGTATCTCAACGACTGAACAGCTACGCCAGCAAAGCTTCCATGGACTCTTTGTCGCCCGCAGAATACACTTCCACGTCCGGGTTGATCTTGCTGATCAGCCCACTCAGCACCTTGCCGGGTCCCAACTCGACGAAAACCTCAGCGCCCTCGACAGCCATTCTCCTGACCGACTCAGTCCAGAGCACGCTTCCGGTGATCTGCCTGGCGAGGTTTGTCCTGATCTCCTCGACATTAGGCTCGAATCTGCCGGTATAGTTCGCGATAATCGGAGTCGCCGGATCCTCCATGTGGACATCGACAAGCGCCTTCTTCAACTCGGCTGCGGCTCCGGACATAAGCGGCGAATGGAATGCGCCACTGACATTGAGTACTATGAACCGTTTCGCGCCCATCTCCTTGGCAAGCTCGCCGGCTTTCTCGATAGCAGCGGTCTCGCCGGAGATGACCGTCTGCACAGGGCTGTTGAAGTTGGCCGCACATATCACCCCTGCCGCGCCCGCAGCCTGAACAAGGGCCTTCACCTGGTCCTCTTCCATACCAAGCACCGCAGCCATAGATCCCGGATGCTCCTGGGCAGCCGCGTTCATCAGTTCGGCCCGCTTACGCACCAACTTCAGCTCATCTTCAAAGCTGAACACGCCCGCCGCATACAACGCCGCGTATTCTCCAACGCTGTGCCCGGCCACAAAGACCGGCCACACGCCATGCTCCCTCGCCACTTCAAATGCGGCCGCTGAGACCGTGTAAAGCGCGGGCTGAGTGTTGATGGTCTGGGAGAGAGCCTCTTCCGGTCCCTCGAAACACAGTTCTGATACGGAGAAGCCCAAGGCGCTGTCCGCCTTGGCGAATATCTCGGCAGCTACCGGGTAGTTCTCAGCCAGGCTCTTGCCCATACCCACATTCTGTGAACCCTGGCCGGGAAACACAAAGGCGACTCTGTTAGATCCTAATACACCCACTTCATTACTCCGGAGGCCCAGGTAAGACCGGCGCCAAAACCAACTGTCAAGACAATGTCGCCTTTCTTCACCCGGCCGCTTTCAACTGCTTCATCTAGTGCAACGGGAATCGACGCAGCGCTTGTGTTGCCGTATCTGTCGACGTTCACGTAGAACTTCTCCATAGGCACGCCCAGGCGCTTGGCTGCGGAATCGATAATCCTGATGTTGGCCTGGTGTGGGACGATCAGGTCGACATCGTCGATGGTCAGTCCCGTCTTGGCCAGCACTTTCTCAACAGCCTCGCCCTGAATCTTCACCGCAAACTTGAAGACCTCGCGGCCCTCCATGAAAATCTTGTTGGCTCCGCACGCCACATCCTCCGCAGTACACGGCCTCGAACTCCCGCCCGCCGGGATATTCAGGAAGTGCGCACCCGAACCATCGCTGCCAAGCTCGAAACCCAGAAGACCACTGCCTTCCGCAACAGGCCCAACCACCGCCGCCCCGGCAGCATCCCCAAACAGGATGCAGGTGCTTCTGTCCTGCCAGTTCGTGATGCGGGTCAGCAAGTCGGCGCCTACCACCAGCACGTAGTCGTAATCGCCGCTGCGAACGTAGGCGTTGGCCACGGACAGCGCGTACACCCATCCGGAGCAACCCGCCGATAGATCGAAGGACGCACACCTGGTCGCCTCAAGGCCGTCCTGAACAACCGATGCAGTTGCCGGAAATGGAACGTCCCCAGTTACCGTTGCCAGAATTATAATGCCCAATTGGTCAGCCGATATCCCGGCCGCTGCCAGAGCTTTTTTCGATGCCGCAATCGCGAAATCGGAGGTCTTCTCGCCCTCCGCAGCCATCCGACGCTCAGATATGCCCGTCATCGAGCGTATCCATTCGTCGTTGGTGTCAACTATTTTCTCAAGGTCTGCGTTAGTGAGCACCTTCTCGGGAACCGCCATTCCCATCCCGATGATGCCCGCATTTCTGCTAACTATCATTCGCTGTCCTGTCCCCAATAGCCTGCAGCACTCCACCAGTCACTGCTTCCCTGGCAGCTCTGACGGCGCTGCTCACGGCGTGCGCGTTTGATCTTCCGTGGCCTATTATGCACACACAGTTCAGACCCAATAGCGGCGCTCCGCCGTATTCGGCGTAGTCCATCTTCTTCTTCACCCGCTTGAGCAGCGGGGCCAGTATCACAACTCCAAGCCACATCCACGGGTGCGACTTCAGGTCTCTCATGATGATCGACCCGACATGCTCAGCCAAACCCTCGGCAACTTTGAGAACCACGTTCCCCGTGAAGCCATCCGTTACGATCACATCGGCCACGTCAGCCAGCAAGTGCCTGCCTTCCACATTACCCACGAAGTTGGGCACGTGGGCAGACAGCAGCTCGTGAGCCGCCCGGGTCAGTTCGTTGCCTTTGCTCTTCTCTTCGCCGATAGACAGCAAGCCAATCCTGGGATTAGGCACAGAAAGAGCTTTCTCCGAGTAGGCCGCTCCCATAAGGGCAAACTGCCTCAGGTTCTCGGGCGTGCAGTCTGCTACCGCTCCGGCATCCAGCAGAACAATAGGTCCATTGATGCCGGGGAAGACCGTGCCCAATGCGGGCCGGTCAATCCCTGAGATTCTTCCGAACCTGAGGGTAGCCACAGCCATCGCCGCAGCGGTGTTTCCGACGCTGACCATAGCGTCGGCTTCACCCGATTTTACCAGGTCGGCTGCAACAACCACCGACGCGTCCTTCTTGGTACGCACGGCAGCCGCGTGTTCATCCATACCGATGGCATCAGCGGCATGGTGAATTGTTATGCCGGGACTGGAGGCGTACTCAGCCGGCAGGCAGCGTCTGATGGCGACTTCATCCCCAACGAGGACAACGTCAACCCCATACAGCTTGCTGCCTAGCGCCGCCCCTTTGACTATCTCACCGGGCGCGTGGTCACCGCCCATTGCATCAACTGCGATCCTCATAGGCGATTCATAATACCTTGGTAAGGCTCAGGCATTCTCTTGCCTAGTCGCCCTTTTTGATCTTCTCTTTGATGTCCAGCACCTTTCTACCGTTGTAGAACCCGCACGAGGGGCAGGCGTTGTGAGGCATCGCCGCAGCATGGCACCTAGGGCAAGTGGTAACCGTCGGGGCATCCAGCTTGTAGTGAGTTCGGCGAAGCCGGGTCCTCTGATTAGAATGTCGCCTTTTTGGCAGGGGCATCTGATTTTCTCCTTGAAGAACGTATGTCCGGGGCCGCGACATTATCGCCGACTAACCCCGATTCTACTGTTCGTGATATATATAGCGGGCCGAAACCGGTCCGCGGACAATGTCTCTCTACTCCGTCTTGGTTTCCCCGTCTTCCAGCATGCCGGCCAGCACGGCAAATGCCGACCCCATCGCCGGAGGCGGGCAATCGCACGGGTCCTCGTTTCGATTGCGCCCACAAACCGGACACAACCCCTTGCACTCTTCCGAGCAGACTGTACGGATCGGAACATCCACCAGCACCGCCTGCCTCAACAGTTCCGTAAGGTCGAAGATATTCTCTGTCATGATGGGATTGCTCTCATCATCCAGAAACAGGTCTTCTTCTTCCTCCCCCGGTTCCACAAAGTCGTGTCCCGGCATCACGAACTGCTCATCTATGTTGACGTGCACATCGTACACATACTGCCCGACACACCTGCTGCACTCAAGCTCGATCTTCGTGTCGGCGCTGCCTCTTACTATGAGCAGGGTCCCGGCGTTGGTAAAGGTCAGACTACCCTTTATCGGCGCAACGCCTTTAAGCCCACTCTCTTCGTCAATCAGCGGCGGCTCGTCAATCTCATAAGCCATCCGTTTGCCCGGGTGGGCTATTATCTCACCTAGATCCAGCTTCATATCTGTCACCGCCAAATCACCGGCAGTCTTGCTAACCTACTACCTGCACCGTTTCCCTCGCGATCACGACCTCTTCGTTGGTCGGGATCAAAAGGACTCGGACTCTGCTCTCGGGCGTGCTCAGGTCAACAGGCCCGCGCAGGTTGTTGTTCTTGTCGTGGTCAAGCTCAATTCCCAGAACGGCCAGGTTATCGCACACATACTGCCTGGTGAGGATGCTGTTCTCCCCGATTCCACCGGTAAACACCAGAGCATCCAGGCCGTTCATCGCCGCAGCATACGAGCCTACGTACTTGCGAATCCGATACCAGAAGATGGCCAGCGCCAGTTGGGCGCGCTTGTTGCCATCCGCGGCGGCGGCCTTAACATCGCGCATATCAGCCGAGACTCCGGAAAGCCCCAGGAAACCACTCTTCTTGTTAATGAGATCGTCGAGTTCCTCGGGAGACAGCCCAAGCTTCTTTGCCAGATACGGCAGAATGGATGGGTCGAGATCGCCCGCCCGAGTCCCCATTACCAGGCCTTCCGCAGGGGTCACGCCCATACTGGTATCCACGACCTTGCCGCCGACAACCGCCGCCATACTCGAACCGTTGCCGAGGTGGCAGGTGATAATCTTGGTCTTCGCGGCCTCGTGCCCTAGCTTCTCCAGCATCTTTATAGCTTTGTCGCTGACATACCGGTGAGAAGTTCCGTGGAATCCATATCTTCGGAGGCCATACTGCAGATAATACTCATATGGCAGCGCGTAGGTGTAAGCGTAGTCAGGCATTGTGGCGTGGAAAGCAGTATCGAAAACAGCCACCTGCGGAACGCCCGGCATCAACCGCATACACGCTCGTATACCCCGAGCATTGGCGGGGTTATGCAGCGGGCTGAGGTCGCTGAGTCTCTCGACCTCGCACACAACGCTGTCATCGACAAGCGTCGGCTGGACAAACCTCTCGCCCCCATGGACTACTCTATGCCCTACCGCTGAAATCTCCTTGATGCTCTTGACTGCGCCGTGCTCATGGTCCGCCAACAGGGCGAACACGAAATCGATCGCGGCGTCGTGGTCGGGCATGTCCTCTTTCTTCTCGATCTTGTCGTTGTCGAATGATTGGTGCTTGATTCTTCCGCCATCCGGCAGACCTATCCGTTCGGCTATGCCCTTTGCAAGGACTTCCTCCGAGTCGGAATCGATAAGTTGATACTTCAGCGAAGAACTGCCGCTGTTCAGAACCAGGACTTTCATATCGCCTGCACCGCCGTTATTGCCGCTACATTCACAATATCCTCGGCGTCACAGCCTCTGGACAGATCATTCACCGGCCTCGCAAGGCCCTGTAGAACAGGCCCGTAGGCCTCCGCCTTGGCCAGCCTTTCGGTAAGCTTGTAGGCTATGTTTCCGGCGTTGAGGTCTGGGAAGATCAAGACGTTAGCCTTGCCGGCAACCGGGCTTCCCGGAGCCTTCTTTGCTCCGATCCATTCGACCAACGCCGCATCGCCCTGCAACTCCCCGTCTATCAGCAGATCGGGGCGGCACTCCTGGGCAATCTTGGTAGCTTCGATAACCTTATCGGCTATCGGGTCCTTGGCGCTGCCCTTGGTGCTGAAGCAGAGCATCCCCACCCTCGGCTCGAAGCCCAGCAGGTTCTTCATTGTCACAGCGCTTTGAATCGCTATCTCGGCCAGTTCCTCGGCGTTCGGGTTGATTACAAGCCCGCAGTCGGCGTATATGAACGTGCCGTTCTCGCCATACTCGCAGTCCGGAACAATCATCACGAAGAAGCTGGATACCAGCTTGCAGCCCGGAGCGGTCCGCAGAATCTGCAACGCCGGCCTGACCGTATCCGCGGTCGAGTGCGTCGCGCCGGACACCTGGCCGTCCGCCTCACCCGCCTTGACCATCATGCACCCGAAATACAGCGGGTCAAGGACCATTGTCCGAGCCTGCTCGGGGGTGATCCCCTTTTGCTTGCGCATCTCGTAGAACTTGGATGCGTAGTCGTCCAGAAGCTCCGAAGACTCCGGATCAACTATCCTGCACCCGGAAACGTCTGCCTTGGACTCCTCACAAGCCTTGCGAATCGCAGCCTCTTTACCAATCAGAACTACCTTTGCCAGCTTCCGCTCGACAATTCTCTGTGCGGCGGTCACGGTCCGAACATCGTCGGCCTCCGGCAGGGTAATAGTCTTCTGCGCTTCTCTGGCCTTTGCGTAAACGCTCTCCATTACACTAGGCATCGTGCTACAGTCTCCCCAATTAAACGCCTTGGCGTTCTTGTACAATCAAAATCGACGCGCGCCAATACCTTACCGCACACGCGTCAAAAGTACGGGCGCTTTGTATGCGTCCCGTACTCTCAAAACCTATTTATCGCTTGACACCCCTGCCCGCCGGAATCATTGGCTCCGCCGGGACAGTGGTGCTGATTCTGTCTTCCAGTTTCTCTCTACCCTTCTGCAGGGTAGACATCACCTTCGCGAGGTGGTTTTCTATTGCCGCGAGCACTTCGCGGGCATACTCGTCGGCTCCGCGCTTCACGTCTCTGGCAGTGTATTCCGCGGAGTTGAGAATCTCCTGGGCCTGAGCCTTGGCGAGTTTGTTGACTTCGCTGCTCTCGATCAGCCTAGCAGCGGATTGCCGCGCTTCCGCAAGGACCCGCTCACACTCTGTCTTGGTCTGAGCCTTTATCGCCTCGGCTTCTTCCCGGGCGGAGGCCACTATTCTATCGCTGTCGTTGGCGACTCGGGTCGCCTTTCTGACCTCATCAGGCAGTGAAGCTCTGATCTTCTGGGTCAGCATGTTGAACTCGTCTACATCAACTGCAAAAGACTTGCCCATCACGGAGAACTTGCCACCTGCAAGCTCTTCAAGGCTGTCAATCAGTTTGAGGATATCCTCACCGGAATTGAGCCGCCTCAGCGGACGCGCTACCGCAGGTTCATCACTCATTAGCCCGCCACCTTCCCGTCAGGTTTCATTTTCTCTATCAAACGCTGTTCTACCAGCGGTGATACCAATCCTTTGAGCGGCGCTCGAAAGACCGCAAGCTCTTTGACCAGGCTGGAGCTGAGAAATGAATGCTCCGCACTCGTCATCATAAAAAGAGTCTCTACGTTCTCGTTCAACCGCTTGTTCATCAAGGCCATCTGAAGCTCAAACTCGAAATCCGAGATGGCTCGCAGGCCTTTGATTACAACCCTGGCGCCCTGCTTCTCGACATAGTCTACCAGCAGACCCTTGAACCAGTCTACTCGCACGTTCGCCAAATGTCCACATCCGTCCCGAAGAAACTCTGCCCGTTCCTCCAGAGAGAATGCGTCGGCCTTCTCAAGGTTCACGGCAACCGCCACAACAACCTCGCTGAAAACGCTGGCCGCCCGCTCGATTATGTCTATGTGTCCGGCAGTAACCGGATCAAAACTGCCAGGGTAGATTACTTTCATAGCGACAGTTTACACCCCAAACCCACTAGCTTACAACCGCAATTTCAAAGGAGTCGAACTTCTCTCTCAAAGCCCTCTTCACAGGCGCAACGTCAGGCCCAGCAAGGGAGGGGTCGCGCTCCACCAGGGCAAAAGCTTCTTTTCTGGCAATGTCAAGTATAGGAAGGTCCCTGAAAATGTCCGCTATCTGCAACTCCGGAATGCCGCTCTGTTTGGTTCCGTAGAACTCCCCAGGCCCCCGCAGTTTCAGGTCTTCTTCCGAGATCACGAAACCATCGTTTGTTGAGGACATCACCTGCATCCGTGTGGTGGCGTCGAGGGTGTTGGCCTCGCAGATCAGCACGCAATACGACTGCTCAGACCCTCTGCCCACCCTACCCCTCAACTGGTGAAGCTGAGCAAGCCCGAACCGGTCCGCATCCTCAATAACCATGCACGTCGCGTTCGGGACGTCCACTCCGACCTCTATCACCGTGGTCGACACCAGCACCTGAATGCTGCCATCCCGGAACTGCGACATCACGATGTCTTTCTCATCAGTCTTCATCTGCCCGTGGAGCAGGCCTACTTTCAGGTCGGGGAAGACTTCCGTCTGGAGGTATTCCGCCAGATCGCTGGCGGCCCGCACCTGCAGCTTCTCGCTCTCCTCTATCAGAGGACAGACCACATAAGCCTGCCTGCCCTGGTCCAGAAGTTTGCGGAGCGCCGAATACACGCTTGCCCGCTCGCCTATCTGCTTCCAGTGCGTCCTGATGGGCTTGCGGCCAGGCGGAAGCTCATCGATGATCGAGACATCCAGGTCGCCATATACTGTTAGTGTCAATGTCCTTGGGATGGGGGTGGCCGTCATCACGAGCATATCGGGCTTCAGGCCCTTCTCCATCAGGGCGGCGCGCTGCATCACGCCGAACCTGTGCTGCTCGTCCACTATTACCAGTCCCAACCGCTTGAAATCCACACCCTCCTGTATCAGAGCGTGTGTTCCTATTACAATCTGTGTCTCGCCGGACGCTACCCTGTCCAGCACATTCTGCCGCTGCTTCGCGCGCAGGCTGCCGGTCAGAAGATCGACCGATATCCCCAGCGCGCCAAGCTTGCCATACATCTCCGAAATGCCGATGTAATGCTGCTCGGCAAGAATCTCCGTCGGCGCCATCAAGGCCGCCTGGTAACCGCTTCTCACGGCCAGCAGCATCGCGGCAACCGCAACAGCCGTCTTGCCTGAACCCACATCCCCTTGCAGGAGGCGGTTCATGCACTTCGGCTGGGTCATATCCTCGATTATCTCGCGAACAACCCGCTTCTGAGCGGCAGTAAGCTCGAACGGCAGTATCTCTTTAACCTGCTCATAGAAGTCCGGCGGGGTGTTGAACACAATCCCCTCTCCGGGCATCGCCATCCCACGCTTTCGCACGGCCAGCGCCAACTGCAGCAGGAATAATTCATCAAACACAAGCCGCTTCCGCGCGGCCTCAAGTATCACTTCAGTCTCAGGGAAGTGGATAGCGCGCAGGGCGCTTTTCAGGTCCATCATCCCCAGCCGCTTGATTATCTCGACTGGCATAGGGTCATTGACCATGCCAACGAACCCGTCAACTACAACGCGCAGCATCGCGCGGATATGCGCCTGGAACAGGCCCTCGGTCAGAGCGTATACAGGCACGACGCGACCAGTGGAAAGTGGGTCTTCCGTATCGGTTACGACTTCCCACTCCGGAGTGTCTATTGTCACGCCCCATCGGTCCAGCTTGGCCGTGCCGTAGGCCACAATCTCTCTGCCCTTGAGCTTGGCGAACTGGTCTTTGCGAAACTTCTGGTTGAACCAGCTCAAGACAAGCACGCCGCTGCCATCGTCCACCAGGACCTTGGTTATGGTCATACTGCTGCGGACTTGCTTGTTTTCCGAAGCCAGCACTCTGCCGCGAACGGTCGATGCTTCGCCGTGCTGAAGCTGCGAGATCCGGGTAAAGCGGGTGCGGTCTTCGTGCCTTTTGGGAAAGTAGTAGAGCAGGTCCCGTACACTAAAAACGCCCAGCTTATTCAGCAGAGCGGCCATCCGTGGACCCACGCCCTTCACAAATTGCACCGACATCTCCAACGACCGAATATGATCGGTGTTGGAGGGTGTTCTCACTGTCTTTTCCCGGGGCAATCCAGACGTCGTCATACCATTTCCCGCCTCAATAGTATATTCGACTGAAGGGCCTGTGTCAAGTTTGGAGGGGGTGAAATGGGGGTGCGGAAGACCAGTTGAAGGCCGTGTTGCACGGCTTCTCCCTCCCTGACAAGGGAGGGTCGGGGTGGGTTTGCGTGTGGACAGAGCATCGTGCTGATCGGGACACTCAAACCCCTCGCCCCCTTATCAGGGGGAAGGATGGCGCGCTCTTCTGCCGGCTACGGGCTATCCACACGAGACGAACTAACTATCCTGTCTTTCTCGTCCCAGGACCTTGTTGCCATTACTTTGAGGGACTGTTTGTCCAGCCATAGTTGCCGCCAGGGCTTGGGCTTAGTTCGCGGCTCCAGACGGACGGTGATGCACTCCCGGCCGCAGATGGTGTCGGTTCCCTCGACCAGTATGTTATATCCCTGCCGGGCCAACGGCTCTCCAAGCAGCGCTCTTCCCAGCAGGACCGGGCTGACAGGGGCCGGGCGGGTTGGACAGGCGACTATGCCGACTGCAACCAACAGAAGAGCAGAAATCAGCATCCTGAACGGGGTGGATATTCGCTTCATCAGGCCTGCTCCCCCAATCCGCGCGACTCGCACTCTTCCCGGAACCTGGCATAGCCGACCTTGTAAGCCTCGATGAGTCTTGGATCTGGTCCGACCGTGGCATCCGCCTTTGCCATCGCCTTGGAAGCCTCGACCAACGACCCGAACACCTCCCGCGATGCAGCCACAATAGCCGACCCCATCGCGCACTCGGTGTTGGCGGGTCTGGTGAGAGGGCGGTTGAGGACCGAGGCCCGGATGACCATCCACAGTTCGCTCTTGGAACCGCCGCCTACCGTGTAGAACGTGCCATCGGTCGGCGCGTCGAGGCTCTCCATCAGGTCGTAGCACCACTTCTCCACATACGCCACCCCCTCAAGATACCCCGCGTAAAGCTCTTCCCTCGATGAAGCTTCGCCCGCGACGAATCCCTCGGCATTGGGATCGACAAACGGAAGCCGCTCGCCCGTCCTCACCAATGGGTAGATGGAGAGGGCAGTTGGTATCAGACTCTGAGCTTTGGCGCTGAGAGAGTCGTAGTCCTCGCCAGGGAAGACTTTCTCAAGGCATTCCCCGCCGACACTGCTTGCACCACCGGGAAGCCAGTAGCCGTCCGGGTGGCGGTGGCAGTAGATTCGGCCTATGGAATCGGTGATCAGCTCTTCGGAGACGCCGCGAACAACCAGCGTTGTGCCCAGCGTGGAACTCCAGTCGCCGACCGCAGAAGCTCCGCTGGCGATGAAACCGGCTGTGCCGTCCGAGACTCCTCCAACGACCGGCGTTCCCGCCGCCAGCCCGGTCTCAGTCGCGCACTCGGCGGAAACAACTCCAATCCTCTGCCCGGGAGACACCACATCCGGCAGCTTTGACTTATCCAAGCCAAGTCCGTTCCAGATGAACTCCGGCCAGCAGTCGGAGGTTAGGTCGTAGCCGGTCTTGAGGCAGTTGGAGTTGTCGGTGACGTCAAAGCGGTCTGTGAGTTTGCCCACTATGAAGTCCGAAGCATGGATGACCTTGTGAGCTTTGGACCAGACCTCCGGCTCGTGATCGGCCATCCATAGTATCTTGGGCAGGCCGAATGAGGCATTGAACTTGTAACCCAGCGTGCTGCTGAGGTCGCCGCACTCAGTGTTGCACTGCCGGGACTGTTCGCCCGCACGGGTGTCATTGTACATAATGGCGGGTCTGAGAGGCTTATTGTCGGCATCGATTGGGAGAACAGTGCCGGAGGTGGAATCGACCGCGATAGACACAATGCTTTGAGGAGAGAGTCCAACACTGCGAAGCTGGTTAACCAGGCTGGAGAGAACGCTTTGCGCATACTTCCACCACATCTCCGGATACTGCTCGTGGAGACCGGGAGCCAACCCTTGCACGGACACATCCGCGCCGAACTTCTCGTGGGCCTGCGCAACAACCGCGCCATCCGCATCGCAACAAAGTGCTCGGACGCCCTGCGTGCCGACATCGATACCTAGAACCAGCAAAAGTCAGTCTCCTGGGAGCATAGAATCAGACGGAGTGAGGATACAAACAGATCAGAAGTAGGGGAAGATTGCTTCGATGACCATTGCCACCGGGACCCGGTTGTATACGTCCATGTAGGGCTTGAACATGACTGTGTCGGCGTTGGGGCGGGGTTCCAGGATCCTGCGAACGCTGAAGCCGCGGGCCCCGAGAGCATTGACGTAACGCGCGAGGGTCCGGTGCTTCACCTTACCTCGCCCGCTCCTCGCGTCCGAGACCATGTCAGAAGTCCACCAACCCTCGGAGAAGTACTTGTCCACTATCCGGTAAAGAGTCCTGCCATCTTCTCCGGTTGCCCAGCAGGCATCCGGCATGCAGAAACAAGGGTGCAGAACCGAGAAGATGAAGCGTCCGCCCAGCTTTACCAGCCTGGCCATTTCGGCGACTGTTCCGGCCAGGTCCTTGGTCATCATAAGGCCCATATCGCAGACGATGTCGTCGAACTTGCTGTCATCGAAATCGGCGAGGTTGGAGGGGTCGGCGACGGAGTACTCTATTTTGATGTGCTCCCTGGTGTTGACATCTCTTCCTAACTCTATCAGACGCTCGGAGGTATCCACCCCGTGAACCCGTGCTCCAAGAGACGCCAGCCGCCTGGAGAAGTAACCTGTGCCGCAGTATAGTTCGAGGATGTGTTTGCCCTTGACAGGCCCCAGAACCTCAAGCAGCGACGGCACCACTATGTGACGCTGTATGTCACTGCTTTGGTCCGCCCCGTCACCCTGCGCCTCACTCAAGGCTTCTCGAAATAGTGTTGAGTCATTGACCATAGAACTGCTCTACCACTCTACCCACAAAATATGATAAGCTCAAATATAGGACGCCCGATCACCCACGCTTGTTCCACCGGGCAAGCGCGTCAGCCGAGCCGCCAACCTATTTAGCTTACCACAAACTAGGCAGTTTTTACACCGGGCAAACACTCGGAGGACACCACACCCTCGATTCTGCTATACTGTGCCTGGAATCATCGCGCCGACCGGCGCACATCCTAACACATGGACAACAGACATGGCAATCAACGATAGAGACAAGGGAATTCTCAGGGAACTCGGCAAGCAGGTGGCGGAGATTGCGGCTCTGCCGGTGCAGCAGGAGACTATCTCGCGCTGGAAGGCATTGAACGGCCTGAGACCCGTTCGGCCGATGGTTATGATCGACCAATTGCCGTGGAATGAGATGGATGTTGATGGGGAACTGGTCTTGCAGACAACAGACCCATTCGCGCGGGAGCTTGAGACCCGGATGCGGCAGACCATATACAAGTGGAAGCACTTGCGGGTTGATATGGTGATGGAGCCTGTTATCGAGGTCTTCAAGGTCATTCGGGGATGCGATTTCGGCGTGCGAGGGGTTGAGAATGTCGCTGTCACCGACCCGCAGAACAGTGTCATCAGCCACTACTACTTGGACCAACTCAAGACCGATGAGGACATCGAGAAAATCAAGGACCCGGTGGTTACACTCGACAAGACAGCGACCGACGAGCTTGAGGAGCAGACGCACGGGGTGTTTGACGGGATACTCAGAACCCGGATGCAAGGGTTCGTGCCGAACTTTTCCCCATGGGATTCTCTATGCTCCTGGCGCGGCCCGGAAGACATCGTCTGGGACCTTGCGGACAGGCCGGAGTTCACGCACAGGCTGATGTCCAGGCTCACCGATGCCTTCATCTCCCTGCTCGACCAACTCGAAGACCAGGGCCTGCTGACGACGGAGCAGAGCATAGTCCACTGCTCGCACACATACTGCGACGAGCTTCCGGCCCCCGGCTATGATCCGAAGAAGCCAAGAGCCAAGGACCTCTGGACAGCCGGGATGGCGCAGATATTCTCGACAGTCTCCCCCGCCATGCACCAGGAGTTCGAGTTGGCCTACGCCGAGAGGTGGTACAAGAGGTTTGGGCTGGTATACTACGGCTGCTGCGAACCGCTGGATAACAAAATGGACATCGTGAGAAAGATTCCGCTCCTGAGAAAGATCAGCATGAGCCCGTGGGTCGACCAGGACAAGGGCGCATCGCAGATCGGCAAAGACTTCGTGTTCTACCGGAAGTCCAACCCGGCATTCCTCGCGGTAGACGACTGGAACCCGGAGGCCGTCCGCAAAGACCTCCAACAAACCCTCGACGCCTGCGCCCCCTACGGCTGCCCGGTAGAGTTCATCCTAAAAGACGTAAGCACCACCCGCTACCAACCCCAGCGGGTGTGGGAATGGGCGGATGTGGCGATGGAAGTAGTTGGCGGCTGATAGCCTATGGCCTATGGCAGATGGCAGATGGCGCGGAGAGTTTTTTTGTGATTTGGGGAAATAGTTGAAGTATTTCCGTATTTCAGGAGTCTAATATAGGTGTAGAACAATCGCGCTGCTGACGGGAGGCTTGAAAATGCAAGTATCACCTATCAGGAAGTACCGAGGACCATCCATTCCAACCCACGATGACGTTGAACACCGCCCCGGTCTGCTCCAGCACATCCCAACAAGATGGCAGACCAACCCGGCTGTGCTGACTGCGCTGGCTTCGGTGACTATGCTATCGGCCACAAACGCTGCAATCGCGGGCAGCGACAAAGCCAAAGCGAAACCAGCCAGGGTTGCGCCTGTGTTTCACCATGGAGAGGGGCGGGGAGGGTTCGGGTGCATGGCCATCGCCCCTCCGGTGTGTCTTTCTGAGGATGAAGCTAGGCAGGTCATCAACGACGAGGTTAAGCGGTCGGGGCTGAAGTTCGTGGCCGTCAGTCGCGGCACAAGCCAGAAGCCAACCAACCCGACTCTGGATGCGGTAGACAAGAAGCACAATATAGCTTTCGCTTTCATCTCTGAGGACGATGGCGTGATCTTCACCGGGTCAACGGCATACGAGTCAAATGCGCTCGCCAAAGCGAAGAGCGTGGCAAAAAGCCTGAAGTCTACCAAAGGAACTCAGAGCATCGGAGTGTTCTATGATCCGATGCCGAGCAGACTGGTGATGAATAATGGCGAGGTCGACTACAACGCCACAATCGACCGCTTGGAGCACAGTCGAAAGACCGGCCGGGCAACCGCAGAACAGCAACTCCGCCTGCAAGTCCAGGACTTCGTGAAGTGGCTGAAGGCTCAAGGAGTGATCTAGAACCGCCGGAGGGATATGATGGGCAAAACGATGCGCGTGACACCGCAGAAGAGATACTCGAGCGCCGGTTACCCTACTCACGATGATGTCGACGAGCGCCCCGACCTGCTCCGACACATCCCCGCTAGATGGCAGACCAACCCGGCCGTGCTGACAGCGCTGGCTTCGGTGACTATGCTATCGGCCACAAACCTAGCCATTGCAGGCGGGGAAAAGGCGAAGGCGAAACCGGTGAGAATCGCGCCTGTGTTCCAGCACGGGGAAGGGCGGGGAGAGTTCGGGTGCATGGTCACGAGCCCGCCTGTGTGTCTGTCTGAAGACGAAGCGAGACAGATCATCAATGATGAGGTGAAGCGTCTGGGGTTCTCATTCGACGCTCCCAGGTCTGAGCGCCTGCGTCAGCCTTTGGATGGAATCGACAGTAAACGGAAGTTTGCCTACGTCTTTGTGTCAAGGACTGATGGCACTACTTCCTATGGGGCGACAGCCAGTGAGGCAAAGACACTATCGAGAGCAAGGGAGATCACCACCCAACTGCGGAGAGAGCCGTCGGTGCAGACTGTCGGTGTATTCTACGATCCTATGCCGGGAACAGCCCCTTCGAACGTGATTCAGTTCAAGAGGATAAGCCTCGCCAAAGACCGGGCGGATGACGAGTTGGCTGCTCGTCTTCGGCAGGATGAGCTCGCGAAGAACACCCCAAAGGAGGCCGCGAAGCAACTCCGCCTGCAAGTCCGCGACTTCGTGAAGTGGTTGAAGGCTCAGGGAGTGATATAGTTAACCCGGAGGGATATGATGGGCAAGACAATGCGCGTGACACCTCAGAAGAAATGTTCGAGCGCCGGTTACCCGACTCACGATGATGTCGATCAGCGACCGGATCTGCTCCAGCACGTCCCAACAAGATGGCAGACCAACCCGGCTGTGCTGACTGCGCTAGCTTCGGTGACTATGCTATCGGCCACAGGTGCAGCTATTGCCGGTAATACAAAGGCCAAAGTCAAACCGCCACGAGTCGCACCGGTGTTTGTGCATGGTGAGGGACGGGGCGCGTTCGGCTGCGTTGTGATCAACCCGCCAGTGTTTCTGTCGGAAGATGAGGCCAAGCAGGTCATCAATGATGAGGCGAAACACCTGGGGCTGTCGTTCCGGTCACCCAAGTCCGACCCCGAAGCCTATGGGCCAAACAAAACCATCGACGGAAAGGACGTGAAGCGCGCCCTGGCGTACGTCTACGTTTCCGAGGGCGAAGGTACAGTCCCGTCCACAGGCTATATCACGTCCAGTGTCCGCGATATCGACACCCT
Source organism: uncultured bacterium (assembly GCA_964611645.1). Classification (GTDB taxonomy): domain Bacteria; phylum Armatimonadota; class UBA5829; order UBA5829; family UBA5829; genus CAZTAO01. Next base: position 93,273 of record CAZTAO010000005.1, on the reverse strand, counting down.
CAAAAGAGCGAAGGCCGTGGTGAAGGAGATGAAACCTGCGCGCTCACTCAAGGCCGTCGCCGTGTTCTACGATCCGATGCCAAGCGGGCCTGTAACGGATCAATGGAATGCTATGTCGGGCTGGGACACGAGTGAAAGGGCGGCGACCGCGGAGAAGCAACTCCGCCTCCAGGTCCGCGACTTCGTGAAGTGGCTGAAGGCTCAGGGAGTGATATAGATTCATGCACGTAACTCTGCACCTCACAGCCCGCTGCAATATGCGCTGCGATTATTGCTACGCCGCGCCACATGCGGGCGGGGATATGACATTCGACACGGCCCGGAAGGCTGTCGATATCGGGATGGAGTATCTCGCGCAGGAACAGCCGGGGCAGAGTCTGGGAGTGATATTCTTTGGCGGCGAACCTCTGTTGATGCGGGGGCTTATCGACCAGAGCCTTACCTACTGTAAACAGATAGAGCAGGACACCGGGCAGTTCTTCCACTACAAGATCACCACCAACGGCCTCCTGCTGGATGAGGAGTTTCTTACGGGTGATATGACCTCCGACGTGTTCGTGGCGCTGAGCTTCGATGGGGTCGAGGCCAGCCATGACCTCCACCGCAAAGACGCCTCCGGTAACGGCACGTTCAAAAGGATCGAAGAGGCCGCGAAGCTGCTGCTGACCTACAAGCCGTACGCGCCGGTGATGAAAGTGGTCACGCCGGAGACAGTGCCATTTTACGCGGAGTCCGTGCGGTATCTCTTCGACCTGGGATTCCGATACCTCATCTGCTCCCTGGACTACGGTTCCACCTGGACCACCCGCGACCTCGCCGTACTTCGCAAGCAATACAAGCAGATCGCCAAGTGGTACTTAGAGAAAACCGCCGCGGAGGAGAAGTTCTACTTCAGCCCGTTCGAGGTAAAGATCGCCTCGCATGTCTTCCCCGGAAGCTGCAAGGCCGAGCGGTGCGAGCTTGGCAAGACCCAGATATCGGTCGCGCCGGACGGCAGCTTGTACCCCTGCGTGCAGTTTGTGGACGACGCCTCAAATGCCGACTACCGCATCGGCCACGTGGATACCGGTATCGACGACAATCGCCGCACCCTAATCTACGACCGCAACGCCGCAGAAAAAGAGACCTGTGTCGATTGCGCCGTCCGGCAGCGCTGCAACCACTACTGCGGCTGCCTCAACAAGCAGGCCACCGGCAGTATCGAGACCATCTCCCCCGTCCAGTGCGCCCACGAAAGGCTGATTATCCCCATAGCCGACAACCTCGCCTCCAAGCTCTACAAGCGCCGCTCACCCATGTTCATCCAAAAGCATTATAATGACATGTTCCCCCTGGTTTCGCTGGTTGAGGATCGGACTGTCTGAGTAGGCCTTTCGAGAGTTAGCTGCGGGAACTGACGGAGTGCGAGAGCGGGAGAGATATGCGAATTGCCGTTCCCGCAGCATAGTGACAGCAAGAGTGCGAATGTGGGAGACGTGTGCGAATTGCCGTTCCCGCAGCATAGTGAGAATGCAAAGGAATACAATGAAACTAACCATCATCAAACTAGCCATCATCGCGGTCCCGCTTCTGTGCTTGTTCGTGGCGGCCGCACAGGCTGCGCGTTTCACGGACCCGTTTTTGAGCGATCCCAGCGAGATAGAGCACAAGCCGTTTATGTGGGACATTATGCTGGGCGCGCCTGAGAAGCCGGGGGCGTGGTCCATCGTTGATGGCGCGCTCCAATACCGTACAGATAACGCCACGAACGCCGCAGCCTCAGTGGACATGCAGACAACGGGGCTCACCATCCGCGATGACTCCGCATGGAGCGTGGAAACGGGGTTTCGGCATATCTCAGGCGCTGCTCCCGTACCGACTTATGAGGCTGTCATTTACGTCCGGTGGACATCCGACGTGGAAGGCTCATACGCTCTGCTTTACCTGTGCTACGACGCCGCCGGGAAGTCGTTTGTTGTCAACAACGGCGACCGCATTGAGACGCCGATCTCCGCGGACATGACAGGCAAGTTCCATCCCGTTCGTATAACCGTCCAGAAGCAGCAGGTCCGGGTCTACATTGACGAGAAGCTCGCGGGCGGCCCATACCCTCTTGCACGCCTGAAGACGGACTGGGCTCCAGACTCTTTCATCCTTGGCCCGATCCTCGGCAATCAGCAGCCGCACACCATGACATGCGCCTGGGACTACTTTGCCGCCACCACCGAGGGCGCGTTCGCTCCCGGACAGTCAGGCTGGAACCCGGCAAGCGAGACCAAACCGGCGTGGACGCAGATCAAGATCCCCGGCGAGAACGTGGACCCCACCAAAGGCTTCAGCCATCCCCCGTATCCCGGGATCAAGGTGCTTGGTCGAGTGAGCGGGGCGGAGAAGTATAACAAGGCGCTGCCCGCGGAGGTCAATCTCTGGAATGCCTTCAATGCATCAAAGCCCGGCAAACGCGAGATATCCATCTACAAATACCCGGGCGTTGAGGGGCCAACGATGCAGAACTTCTACCGGTTCACCTACCCCCTGAAGCTTGATGACCGCCGCGCAGTCGCGATGATAGAGGTCACACAGGGCGTCGACGATACGGTAGTCGGCTTTATGGACTACAAGATGTGGTATTGCGTATCCACCGATGGCGGCAAGACTTATGACGAAGAGCGGCCGATGATCCAGCGTGGCGCGGAGTACTCGGCTCAGCATCCCAACCGCTATGTGTGGGTCGGGAAGAACAGCTTCTGTTTTGCCACTCTGCCGCCGTACTTCGTGAAAATGAGCAACGGCCAGGTGTTCCTGCCCTGCTTCTACGCGCCCCTTGACGATAAGGGCGTCTACTACAATCCTAACAAAACGCCCACCTATTCGCTCGTCTTCGGAATGATCGGCACGTGGGACAACGCGAAGAACGATGTCATCTGGGATGTCACCGATCCGATCACCCTCCCGCCGGACAAGTCCATGGACGGAGTGAGCGAGTGTGGCGTGATAGAACTCAAAGACAAACCCGGCCACATGTTCATGGCGATCCGCGCCGGCAACTGGATGGACAGGACGGGGAGAGTGCCGTGCTGGAAGTGGAAGACGCTGTCGACCGACTACGGCAAGACGTGGTCGAAGCTGACGCCTTTCACCTACAACGACGGCAGCAACTTCTGGTCGCCTACTTCGCAGGCGATGTTCATTCGCAGTTCTAAGACCGGGAAGGTATACTGGATAGGCAACATCAGCCGCGTCAGGCCCCGCGCAGGCTCCCCGCGTTACCCGCTTGTCATCGCCGAATTCGATGAGGAGAAACTGGGACTGCGACCGGAGACTGTGACGGTGATAGACGACCGAAAGCCGGGTGACGGATCCAGCATGCAGTTGTCGAACTTCTTCTTCATCGAAGACCCCCAGACCGGCCACATCCTGGTAATGCTCAACCGCCTGAACGGCGGCCCGGGAGCGGATGGAGCGGTGACTTACGAGATTGAGGTGAAGTAGTCACATTCCAGGGGGAGTGACGACTGCACACGCAGCCCGCTTGCGCGGGCTTTGTGGCGCAAGCCCGGTGTTTCAACTCCGGGCGATTATCAGGCAGCAAAGGAATATAATGAAAGTAACCATCATCAGACTAGTCATCATCGCACTCGCCCTGTTGTGGGTATGCGCGGCGTGCGCTCAGGCGGCTCGTATCACCGACCCTTTCAACACCGACCCTGGGGCTAATGACCACAAGCCGTTCCTTTGGGACATTAACACAGTCTCGCCGGACGCCCCTGGTTCTTGGGCTGTGGTGGATGGAGCGCTCCATTACAAGACCACCAACGCCAACAATACCGAGGCGCGGTTCGAGATGTTCACGGCGGGCTTGGAGATAGATGACGACACCAATTGGAGCGTGGAGACCGCTTTCAAGCACATCTCCGGCATCGCCCCCCACCCTACTTATGAGACCGTTATGTATGCCCGGTGGAACTCCAAGAAATCCGGCTATATTGGGCTTTTGTATCTGTGCTACGACGCCAATAACAAGTCTCTGCTGGTAGGAAATGGGGATCGCAATGAGACGCCGATTCCCGTGGATATGACAGGCAGCTTCCGCCAGGTACGGATGACTGTCAAGGCGCACGAGGTCCGGATTTACGTCGACAGAAAGCTCGCCGGCGGCCCCTACCCGCTCGGCAGTCTGAAGCTGGAGACAGGGCCTGAGAGGTTCATTCTTGGCCCGATTGCCGGAGGCCAGCAGCCTCACTCCATCCACTGCGCGTGGGACTACTTCGCGGTCACCACCAACGGCGCGTTCTCTCCCGAGAGCAACAACTGGAACCCATCGACTGAGACCTTGCCCATCGGAGTCGAAAGCTCCTCGCCTGACGAAAAAGTAGACCCGATGAAGGCTTTCAGGCACGCGCCATACGCCAACATCAAAGTGCTGCCTCGAGTGACTGGGCGCGAACGCTTCGACAAGTCGCTGCCCCGGGAAGTTGTCCTTTGGAACGCGTTCAATGCTTCCAAGGCCCAACAGCTTCAGGTAAGCGAGTACAAGTACCCTGACACTGACGGCCCGACTCTGCAGAACTTCTACCGCGACACATTCCCGGTCAAGCTCGATGACCGCCGCGTGGTTGCGATGCTGCATATTACCCGAGGAATCGGCGACACCGCCACCGGCTTCTTGGACTACAAGATGTGGTACTGCGTATCGACTGATGGCGGCAAGACCTACGACAAGGAGCGGCCGCTGATCCAGCGCGGGGCACAGTATTCCGCCCAGCACCCCAACCGGTACGTCCACATCGGCAAAAACGGTTTCGTCTTCGCCACGCTTCAGCCCTATATGGTAAAGATGACCAATGGCCAGATATTCCTGCCCTGTTACTACGCGCCGCTGGACAAGGATGGCAAGTTCTACAACCCCGATAACCTCCCCTGCAACTCCAACGTCTTCGGCCTCATAGGCACCTGGAACAACGCAAAGAACGATGTCGACTGGGATGTCACAGACCCCATCTTCCTGCCGCCGGACCAGTCCAAAGGCGGGCTGAGCGAGTCCGGAGTGATCGAACTCAAGGACAAGCCAGGGCATCTGCTTATGGCCATCCGAGGCGGTAATGAGGGAGACAGAACCGGCAAGGTGCCGTGCTGGAAGTGGATGACGCAGTCCAAAGATTACGGCAAGACATGGTCGAAGCTGGTCCCGTTTACGTTCAGCGATGGCGGAAGGTTCTGGTCCCCAACCTCTCAGGCAATGTTCATCCGAAGCTCTCGCACAGGCAAAGCCTACTGGATAGGCAACATCAGCCGAACCCGCCCCAGAGGTGGTTCGCCCAGGTATCCGCTGGTGATCGCGGAACTCGACGAGAAGAAGCTTGGCCTGAAGGCTGATACCGTAACCATAATCGACGACCGAGGCTACGGCGACGGCTCCGACATGCAGCTTTCCAACTTCAGCTTTATGGAAGACACGGAGACCGGTCATATTCTGGTCACACTCTACAGATACCAGGGCCGAGCCTCCTGGGCTGTCCCGCCGACGGGCGTCGGCTACGAGGGCCAGGTTACTTACGAGATTGAGGTGAAGTAGGGGCTACCACGTCTGGGTGGTGATTTCCGAATCGCCACCCAGACACTTCCTCACCCACTTGCACAGCGATGAATCACCGTGCTGCAATTACTAAACCCCTCCGGGGTTAGGTCCCCTATCTGTAGCCATCTGCGTCATCTGTGGTTTCCGACCCAACACCCGACACCCATCACCCAACTTGACTCCTACCCTCACAATACTCGTATAATAATCATGGTGTCGACAAAGAACCCATTTCGTTGACAACAACTTGTGAGGAGAAGCCTAATGGTCAGGATCATTGTGCTGGCGCTGTTGGCAGCGCTCATTATGTCTACCGCGGCACTCGCGGCTGACAAGGTTACCGATATCAACCTCGGAGACGGCAAAGACTGGGCATTCACCAGCGGCCCGTGGACCCAGAAGGATGGCGTGATCAACCCACCCGATCAGCGAAACCTCCACAGCCGCGCATTCTACACTCCGACAGGATTCGGCGATATGACGGTCGAGTTCGACGTCAACGGCAACTACCGCGAGAACGGCCAGGGCGATGCAGGGCTGATCCTGCGAGCCCAGGATACCAACCACTACTACTTCGTCCACTTCCCGTGGGGCGGTCAGCAGCTTCGAGCCGGACACTTCTGGGCAGCGGTAGCCAAGGTCAACGGCGACGGCTATACCCGCAATATGGGAATGGTCTGGGTCCCGGGCGTCCCCAGCGAAACCGAACGCTGGTTCCACGTCAAAGTAGTCGCGAAGGGCCCCAAGATCGACGTGTGGGTCGATGGCCATTTTGCTCTCAGCGTAACCGACAAAAGCTACAAGCGAGGCTGCGTTGGAATGGCCGGCTACGGCTGGTATTCATTCCGCAACATCAAGGTAACCGGCGGGACAGTCAGGCCCCCGAAGTGGGACCGCAATCTCAAGGTTCCTACCCACACATTCACTGTCGGCCTGGACAGCACGATGATGCCCACGGCCTGCGTTGCGCCCAATGGCGATATCCTCATAGCGGGCGGCGACAAGCTTGTCCGATCCAAAGACAAGGGCAGAACCTGGGGCGCGGTGGAAGCCCTGCCAGCCAAGCTGGGCGGGCTCAACGACTACGGCAACACGATGTACCGCACCAAGAAGGGCCGCCTGATAGCGATGATCTATCGCAGCCAGGCCGTCACAGAGAAGGCGATGCCGGAGATAGCGATGTCCGAATCGACTGACAATGGCGTGACCTGGACAGACCCGGTCCCATCAGAGGTTGCCGGGCCGTGGCCGACACTGCCCAAGAGCCTTACCCCATACGGTCCGATCCTCGAGACCGACGACGGCACAATGATACGCTTCATGCTCGGCGGAGCCACTGAGGACACGGTCTACGCCCATGTCGTTTCGTGGGGAGCGATCCACTGCAAGGCTTACTCGATCCGAAGCACAGATGGCGGCAAGAGCTGGTCTGCCCCCGTTGACCTCGACCGCCCGCATTGGGCAGGCGTGCCCGATGGCACAATCCCCGGCTCCCTCGACCTTACCGAGCCTACCGGTGTAGCCGACGGCAACAAGATTATGGTAGTGGTTCGCCCGGTCTACAGCCCCGGGATGTGGCAATGCTGGTCGTATAACGCCGGCGAAAGCTGGGACAGGGCTGCCCGCACCACATTCCCCGGCTATGCACAGTCTATGATCAAGACCCAGAATGGCACCGTGCTTGTGGGCCACAGGACACCGTGCTACTCCATCAACGCCAGCCGGGACTTCGGCCTCAACTGGGACGCGGGAACCATCATCGACTACCCCACATGGGCAATGGGCACAATGACCGAAGTCGAGCCGAACGTGGTCCTGTGCACATACATGGGTTGGACATCGGACAGGCACGACCCTCTCAACGCGCAGTTGATAAGGGTCACCGACAAGGACATCTTCCCCATCGTGGTGAACAAGTAGCAATCAGACTCAGAAAGGGCCTCTCCCATTTGTCGGGAGAGGCCCTTTTTCTCACTTAACGCACGGGGACAAATCCCCGTGCCGTACCTACGAAACCCCTGCGGGGGTTCTACTCCGATTTCTCCAGCACGATAGTCCTGATTTGCGGGGTTGCCAGGTCCCAGATGTGACTGGTGAAGGCTTTATCCAGGGCGAGGGTGCTGTTTGCCAGCTTATCCCTGTCAGGGACATTGTTGAACCATCCCAGCCGCTCCTCACGCCATGCTGTAAAGTACGCACTCTCCTTTTCGGCCGCCACATCGTGAATGCGCTTGCCTCTGGAGGAGTGTTTCCCTGTGATCTGCACACCCGCCGCGAGTGATTCGCCGCCGTATCCGCCGATAGCGTCCCCGTCGATAGTCATCTTCCAGGCGCCTGTGAGTCCTTTGACTGTCAGGGCTGGTGTCGCCATATCGAGGAGAAAGCCGGAGGTTCCCATAACCCCCTGGCACTCGTCAGTAAACCAGAAAGGAGCCACGACAGGCTTTGTGGTTTCCAGCACTATCTTGTCAGCGCTCTTGCTCACAAGCCTCAGGCCATCGCCCTTGCCGGACTCGATGTTGATCTCCCCCAGCGCGGGCATAGGCTCCGCGCCCAAGCCCTGCAGCATCGCCGCAGCCATTACCATCTGCCCCTTCGCGTCGGGGTGGACTGAGTCCGGGATCATTGTGAACGCGGGGTCCTTGGCTTTCTCAGCATTCTGGACCTTGAGCATCGCCCGGCATACATCCACAAACGGCAGGTTGTACTTCGTCGCGAGTTCGCGGTCTGCCGCGCCCAGCGCCTGGAGCATTTCGTTGTATTTGACTTTGGCCAGGCCCTCGCTCCTATCATAATCCACGCACCCTGGAGCATACACCACCACCCGGATCTTCTTTGCCAGAAGCGCCTGGATGAGCTTTTCCATGTTGTCGCGATAGGTGGATACTATGCCCTGGTCGAGTGTAGTATAACTGCCGTCGTTCATTCCGAAGAACAGCGTCACCACAGTCGGCTTGAGGAACAGCACGTCGCGCTCCAGCCGGGCCAAGGCCCCGTTTGCGCGGTCGCCACTCCAACCAGCGTTGAAGAATGTCACTTTCATCTCGGGGTAACGGCAGTAAATGTACTGCTGCAGATACCTGGAATACATCTGCTGCTGGGTGATGCTGTCGCCATATATCACTACCCGGTCGCCCGATTTCAGGAACGGCGCAGCCCAAAGACACGACCCCGTGGCCGCAACCATAACGACGGCCATCATTGCCGTCTTGAAAAACTTACCAGCTATTCTCACCTTGTTACTCCTCTTTCTGTTTTACCAGCCTCTTCCACTCCACATTCTGTCATCTGTGTTGAGGATGTCGGCGTTTCCGCTCTTGAACCACTTGGCGTGGCCGTCGCAGAAGGCGACGTTCATGCCCTCGTTATGCCGCCAATCGGCTTCTGTAGGGAAGTATCGCCCATCGGCTTCCGAGTTCACCGACGGCGGCAAGCTCGGCGGGGCAGCCCTGCACGAGGTCCAGAACTCCACAACCACAACAGTCTGAGTGGGGGACTTGATCTGGGCATCGGTCGCGATGGTCATGTATACATTGGTTGTGTCCAGCCCGCCGCCGAGGTACCACCCGTTGTACGCATAGTGCTGGGAGATAGTGTTCAGCGATGGGCACGCCCATATCCGCTTATTCTTCATGTACGGTTCCAGCACGGTGTGGTTGTTGGTGGTGTAGATCGAATGATTTGGGACAGCCAGATAATAGGACGAGTCCGATGCACTCCATCGCAACGTGGGCGGATAGGTTCCGTCGTAGTCCTGGATATACTGCGCAAACGCCAGTCCCTGCTGCTTCATATTGCTCAAGCACTGGGTTTGCCTGGCCTTTTCTCGGGCCTTGGCAAATACCGGGAACAGTATGGCCGCCAGAATCGCGATGATGGCTATCACTACCAGCAGTTCTATGAGTGTGAAACCTGACTTCTTCATCTGAGCCTCCCCTTTGTTATCAGCGTCAGTCGACTGCACGCAACGCGTCCCCGTTGCCAGACTTATACTATCCCGTGGGAGCCGGTTTGTCAAAGGAAGGGACGGAGACGAGGGACCTCATCACGAAAGCACGAAAACTGGAAAACACGAAAGGGAACGTAGCACATGATCGGGTGCGAAGGGATAATCTGCGATCGCGCACCTGCACGTTGCTATGCTGCGGGAACGGCGGGTTGCACTACCTATCACATTCACACATCCGTCAGTTCCCGCAGCTTACGCCAGGTGGAGCAGTCGGATCCTACTTCCCCGCATTCTCCACATTCCCATCCAGCCGAATATCAACTTTCTTCCGCGCGCCGTCTTTGGGGACGTTCAGGGCTATTGGGCCGTTTGTGATGTTGTTCTTTATCACTCCGGTCACAACCATGTCCATAAAATGGTCGCTCTGGTAGTTGTCTGTGAACTCGAAGGCCTTGCCTGGTGACTCCCGCTCGACTATGTTGTCGCGGACCACGAAGTTCAGGTCGCACCACGGGGCCGTGCCGGGAAGCCCGCCTACAGTCATTATGCTGATCGGGGCAGACAACTTGGAGTCGTTGGTGGATGCGAAGCGGTTGCCTGTGATTGTGTAGTTGACGGTCGGGCCTTTTGCTGTTTTGTTTCGCTGGGATATGGCCAGCGCGAGGGCACCGTAGGACGTGTCGCGGTAGTCGTTGGTGAAGGAGTTGTTGGACACCTCGATGCCTTCCAGGTCGTCGCAGAAGTGGGTCTTGAAGAAGCAGTTGATGAAGACATTGTTCTTGAAGTATATACGCTTCGCGCAGCCCACCAGTATCCCGCCGGTGCCGTGCTGCTCGTTGAACTGCTTCGCCTGGTTGTCGAAGAGGTTGCCGGTGACGAAGATATCGGTGTTGCGGGTATCGACTATGTCCTTGTAGCCGTTGGGATAGGTGTTGAAGAAGCCGACGCTGGGTTCATTGTCGCGGGTCATATATACCGAGTTGTTGGAGAAGGTGATGTTCTTGCAGTTGCCGAACAGCGCCAGGCCTTTGTTGTTATCGATGAGCACGTTGGAGTCGGCGATGCAGTTGCGCGATCCCTCGAAGTCGATCCCGACATCCTGGTAGTCCTCGATGTGGTTGCCGATAATACGGCACTCCTGCACGCACGAAACCCATATCCCCCCGGCTGTCGGCTTGGTCGTGCCGGAATCGACGTTGTTCCCCTGAATGAGAATCCGCTTGCCGATCATCTCGCGAGTGGGGTCGGCGCTGGTGGGTGGGAACACCGCTTCAGACACAACCGCTATCCCGTGGCACCGCCGCCCGAGGACTGTGTTGTTGCGGATTATTACGTCCTCTGCCACTCCGCCAATGTAGATTCCGTGGTGGTGGTCATCGAAGAGGTCGAGCTTGTCGAGGGTGGATGTGTGGCATGTGCTGTCCGCCACAATAATCTTCTTCACATTGTTCGCAAACACCAACCCCATCCCCACCGCCTCGCAGTTGGTGAAGCTGATGCTCTCTCCTCCGCCCATCACTCCAAGCGCATACAGCCCAACGGCGTCGGTGTTGGTAAATTTGATCCCGCGCACGCTGACGTTCTTGACCTGCTCTTTGTCGGGTGTCCTGAAGAGGCCGTAGTAGTTGTGCGGGTTGCCGGTGAGGGTGCAGATGATCTCGCTGCCCGGCTCGCCGGAAATGTGGGTGTCGCTGCCGACCATCAAGTCCCCGTCCACAACAAAAGTGTCCGAGCCAAGGTTCACATTCCCAAAAGCCAACGCAGCCTGCAAAGCCGCCCGGTCCCGCCCCCACCACTGAGGCCGAACAAAGTCCACCAGAGGATTCCCAGCCACCTTCCCCTGTCCCGAAAACACCCTATACGCCCCGGCCTCAATCCCGCCGTTGATGGTAAGGGCGGCCCCCTGCTTGATGCTCAGCACAGCCCCGCGAGGGACTCGAAGCGTGATATTCTCAGGCACGGTCAGGTTGGAGGCGATGGTATATGTATGAGGTCCGATCAGCGCAATGGAAGCGTCTCGTGATTTCCCCGCCTTTGAAATGGCCCACGCAAGCGAGCCTGGCTTCTTGGCATCCGCGTGGTTGGTGATTTGGGGGCTAGTAAGAACCAGCCCGCCAGGCCCGGCACCCGGAGGACTTGCGGCGAGTGCTTGGGTGGATATGATTGCTGATACTAGGACTAGGGCTGTGTAGATTAGTTTGTTCATTTGGTTCTCCCTTGAAAGATGGTGTCACGCGCCGAACGCGCATTGAAAAGCGGCGGCTATCTGTCCACGCTCACCACTATGGTTTCCAGTCTCTTGTTGGCAAAACGCAACTCTGCGTTCCAGTTGCACTTGTAGCTCTTGTCAGATGTCTCGAACCGTCCAGGCATCGTCCAACTGATCTCGTCCGCGCTCCTCTTGGGCTTCGGTAGATGACTGGCACTTCCAAGGACTGTCTTGATCGATTGCCCTGGAAGCACTTGCCCCATCCATCCAATCGCCCCACCAGAGGTCGATATGTGAGGGATTCGCGGTTTGGGGGTCTCGCTGCTAAGGTCGATGCCGACGGCGTCCGGGTCTAGACCGACAGCTATCCTATCCACTATGGTATCTCCACGGCCGGTGTAGGCGAACGCGTCTGCATAGACATACAGTTTCCGTGACTCCAGATACCACGCCCTGCCACCATGCGGATGACCTCCCATGCACGGCGCGCCAGGACCGAATCGCCGCTCCAGTTCCTCCATGGTGGTTTCACCCACCCCCACGCCAAGCAACCCGGCTATGGGTGGGATCGGACGAATCAACTCGGGCGTGCTTTTCTGGGTGCTCTGAACCTCAGCTCGCGCCGCTTTTGCCTGTGCGGCGGGTATGAATGTGGCGTTAACACTCAGCTTGTCGGCTGCAGTTGGCTCGCTTGAAGAGGTTCTGTACTGCAGAGTGTATCTGATAACATCTCCGTCCGGATTAGTCCAGTCCGCTAGCCATTGGAAGACCTCTTGCTCCGGCTGGCTAGTCCCATCACCGAAATTCGTCCAACCTGTAACGTGTGAGGACGGCTCCCCTGGGTTCAGGAAGTCCTCTTTCAAAGGCTTCCATCCCTGCTCTGCGAGTTGGTCGCTGACTTCCTTGAGCGCGGCCTTGGCAGGATATTCCTGATTCAACTGATATCCTACCTGTTCGCTGCCTGCGCGTCTGGTGAATACCACAGCATCCGCTCCTGGCAAGACAATCAGCGATGCGCGATCGGGCATGCGGCTGCATCCGGCACATAGCACCAATATTCCAAGAATCGCGAACATAGTCAGCCCGGACATTGTCGTGACTGACGTCACTCTCTTCATGTTGTATCTCCTGGCAAGTTGGTCGAAAACGTGCGGCTTCCGCCTATGATAGCACTATCTCTATGGATTGTCACAGGCAAGAAGGAATGGCGGGTTTCGCCGAACTCGGTTTCGACTCCGCTCAACCAGCGGCTCAGGGGGACCTTCGCCCTCCCGTTTTGGTTCGCTTCGCCTACGGCTTCCCGTCGCTGGTCAACTCCAGACACGTAACTGATATCGGCGGAAAGCTGTATTCAAACTTACCGGATACGCCTGTGAGTGCCACTTCCCTGGTCACTACTGTGCCGGGTTTGCCGGTTTCGAACATTGGGTTCTCGGGGGACTGGACTTGCTTGGCCCAGGTGATGCCGGGATAGTCCAGCAGGTCTTTGCCGTTGTTTGCGTCGAGGGATGGGGCGGTGAGGACCCAGGCTTTGCCCGTGGGTTGGGGCTTGAAGCCGTTGAGGTTCAGGGTTGTGGTTATTGGGGAGTTGAAATGCTTGTTGATGACCATTATGTACAGCCGCGACTTGTCGGGGCTGAGGCTGGAGATTGCTTCGATGTACGGCGCGTCTTTCACTGCATCGATTGCGGCTACTCCCTTGCTGTCATACGTTGGGCTCTTGACCGCGGTCTGAACCACCTTGTCGCCGAAGTGTTTGGTATACATCTGCAGCGCATAGTAGGAGGGCTTGGGGGTGCCGTCGCCGTATATCCAGCCCATGAATGAGTATTCGGCTAGCTTGAAGGAGTTGGTCAGGTCTACTTTTGGGGACTCCAGAAACGCCTTCATTGCGCTCGCGACGTATAGCCCCGAGCCGAGGGTCTTGCAGTGGTCTATCCATCTGTCGGTCGGCAGGATGTGGAAAAGCGGCCCCCACTCCGTGACTGCAATCTTGATCTTGTCTTTGTAGGCCGGGGCATAGGTATCAATCTCGCCGCTGACCTTGTCCAGGTTGGCTTTCATCAGCAAGGGATAGGTGAGAAGCGCCTGGTAGACCTCGTAGAAAGACGCGTTGCTGCCGGACGCGTTCTGCGGCGCATAGCCATTGTGGACCGAGAGGTAGTCGATGGACTGCCCTGCCTCTTCCAGTAGTTTCCTGTCCCAGTTCGGGTCGTAGTTGCCGGTGTTGCGGCCGTAGTTCGTGCCGCCCACCGCGATGATCTTGATCGACGGGTCCGCCTTGCGCATCGCTGCAGACCATTCCAGCGTGCGCTTGATGTACTCGTCTGTCGATACATGCGAGGTCTTGCCCACCGCGTCATCGCCCTTCAGGTAGTTCTCGTTGCCGATCTCCCAGAAGCGGATGCCATAAGACTCCGTCGAACCGTTCTTCGCGCGTTCCGGGTTGCCGGGTGAGTTGCAGTATGAGACCCAATCCGCCGCCTCCTGCGCGGTGCCGGTGATAATATTCACCGTGATCAGAGGCTCCGCCCCAATGTCTTTGCAGAACTTGGCAAGCTCATCGGTTCCGAAGACGTTGCGAGACTGGCCCGAACCCGGCGAGTGCTCCCGCGAAGGCCTGCCTGATGCCGGGCCGATGCCGTCCCGCCAGTGGTAATAGTCGGAGAAGAAGCCTCCGGGAAACCTGATTGGCCCCAAGCCCAACTCTTTCGAGGGCTGAACCAGTTCAGGCCTCGCCTGGTTTGCAGCAGGGCCCCAGACTCCATTCGCATCCCATATCCATTCAAGATTGGTGCCGAAGAGGGTCTTGGGGATTGCCCGCACAACTTTGCCTGCGTCGACCTCTATGGACGCTGTGAGTGGCGCGGTCGGTCTGGCCGGGTCTACAGGCTCGTCCTCGATAAGGGCGATGTCGTCGAAGTAGGCGGTTCCGCTGGTTCCCGAGGCCGAGCAGCCGACGATCAACGCCTGTGCGTTCTGCGATACGTGTATGTAGGCGTCCTGGTAGACATATTCCGCTCTTGGCCAGGGTTGAGACAGCAGCGCCGCCTCGGCTATCTTGCTGCCTGGCTCGAACACCATGGCAATAATGAAAGCCCCCGCATCGCCAGTGACCCGCATGGAGCCACTGATGCGAAACCGCTTGCCTTTGAGTTTGTCGATGGGTATGACCTGGACAGCAGACAGGAAATGGTTTTTGTCGGTGTTGTTCTCATTGGGGCTTAACTTGAGAGACAGCTTCCCGGCCTTGGGGATCGCCGATTCCAGCCCGAAATCTCCTCTGCCGGCAGCCTCGTCGTGAATCCAACCCGCCGGAGCGCCACCCGCTGCATCCTCAAACCCAGGATTGGCTACAAGGTTGCCCAGACCAACAGGGGGCTCAACAATGCGCGGTTCCGACAGCGCGGGAAGCTGGAGCAGCGAAACTGTGCAGAACAGGGCCAGCAAAAGTGCGCGGCTAGAGGAAGAGATGGGGCTGGACATCCAGGTTACTTGTCCTTCCGTTGCCCTGCGTTCGCTATCACAAACTCGAACGCGGCGGCGGTGTCTTCGTAGTTGGTCTCGTGGCCGGTTTCGTCACGGTGGATCAGCAGGACCTTGCTGCCTATAGCCTTGAGAGTATTGGCGAGTCGGATGGCGCTGTCGGGTGGAACGTCCTCATCCTTGCCGCCGGTAGTGATGGCCACTGGGAATGCGAACCTCTCCGGCCAGTATTCCGCGCTTCTCTTCTTGTATTCCAGCGGAATCTGGGCTTTCGTGCCCCCGAAGGACTCCGAGATAGCGTCCTGGAAGTTTGTGTATTCGAGGTGGTTGGCGTTAGGGTTCTGGCTGCAGACGCCGCTGACTAGCTCCGGGTGGACGGCGGCGAATGTCAGAGCGGATGAACCACCCATCGAAGCGCCAATCAGGAACACTCGCCCGATCTTGAATTTCCGCCGCATATCCCTGATTATTTGGACTACATCCGCCTCAGCCTCAGGCCCCATCCAGGAGGTCGATGCTCGATAGTCCGGGGAGATGAAGATCATGGAATGCTTCTCCGCCACATCCCGCGCGGCCCTGCACTCTCCTCGCTCTTCCCGCACATACTGCCACCGGTCCGAACCGTGGCCGTGGAGGGCGATTGCGAGGTCGTGGGTTTGCGACGCGTCAAAGGGCTGCGGCAACAGGATCACGTATCGCTGCTGCGTGCCGTCCAGCCTGGCTTTGAATGCTACGTCGGTTGGCTCGGCAAAGACAAGGCAATGCAATTGGTGGTCTCCTGACTGCTGCTGCGATGCTGTGATATACCCCGAATGGCAGATGGAAGCCCCTCTCCGGCATTAGCTGGAGAGGGAGCAGGTGCGCTATTTTCCGCCCTTTGCCAGCCAGGCGCTAGTCTCACGGCCAAGGACCAGGTCGTTTTCCGCGACGATGTCGTTGAACATCTTCAGCACTTCATCACGGGACTGGGGCAGCGGCCAGTTGATGCCTCTGCAGATAGCGCCGTCTTTGAGCGCGTCCCATCTTGCCAGGAAGACGAACAGGCTCGGAAGCTGCGTGATTTGGACCTTTCTCAGCAGGGCCGGGTTATCTTTGACCGCACTTTCGGCAGCCTTGAGATGCGCCCATCCCTCATCCAGCGTCTGGATAGTCAGAAACGCGGCGTCCGGCGGGGAAGACAGGCTGACTGCGTCACCGCTGACCTGGGCGGCGTCGTGCATTACGTTGAGGTAGTTGATTATCTCCTTGCTCGCCGCGCCGTAGTAGCCGTCGCAGAACTCCCGTATCAACTTGTTGGGGTCGGCGGAAGGGTTCCACAGCAGCTTAGCCACCATCCAGGCTCGCAGTTCGGCCATCTCGGTCCCACCGTGGATGGCGATCCCCGAATCAACATCGCCGAAGCCGTCGCCATAGTATCCCTTGACGCCGATCTTCGCCCAATGCTTGATGTTTGCCGCCAAGCCGCGCAGGTTGGGGTGCGGCGTGAACTCGTAGACCAAGTTGACCGGGTAGTCGTAGATGTAGACCCGGGGGCTTATCTTTAGCCAGCCGCGCAAGTCATCGTCCCACTGCTTGTATCTCGGGTCGGTCATTGGTTGGGCGTTCGAGGACACGTGGATCGGGCAGAAGTAAACAAGCACGTTGGGGTCGGGCTTGACCGTCTTCGGTGGTTTCATCGTGAAATGATAGGCATAGAACACGACTGACTTGTTCGGGAACTCAGTCTTGAGAACTCTAGCCATTTCGTTGGCGAAGCCCAGGTTCAAACCCGCAGGACTTTCCTCTGCCTTCTCCACCGCAACGCAGTTCTCGCACTGGCAGCGGCAGGGGTAGCCGGAATCGTCTTCCGCGCTGACTCCCGCGAACATGAGCGGGTTCGGCACCCGGTTGACATACTCCGGTGGATAGTAGCTCGGGCCTTTTTGGACTTCGGCGATGAAGTTATCGGCCCACTGCTTCTTCATGCTTTCATTGGTCAGGCAGAGGTTGGCGTGGATGCTGGGAGATGCCACCCGCTTGCCATCGATCAGGCTGTACCACTCCGGGTGCTCGGCAAAATACTTGTCCGGGGGCAGGATGTAGAAGTAGCTATGGCCCGACGGGTGCGATTTCCTGCATCCACCGCGCTCCGGCATCTTCGCCAGCCCCCGCAGACTGAGATCGGGATCCTTCTTCAACTCCCGTTGCCATGCCATCGCCCGCACCAGGGGATGATTCGCATCGCCGAGAGACGTCTCCTTCGGCACGGGAGTTGATACCGGCTGCGACGCTTTCT
>CAZTAO010000005.1:15252-75787 GCA_964611645.1 uncultured bacterium | reverse complement strand
TCTCGCCCACACACTTGTTGCGAACCGACCAGTCAGGATCCTTGGAACTGGTGTTGATCGGGACCATGTCTCTGTGCTCGAACTGCGGCACGTATCTCTTGTTGATCGCACCAAACTTGAGCGTAGGCTTTTTGGGAATGAAGCTCTCCTTGACGGTCCACCACCTACAGCCGACGTAGTCTTCCAGGAGGGTGTAAACAGCGTAGAGCGTGCCCCTGGGGTCACCGCCGGCGAGGATGAGGTTGTTGCCGACTGTCCGCACAACCATACCGTCCTCGTGGAATCCTTTAGTTGAGAAGCTCGGATCGACGAACCTGGCCGCGCCGATGCCGACGCAGATGTTCGCGCCGCCAGCCTTGATCTTCTGAACGGTCTGGAACCTGGCGCCTGTGACTTGCTCCAGGAACGATGCAAGTTCGCCTGCGGCGTGGGTCTCCTGTATGGTCGCACCAGGAGCCAGGACTATTACTGCTTTGGCTGCGCCATTCTCGGCGATTGTTATGGCGTTTGCGCCGGCTGATAGCAGGATGCACAGCAGGATTGATATGACTAGGATTGACTTGATCATAGTTTCGCCTTTCTATTAACTCTGTCTACAGTTCGGGACGCCGGCAGTTGTTGCTACAGAGCGCCCTCACCCTAACCCTCTCCCCCAGGAGAGGGGATTACGCAGTCCGTTCAGCGACGCGCTCACTTCTTCAGCGCCAGGATGTAGGCTTCGGCTCTTTCTCGGACCGGCTGCAGTTCCTCCGGCTTGAAGCTTTGGCATAGGGGGTATAGGCCCACGCCGTCTATTGGGTCGAGGCACGGGGGCATGTTGCGCGCCAGATACCAGTCGGTTTTGGCTCGGATGGAGTTCACCCATGCTTTGGCCTCGCGGGCTTTGGCGGTGTTGGGATTGGCCGCTATCAACGATTCGAGATAGCTCATGGTGCGGTAGTCCTTTGTGCCCTCGCGTCTTGCTTCCCATTGGACTGACGGCACCGGGCCATCCAGGCTGGGCAGCACATAGCAGAACCGACCGCCCTTGTTGCCTTCCCAGGTGTAGCCTTCGGTGTAGCACCATAGGAAGTTGCCGGTAATGCCATACGCCCACATATACAGGCCCGCATAGAAGCGATGATATGTGCTGCTGCCGAACGCCTGGCTGTTGCAGTCGTAAGTCCACATTTCCGCCTTTTTGTCACGGCAGAGCTTGAGAAGGTCGGGTGTGATTCTGCCGCCGCTTACCGCCCAGACATCGAACAGGTCGGAAAAAGCCACTGCCCCGTGGTCGGCACAAGCAGTGACCAGTCGCATATGCTTCCGAACAGGCTGGATGGACTTCCAGTGGTCCTCAGCGTTCTTATCGCCGGGAACAGGCTCGTCCGGGCCGTAGAAGAGCAGTTCAGGGAACCCCTGCCGCTTGGCCTCGGCGACAACGTTCGGCGCGGCCTCCGGGGTCATCCTGCCCAGCAGCATTATCGGGATATCCTTGCGCACCAGTCCGTCCGCCATCATATCTTTGATGGTCCGGACGTCCGGATGGCCTTCAAAGATGGCTTTGTTTTCTTCGTTGTACAGGTTTCCAGAGCTATTGTACAGTGTGGCGCTGGTCATCCCGTGCTCCGCCATGTCGCGCCAATACAGGCGCATCATCTCGGGGGTGCGGTAAGCGGCAGGAAGGAACTCGTCGGCCACGGGCCTGAAGTACATACCGAAAGCAGCCTTCGCCGGCGGTAGCGTGAAGTCAAGAACATCTATCGCAAACGGCGCTTCGACTGTCTGGCCGGAGCCGGACAGCGTGAGGCTCACAGATGCGTTATACTTGCCTGGCTTCGTGTCGGACGGTATGCTGACCTGTAGCCAGAAAACGGTGTTTTGGTCCTGCTTCACCTCGGCGGCGTTGGCTTTTGGCAGATATGATGAGAACCCGACCGTTCTGGCGCCCTTGACGCTGTCGCCATTGTAGTCGCCGGGCGCTTTGCGAGGGCGGAACTCGACCACTCTAGCAGTTACCGGGAATGGGCAGCGTCTGGGATCGAGGGTCACCTGACCCACATCCTTGATACCCCACAACCCGAGAATCAGAGGCTCGATCTCACCTGCGGTTGTCTTGACCACGAGCTTCTTGCTAACCTCCTGCCGAGTAGGAGGCTGCTCGGAGAAGAATGGCACGCTGCAATCGCCCCACCACGCAGCCACCCCACGCTGATGAGTTGCCGCGTCGAACTTCGGAGGAGTCCGCAGCGGCGGCAGGAGCTTCAGAAACTCGGAATCCGCCGGGCGAACGGTGATCCTGGCATAATCGCCAAGAACCGGTACAGACCAGTTTCGCCAGTCTTTCATCTCAGGCTTGATGGCGGTGCTGGAGTTGTCGGCCAATTGCGCTGACGCCCCCGTGGCGCAATAGAGCACTGCAGCAATTGCGATGCCAAGTATGCAGGTAATGGTATGGTTCATCTGTTTGGTCTCCTTAGTTGCGATATTACTGGCATGACTCAAAGAACACCATCTCCGAGCGCCAGCCCGGTTCGGGCTTGATTGCGATTCCGTTCTCATTGAAGGAAGCGCCATTGATGGCGCGGGTTTCGCCGGTGTTGTCGAATGTGACTCTGTAATCCCTGGCCTGATCCAGACCTTTGGGCTTCAGCAGGTATGCGCCGTCGCCATCTTTGTCCAGACGGATGACTACCGCCCAACCCTTGCACCTATCCGGCGATGTGAACTCCATCGCGAACCAGTCTCCGGTCTCTACTCCGCCAGTCGCGCTCACCGGCGCGTGGTGCCAGACCTTGAAAGTGGGCATCATAGGTCGGACGTAGATCTTGTAGAGGTTCGCGTACCTCTGGAACCCCTCGATTTCGCCTGCCCTAAACTCCTCCACGGTCTTGGGCAGGATTGCCGAGTTGTAGAAGATCATCGGGGTGTTGCCCAATGCGTATGCGCCTCGCAGGACTGTGTCGACGTCCGGGAGGCCCCCCGGCAGTGACATGCCGTTTGCGGTGACCAGTATCTCCGGCGGTAGGAACACGCCGAAGCCGCTGAGCGTCCGGTAGAGATAGGGCATTCCGGCGCGGTCGCCCGTGAAGTTCTCGTGGAACCTGGCCACCGTTCCAGGTTCCGATCTTCGTGCACCTCCACACGCCTGCTGGAAGATAACCTTGGGGAACCTGGCGCGGAGGTTGTCGAACGCGCGGAAGAAGCCGTCGTAGTGCCGCCAGCACTGGTTTTCCAGGAAGCCGTGCCTGGGCGAGTCATGGGCGTCCGGGTGGAAGTTGTTGGAGTCGTGGCGGAACAGGTCGAGGTTGTAGCCCTGAATCATCTCCGCGATCTGAGACTCCATATGCTCAGCCGCCTCG
This sequence comes from uncultured bacterium, assembly GCA_964611645.1. Taxonomy (GTDB): domain Bacteria; phylum Armatimonadota; class UBA5829; order UBA5829; family UBA5829; genus CAZTAO01. The sequence goes on along the minus strand of CAZTAO010000005.1, from coordinate 72,446 downwards.
GGGATTGCGAGGTTGTAGGAGTACCGGGGCTCGATATCGGGAGAGGTGACATGGTCTTTCAGAAACCACTCCGGGTGTTCCTTGTAGGTCTGGCAACCTGTGATGGGGCCAAGTGTGGTGCCGTCGATGTCGCTGAAAGGCTGCCGCGCGCCCTCCGATTCCGCGTACAGGCCGAACCTGAGGCCCTTGCTGTGGGCATACTCCGACAGAGCCGCGATGCCGCTGGGGAAGCGTTGCTGGTTCGATACCATCCAGTCTCCAAGCGTTTCCACCCAGTAGGGACCATCGAGAATGAAGATATCGATGCCTGCCGCAGCCGCCACATCGATACTCTTCTTCGCGGTGGCTTCATTGTACTCCTTACCGCGGTACGCGGCCGGGAGTTGGTCCTCCACTGCAATGATCTGAGACAGGTAAGCATTCTCCGGCTTGATGGGCGGGCGGACGGACCTGCGGATGTGGTCGTGCATGGCCTGCACTGCGGCGTGGAAGCCGTCCGGCACGCAGCCAAGGTGAACGGCTGGAGTATCGGCTGTCTCCTCCGGTTCGAGAACACGCAATGTGTTCGTTGCAATCGGGCCGACTTTGAATGACAGACCGTCTGCCTTATCGAACTCCATTGAGTAGTTCACTGGCCAGGCCAGGTGGCCGAAGAAGTGCGCGCCGGTTGACTCATTGCGCAGCACGAAGTAGGGGCTGTCCCACACCAGTCCCTCGGTGTTCCTGAACTGGTTGGCTCCCTCCTGGAGCGGCGTCCAGCCGAACCAGGCTTCATACCAGACGTCGCGCCTGAGCGCGTGGCCCAGCGTGACCGGTCCATCCCCGGACCACAGCCTCCCACACCACGGAGAAACCTCGGTTATAGCAATCGGCTTATCCGACTGGTTGGTGATCTCCAGCCAGCGCTCAAGTATGGGGGTTCCGTCGAGCATGGTGTGTATTCCAAGCTTTAGACGGTACTGGTAGTGAGATAGATCGACCACCACGTGCCGGGTGTCGCCGTCTTGCGCAGGCAGTTCCCGAAACCCCTCCCATCGCCAGCCATCTGAGAGCAGCGCGCCGGGGACATCCGAGGACGTTGGCTTGTCCTTGACCGCAAGCTCAAAGGCAGGGCTCTCCCAGAAGCGGCTCTCATCTACGACGCCGTCCGAGGACCAGAACCGACCCAGAAGTCGACCGTCGCGGAACTCCTCCACGTAGACTGCGCCGCCTGATGAGTATTGCGCGCGGTGGTTGCCGGGTGCATCGCGCAGAGTGATTCCTGTCACGAAATCTCTCCTTTAAGTATTTCCAGAGTATTGCCAAGGTCGCGCACAGGCACGAAGACTGCGCGCTCGTTGGGTGAATCGTTGGGCGAATGGAACGTGAGCATCAATCGGTCATCAAAGGTCTTGAAGAGCATCCCATGGCCGCCGCCCGCGTCGTATAGCGGCGTAACATCGTGCAACCAGGGGCCGGTGACGCTGCCGGTGGTCGACCTGGCGATGCCTATTGCGTAGCGCCTGTCTCTAAAGCTGGACCACATCATCAGGAGTTGGCCGGTCTTTGTGGTGTAGAAGAATGGGCCGTCGGTAACGAAATCACTTGGGCCGGGATATGCTCCGACCCACGGAACTTCGGATGCCCTGAACAGGAGTATAGGATCACCGAGGGGTTCGCGGAGGTCGGGAGTCAGGCGGATAGCGCACATCTCGCCATCTTGAACCTGCGTCCACTCGTGACAGAAAACCATCCACGGCGCGCCGTCTGCATCGACCAGCAGAGTCCCATCCAGGCATCCCCAGTCCCTTGGGGTAACCGGGCCGCTGCTGTGAGGCCGGAAGGGTCCTTCGAGCGAGTCCGAAACCAGAATCTGCGTTCCCCTGTGGACCCATTCGGCATTGAACGTGGCGAACATGTAGAAGCGGTCCTGGTATATATGAACTTCCGGCGCCCAGTAATCGCGATCCGACCAGAACCCCGGCTCAGGCCGAAACGCGGGTAACGGCCCCTCCCAGTTCTCCAGATCTGCGCTGCGGTAGGTGTCGAAGCCAATGGCGGGGCCAACCACGCTCAGGTCGTCGGTGGTACCGTAGAGGTAGTACAAGCCTTCGGCTTCCACCGGCACAATGAACGGGTCGCGGATCTGTATGTCTTTGGTTGAGATCATATAGCCTCTCGTGAGTGTGTTGCCTATGCGTCGGGACGCTTTTTCCCCCGACGCAACTGTTAGCTTCGGCGCAAAAAGCCTGCCGAAGCATAGTATCTACTTCACGTCATACGCCATTCTGGGATAGCCGCCGTTCGGCCAGTCTAGTTTTCCTATGAAAAGTCCTCGGGAAAGGTCTGAGCGTTCGCAGGCGTAGTCGTCCGGGTCGGTCTTGCAGTGGGTGATATACCACTCCCCATTCCATTCTATCACTTCCGACGCATGGCTGTAGCCTAGACGCAAGGGCTCACAACCGTGGAAGTCGAAAGGTGACTCGCTGCGCACAACGTGAGTCCACCACCCCTGCTTGAAGAAGAGCCAGTAAGCGCCGTGTTTGAACACGACACACGGTGACTCGACCTCCATCGTCAGCGGCCTGTGAAACGCTTTCATGCTGAACACCGGGCCGACTTCCTGCCAGTGGATCAGGTCCTCGGATATCGAGGCCGCGACGCAGACCAGGTTACTGCCGAACTTCTCCTGCAAGCGCGATACCCAATATGCGATGAACCGACCGTCCGGCAGGCGTATGATGTGCGGGTCACGGCAGCCACCGTATGAGCCCCCGTCCGGCGCGTCCAGGCCAAATCCAGGCCACTTGGACCAGAACAGGGACGGGATTATCACCGGGTTGCCTTGGTATCGCTCCCAGTTGAATAGATCATCCGAGGTAGCCAGGCATATCCGCTGGCGGCCATCGAGTTCGTCTGAACAGTAGAGCATGTGGAAGCGGGGTGTTGGTTTCGACTCCGCTCTACCAACGGACGCTTCTATCACGTATGGCGCGAAGACGAAATGCTCTTCCGGCCAAGTGCCTGTGCGCTGCATTACTTCTGGGTGGAGTGTCCAATGTCTGAGGTCGGGACTGGTGGCGTGGGCGAAGGAAATCTCGCCGCTTGGCTGGTCATCGGTGGCAGATGCTGATCGTCCTACTATCCCGAAGAAGTGCCATTCGTCGCCCTTGCGAACGAAGCAGTGGTCGTTGAGGTATCTGCCCTGTATCGTGAGGACTTCCTCGAAGTGCCCTATGCGGACCTCGCCGTATGGAGTGTTGATGATCGATCCAGGCTTGTTCACGCCCATCCCTCCGCACGTCCCGTGAGTATTTGCGAGCGGACCGCCTCGCAGTTGAGCGTTTTCTCCACCAGTTCGTTGGGGGTGTAGAGGTAGTGATTGGTGGCCTCGAAGCCGACTCGGGAATCGCGGCGAGCTATGGAATGCAGGGTCACCGCAAGCTCGGTTTCTTCGTCCAGAATGGCGACAATCTCGGCGCGAGACGCGTCATCGGTCTTGCCACGCCTCCTGACAAAGGCAACCTGCAGGTATGTGCTGCGGAAGTGGCAGTAGGCGGCAGTCGCTATGCGCTGCAGGTCGTCGAACGTGTCGAGGTCGGCCTCGTCCACTGTCGGAGCGGTTTCGGCGATGATATCCAGGCCGCGTTTCCAGCCCTCGCTCATCTTCTTGAACTGCCCCTCGAACACGTCCTCAGGATAGTATGAACGCCAGCTTGGGAGGTCATCGTAGGGAAAACCTGTCATGGTGACGTTGTACCCGGTAGGCTCAGCGAAAAGCAGGTTCTTTGGCCCTACATTCTGTGGAGCGTTGTGAGCCACCGGAGCGCAGAATGGAAACTCCCTGAATGCTTCAGCGAACTCGCGCCAGGCCGCGCGGACACCATCCTTTGCAGCCCCGTAATCATAATCGGCCAACGGCTCCACGCTGTGGCGGAGCAGGATCATGTTGCCGCCGGGGTAGCCGCCGAGGGTCCAGCTAAGCATAAGGCCGTTGACTCCCGCTTTCTCCAGCTTGTCCAGATGCTCCTCGACCAGGTCCGGCACCGGCAGATAAGGCAGAGCGCTGCATTCGAATGTGGTGTTGACCTGAATCTTTGCCGCAGTCTTCAGGCCTCGCCGCTGTGCGTGCTCCCAAAGCGCCAGAGAACGCGGGCTTGGTCCTGGCTTGGACATCGAATAGTCCCGCACCGACCCCGCAATTCCGCCGACGCACGTAGGCAGCCCCCATTCGCTGCCGCACATCAGCCACACATCCTCCGGCAGAAGCTCCACCGCCTCGTGGTCCCACTCCGGGCTCCACGCCCAGTCCCACGCGATCACAGGAGCCTCGGGCGTGACGCTGTGAACGCCCTCGGCGATGAGCCTGTTGACCTCCGCTATCACCTCGGCGGTCTTGCGACCTGTGCAGCGGGGGCAGCTTGTATAGTTGGGGGCACCGTACAGGCACATGTCGGACTTGCACTCGCTGATGCGGGTACAGGTGGAGCAGTCGGCCCAGTCGGGCTGTTTGCGGGAGTCGTGGGAGAAGCAGTTGGTGAGGTTTTCGGACATTGTGATCGTGAAAACCCCGCCCAAAAGAGGCGCCTGCTTGAAGAGCCACGCGCAGCCGTCCCGCAGCAGTTCCTTCACCTCGGGCGTCGACGTACACATCGAACCGATCTCGCCTTCCCGAGTTCCGAGAAGCTCCGGGTGATCATTGAAGAATGCCATCGGCATATAGCGAGGTTCATTGAGATACAGCATCACAGAAATGCCGAATCGGGCCGCGCGCTGGGTCAGTTCTCTCAGCGACTCCAGCCTCTTCTCCCAGCCTTCGGAGAAATCCCCGAATTTCCACGGGTAGAGTTGGTAGAGAATCACCGGCAGCCAGACTGCATTGACTCCCATCGCCGCCAGTCGGGCGAGCATTCCATTCGGGTAGGGGTCCAGCGATGGGTAGAGAAGCGAGTCGCCGTAGACGGCGCTGTATGAGTAGAGGAAACGCAGATCGAAGGGGCGGATTGGCAGGTCGCTATGCGTCGGGACGCTTTTCACCCCGACGCTGTTCGTGGTAGTGCTTCGGCGCGAAAAGCCTGCCGAAGCATAGGCATTCTCTCCAAACCCATCAAGAAAGCCGAACCGCTCGTCTTCGTCCGGCTCCTGCATGTCTGGGAACATGCGCTCGACGGTCTCGCGGATATGGCGGGTGCGGTCTTGCTCGGAAGCGGTCAACTCGCGGTATGCTGCCGGGTCAACGCGGGGTTTGTGCAATCCCAGCTTGATCCAGAGGTAGTCTTCCTCTCGCAATACGTACGCCAGGCGGTCCGCATCCCAACCCAGAAGATCGAGCAGTTGGCCGTAGGGCAGGAGGTGCCAATTGGCTCGGATGATCGTGACATACCCCCGCTCCAGCCAGCGGGGGTTGACCATCGGAGGCACCCGCAGGCCCATATCTGCCGCCAGGCCGAGGATGGTGGCCTCGTCGGTTCTCAGAACGCGCGCGAGAGTTGCAGGCGGAACCATCTCCCAGTTCCGCCAGACTACCGCCTGAAACCGGGTCGGGAAGTGGCCGAACTCAAGGGCTTTCGGTTCATTTCCTATCGGCAACTCACTGACCTGCATAGCTACCACTCTATCGGGCTTTCAGCCACGAAGCGTTCGACAGTCTTGAAACGGGCCTTGTTCTCGCGGTAGTGTTCGCGCTGGTATAGCGGGCAGTGCTTGCCCGGCGGGTCTATGTGCACCACATCATTGCCCTTGCGGGTGACTGTGTAGATGTACTGCTCACCCTCCGGCAGACCCGGGAATATCTCCGCAAGGTTCACCACACTGGTGCGCTCGAAGATTGGGAAAGTGACCGACACAACATCATCAACCTTGACACTGCCAACAACGGCATAGCGCCCTTCAGACGACAAGAGCCGGTCTACCCCGTCTACCTGGCACCGCGTCTGCTTCGGCGCAACCCATTCGGGAATTCGCACAGACAGCTCGCAGGCCTTCTTGACCTTGATATCGACTCTGCCCTCGTAGGGGATGTAGCTGTCCACATCCGCCCAGGGCGAAGCTCTGTTGAGGAGCAGGTTGACCTTGAGCTTGCCGTCGCCGTATGTAAGAGTGTTTTCCCAGACGTGATAAATGGCGCGGGAGGCGTTGCCGGTACAGCAGGCGCACAGGCTCAGGCCGTCCATTATGTCTCGCTGCAGGTCATTCATTGAAGGCCAGGCGGCGAACCCGCCGATATTACGTTCAGGAACGTCCTCAGTAGCAGGAATGGGATCGACAGGCATCCACTTGCTCAGTATGCCCTTCAAGCCATGCGGCAGGTCCTTAACGGCATCATTAATCCAGTCGGTCCTGGTCAACTGGCCCTCGGCGAACTGGTTACGAAGCCACCGGTCGAAATCGTCCCAGTAATCTCCGGCACCGGCCAGCGTGAGATTGACTCCCAAAGTGATCATATCGGCAACCGAGCATATCTCCGAAGTCTCCCACTCGTTGGGGGTAATGAGTTCCGGGGCATAGCCGACCAGATTGATCATATTCATCTTGGCAAACTCAAAGCCCCGTCGCACAAACTGGACCATCTCCCAGTCCTGCGCAGCCATCGCGTAGTGCAGCATGGCTACCAATGCCAGGGTATGGCCGTGGAAGTGCATTCGCGCTCCAATGAACCTGCCCTCGGAGTCAAAGAGTCCACCCTTATGCCTGACAAACCTCGCCAACTCCCCTGCAAGCTTCAGAGCCGGCTCATATCCGGTAATTGTGTAGAACTGCGACAAACCGGTGGGGACGTTGGCGAAACAAACACCTGTCCATGCGTCGAAGACCACATCGGGGTCCGACACTTCACCCACTGCGTAGACAGGCTTGGTGAAGTAGGCAATGTCATCGTCTGGCTCATGTTTCGGCATTTCCGTTCCGCAGGCTCCACTCAAATGCCGAAACACCTCGGCTTCTTTGTGAACAGCAACCTCCGCCAGTCGGTCGACTATCCGCTCGCCCATCTGCTTCCAGCGCTCGTCGCCGGTAAGCTTGTAGTAGACCGCAATCGCGCCCAGCAACCTGCCGTTAGCGAAGGGTTCGGTGAAGTGGTCGCCTATCTCGGGGATTTCGCCGTAGACAGGGCATGAGTCGCCGTGTTTTCCCCAGGGGCGCCCGACCAGAGGGTAGTACAGAAGCCCATCAGGACCCTGCATCTGCATGACTACTTCCATCCACCGCTGGTCTACGTGATCGTTGAGGTCGCTGCCGCTGGCGAGCCTCATAAGGGGCAGAGCTTCGTGGAACTTGACCTGGCAGTGGTCGTTGAACGTCTGGATCATATATGGTGGGTTGTTGAGGAAAGCGGCCTGCCAGTATATCTCGTAGTCGGCGTCGGAATCGGTTGGGCCGGTCATCCCGTTGATAGCCAGCGCAGCGCGGTGGGCGAGGTCCAGAGTATCCGGAACCTGCGCCTGGTATCTCTGACCCCTATACTCCGGCAGCCCCACTGTCGGAACCTCCGGGTTGATGTACTTGATCTCGGTACTGCGCTTGGGTTCCTTAGCCAGCCTCATCAGCGACTCCTCTGCTCTTCCGCAAGAAACGCCCTGCATGGTGGGCGCTGGATAGCTAATATGTTACGCGATACCACTAACATAGTCAACACTTTTTCGTTGACTATATCGGCGCGATGGCATAGTATAGTCGAGGACTGATCCAACAGCGATTTCTACCTGATGGAGAGACAAGACAGTGAACTCAAACACGAGGCTTGTTACTATATCGATGCTTTCTGTCCTGGCTCTAGCGATATGCATTGTGTTGCTCACGCGACCCGCGAACGCTTCGTCGTGGCGTGACCCATCCAACCGTGCGGTTCTGAAGAACAGCGCAATGGAGGCGGTATTCCAATCGGGGATGATCTGCTCTCTGAAGGACCGGACAACGGGCAAGATGCTGCAGTCTGTCGACCCTGGGCGACTGCCGTCGCAGTTGCTGATCTTCGATGCTATACCCACTGATCTGGATACGTGCCAAGTCACCAACAAGGCCTCCGGCAATTCGGTGATTACAATCTACAGACTGCCAAACGGCGACGAGTTGCGGATGAAGTGGTCCATAGAGAAAGGCAGGGGCGATCTTGTCCTGCGGGTTTCATCGACCACGGCAAAGCCCATCAGCCAGATACGATACACGCTCTTCGGATGCGGCATAGTAGATAACGCGCTGGTCACGATAAATGCCTACGGCGCAGGAAACGTGGTGCGCGCGCCGTGGAACGATGTCCAGATCGGCGATCCCCAGAGGGATGGAACGCCCGCCGCCTACCCTCACCCCGTGGTGGCGTTGTTCCAGGCTGAGGATTCCGGCTGGTTCATCGAGGGGCGCGACCCCAGGCCGGGTCCGGCGAACTTGATGGCTAAGGGATTCGGTGACACCGTCAACATCGGTCTGACTCGCATGTTCCCGATCGCCAAGCAGAACCCGGATCTCTACGAGATTCGCATCCGCACATACAAAGGCCACTGGGAAGACGCGGTAGACCCGTACATCTCGTGGCTCGAGAAGGGCGCGGGGTTCGTTCCGATAGACAAACTCCCAAAGGGGCAGTCGTGGGTGAGAGACATCAGGACCCAGGCGTATGTCAACGTTGGAGACTACGACACCCTGGAAGCCAAGGCCAAGTACCTGAACCCCAAGAAGACTTTCATAGGCAGACAGGGCAATTTCCGCCCTTACTCATTCGATGTCGGATACCCCGATTACCGCCTCACGGATGAAGCGAAGAAGTGGGTGAGGCGCGTTCGGGAGCTTAGGTTCCACGTGGGGCTCCATTTCAACTGCAATGGCGTGGGGACTGAGTTCCCGGAGCTTGTCGAGCACTTCAAACCGGGCTTTGCAGTGACCGGCAAGGATGCCAACGGCAATGACACCTACCAGTCTATCTACGAGGGCCGGTTGATTCGGTGCTCGGCAGCATATAAGCCTTGGCGCGACTACCTGATTGCCCAGATGAAGGATGCCGTGGACGCAGGCGTGGACGTTATCTATCTTGATGAATCCATGACTTCTACGGGGAAGTACGTGGTTGATGGAGTAGACGGCATACAAGGGATGCTGGCCCTGATGCGGGAAACGCTGCAGACCTATCCGCATGTGGCTGTTGAGACAGAGCAGTTCAACCTGCTCACCGCCAAGTACGGCAAGTTTGCGCTGAGCCAGATGCCGCTGGGGCATCCGCTGGCTGGATATATCTTCCAACGATATGTGAAGGTAGTTCCAGAAGGGATTATGTACGGGCCGAAGGAGTCCAACCTCTTGGACGCGTTCGACTACTGGGGCTATATGCTTCCAGGGGCAGGCCGGGTGAATGGCGATAACTGGGACCACATCTCGCAGGCTTACCAGAAGTACGATCTTGTCCCTGACGGCCGCCTTCCGCGCAAGCAGTTCACTGTCTTCGGAAACCATCCCACCGGCGGCGTCATTGCCGTATACAACGAACCGGCGCCGCCCGAAGGAGAGAAGCTCTTCGGCCTCAGGGGCAGCAATGGGGTGACAGCTTACTTCGAGAAGCACGCAAACAGGCGTGGGCTGGTTGTCTACGAATCTGGAAAAGCGCCCCAGTGGGTCGCCACGAGCCATTTCGGCATAAAGAGCTGGAGCGGGCCGGGCGTTCCAGTTTGGGCGAGTTACAAGCTGTACAGGGACTGGCTCATATACGACGATACCACGCTGTACGGCCTGGACCCCAGCAACACCTACATATTCGACGAGACGGTGAACCGGTCCCCTACCCGCTTCCATATCACCAGAATCCCTGACGACTACGTCGGCTGCCCGGGCGGCCAGAGGTGCGAGTCTCAGGAAGTGGGAAAGGACGACTCTTTCTTCAAAGTCGCATTCGCGGGGCACGGGAATATGACAATGTTTGTGCCGGACGAATACGACGTCTATCTGGACGGGCGGAAACTCGATGTAGACCGGACGATCAAGATGGCTTCGGCCACCATCAACGCCTCTCTGGCGAAGTCCAATTATGCAAGCTACCACATCGAACTGAAAGCAGATGAACCGCAGGCACAGGACGCGGCTGGGGAGAAACCGTCGATGCTCCTGGCATACAAGAGGTCGAATACCGAACTGGTCGGCAAGTGGCTCGATCTCCCCTGGCAGAGGTCGGCGGACGTGGCAAAACCCGTGGTAGCCAGCGGCACCAGCCTGCACATGAACGCAGGCGCCTTTGCGATATTCATCGGCAAGCTTCCCCAGGCCAGGAGCATTCGGCTGCAGGGGTCATACATAGTCAGTTCCACTACCAGCGCGCCGGGGGATGGGGTTGTGGTCATCAACGGCACCCAAGCGCTGCGAGTTCCTGCCGGCAGCCCTCCGTACCAGATGCGCGACTTCGATGCGGACATCTCCGCCTACGCCGGTCAGGATGTGCTGATGGAAGTGATCTCAGACGGCGTGGTGAGCGGAGCAGCAGCGGACTGGGTCAACTCGCGGATTGTTGTTGAGAAGTAGGCCAGGTGGTTACTGCCACGCCCACCGCACTGGGAGCCAAAAGCCCTCGCCCACCTCCGGGGATGGTTGGGTGAGGGACCTACCGCCTGCCAAGTCTGGTTGAGGTCTGCTTCTCAAGTGTCGTGTGGGTTTGTTCGTGTGCTGGAACGTATGCGCTCAGCGGTAGGTAGCGCCCTCTCTCTAACTCTCTCCCCCGGGAGAGAGAATTCAGGTGTTCTCTAGGATAATCTGTGGCGAGAACCAGTCGGCGGGGCCGAAGCCTCGGACTTTGCCGTCTGTTTGGAATTCCATTACTACGTACTGGCCCGCGAATTGGGTTACGTCGACATCGAATGCTCTCAAGGGGTATGGCGGGCCGCTACCGGGCTGGAGGCGGAGAACTTCCTGGCCGTTGATACGGATCACCCCGTCGCCGACAGTGCCATAGGCAACCCCGGCTTCCATTCCCCATGTGCCCTGGAGCCTTATTCTGGCGGCGCTGGCGAACCTGCCAACTATCAGCCCCACCCCCGCAACGTGGTTGAAGAACCCGCTGCCGTCGGAGCGCTTGACCATATAGCCCTCTCGCTGGTTGGCCGGTATTTGCCACGGAAGATCGATCCACTGGCCGGCCAGGTTGACGTCGGTTTTCCTGAACGCAATCAGGGTCGACGGCTTCTCAGGGGCCGCGGATATGTGCACGGTAGATGTGCGAGTGGTTGGGTCGATGGCAAGTGGTCTGCCGTCAAGATAGGCCAGGTATCCATCGGGCACATACACGCCCAGCTCGCCGTGACCTGCCATCTTCACCGAGTAGAACGAGCCGTCTGACGTGTTCCGCTGACCCGGCTGGCCCTTGTAGTCCAGGAACGGGTCACGACAGAGGGCAAAATCAGCCGGGACGCTGAAGACGTGGAAGCCGGTTTCGGGCAGGGACAGGTTCTCGTCGAACGAGTAGCTTGTGCCGGGATCGAGGGCGAGCATTGTGCCTTTGCTGTGGATCAGCCAGTCTTTGAGATAGCCGGGGCCGGACCACTGGGTAACGCCGCAGGCAAGGGTGCCAATCCATTGGGGCTGCTCGTTTCGACTTCGCTCAACGAGCGGCTTGTATACCACCAGTCCACGTCTGTCCTTGCGCTTCTCGAAGTAGGCAGTGATACCGTTCTTGCCACGGTAGCCGAAGAGTCGCTGCCCGGCTGCGAGGCTTTCGGGTGAGTAGACCGGGAACACGCCGTTCTCGTAAGTTGTCGCCTCTGTGCGCGGCAGGCGGATGTCGGGCTGGAGCGAGTAGTCTTGAAACGCTTTGGCGATCTGCACCCAGGTCTTCTCGTTGTCAGGGTTGGCTCCCGGCCAGATGAACCCATAGGACTGCACCGCGTCCATCATCTTCTCGTCGGTCGGGCTGAACGTGGAGCCATCCGGGACTATCTTCACGAATCTGCGGTATATGTAGCCCGAAAGCGGGTGGCCCAGAGGCTGGGCGGTGATGGCAATCTTGGCATACTTGGCCGTCATCGGGTTGACCTGCTCGGACTCCACCGCCACCCCCGGATACCTGGCCGTGATCTCCTTCATCAGCAGCCTGACGCCTTCGATTGCGGTGACTCCATCCACCAACTGCGCACCGCACGGGGTCTGGACTTCATCGAGATGGACAGTGTCCGCTCCCGCGTTGATGGCATCCTTCATCTGCGCGATCAGGTAATCCCGCCAGGGCTTGTAGGCGGGGGAGCATCGGTTAAGAGGCGGCTGGACTTCGATGGAATCGTAGGTATCATTGCCGCTCGCGTCCTTGCCGGTGACCATAAAGCCCGGTCTGAAGCGCTCTATCAGTTCCGGAAAGCCCATGGAAACGGCGAAGGTGTTGTACCAGGGGCCACAGTGGAAGCCCATCTCTTTAGCTTTGCCGAACCACTTCCTGGCGACGTCGTTGACTGTGTAGTCGGGGTAGCAGGAGTCTATGGTGTGGTTACGGAACTCCCCCAACCTGCCCAGGTAGGTGCGCCTGGGATCAAGGACTTTGGCGAAGCGGTCCAAGCTGGCGAAATCGCCGGGGGGGATGTAAGTCTGGTTGGTGATGCTGTTGACCCACGCTATGGGCTTGGGCAGCTTGTCCAGAGGCAGGAATCCCGCGCCATCTTCCAGCCATTGCACGTAAGGGTCGACTGCATCCGCCCATTGGCCTTTGTATGTGCGAATCCGTATCTCATACATCTTGGCCTGTTTGGATGGCATGGGAATGCGCTTATCGAACCCCATATTGACTTGCCCACCCGTGCCCTGAAACATAACACACGACGGCCCGGCTCGTGGGTCGCGGCCTTCGATGAACCAGCCGGACTTCCTCCCCTGGAACAAAGCCACAAGCGGATGGACGAACCGCTGCGGGGAGCCGTCTGTCTCGGGGTTGCCGATGATGCAGCCGGTGCTGGGGCCAGTCACCACACGGGATACACCGTTGCTGTCCACCCAAACAAGCCTGCGGCTATCGAGACTAGCGCCGAGGAGGACTATCCTAATCTCATCAATGGGCTTGGGAGCTGTGACAGTCGAGTTGAGGATCAGGTCGCCATTACCCGTCTCAATGCGCCATTCCAGCGACCAGACAGCGCCGTCCTGGGCGGTAACGGTCGTGCGGACCGCCTTGGGAGTCGCAGTCTGCTTCACAGTGCAGGAGTCCAGATCGATGCCGGTTTGGCCGAAGAGCGGGAGGCGCGATGGGATATCGGCTGGATTGACCGATAACAACACCTCCCCGCTCAGCAGGTCTTTCAGCCGCATGAGCTGACCGGCCTGGACCACAGCCTCAACGCGCTTGTTCCTGAGCGTTGCCCTGTTCGACGGGCTGCGCCAGTCGGAAGAAAGGGCCGACGCGCTCGCAAGCACGCCGAACAAGACCACCACAAGCCAGCACGCCGGAACAACACGCATACAGCACTTCACTCCCAACTTCTCTCAGCCGCCCCCGTCAGTCCTATGCTCTCACTCCGACTTGACGATCTTTACCGGCTGCCAGATTCCAGCGGCGAAGTTGTCCTTGCTAACTCTCACCACCAGCCGGTGGGATGCGGAGGTAACCAGGTTGGCAGGCAACGGGATGTTGAACGCTTTGTCCCACATCACTCCAACGTCCGCCTTCTGTTCGCCGATCTTCACGCCGTCCAGGAAGACATCCACATAGCCATCCACAGCGCCGAACTGGATAGCCAGCTTCGAGCCATCGATCTTGTCCGCCGGAAGGCTGAAGTCGATGGAGTACCAGGCTGCCCCATGATACCCCGCGCCGGCTTCCTGGGCAGTCCAATCCTTGGTTATGTTGATGGGCTTCCACGAGGCATCCGGCTGACCCTCGAACCACTTCTCAGTAAGGCCCTTGTTGTCAGGGTCTGTTTTGAACTGCCACTGGTCCGGAAGCTGCAGGAGAATAGACTTCTCCTCGATAACCGGAGGATAGTAGAAAGTCTTCAGTTGCTGGACGCTGGGATACTTGACCCTGATGTAGTGCTGAAGCCTGGTGGAGTTGGCAAGGTCGAACGCGGTCTTTGCGATGTCGCGGGTGGCCGGGTTCTTGTCCTTCACATACAGAGCGGCGACGTAGGTAAGGTAGCCGTGTCCTACCTGGGCGTAGGCGATGCGCTTGGCGAGGTTCTTGTCGTCTTTCACCTTCTCCGCTGCGGCCTCCAGCATTGCCCTGCCCTTTTCAAGCGTGGCAAGAGGGATATCGACGTGATCCCAGGGCCGGTAGTCCTCGGCGGTGTAGGCGGTACTGCTGATAATGGCTTCGTCCATCATCTTGTTGTAAGCAAGCATCTCCTTTGCCACCGGGCCGTAGTATGCGTCGCAGGTGTCTTTCATCACAGCCTTGTAGTCGGTGTCAACGTCCCACACCGTCTGGAAAATGATATTGTAGAGGACGGTGGAGATCATTACGTTGTTTTCGTTCTCCCCCATCAGTATCCGGCAGTTGTAGTGACGGTTCAGGTTCCGAAGGACGTCTGAGTTGCTGTAGAACCAGAAGAGCGTCAGGTCGGGATGCACAAACTCCAGGTAATTGTAGTAGGCCATGGTCGCGCCGGCCTTCTTCCACCCCTCCAACTGCTCGCGCCAGTCTGCCCACCTGTAACGCTTCGGCGCAGCGCGAGAGCCTGTCTCATCCGGCTCCATCAGGCTCAGACCCAGCGGCCCGGAACCCCGATTACCCAGGTTGGCGTACTTGATGAATACGTTCTTGTGGACCTTTTCCCGCTTGGGCGGGCTGAGAGTGTAACCGTAGGCGTACATCTCTATGTACTTGTCCGGGTATACTTTGGAGACCCTCTCGGCCACTTCGTTGGCGTAGTTGAGCGCCCGGTCGGTCATACCCTCCACGGCCCCTTCCGTGGCGTGCTTGGACCAGTCGATACCGGGCGGGTCGAGCTTCTTGCACTCATCGCACTCGCACCAGAGGCTGGGGCCATCCATCGGGCTAAGCGGGAATGCCCGCGAGTTTGGGTTGTTCTTGAAGTGGTCAAGGATCAGGTCTACCGTGTAATCCCTGAGGCCCTTATTGGAGATGCAGAGCTGGTTGCAGAACCCCGGAGGAATCTTGCACATCGGTTCGCGTTTGCCGTTGATCAGGGGATACCAGTCGGGGTGATCCTTGAAATACTTCTCGTTGGGCGCCACCGTGCTGCCGTATGAGTGGTTGAGCATCTGCACCCAACCGTGTCCCCGGTGCGCTCCGAAATCATAGCTTTCGGTGCTGCCCAGCCAGAAGGCATTCATCCGATTGCGCAGGAACCAGTCGAAGTAGTCTTCGATATTGATGGCGATCCAGCCGAACTCTTCCCCACCGCCGGGGTTGAAGTCTTGGGCCATCTGCATTATTCCACGGCACTCGTAATCCGGCGACTCCAGCTTGCTCTTGAGCTTGGCAAGGGTTTTCCGCGCGGGCACAATCTCGCCGATGCTGCCCGGAACCACCCACCTGCAGCCCTGCTGTTTGAGGAAGTCGTAGACGGCGTACAGAGTGCCCTGGTCCGCTTTCCCGGCGAGGTCTATCCGGTTGCCCTGCCAGTAGAGCACGTAGGAGTCTTCCTGTAGCTTCGAGAGCTTCGTCTTCTGGCCAGTGGCAGCCCGGCCAATGTAGACCATCGCTCCGGCAAACGTCTTGTCACGCCCTTTCAGCCCGGGGATGTGCCCGGTCATCTTGGCGATGTACTTCTGGAGCTCGTAAGCCGCGTATTGCTCCGCAGGCGTGGGGTCTGCGGGCAGCACAATCCCACCTATGCTCGCGCCGCCGGCAACGGGGACAACTGAGGAGTCCAGGCTCACAGCATCTATCCTGACGTTCCTGAACTTGACCTTCTGACCCGCCGTGGCTTGGGACATAATGGAGACAGAAGCGTCGCCGGTCTGCACCTGGATGTCCGTTTGCAGGAGCTTCCACTCGCTGCCAACTGTCGCCAGTTCAGACCCAAAGCGGTCGCTCCCGGAGGTGAGGGTGATCTGAGCCTGAGCGCCATCGGTCCCGGAAACCTCGCAGCTCAATCGGTGCTTGCCCCCCAGCAGGAACAGATACTGGTAGTAGTATCCGCTGCCCGCCTCAACAGTCTCGATCATCGCTGTTGAGATAGCCGTGCCAAGGTTCTGGCCGAGAGGGTCCATCGTGAAATTGAGCTTACCCGAGTTGGTGGCGGGGCTCCAGTCTGTCGGGAAACCCCAACCCTGGCTGTAGACAAAGTCCCCATTCCTCACAGGCCATTTCGGGAAATCAGCCCCACTGCAGGCGCACAAGCATCCAACACTCATAACAATCACCAGTCCCAGTATTGTAAGGGTATGCGTGTTCATTGTATACCTCACCTTTCAAACCACTTCCCCCTCCACGCCAGGAGGGGGCTAGGGGGCGGTTCTTTTCACCTGCCAAATCTGCACAATCTTACGTCAGAAGTCCCTCACCCCAGCCCTCTCCCACTGCGGTGGGCGAGGGAGCAGCGTTCCCCCTCCGCGCCGGAGGGGGTTAGGGGCGGTTCTTCAAGCGTAACATCAATCGATATTGTGACGTGGAAGGAACCTCACCCCAGCCCTCTCCCAGCGGGGAGAGGGAGCTACTTACCTCTCCACAATCACCTGCGGGGTGTACCAGTCCGCGGCGCTGTCTCCGTGGACTTTGCCGTCTGTTAGGAACTCCATCGCGACGTGCTGACCGGCAAACTTCGTCACGTCTACATCAAAGCACTGCAGCGGGAACGGTTGTCGGCCGGGCTTCATTCTCAGGACTTCCTGGCCGTTGATCCTTATCACGCCGTCACCCACTGTATCCACCACCTCGTGCCGCATTCCCCACGCTCCTTGCAGGCGGATCTTCTTTGCTTCGGGGAATTGTCCGATGATTACTCCCATACCGGCAACGTGGTTAAAGAACCCATCGCCATCTTTCAATAGGCGGCTGGGGCCGTCGATGAGGTTATCCATCAGATTGTGCCGCGAGAGGTGCCAGGAACGCTGGTTTGCCGGAACCTGCCACGGGAGTTCTACCCACAGCCCATCCAACTCTTTGTCGGTATTCCTGAACCCGATGAGCATTACCGGGTTGTCTGCTTCCGCCGAGACCTGCACTGCGCACTTTCGCGTGGCTGGGTCAGGGATCAGCTCCTTGCCATCCAGGAACGCCTGGTAGCCTTGTGGTATATGGACGCCCAACTGCCCGTGCCCGCTCATTCGAAGAGAGTAGAATGACCCATCGGCGGTATGTCGTTGGCCGGGCGCGCTCCAGCGGTCCACGTAGTCGTCGAAGGCGGGCGTGAAGTCCGATGGGATTTCGAAGACGTGGAAGGCGTTCTCCGGCGTGGCAACGGTTGTGTCGAAGTAGTAGGCAATAGTCGGATTAAGAGCGAGCGTCTTGCCGTTGTTGTAGATGATGTAGTTCTTCAGGCCGCCACCGCCGGACCATTCGGTCACGCCGTAGTGCACCGTCCCCACCCACTTCGGCTCCTTGCCAGGTTCGTATACCACCAACCCCCGCTTGCCTTTGTGCTTCTCCCAATAGGCCGTAACGCCGTTCTTGCCTCGGTATCCGAAAAGCTTGATTCCTTCGGCAGGCATATCGAAATCTTGGACCGGAACCACTCCGCCGTACCCGCCGGTGTAGGTTGTGAACTCCGTGTGGGGAAGGCGAACATCCGGGACGAGAGAGTAGTCCTGGAATGCCCTGGCATACTCAGCCCAGAAGCCATCGCTGTCCGGTGAACCCGGCAAGCCACTGGGGAGCATGAAACCATAGGATTGCACGGCGTCCAGCAGTGACTCGAACATGGGGCTGGAGGTGTAGCTGTCGGGGCAAATCTTGACGAACTTGCGGTAGATGTAACCGGAGAGCGGGTGTCCGAGAGGCATCTGGATGATGCAGAGCTTGCCGTACTTGGCGGTCATGGGGTTGACCTGCTCCGTCTCCACAGCCACCCCCGGGTACTTCTCCATTATCTCCTTCATCAGGAGCAGTTCGCCCTCGATCCCGTTGACACCATCCACCATAAATGGCCCACAGGGGGACTGCGCCTGGTCAAGGTGAACCACATCCGCCCCGCAATCTATCGCTCCCTTCATCTGGGCAATAAGATAGTCCCGCCAGGGCTTGTAGGCGGGTGAGCAGTAGATCATGGGGATGGTGTAGCCTCGGACACCGTCAAATATCTCCTCGCCCTTGTCATTCCTGCCGATGGGCAGGAGGCCCGGACGGAAGAGTTTGAGGAGGTCTTTCTTACTTTCGGCGATCCCATAGGTGTTGTACCACGGGCCGACGTGGAAACCCATATCTGCTGCCTGGCGTATCCATTTTGCGGCCATCTCGTTGGGTTCGTAGTCCGGGTAATTGAAGTCTACCTGGTACTTGCGGTAGATAGGCATCCTGCCAAGGAATGTGCGTTTGGGATCCAAATCCTTGGCGAACCTGTCCAGGTTGGCAAAATCGCTGGCTCGGATGTAGGTCTGGTTGGTTATGTTCTTCACGAACGAGATCGATCGGGGGAGCTTGTCCAGAGGCATGAGTCCCGCGCCCGTCTGGAGCCACTGAGTGTATGGATCAACTGCGTCCGCCCAATGCCGGTCGTATGTCCGGAACCTGATCTCATACATCTTAGCTTCATTGGCAGGGGCTGTGAACTTGCGTGTCATACCGAGATTGGCCTTGTCGCCGGTCCCATATATCATCAGGCAGGACGGCCCGATGCGCTCATCTCGCCCCTCAACAAACCAGCCCGAGCCGCTGCCTTGAAACAGGGCTACCAGCGGGTGGACGAAAACGTTGGGAGCGCTGTCCCTAATCGGGTTCCCAAGCGCTATCGGCCCGACGGCTGGCGACTTTGCCACATTCGATATCCCCACATTATCCACCCACACAAGCTGCCGGGTGGCGATGTCAGCGCCAAAAAACAGCACTCTCATCTCGTCGATTGGCTTGTTCGCCTTGAACGACGAGTTCAGTACCAGGTCGCCTTTCTTTGGCTCAATCTTCCACTCCAGAGTCCAGATAGAACCGTCGTTGGCAGTGAGGGTTGTGGTGAGAGTGTTCTTGACAAGGGTCTGCCGCACCGCGCACGCGGACAGGTCAATGGAAGAAGAGCCGAAAAGAGGAATTCTGGAGGGAATCTGGGCCGGGTCGACACTTAGCAGCACACTGCCGTCCGAGAGGTTCTGCAGTTCGCAAAGCTGCCCCGCCTGGAATGTCGCTTCCATCGACTGGTTCTTGAGGACAGCGCGGTTGGAGGGGTCTTGCCAGGAGTCCGAGGCGATGGCTGCAGCAGCCGGCCAGATGGAAGCAGTCAGCGACACAAGCGCCGCCAGCAGTAGTTGGAAAGGGAATCTTCTGATGCTTGCCACGTTAACCCTCGCTTGATAGCTCCCGGAGGTGTCCAGGAACATGAACTGCTGAAAACGCACTGACCAATGGAGTCGCAGCAACGCGAGACCAGACAGTATCCGCAGCCCCGTTGCATTAGTATGTTACAACACCGTGTCAATATAGTCAACGGAGCGAGTGGGGAATATCGGGGGAACCGGAGGCCTATGCAAGCGCAGTCTCTGTGGCAGGAAGTCGAAACAAGGAAAAGGCATGCTGCCCCAAGCTCCAAGCTCGTTTCAGCATGCCCGTATCTACTGTGTTTTGTGTTCCGGCGTCAAGCCATCACACAAGATCGCCAATTCTGACTAGGGCTGCCAGCGGAACTCCGCTTCGCGTCCCTGATAGAACCACTTCACGTGACCGTCCATGAACGCATAGTTCGCGCCCAGGGTGTGGCGATAATCGATGCCCGTGCCGCTGGTGCCCATATAGGCTTCGCCCGGGTAGTATATGGAGAAGCTGCCGTACCACGTGTTGCCGATATGGTCGTAGCAGTCAGCCAGCATAGGGGTCGCGGCCGGTTCCACGAACGCTGCGAGCGCAGAGCCGTGCGCTCCACAGTTCATACCGTAGGCCGTGCCGTAGGTGGGCCAGTAAGGTCCGCGGCCGTTAACGTCGGTGACAGTCCAGTTGGAGCCGTACGGCGCCCAGGTATTGGCGGCGTAGAACAGGTCCTGATTGTTGCCGAATGTTGGGCAATAAAGCACATTCAAGCTCTTGATGTATGGCATGATCTTCGCCGTCCAGTAGCCGGCGTATCCGTCTGAAGCGATGAAGAACCTGGGCATAGTCTCGTCCCAGTCCTGGACATACTGCAGCATCGAGAGAGAAACCTGCTTCAGGTTGCTCATACAACTAGCCTGCCTGGCCTTCTCTCGAGCTCTCGCAAAGACCGGGAACAGGATCGCTGCCAAGATAGCTATGATGGCTATCACGACGAGCAGTTCGATAAGTGTGAAACCTCTTGCGGATTTTCTAGTGAACACGTGATTCATCCTCCCTTTCCAGTTATGACACGACTTAACTTCAAACCTCTATCTGAGCCACCGGCGGGTATTACATAATCCGTTCGCCCAGATCGCACAACCCGGCATCTACAAAGGCATCCACCTCCCTGGCCAGTTGAGTTGTGACACCAACAACCTCGGTCACCGAAGGCATCATTGCAATAGTATGTTACAACATGGTGTCAATATAGTCAACAGGCAATTTCGACTTTTTTCGGGCGTCTTTTGCCTGTCCGCCATACATACCAGACGACTTAGCCACGGGGGATGTTCCAGTGTTCGGCGCTTGGCCACAGGCACGGTTGCAGAGGCGTCCGGCGGCGCGGCCTTCGGACGACGGCGGAAACCGAGGATCATTCAAGGAACGGCTCGCCAGGGCCGGTCATCAGGGCAACCTCGTAAGGCTCTCGCCAATGGTGGGTGCCGGCCGTCTCCAGCTCTTTGGTGTGAGCCGCGAGGCACGAGCAATTCTGAGCCAGGGTCTTGAAGATCTCGTCAGCGAGCACTCGATGGCCCAAGTCGCTGAGGTGGATACCATCGTTGTGGACCATCCAGTCCGTCTCGGCCATGGTCGCCAGGATGTCGACGTAAAGGCATGATTCACTGACCGCAACCTGCGCAATCACCTTGTTGTACTCATCCAGCAGTTCGGGAGACCCAAAACAGGTCAGCTTTCCGCCGACGTTGTAGTCGACAACGTAAGTCGGGCCTGTAAGCACAATCACCGGGTCTATCGACTGCCGCACCTCCCGAATCACACCTATGAGGTCTTCTCTGTACGCCTCAACCGGAGTGCCGGTCATTGCGTCATTGACTGAGAACTCGGCGATTACAAGCAGGTCGCAGTTCTTGCCTACAATGTCCCTCTGCACCCGCTCCATTCCAGCAGGCTTGGGCAGATAGCGGTATCTGGGGCTTCTGGTGGAGAGCACGGTGGCCCCGATTCCCATATTGAAGACTTCCACCGGGGCTGACTGGAAGTCGGTTATGAGGTCTCCCAAGACCAGCGACCAACACCGCTCTCTGCAAGTAGCGTTGCCTCCCGCCGTAATGCTGGGTCCGAACGTCACCATCCGCCTGAACTCCTGGGCGCGCCAATCTCTCTTAGTCATGCTCCGTCCTCTCCCGATAGTAAGTAGTACAACAAACAGCGCCCAGCCAATTCGCTCCTTGAGGCCGGATGGCTGGGCGCAGCGCAACGACTGTCAGCGACCTCAGCCCGAAGGCCTCGGACGCGTCTTCCCTAGTAGATATCCCACAGACTGTAGTCAGGGTCGTTACCCGCCAGAGCGGTATTCGGGGCGACCTGACCCTGCTTCATCCACTT
This sequence comes from uncultured bacterium, assembly GCA_964611645.1. GTDB lineage: Bacteria > Armatimonadota > UBA5829 > UBA5829 > UBA5829 > CAZTAO01. Next base: position 50,779 of record CAZTAO010000005.1, on the reverse strand, counting down.
GGCGTGACCGTCTGCAAAACCAAAGTTGGCGCCTTCACTGTGCCGGAACTCGACCCCATAGTGCGCAGCGCCCCAGTAGTTCGTCGGGCATCCGATCAGGTGACTGCCGTAGTTGGCTCCACCAACATCGCTCAAGGCGTCAGCGATGAGAATTGTGGCCGCTGGGGTCTCTATCTTCCCAAGCGCATAGGAGAAAGAACTCACCATGCAGATCCCGTCGTTAAGTCCGTAGGAAATCCCGTATGTCATCCAGTGGTTCGGACACTGAAGCGGAACGTTTCCGCAACAGAACGGCGAGAATGACGGACAAGCCATCGCCTGCCTGCTCTTCATGTATGGCTGAATCGTTCCAGCGTACCACAGGCCGGTCGCCGGCAGCCAGTTGGTGGGAAGAACCTCATTGTAGTCCTGGCAGTACTGCATGATCGCAATGTTGACCTGCTTGATGTTGCTCAGACAACTGGTCTGTCTAGCCTTTTCCCGCGCCTTCGCGAAGACAGGGAACAGGATCGCCGCCAGTATAGCAATGATTGCTATGACGACGAGCAGTTCTATGAGTGTGAAACCCTTTGTAGACTTTCTTGATCCGGACATTGTCCAAATTCCTCCTCTGTTGATTGGAACAGCTTGCTGTCTACTTCTGCCTGGCCCGACGAATGCATGGAATGTCGGCCATCGATTGAATAGCTGACGAACATCATTTGCCCATAGGCCCTACCTCCCGATGAAGATATGCGCCAAAGTACCAACCATTATGTCTTCAACAGTCTACAACCAATACGATATTACATCGAGGAATTACGATAGTCAACAGATCCGCAGGTATTGTCTACTTCCGATATGGCCGCCGCAATACATAACTGCAAAGAAAAGGCGCCCAGCCGACCCTTGCCTTGAGGCTGGATCAACTGGACGCCATGAAACGCTACTACCGGCGACCACAGCCCTAGGGCTTCGGACGCCTTATTCCTAAAGGATATCCCACAAGCTGTATGCAGGATCGTCGCCCGACAGCGAGCTGTTCGGGGTAACCTGGCCCAGCTTCATCCACTTAGCATGACCATCGACAAAGCCGATGTTGGCGCCTTCGGAGTGTCGGAAGTCGAGTCCGAAGTTCGGGCTGCCGTAGGAGTTCGGGTTGCCGATCAGGAAGTGGCCGTAGTCAACAGCGCCCACCAAGGCTATGCAGTCTCCGAGAAGGATCGTGTTTGCAGGGGTCTCGATCTTTCCGAGAGCATAGGCGAAACCGCCGGTGCTGGAGAGACCGTTGTTGATTCCGATGCAAATACCGTATGTCTGCCAGTGGCTGGGGCACTGCAGCGGCACGTTTCCGCAGCAGTATGTCGTGGTTGAAGGGCAAGTCAGAGCCTGTCTGCTCTTCATGTAGGGCTGGAGTGTGCCGGCCCAGTAGGTGCCAGTCGCAGCCACAAACGCAGGGACCAGCGTCTCATCGTAGTCCTGGGCGTACTGCATAATGGCAATGCCGACCTGCTTGTGGTTGCTGAGACAAGTGGTCTGGCGAGCCTTCTCTCGCGCCTTCGCGAAGACCGGGAAGAGGATGGCCGCCAGAATAGCTATGATGGCTATTACGACGAGCAGTTCGATAAGCGTGAAGCCTTTTTTGGATCTGGACATCTTTGTTTTCCTCTCTATTAGTTCGAGCAACGATTGCTCATCTGTCTTGCCTGGTCGGGCCGAACTCTTCGGTTCGCCTTTTCCAGCATGGAACAGCCGCTTGAACAAAGGTCGCCACAAGCTCTCGCATCCGATGAACAACCATGCCCCGCCAGCTATCACCAACATATATGATATTACATCGCCGCATTACAATAGTCAACAGTACGACCGCATTTTTTGCGCCGAGGTTCCACTATTTTTTCACGCCCTGCAGAAGAGTCACGCTTCCAGCCTCAACTCCCCACAGCCACGCTCGCCCTACGGCTTCTTCGACGCCTCAACCATCTTTGCTGTCTGCGAGACCAACGAGATATCGGCGCCCTCAGCGGCTGCTATCGAGCGGAAGTCCTTATAGACAGCCTGGAAGTCGCTCGACAAGGGCCACTTACCTCCCTGGTCTGCGCAGGCCTTATTGAGCTCGTCCCATCTCATCAGGAAGACATACAGCAGAGGCATTTGCTCTGCTCTGACCCGGTTCTTGAGTTGGGCGTCTCTGTCCGCTTTCCTCTGAGCCTGCTGGAGCATCGCCCAACCCTTTGAGAGATTGTCGAATGACAGGAACTTGGCGTCGACAGGCGAACCGATGCTCAAGTAGTCGTCGGACTGCTCCAGGGAGCTCTGCATCAGGTTCAGATACGCCCACACGTCCTCGCCTGCCGGGCCGTAGTAACCACGGCAGAACTCCTCGGCCAGCTTCCAGCCATCGAGTTCAGGATTCCACATCAGCTTTGCAAGGACCCAGCTCCGCAGTTCAGCCATCTCCGAGCCTGGAAGAGGTATGGCTTCGGCGAAGTAGCCCCTGGTGCCATTGTCTACCAGGAACTTGATGTTCGGCCCGAGCACCTTGAGGTTGGGGTGCGGGGCAAGAGGATAGCCGAAGTTGGAGACATAGTCCCAGATATACAGCCGATCAGTGAGAGCGCCCCAGCCCCTGAGGTCGTTGCCGAATGTGTTGTTGACCGGGTCCGACAGCGGCTTGGCGAAGGAACAACTTATGTCGCACAGCCGCACCACCACGTTGCCGCGCGGCTTGGTGATCTTTGGCGGCTTCTGGGTGTAGTGATACGCAAAGGTGGTAAAGAGGGTATCCGGGAACTGCTTCTCGAGGTCCTCTGCAACACTATTCACAAAGCGCAGCATCAGGCCCGACGGGCTGCCCTCTTCATTCTCGACCGCCTTGCAGTTATCGCACTCGCAGCGGTCCGGGGGGCCGCCGTCGTCCGGTTGTTCGAGAGACAACATAGTTCCCCACGGATGCCACCAGAGCGCCAGCCTGGCGTTTTGGGTCATTTCCTTACGCAGGCCTTCGTTGGTGAGGCAGTGACCGGAATGGTACATCTCGACTGACCGCTTGCCGTTGATGAGGCTAAACCATTCGGGGTGGTCGTTGAAGTAGATTTCCGGCGGGACCAGTGTCCACATCGCGTGGGCCTGCCACTTGTCGCTTCTAGCGTAAGCGTACTTCCGCCCGCCACGCCTGGCGTCCTGCTGGACGTTGTGAAAACCGTTATCGATGAAGAGCTTGTGGTCGTGGCCGTTGTACTTGTTGCGCACGGAGAAGTCGGCCTCTGTGGCCTCGGCGTAGTCCGTGTCGCGATACTCCAGCTTCGGGACGTAGCGCAAGTTTATGTCACCAAACTGAACATTCTTGTTCTTTGGCACAAAGCTCGCGGTGGGAGTCCACCACCGACAGCCGACGTAGTCCTCAAGGAAAGTGTAGACTGCGTACAGCGTCCCGCGAGGCTCCCCGCCTGCCAGGATGAGGTTGTCGCCGACGGTGCGAATTACTATCCCCTCATCGCCAAGCCCCTCAAGCGAGAAAGCAGGATCCACCATCTTCGCCGCTTTCGGGCCGACGTAGATATTGCCCTTTCCCGCCACCGCGCTTCTGACGACCTCGAACTTCCCGCCGCTTACCTTGCCAAGAAACATAGCAAGTTCCCCAGCAGCGTGCTGAACGGAGGGGAGGTCGTCGCCAGCGGCCACTATGGCAACCTGCGCCTTCCCTCCCCTGGCAATGTCCATCGCGCCCGCGCCTGCGTTCAGGGCGAGGATGAGCGCCACGGCCAATAATACGGTTCCCAGTCTCATTACTGATGTCCTCCTCGTTTCGACAATATGCGTCGGGAAGCTTCTTCCCCCGGCGCCCTGGAAATGCTTCGGCGCAAAAGGCATGCCGAAGCATAGCAAAACTCTCCGCTACTCTGCTCTCTGCTTCTCCGCTTCACTTCTGCTCCACCACGAGCATTCGGTATCCGCGGCCCGGGACTTGTAGCTGCACGGTATTCCCGGTCGCGGGTATGTTTTCTTTGTCCGGCCAACTTACCACGTGTATGAGCGGCAGTGCAAGCCGCTTGGCGTTGATACTAACAGTCCCCTGTCGGTCTTCCTTCGACATATTGCCGACCACCAGCAGCGCCCGACCGTCTTTGCGCTTGTACGCGCTGACATACACATCATTCATGTCCGTGGTCGCAGGTGGGGTCGGGTCGAAGTAGGGGATGAAGTCGGAATCGACGTAGCCGAACTCATCCAAACCCTTGAATGCCTCGTTAACAACATCCACATTGCACCAGAGCGAGTAAGGGCTGACATCGTGGATCATCAGAAGAGCCATCATTCCTCGCGTCGGCTCAACCTGCTCGGCGTATTCGCCGCGGAACTCCGGCAGGAAGAATGGCATCAGCCCAAATTGCCGCCCCATATACTCACAGCGGAATGTGTCGAGCGTGATGAGGTCCAGGTAATCGCCCTTCAGCCCGGCGTCGCGGAGGTGCTCGCCGTCAAGATACGCGTCCTCATACGCGAGCATCGGAACAGTCACGGTGCCGGACATATGGCTCATGCTGAGTGTCTCTCGAGGAAGACTCTTCAACACCGCGTAGTTGCGGCGATACAAGGCCCGATACGCGAGAATCGGGAATGTCGGATATGCCTTTCCGTCGCGCACATAGCCCACCCCCGTGTCTAGCTTGCTGGAACTCCACGGCAGCGTCATGTCGTGATACTCCCCGTCGATCTCGTATCTATCCAGGAAGTCTTTCATCGATGTAGTCAGGAAGTCTGAGAAGCCTTTTCCCAACGGCGAAGTCTGCACGAACCGGCTCTTGTAGCCCTGCGCCGAGGCTATCGGGTCGAACGGACCCTGGTCCCAGAGCTTGTGGAAATACTTGTACTCGGGTGTGCCATCGTCGACCCAGGCCAGGCAGAGGTATGGGATGACCTTGAGGCCTTTGGCATGGAGGCCCTTAACATATTCCGTCCAGGCTGCGGGATCATTGGGGCGCGGCCATCCAAAGGAATAGGAGTCTTTCAAGATAGCCTCGGGCCAGGGGACCTTGGCGTTGGCTTTGGTGACTCTGTATCGGCTCCCGTTGTAGTCCAGCCGCCACTTGCGCCAGTCTTTCGGCACGGCCTTGACCGGTGTCGCCTGCAATCCGAACACGAACTTCCAGTTGGCCGGCAGCTTCTGGCCTTTGCTTAGCAGGTGGAGACGGAGTACAATCTCGTTCGCCGAGCGCACAATCTCAATCGCGTTGTCGCTGCCACCGTTGGGCCACATCTCGTCGGACTCGCAGAACCAGAACAACCCGCGGTCATTGTCACCCAACCAGACAAGGGGGGAGAACGGGGCTTTGTCGACCACGCCTGTCCCTTCCGGGACATTGCCGGACTTGCCGACCCAGGTAGGCATATACCGGTGACGGTAGAGAGCATGCTCAGCTTTGATCGGGATATCGATTGTCACGTCATCGAGTGCAGCTTTGTCCAAGTCTTTGGCTGAAATCTCAAACAGCGCCAGGCCATCGTATTCGGTGGTGACGCGCGCGGAGAAAGCGCAGGGCATCTCGCCAATTTCGGCTATTGCGTTCCCGGACAACTCCACGCGAGTATCGGAAGCGGACAACACGCGCGCTTGCTGTGCCTTCAGCGGCACAGTCCTGCCACCACTTTTCATAACAAGCGAGACCGGGCGAGACAACAGGCTCGCCCCGGCGGACTCTATCTGAGTCGCCAGGAATGCGCCTTTTCCGAAGCTGTAACTCCTTCCCCAGCACTTGATGGTGGTTCCGGACTTCGACTTCGCCACTTTCATCGGCGTCCAAGGCGGCAGGACTTTGTCCTCCATGCCCAGCTTGCTGCCAAGCCATGGTGTTGCAGGGATTATCAGATCGGTACGCTTCTCAATGGTGGGCGCACCATCATTTTGGATGTGAGCGACCACATCGTACTGACCCGGATTCTTGTAGGGAAGCGGCAGCGTGGTTTGAGTCTGGCCTGCGGCGAAAGCTAGATCGAGAGACTGGTCAGGGAATGCCGCACCCTTGGGCACAACGGCGAAGCCTGCTTTGAGGCTTGCCTCGTCAACATCCGCCCCGTTGATGTCCAAGCGTATCACCGCCTGATTCGTTCTCGCATCGATATCGTAGTCCAGAGTGACGGCATTGGGGTCTAGTTTTGTAATGAAGTCATAGTTGCCCGCAGCGTGCGCGGCGATATCCGCCGGGGACAGCGCGCGGCTATAGATCCGGACATCATCGACCAGAACAGAGGATGCTTCCCCGGGCTTGCCATAGTGATCACCGATGCTGAAGATCTTGCCGAGGGCTTCCGGCATAGAACCGGACACCAGTACCGGGGAGGCTCCTGCCGGTTTGCCATCTACGTAGCACATGACCCCGCTGGTATCAGACCAGGTAGCTGCAATGTGGTGCCATTGGTCCTGTGCCCAATCCTTGACAGGCAGTGTGATCCATGCGGGCTGATCACCGGAGATGCCGTTTGAGGCCGTGACCTGCAGGTTTCTCTCATAGTCGGGGTTTGCCGCCGGATATGCAGCAAGAGACACGCTCCCCTTTCCGCTGGCATCGAAGAAGAAGTGTGTGACCTTGTCATCGTGCTTCCAGTCCAGCGGGCTGACCCACATTTCCACCGTTCCTCCGAGGCGGCTCAGTATGCCTTCCGTCGGATATTCGATGTAACCGGTAGTCTCGCCGGTCTTCATCACCAGCCCGGACCTGCCCGGCACGAGTTCCGGCTTGCCCACAGCAGTCCCAACCACTGTTCCTTTGATGCCCACGCCATCGAAACCGTTGTCGTAACTTATCCGCAGCACAGGTTTGAGTTGAGCCGAGGCGCACGAGGCTGCCAACACGCATATCGCCAGACACAAACCCAACTGCCGGGTGACGGTGTTCATCTGCCCTCCAAAGCCACAATGGCGAAGTCTTTTCCCGCTATCTCTATCTCAAAACCCGCGCCGTTGCGCGCCAGCGGTTTGCGAGCAGTCATATCCGGGCACTCGGAGGCTGTCCAGTTGTCGGAGCCAAGCCCAAGCACCTGAACATTCGGGGTGATCGTGAACGTGCCCTTAGTGAGGCCATGATTGGTCACGAAGAGTATCGCGCGCTTGGAGTCCCCGCCCGGATTCTTGTATGCGCTAACGAATACATCAGAGTTATCAGCATTCGCGGGTGACTGCTTGTCGTAGTATCCTATGAACTGCGATTTCACGTAGCCCAGCTTAGTGAGGGTGGCGTTGGCTAGGTGATACTCGCCGGAATCCATATAGGCGGGCCATACAAGGCAGTCGTGCAGCATTATCAGCGAAAGCATCTGCCTGCTTGATGGCCTGGCGACCTTTACCCAGAACTGCGGCAGCCACATCGGTATCCAACCCCACTGCCTTCCGCTCACCTCCGCCCGGCACTTCTCGAGCGTGAGCACATCGTGATAGTCGACCCCTTTGGCGACGGTGAAGTGGGTCTGGTACTGCTCTCCATCGACTGCGGTGTCCACGAACCCGTGTACCGCCGGGAGATAGCTCGCTGAGATGTGGCCCATGATGTAGCCGTTCTTGCGCGAGTGGACGACTCGATAGAGGCGTTTCATTTCCTCGCGCATCGACCAGATGCAGTACTCGCTCTGCCTCCTGCCGCTCTCATCGACGTACCCGCACCCGTGCGCGGCGTTGGCGCACTTCCACGGGTAGAAGAGGTCGATGTATGCGCCGTCGAAGCCGTTCTTGGTCATTGACATATCCATCGTGCCGACATACAGATCCTGGAACTTGCTGTTGGGACACACGGCGCTCGCATTGCCCCAGGGGTCGTCGGGGAACTCGCGTCCCGGCACTCCGTAGGTGAGCGCCCAGTCTTTACCGTAGGTGCTGAACCAGGGCGAGTTGTTCGCCAGTTCCTGGGTGGGGGCGTACCAGATAAGCCTTGCGCCGACGCCGTGAACAAGTTCCCTGGCATCGTCAATGATCTTCGGGCTGAACGGCATCATATCATCGCGGACCTTGATAGCGCCGGACTTGATGTCGGCCATCCTCTGGTCATATTCCGCCTGGCTGAACGGTTCAGGCCAACCCCACCACTTGCTGCCGGGTTCGGGTATGAAACTGTCGCGCCGCAGCGGGTCCTCCAGGAACGGATTGCCTGCCCCCATCCGGGTCAGTCGCCAGTCCGCGGGTATCGACTTCACCGGGGTCGGCTGAAGCCCGAACACGATGCGGTGGGTTACTCCGGGTTTGAACTGAGCGCGGGCGAGGTGTATTTTTAGCGTGACGGATTCGCCGTCGCGGACTATCTCCTGGGAAACGGAGCCGCCGGACGCCGGCAGCCCCCACCCTCGCTGTGACTCAGCGAACCAGCACATGCCCGCGATGGTATTTCCAAGCCAGATCACCGGAATGAAGTCCTGGCTCCAGACCGTGCCGTTCCCAGACGGAATTGAGCCGGACCACGTCGGTTCGTATCCCAGGATGTTGGCGTGGATCAGGTCCGTGGACGACTTGTCGAAGGGAATCTCAAGCACGAGAGAGTCTGGGCCACCCTTAGCGGCTTTGACATCGAGGTCGACCCTGATGCAGCCGTCGAACTCCGTGCGGCTGCGGGCGTTCACCATCAGGCCGGGGAAGCTCACAGAAGACTTCGTTTCGGCGGCGCCGGGGGACAGCCTCTTTACGCTAAGCTTGCCTTCCTTGCCCGCAAGCTCTGTCCCCTTTGAATACGCGCGCAGCCTGGTGGGGCCTTGGAGCAGATTCTGGTCGGCGCTCACTACCGAGGCAGGCAGGCCATTTCCGCCAAACACAATCGACCGGTTCCAGACCCGCACCTCGTTCCCCGCAACCTCAACCGGAGTCCACGGCGCGGGGACCTCCGGCTGATAACCAACCTTGGCGTATGCCGCGGGGACAGGACCGGCATTGGAGAACAGGGCTACGGCAGTGACTGCTCTTTTGCCGCCTGCGCCAAGAACCGTCGCTTCGACTGCGTAGTCGCCGACCGGAATGTCCTTGAGCGCAAAGACGGCTTCGCCTTTCTCTTTGTCGAATACGACAGCCTTGAGCTTGGCGGGGTGTTTGCCTGTCTTGTCAATCAAGCTCACCGTTCCCGTGACCGGAGAACCCGGCGCGTAGAGTCCGGTTGTAGACAGCAGGGCTTTGAGATCCCCCCTCTTCGGGCTGCAATCGAGAGTCAGCACAAGCGGCGGCAGCGGCTGGATGTCCAGCGAGTGCCTCTGAATCGGGAAGTTGTCCGATGCATCGGCGAGTTCCCAGATCAACCGGGACTCTTTTTGGTCCAGCTTCTTCTCGAAAGCTATGCTCCCTGAAGTCTCTATCCGCTGGGTCTGCGCCCCGAGGATTTCAGCATCGCTCTTGCCTACAAACATTATGTTGGTGGCATCGACTGTCTCTTTCTTCATGAGGTCGTTAGGGCCGGCTCCCGCTGTGAACGAGACGGGGCTGCCGGACGTGACCACGCCCCCGCTGAGGTTCACTTCTCCCGCAGATATGCCTCCCAGGGAGACCACGCGGGCATACGAACCGCTGCCGCCGAAGCGCATTCGGCCAAACTTCGATGCGTCGGTGAAAGATACTGCCGGAGACCAGCAGGTCCACTCGCGCGGGTTCACCCAGCCCCTGCAGAAGTTCACGCCCCAGACCTCGCCATCGGCGGGTTTGGACACACCAAGGGCATCGAACGACAGGTCGAACTCCGCTACCCAGGTGTCGGAGGTCATCTCGCACTTGTAGACCAGCCCGTCGTTGTATGGCCGCTCGTCCTTGAACCCCGAGAAGCCTCCCGCCGGGCTTGCGAGCAGGTGAAACACCGTGCCGTCGGGTGGGCCAGGCTGGAGAAGCAGTTCCACATCGTCATCTTCCCACACGGCCCCGCCTATGCCACGTATGTTGGCGGCAAGTGTTTTGCCGGATGGTATGGGGGACACGATGGCTATATAAAGGGATTTGTCATCATAGCAGGAGTAGACCACCGGCTGCACCGACGCGGCCAGCATTTTGTCATTGCGAACGAACCCAGTAGTAGCCGCCGCTTTCGACCACTCAGCCTCGCTGAACTTGCCGTCTACGACCGGGGCCTTTTGAACCGCGGGAATCGTCAGGAAGTGCTTAACCTTGGAAAGGTCCTCCGCTGGCGCCGCCGACACCTGGATTCCGGTGAACGCGCAGTCATCGAAGTAGACCTTGCCGGACGCGTGCAGGGCATAAGCAACTCTGGCAACATCTGCCGCCGGGGAATAGGGCCACGTGTAGTCTTTCCAGTCCGACGTGGCCTCACCCGCAAATGGCGCGGAACTGACGAATGCGCCTGCGGAGTCGTACTGATACAGGTACACGGTGAATTTTCCGCTGCCCTTTGCAGAGGCCTTGACCTCATAAGTGCCCTGCCTGATATCGAACGGTGGGGACATCAACGCCATTTCGGGCCTGGCGGGAGGGTCGCTGGTCAACTGCAAAGAGTACTCTCCAGAATGCGCGGCGGATGCATCCTTGACCAGCGCGTGCGTACCGCCCAACCCGACAGCCCCATTGACGCGCCATCCGTCCGGCACACCATCAACCAGCCCTCTCTCGAACCCCCCATTGACAAGGTATTCCCTGGCCCCAGCAGGCGCTCCCGTAAAGACAGCGAGCAGACACAATAGCACAACAAACGGTTCTGCTATGCGTCGGGACGCTCTTTGCCCCGACGCTTCTCCCGGTAATGCTTCGGCGAAAAGAGCGTGCCGAAGCATAGCAGAGATATTCTTCATCAAGTTCATCCGGTTTTCCATCCTCATCGATAGTTTTCTAGGGCAACAGCGGATCGGGTAGATGTAGTTGCTTGCCGCAGATTTCTTGGTGCAGCCTCGCAAGCATGGGCAGATCATCCTCGGATACAAACACCTCGCAGGGCTGGTCCTCCGGGACTGTCTTGAGCACGTGGCTGAAGTAGCTCTCCAGGTCCGGCCACATGTAGCGGTCGTGGACATTTATGCTTGGGTTGATCGAGAGCAATATGCGCCCATGGGCCTGCTTGCACAGGTCCTCAAGGTCGTTCTCCCTGATCTGGCCGTTCATGAACCGCAGGTAGGGGTTGTTCAGGATGCTTGGAATAGTCCGCTCCCAACTGCCGCAAGAGTGCGCGCCGAACGTGCCCACTTTCCCGCCTATCTGCATCAGGTAAGGCGCTTCGAACTCTTCGTAGATGCTCATCGATACCAGCGACCGCACCTCCGAGCAAAGGTCGAACCCTCCCCGGCCACAGGCGATATGGTGGGCACGGGGAGTGACCACTGCGGCTTCCTTCAGGGCATTCATCATCTCGATGATAACGTCAGTCACTTTCTGAAGCAGCCGATGCAGTGTGTCGGGTTCCGTGTAGACCCATTCCAGCAGGGTTGTTGTGCCCAGCAGGTAGTTGGCCGTGTCTATCGGGCCTGTCATTACAGGGTTTCGGAACGGCACATCGCCACCGACCACTGACCGAACATAGTTCATCCACTCTACCGCATTCCAATAGATGCTGCTTTGTATAGGCTGGACTTGAATGTCATCCACCAACGCCGTATCCGCAGGGAAGGGATAGGTAAAGTAGTTGCCATCCGGCTGCTCCTCTACACGAGCGCCGAAGATGTCCGTGATGCCCTGAGAGTGGCCATGCGCAAAGCCGGGGGGAGTCATGCCGGGGCAATAATCGCCCGGAAGCTGCATATACGCGGTCATGGCGGCGAGTTCATCAAGCATAGCCTGCCGCCAGCGCTCGGACCCACCACCCGGGTGTTTCGGCATTTGAGCCGCAGCGGAAATGCCGAAACTGAGTTCCCTTTCGGGATTTCCACTCCGTTCAAATCCCGAAAGACCAAGCACAGCCTTCGCTCTCTCGAACCTCGCTACGTTCGGCTGGACGGCTACCGCCAGGCGGCCAATAGACTCCGCGCGCCAGAGCTTGTCCCAGACCCTGTCTTCCCGGCGGTCAAGGCTCTCGATATCGGCTATAGAGATCATAGCTTTGTCCTTCTCGTCTTTCTTCATTGCCAGTTCAGTGTTCTCTCAGAATGCTGTTCGTGGCAGACAGATCAGGAGAACCGCCCCCTAGCCCCCTCCTGGCGAGGAGGGAGAAGTGGCTACTTCTCCACCACGAATCTTGGGTTCATCCAGTTGGCTTGGGAGCCTCTTACGTCGCCGTCGGATATTGCTTCTATCAGCACATACTGGCCCGCATACTGGGATATGTCGGTGCTGAAGTCGTGGGCGGTGTAGGGGTAGTCTCCCGCGGGAACGCGGAGAACCTGTTTGCCGTTGATGAGAACCACTCCGTCTCCAGGGCCGCCGGTTGTGGTGCTGACGATGTATGAGCCTTCCAGACGAATGCTCTTTGCCTGTGGCAGCTTGCCGACGAAGACAATGAACGCGCCGACATTGACCGTAACGCTGGTCGCGCCCTGCGCGGCGTACTTGGCAATGTCTTTTGACCCCTGCCAGGACAGCTTGGTCCATTCGCCTGTCAGTTCCGTGTCCGTTCGCTTGAATGCCAGCAGCATCGAGGGCCTGTCTGTGTTGGCGGCTTCCTTGGGCTTGCCTTCGGGAGACAGGGCTATGAAGTAGCCGGGGCTTCCTGCTTTTGGCAGAGAGGCGCTGATCATCGCTTTGGCTGTCTTGGACGCGCGGTCAACGGTCAGTTTCTGTCCATCAAGATAGACGTCGTACTCGTCCGGCACGTACATCTCGATCTGGCCGTGTCCCCCGAATACCAGCCTGAAGAACGAGTCATCAGTCCCGACTTCCTGCGGCGCTATTCGGCGGTTGCCGTCTCGGTAGCCGATGAAGTCATCGGGAACCTTGGTAACGTGGAACCGGTCAGGCTTGCGCTCCACCGAGGCATCAAACATATAGGTCACCTGCGGATCGAGGCCCAGCAGCGAGTCGTTGTTATAGATGAGCCAGTCTTTCATGTTCTGGCGGAAGTCTATATAGGACGGCACTCCCGGCCCCTTGTAGCTCTTTACATTGAAGTGGCGTGTGCCGACCCACTGCGGCTGCTTGCCCGGCTCGTAGACCACCAGCCCGCGCTTGGTCGGGTGCTTCTCAAGATAAGCCGTAACACCGCCCGTGCCTTTGAACCCGAAGAGCTTGACGCCTTCGGCCGGGACGGGGTCATTGTCCACGGGAATGACACCGCTGGTGGGATGATATGCGTAGTTGGTGATCTCCTTGCGCGGCAATCGGCTGTCCGGCTGGAGGTTGTACTTGTGGTAAGCCATGCATATCTGGGTCCACGTGTCTGCGGGGTCGCCGGTTGAACTGGGCAGCATGTAACCCCAGTAGTCGAACGCGTCCATCAGCGGGGACTCTATCGGACGGGTCATCACGCCCTCCGGCACAACCTTTACATAGCGCCGGTACAGATAGCCGGAAAGGGGGTGCCCGAGCGGCATTTGGCTGAGCGCGATTTTGCCATACCTTGCCGTGAGAAGGTTGAACTGCTCGTTCTGCACAGCCACATGCGGGTATGCTTCAAGGGTTTCTTTCATAAGGGCAGTCATCCCCTCGAGGCCATTCACGCCATCGACTATGTACTTGCCCACGGCAGTCATCGACTCATCGAGGTAGATCACGTCCACCCCGGCGTCCACGGCGTCCTTCATCTGCTGGATGAGGTAGTCTCTCCACGGTTTGTAGGCCGGAGATACGCGGATAAGTTTGCCGTTGTAGAGCGACTCATAGGTATCGTTACCGCTGGCGTCCTTGCCTATTACATTGAATCCGGGCCGGAACCTGTCGATGAGTTCGGGGAACTCCGTGCCGACCGCGTTGGAGTTGTAGTGGACCCCCACATGGAAGCCCAGTTCACGGGCGCGCTTGACCCATTTCTTTGCCGTGTCGGTGAGGCGATAATCCGGGTAGCCAACGTCGAAAGCGTAGTTGCGATGCTCCGCCTGCCTGCCAACGAATGTCCGAGCAGGGTCAACCAGCTTCGCCAGGGCTTCCAGGTTCTCGAAGTCGCCAACGGGAATATAGGACTGCGTCTCCAACCCCTGCACCCACGCCTGCGTGGCGGGCAGTTTGCTGATGGGCACGAACCCGGCGCCCTTTTCCAGCCATTCAACGTAAGGATCGACCGCGTTCTCCCATATCCCACTGTATGTGCGAATACGAACCTCAAACAACTCGGGGTCTTTCACGGGGATCGGGTATCTGCGGACCATCCCGGCTTGGACTGTATCGCCGTATCCCTTGACCAGCAGGTTGGACGGGCCTGTCCTCGGGTCGCGCCCCTCCACGAACCACCCGGCCTTGTCGCCCTGGAACAGAGCAACAGGCGGCTGAGGGTTGGCGCTGGGTATGTCGTCTTTCTGAGGATCGCCGAGGAAGACCTCATTCCACGGAGAGTGCACAACGTGGCTTGCGCCGTAGGCGTTGATCCAGACCATGGCGTAGTTGGTTATGTCGCAGCCGAAAAGTGTGTACCTTATCTGCTCCAGCGGCTTAGCTGTGCGAGAAGAAGCATTCAAGATAAGATCGCTCTTGCCTGACTCCATAGACCATTTCAGGGTCAGTTGGTTGCCATCGACAAGGGTGTACGTTGCCGTCACTGAGTTGCGGGCGGCCTTCACGGAAACCTCCGCTCCGTCCAGATTGCTGACGGTCTTGTCGAATATCACAAGCTGCGAGGGAAGCTGCCCGGGATCAATGGATACAAGGAACTTGCCGGTGACAGCGTCCTTGAGTTCGTAGAGCATCCCCGACTGGAACTTGGCCTCAATGGCCGCATTCTTCAGGAACGAGCGGTTGGACTCGTCGCGCCAGAACCCGGCCGCCGAAGCCGCGCCAGCCGTCATCACGCCCAACACCATCCCGGCGCACAGAACAAACGCAAGTGCAATAACCGCCAGTTTACTATGATCCATCATTGTAGAACCTCCGAGTCTGTTATTCGTGTCTGTCATGAGAGCATGTCGAGGACGCGCAGCCGCCATTTCGCTGCCAGCATCCCGCATGGTGGGGCATTCCGCATAGTTCGCAGACCACCGGCGTCTCGCCGGGGTTGATGGGCATAGCGCACGAAACGCACGCTTCTTCTTCCCGCGCTGTCTCGCACGCAGCTTCCGGAGTCTCATCCGGAGTCTTCACCACGCGGCCATCGTCGGTCGCATCGCGTGTGGCGGAGGTCAGCGCCTTGTAGAGTGAGCGTATGTCGATGATGCCGCCTACCGAGACCCATATCGTCACTGGTATGCCGATCACGAAGTGCAGCATGAAGAAGACATACCAGTATTCTTTCCACCACCAGGAAGGCTCGCCCACCGTGAAGTGCATAGTGGTTATCACTATGAATGTGGCCACGAATGAAAGGTTCCAGAAAGTCACAAACCCGGCGAGGAGTTTGTCGCCGAGGGTGAACTCTCCGGTAATGCCGGTGAGCAGGGTTACCTTGCTTTCTTTCTTGGGTCTCTCTACCTTGTCAGCAAACAGCGCATACTGCCCGCGGTGCAGGAGCTTCGTGATGTTGAACTCCTGGCCTTTCTTGCAGGTAAAGAGGGACACCACAAAGTAAGTCGCTCCCGCCGCACAGATGGTGATGAGCAGTATCCACTGACCGTTGATGAAGAACTCTTTGCCATCATTGAAAACCGGGTAGTAGTTTGACATGCCCAGCCCGAAGAACCCCAATACCGCACCGACTGTAAGCGCGGCGTAGGCTCCGGCGGTTGTGCCTTTCTTCCAATAGAGACCGCCACCGATAACAGCTCCCGATCCGCCCAACCAGATCGCTCCCACTGTCGCACCGAAGAGCATTATCTTCTGGGTCTGCGGGTAGATCATGCTGAACAGAAAACCAAAAACCGCAACAGCCAGCACCGCGTACCTGAGTACTTTGACGTGCTGCTCCGGGCTTAGGGTCTTTTTGGTGATGGGCAAGTATATGTCCTGAACGAAGATGCTTCCCCAGGAGTGGAGCATGGCGTCGAGTGAGGTGAATGAGAAGAACAGCATGGCTGTAGCCAGAAGCCCTTTGATGCCTATGGGGAGGAAGTGGGTAAGAGCAAGGGGGATCCTCATCTGGTTCGCGACTTCGGCGCTGGGTATGGTCTTCAAGGTAGTCTCAACAGCCTGGGCTTGGCCGGAGAACTCCGGCAGCCGCATAAGAGCAACCATCGCGATGGGCGGTATGACCTGCAGCAGAGCCAGCGGCATCCCTCTCAACACGCCGAGGATCGTGCCCATCTTCTGCTCGTGCGGGCTTTTTGCCGCGCTGTAGAATCCCTGGGAACCCTGCGCGGACAAGTAGCCGTAGAAAGTAGCGAAGATACCAATGAGCACGAACCAGATGTTGAAGTCCGGGTTCTGGCTCGCGTCGAATGGATTGAGCATCGACTTGTTCGGCTGAGACATCAGGAGGCCTTCCGATATCTTGCCCCACCCGAACATTATGAATATCGCGCCGGTGACCACAAACGCCACCACACTGGTAAAGATTCCCTGGAGGCAGTCGGTAACCATTACCGATATCTGCCCGCCCAGAGTTACGAATGTCATCGCCAAACCAAGGTCGATGAGCATTACCACCGGGAACGTCTGCACGTGCATTGTGGTGAATGGGATCAGGAACGACTCCGGAAGCCCGCAGAAGTATATGAAGAACCTGGCGGTAACCGCGGGGACAATGCCGAAACCTATCATGCCTGATACCCAGCAGAGAATCGCGGCGTAGATTCGGAACTTCCTGCTGTAGCGCATCTCGAAGAACTGCGCCAGGGTCATTGCCCTGGTTTCCCTGTACCGGTAGAACATCCACCCGGACCCGAGCATGAACAGCGTCGCCAGCCACGACAGCGCGCCCCACCAGTTGACGGTAAACCCGGCCACTGAGTACATCTCATACACAGCGACAAAAGTCACCGCGCCGAACGAACTCATATACGATGAGACAGTCAGCAGGTACCTGCCGGCCACACGCCCGGCGGAAAGGAAGTCCGCAACTCCCTGCATATACTTTCTCGTGCTCAAGCTGAAGAGCCGCAAGCCGACAACTGCAACGATCATAATCAGCCAGTCAAGATAGCTCATGTTTCCCGCAAGGCGGGTGAGGTCAATGAATCCCAGGTTCATTCCGATTCTCCGTTAGTGTAGTGTATTGTCTGTTTTGTTACTGGTTTCCACCTATGGTGAATCTGTATTCTGCTTCGTCCTGCGTATTTGATCCTGCCTTGATCAGGCGGCCGTCGATCTGGCCGTCTTCGTGAACTGTGAACTCCACGAAATGGAAGAAATGGCCGCGGTATGGAGGGCCGATAGGGTCGAGATGGTTGGGATAGTTATTGGTATCCCATCCGCCACATCCCGAGACTATATACACCGTGCCATCGTGTTCATAGTAGTCGTAGTCGAGGATGTGGGCGCATATTACAAGGTTCACCCGATGCTTCTTCGCAAGCGCCAGGAAGTCTTTCTCATGTCTCTTGAAGCCCCACTCCATCCTGGAACTATAGTGGTCGCCAAACAATGGCGGCAGGTGCATCATTACGATGTGGACAGGGTGCGTGTCACCTGAAAAAGACTCATCGAGGAACCGGAGATCATCCTCGTTGGGGCCTTCCACATGAATAACATCGTCAAACGACCTCACGCTGTTCATCACCACGAACCTTGTGTTCGCGTGGTCGAAATAGTAGTTCATGGGGCCGTGGATAGCCTCAAAGTTCGACACTCCCAATGGATCATCACACTCGTGGTTGCCTATGCAGCAGATGTTTGGGATGTCGAAGCCGACTTCCTCGAGCAGGTGGAAGTAGTGCTCGTGCCTGGAAATGCTGCCCGGGCCTGCGAAGTCACCGATAGTCGCAAAGAAGGCCGGTCTGGGCTCGAGCATCTGCATCTGCCAAAGCATCCCCTGAAATATGGGATCGCCGGGAGGATGAGCCTCGGGACCACTGTCGCCCAGCGCCGTGAATGTGAAGGGGTAGCTCACGGGCGTTGCCTGGATCCTCGATATCATCTGTGCATTGCGGTCTTGCATGTACCGGCCCTCCCTATGAACTGCCATTCTTCAAAACTGCTCTTACTTCCAAATCATTGACCGATTCCAGGCGAGTGTTTGCCTGAACGGGATACTGCATACCGTTGATGGTCAGTGATCGCACATCCTCATCTGGGAATGGCAATGCGAATTCAACCGACGTCGACTCGGGGAAACTCGCCGATAGATGCCATGCCTCCGGCTGCTTCTCCCATCGGAGCCTGATCCCACACCACTCCGCATGAGCGCTATCTATCACTGGTTCGACTGCGATTCGCACAGCCCTGTCAGTTCCGAAGCGGGGCCGGATGCCGGCGATGTGCTCCATCAGGAACCCGTTTGCCCAAGCCGCCGCGCATCCCTGGGCTACCGCGCGGCTCTCGGCTGTGCGCCACGGATCGCCGCTACCCCCGTGGGCGTTGAGGCCCCACATCTCCCCGAAAGTCTCCTGCCCGGGTCGCGCATGCCGCCGCAACCGCCGAAGCAGGTTCACGGCAAGAGACATATAGCCGTAATCGACAAGTCCTTCCAGGACATACTTCTGAAATGTAACGTCGGCCTCAGCCAGTTCCTGTGGGGAATCCCGCCAGACGTTCGTCAGACGCTCTGCCTGCTCATTGCTCGCCAGTCCGCAGTACAGCATCAGTCCCTGGCTGTGCTCGGAACTCATCGGGCTTTGCACGCCGTCGATAATGGCATCAACAAAAAGCCCCCGGTCATCGTCCCAGAACTCACTGCTCAGTTTCCCGCCAATACCGATGGCCCTTTGCAGGTAATCGTCCGCTTCGGAGACATATCCCAAGATATGGGCTACCCACGAACCGATGCGGAGGTTCGCCAGGTACAGCGCGTTCATTGGCAGCGACTCGCCTCGGAGGTCGATTCGGGCGTCGTCGATCCAGAACTGGAAAGTGGGTCCGATATGCTCGCGGGCGGTTTCTACTGTGAGCAGGCCGCGCTCGTTGACCAGCTTGCCCCAGAAACTGAGGTGCTTCTGAACGGTCTCCCAGTGCTCCCGCAGCAGAGACTCCCGGCCAAAGCGGGCGTAGTGGTCCCAGGTGTGGATGATGTGGCGGAATCCCAGGCAGGAGGTGATCTGAGTGTAGCTGGACTTGCCGGGGCACGAATCCATTAGCAGGCCGTTCGGAAGTTGGGCCAGGGATATCTGCCGCAGATACCAATAGAAAAACGGCGAATCCCCGTGGAGCGCGACCAACGGGCCGGGGTCCACAACATAGTTGCGGCACTCGCGCGAGGCGTTGTCCATCAGGCGGTCAAGCGTACCAAGCTCGGCGGTGCGCTGAGAAACGCCCCAGAAGCTCACAAGTTCAGGATCGGAGCAGTGGAACTCAGATGTGAAGCCATAAGTCTGGTTCACAGCCTCCGCAGCGACCTTGAACAGGCGCACGGGAGTCTGAGCGTTGCGCAGGGTAATCTGCACATATCGGAACTGCCGCCAGAAGAATGACCGCCACTTATGCTCGCCCGGTGACAGCACAACCCGGTCGGTCCAGGAGGTTCGTGTCGGGCGATACGGAGTCAGACGACCATCGAGCAGATTTGGCGCATAACCTATGTCCAGGCAAGCTCCCTCCGGGCCGTCAACTTCTATAACAAGGCGGGCGTTGTGGAGATGGCCGAAGTCCAGAATCAGGGTCGCGTCCCGAAGCCCGTCAAAGGCATCAACAGGCTCGAAGGGATCGGAGTTCGTCAGCACATACGACTCGCCGATCTGAACGCTGGTCTTGTCAACCGGCAGAACCGTCTCCAGTGACATCCGCAGGCCAAGGTCGGGGTACGGCTGATCGCCCTCCTGGGGCCAGTCACCGTGACCAACCCGCTCCACGACCTCACCGGCTTGCACGCTAACCGGCAATATCTCCTGCCTCGTAAGAACCGGGAAATCGCGCCGGACCAGCTTCCGCCAAGGCAGCGGGTTACCGTCTACGCCGTTTCCCTCAGAATCGCCGAGAACAATCGCGCGCGGCCAATCGGAATCATCGAAGTCAGGAAGCTGCCAGCCAATTGGGTCGCAGCCTATTCTGCAGACTTCCTGGTAGTAAAGGTCGTTGAGGAACGCGGTGTGGTTGTGCCAGCTATGCGCACGGCGGGCAGCCCAGGTGTTGTCGGTTGATATGCAGAAGTAGCGCCCGCCTGAGTTGCCGTCGAGTTGGCAAAGCATCCCCCCGCGAGTCGCAGGCCCTTGCCAGCGGGTGTGCGCGCCATCGCCGATGTCCACATCGCCATCGAACTGCACGACCACCGCAATGGCGTTCTTGCCAGGCTTGAGCAAAGCGGCAACACCGTAGGTGTCACAGCTTTTCTCGGTCACAAATCCGATAGCGGGGCCTTCGCCGACCCATTCGCCATTGACCCAAAGCTGGTAGGCTCGCTCTGCCGTGATCGCGCAGGTCGCCTCGTCCGCCGCGCCGTCAAGCTCGAAAGCTTTTCGCAGCAGCACAAACTGGTTGCGCTGAGTCAAGGCATCCGAGGTCCATATCCAGTTTGCCAGCCAAGACTTCGACGGGACGGGCGACGGTTGGGTCATATCACCATACCTGTAGTATTCGTGATGCACGTGTGACACGTGACCCTGAACTTGATTCAGGGTCTACGTGGATGCTGAATCAAGTTCAGCATGACGTTCGCTGATGCTATCTCAGCGCCGGGAAGTAGGATATCCTTAGGTTCGTGCAGCCGTATGGTATCATCTCTATCTGTTCCGGCTCGTCTTTGATCTTGCAGGACTTGGTTGGCAGCGGCTCGTAGTTGGCTATCATTCTCACGCTGTACATATACTCCGCCCGCCGGGCCTCCACCGCAATGGACACCGGGCTAGTCTCCCACGGGTTGGCGTCGCCAACGTCTCGATAGCTTACTTTGAACGCAGACGGCTCGTCCAGAGACTTTCTCTCGAGAACGAGGCCGGTGGGATAGTAATGCGATGAGTCGGTTGTTACCTCATAGCACGGCCAGTCCGGGTGCGGGTTCAACTCGACCGGTTCCGTGACCGTCCACTTCTCCGGCAGGTGATAGGCAAACAGCAGCGGGCCGCGCTCTATTGCTATCGGGTAGCGCATGCACCAGTCGGAGTCATCAACATCGACTGCCTTTACGCTCATCGGCAGCGTTAGCTGGATCTGGTCGCCTTCGCTCCACACCCGGTCGATCTCGAAGTATCCGGGGATCGCTGAACTTACCGAACAGCTCTCGCCATTCACTGTGGCTTTCGCGCCCTCGCACCAACCGGGTATTCGGAGCATCAGTTTCATCCGCGCCGGCTTGCCGGTGTGAATCGTGAACTCGATGTCTTCCTTGAAAGGGTATTCCGTGGTTTCTTCAACTGTGATCTTGCTGCCGTCGGCGGTCACGAAGTCGACAACGCACGGGCCGTAGCAGTTGACGAACAAGGCGTCGCCATCGTCCACCGCGCACATATTCCTGAGGTACTCCGGCATCACGGCGATGGCGTGTGTGGGGCAACAGGCAACCCTGTAGCAGGCCGAGTAGACGAACGAATCAGCCGCGTCGGAATACAGGCTCGAGGTCCGCATGGCCACAAACTGGTTGGGCGACGTCATGTACGCGATGGCCCGGCCGTCTTTCTTCTTTGCGCCCTGAGAAGCGTTGAAGACCACTTTCTCCGCCATATCGAAGTAATCCGGGCTGCCGGTGATTGCGCCCATATCGAAGAAAGTGTGCTCGAAGGTCTCGAAGTTGCAGTATTCGCTCTCGCAGGTATCCCCCACAGGCCCCAGATACTCCACATTGGTGCAGGGCGCGCCGGTTCGCTGGAGGCACTTGTCTATCACCTTCGCCAGCCCTTTGCTGCTCGCATCAAGGTACTTCTGATTGCCGTTCCACTTGTAGAGCAGCGCGGGGTTCTTGACCAGCTCGCCGTAGTCGACCGCGTGAATGGTGTTGTAGGGCGAGTTGTCGTTGGCGAAGTCCTGCAGTCTGTTGATCTTCTGGGAGTTGGCGTCGTGCCAGAGCAGGAACTTCTCCGCCCACTCCACCAGACGAATGTCGCCGGTGTAGAGATAGACTTCCACCATTGACTCTATCAGGGTCGGACCCGCATACTCCGTGAAATGGTCGGCCCAGTTGCGCACGAACCAGAGCAGGCCTTTGTGGCAAGCCTCGAGAACATCCTGCCTGCCGGTGGCCTCATAGTATGCCAGCAGCGCACGCATTGCCCAGTTCTGGCTCCAGGCGTTGTAGTCCTCGTTGCGGTCATCTTCCTTGGCATAGCCGCCGATGTAGCCGTCTTCCTCCTGCCCCGCAAGGACGGCATCCACCCACTTCGTTGCCTTTTCCTTGAGGTCGTCCCGGTCGAGGGTGTATGCCAGCATCACAAACCCGATCCAGTAGGTGCCGGATACCTCGGCGCTCCAACCAGCGACCAGGCTCGCGTCAAAGGCCGCGCCGATCTTGGCCTCGTGGTGTCTGGTGGTAAACGGGTCCCAGACCATGGCGGGTTCCAGTTCGTCCAGGTGCCCGCTCATCCCAGCAGCCTCGATCTCAAGCTGCTGCCTGATCCACCCCGCCGCCCTGACGCTTCCCAAAGGAAGCCTGTCGAGCTTGCTGTTTCGCGGTTGTGTGTAGTTGATTCTGTTCATTTTGCTCCGTTTGGTATCACTTGGGTTCGATCAGGACAATGGTTTCGACTTCGCTCAACCAGCGGCCCCGTTCGTTGAGCGCAGTCGAAACGAAATACCACGTCGCACTGATTTCGACTCCGCTCAATCAGCGACAACTATCCTCGGACTCGTCCATGTCGCTGAGGCGCCTCTGACCGAGCCGTCTGGGATTACTTCCATCAACACATACTGGCCCGAGTAGGCTGAGATGTCGGCGGTGAAATGCTTTGTTGTGTACGGGTATTCTCCCGCGCCGACCCGCATGACCTGCTTGCCGTTGATGAGGACCACGCCATCCCCTGGCGCGCCTGTCTCGGTGTTCACCTTGTAGCTGCCCTCAAGCCGAATGCTCTTGGCAGCCGGAAGCTTGCCGATGAATATCGCGTACCCGCCGATGTTCATTGTCAGGTCAGAGCCTTTGGCCCCGTCGCCCGGCAGATACTGGCCGGGGAAGTTCGCGGCGGTGTTTGCAGGGGTCAGCACCGGGCCGTCCCCGACTGCCACAAACTTCAGGTTGTCCTTGGATCCCTGCCACGGCAGGCTTGTCCAGTTGCCAGCCAACTCCGCGTCGGTCCTCTTGAATGCCAGCAGCATCGAGGGCCTCTCGCCTGTGTCGGCCAGTGGCTTGCCTTCACCGGTCAATGCTATGAAATAGCTCACCGTGCCGGTTTTGGGCAGCGACGCATTGATTGTTGCAGTGGCTTTTTTCGTAAGCGGGTCGACCTCGAGCTTCTTTCCATCCAGATAAGCGTCGTACTCATCCGGCACGTAGACCTCGATCTGGCCGTGGCCACCGAAAGCCAATCGGTAGAACGACTCATCCTTGCCTATTTCATACGGCGCGATCCTGCGATCCATGTCGTCGTAGCCGATGAAGTCGTCCGGGACTTTGCTGACGTGGAACCGGGTCGGCGAGCGCTTGATTGTCTCATCGAAGAAATACGAAGTCTTGGGGTTGAGGCCGAGGATGGTGTCGTCGTTGTAGAGAAGCCAGTCTCGCATGAACTGCCGGTAGCCGAAATACGCGGGGACTCCCGGGCCTTTGAAGCTCTTGATCCCGAACCTGCGGATCCCGACCATCTTAGGCTCCTTGCCGGGTTCGTATACCACCAGCCCGCGCTCGTTGGGGCGCTTCTCGAAGAACGCGGTGACGCCGTTCTTGCCCCGCAGGCCAAACAGCTTCTCCCCGTCGGCGGGGATCGGGTCATTGTCCACGGGCACAACGCCGTGCGACCAATGGCTGGTGAAATCGGTGATCTGCTTTCGCGGGAGCCTGCCGTCGGCGACCAGGCCATACTTGTGGTATGCCTCAATTATCTGCACCCAGGACTCTTCCCGCATAGGGTCGGCGCCGGGGAGCATGTAGCCGTAGTAATCGAAGGCGTCCATAAGTTGGGTGTCCGTCGGGGAATACATCACTCCTTCCGGAACCACTTTTACGAACTTCTGGAACAGGTAACCAGACAGCGGGTGCCCAAGCGGCATCTGGCTCAAGGCGAACTTGCCGTACTTGGCTGTGAGGAGGTTGAACTGCTCGTTCTCAACCACGCAATGCGGGTAGGCTTCAAGAGTCTCTCTCATCAAAGCCAGCATGCCCTGCATGCCGTCAACGCCGTCAACTATGTACTTGCCCACCGCAGTCATGGACTCATCGAGATATATAACGTCCACCCCGGCATCTACCGCGTCCTTCATCTGCGCTATCAGGTATTCCCGCCACGGCTTGAATGCGGGAGACACGCGGATCAGCTTGCCGTTGTAGAGCGACTCGTAGGTGTCATTGCCGTTGGCGTCCTTACCGATGACGCTGAAACCGGGCCTGAACTTGTCCACCAGTTCCGGGAAGTCCGTGCTAATGGCGTTGGAGTTGTAATGCACTCCCACATGGTAGCCCAAATCACGCACATACTTGACCCATTTCTTGGCTTCGGGAGTAAGGCGGTAGTCGGGATAACCGACATCGAAAGCGTATGGCCGGTGCTCCGACTGCCTGCCGATGAAGACTTTTTTGGGGTCGACGCGTTTGGCGAGTTGGTCCAGGATCTTGTAGTTGCCGACCTGGACGTAAGCCTGCGTCAGTATGTCCTTGACCCACGCGCGCTCCTTGGGGAGCTTGGCAATGGGGATGAAACCAGCGCCTTTTTCGAGCCAGTTGGTATAAGGATCGACCGCATCCTCCCAGTGGTCCTTGTAGGTTCGGATTCGGATCTCATAGAGATCCGGGTCCTGCTTCGCTATCGGGAACCGGCGCACAAGGCCGAGGTCCACGTTGTCGCCGTTACCCTTAGCAAGCAGGTTCGCCGGGCCGGGCCGAGGGTCGCGCCCCTCGATCCACCAACCCGACTTCTCGCCCTGGAAAAGCGCCACGACGGGATGAGGATACGCTCCCGGCGCGCCATCCTTCTGCGGGTCGCCGATCTGAGAACTCGTCCACGGAGCGCGCATCACATTCCCTGCTCCATAGCCACTGATCCAGACCAGTGCCCTGTCCACGATATCGCAGCCGAAGATTGTGTAGCGAAGCTGTTCGATGGGCTTGATTGTCTTGGTGGTGGTCTGCAGGACTAGATCGCCCTTGCCCGGCTGGATGGACCACTTCAGGGTCAAGAGGTTTCCGTCCGCAAACTTGTAGGTAGTGGCGACAGAGCTTCGCGTGGTCTTCGCCGTTACCACCGCCCCATCGAGGTTGCTGAGGGTCTGATCGAAGATCATAAGCTGCGAAGGAAACTTCTGAGGATCGAACGAAACCAGCAGCTTGCCGGTGGGCACATCCTTCAGTTGGTACAACAGCCCAGCCTGGAAACATGCCTCCAGAGCGCTGTTCTTTAGCGTCGCGCGCTGGTAACCATCTCGCCAGGAGTCTGCGGACAAGGGATTCATAGTCACAACCCCCAGTATAGCGAATGCCAGGATGCCGACGATGAGCGCCACTCGGGCACGATTGATCCTTGGTGTTTGCACGGTATTGATGCCTCCATGAGACTGAGTTCCGGACTGGACCTCCGGACTTTGGCATTTCGGGACTTCCGCTCCGCTCAAGTCCCGAGTCCCGAAATCGGAATGATAGTATGTTACCTAATTGTGGCAATATAGTCAACAGTTTGGAGGCTGTTTTTTGGTAGAGATTGACGCTGGTATCTTGTGACTGAGATTCCGAAATTCTCATCACGAAAACACGAAAGGGGAGAAACCACGAAATCGGAATGGACCCTTTCGGGCTTTCCTGAATTTCGTGCTTTCGTGATTGCTTTTGGTTCCCGGCTACACTGGCTTAGCGGTCGGGAGTCTTGGGTAGGCTGCGGATGTAGTGCACGAGCGGCCATCTGTGTTCCGGGATGACTGTCTCAAGCATAACCGGATCGTGGCCGGGGCCGTGCAGCATTCGGTCGTAAAGCTGGCCGTCCGAAAGCCTGACGACTGCGGGGGCTGTGAGGTCTCTCGGCTTCGGGACGTAGCTCTGGCCGACCGGGCCGTTGCCGTCGCCGTTCTTCCCGTGGCACATCAGGCAATAGTAGCCATAGTAGATGCGACCGTCGTCCAGGGTCTCGGCGGTACGGGGCACAGGATTGGCTTCGAGTGCAGACTGCTCTTGCGCAAGAGTTGCGGCGCGCCCAGAAGTGGGGACCGTACCTGTCGGCGCATCCGGCATTCTGGTCTTGTATGGTTTCTCAGATATCTGCGTCACCATTCGCGGCCCGCAGGACACGCACACGCACGCCAGCACACACAACACTGCTATCCTCACTGCAGCTTTACCGCGCATTGCTTCGCTCCCTGATAGCCGACGGGTACTCGACCTGTTTGGGTGGAACGCCCCTTGGAGATGGGAGCTGCGTGGTGAGGTATGTCTCGGACGGCACGTATGGCAGGACGCCGTATTGCCAAACCCTGGGCCTGTCTCCGACCATCGCATATATCATCAGACACCACAGAATGATGAATGCAGTGACCAGCCGTGTTGATGGTGGTAAGCAGCGTGTCGGTGACCGCGAATTCGACACGGCTGCTGCGGACAACTACCCCTTGAAAGTAATGTGATCGTGGTGGTGGGTGTCTATTAGGCACGCGGGTTTGACTGCGTTTTTGCCCAGTTTGTCATTCAGAGCATCGACCGCCTCTGTCAGGCGCTTCTTCTTGGGGTCGTCGAACAGGCCCTGCTGGATTGCGCCTTGGGCTAGGTTGCACGTGTAGACCCCGACCAGCCGGATGGCACGGCGGTCTTTCATTGCGGTGTCGAGAAGCGGGAGGACTGCGTGATAGATGGCGAGGCCGTCATCGGTGGATTCAAGCAGAGTCGCGCTGCGGGTTATCCTCTGGAGGTCGGCGAAACGCACAGTTATGCCTACCGTTCTGGCAGATAACTCGTGCTTTCGCAGGCGGCGGGCGACTTGTTCGGACAGAGACCGCATCGTCTTCCGCAGAAACTCCACATCGCGGGTATCCTCTCCCAGAGTCTGCTCGTGGCTGACCGACTTGGGCAGAGGGCTTACGTAGTATGGAACCACCGGCGAGTGGTCGATGCCCCGGCCCATCTCGGAGAGCCTGTCACCATAGATTCCGAACATCCTGTGAAGAATGCCCCTGTCATAGGCCCCGAGAGATGCCGCCGTGGTCACCCCTATGGATTTGAGAGAATCTGCAGTCTTCCCCCCGATGCCGTGAAGCCTCTGGACAGGCAAGTCCGCAAACAGCTTGGGAATGTCTTGTGTGGTAACCTGAGAAAGCCCGTCTGGTTTGCTCAGCCCTGCCGCCAGCTTCGCCACAAGCTTGTTGGGTCCGATGCCTATGGTGCAGGTGATGAGTTCTTCCTCAAGGATCTTTGCCTTGAGCAGCTTGGCAGCTTCAACTGGGCCACCGAAACGCTCTGCGGTAGGGGTCATGTCCATATAGCACTCGTCTATGGAAGATATTTCCAGCAGGTCGGTGAAGCTCTCGCAGATGGCGAATACCCGGCGCGAGGTGTCGCGGTAGAGGCGGGGATTAGCGGTGACCACCTGCGCGTGCGGGCAAAGCCTGAGGGCGCGGGTGTAGGGCATTGCCGAATGGACCCCGAACTTGCGGATCTCATAGTTTGCCGCGCACACCACCGAGCGCAGACTCGGGCTGCCAACCACCATCACAGGCTTGCCCTTAAGCTCAGGGTTCTCCCGCTCCTCGACGCTGGCAAAGAACGCATCCATATCAAGCAGGAAGATTGTGCGGTCGGCGCTGCTCATCTCTGATCTCGGGCATAGTGCATAATGATTCGATTATAGCAGCAGCCAATAGCCGATGGCCAATAGCCAATGGCAGCCGGTCTTCGCGGCCTATGGCTTATGGCCGATAGCCGATGGCGCCTTGAAGGGGTATTCAGGGCGATGAGAGAATAGTCTATTGGGCGACTGCAATCGGCCATAGGCTATTGGCTATAAGCAACAAAAGGAACTGATACCGTGATAATTGACATACACACGCACGCATTTCCCGATGCTTTGGCGGCTCGGGCTTTGGAAGTTTTGACCCAGAACTGCGATGAGAGGCCGTTCACCGATGGAACCTGCTCGGGTTTGCGGGACTCCATGGCGGAGGCTGGGATCGATATTGCGCTCATAATGCCCATCGCGACCAAGCCCTCGCAGGTTCGAGGGATCAACGCGTGGGCTGCGAAGATTCCCGAGGAACATGGCAACCTGATCAGCTTTGGGACAATCCACCCGGCCCAGGATGACTGGGAGGATGAGATCCGCTGGCTGATTGATGACGGGATAGTGGGAGTGAAGCTTCACCCGGATTACCAGGAGTTCTTTGTGGATGACCCGGCGTTGTTTCCGCTGTATCGAGGGCTGGCGGATGCGGGACTGGTTGCGATGATGCATGCGGGGGTGGATATCGGCCTGCCGGAGCCTGTCCACTGCACCCCGGACCGCCTCGCCCGCGCTCTTGACGCCGTGCCTGAGATGACCGTCATCGCCGCGCACATGGGCGGGTACGACTGCTGGGACGACGTTGAGCGCTATCTGATCGGCAGGGACTGTTACTTCGACACGTCGTATTCTCTCAACGACCTCGGGCCGCAGCGTATGACCTCCATGATCCACGCTCACGGCATCAACCGAATCGTATTCGGCACCGACTCCCCCTGGACCGACCAGTCCGCGGAGGTCAACGCTTTCCGAGCCTTAAGTCTCACCTCGTCGGAGATTGCTCAGGCAATGGGGGAGAACGCTTTGAGGCTGCTGAAGGGGAGCGATTGATGGATCATCGAAGACAAATCCTGCCAATGATGGTGGCTCTTCTACTCCTGATGGGGTGGTGCGGTCGCGCGTTTACCTCAAACACGGGAGTCGTTAACGTGCGTGATTTTGGGGCAAAGGGGGATGGAGTCACCGACGACACCGCAGCCATCCGTGCGGCAGCCCACGCGGCTTCCATCAATCTGAGTGAACAAATGCCCAGCGGCCTGCATATTCAGGCTGGGCCTGTGCTGGTATTCCCTGACGGCAAGTATATGATCAGCGACAACATTCCTCTGGGTGTGCTTGAAGTGCGGGGTGAAGGCAGGCCGATCATCTGGCAAACCAACTCAGATAAGGATATTCTGGTACAAGGCGATGCGTGGCGGCTGTCCATCCGCAACATCTCATTCTTCGGCGGCAGGAACCAGATCGACTTGCGTAACAAGAACCTCGACACCGGCCAGATCATTATCGAAAACTGCAGGTTCTACCACGCAACCGGGTTCGCTCTCTACACCGATGTGCTCTCGACCACAGTGAAGGTAAGCGACTGCGTTCTGTACCAGAACCATCAAACGTGGTTTCTGGGGCGGTCCGATCAGGCGATTATGCGCGACTGCTGGATCACTACTTCAGCCGATATGAAGGACAAGGCGGTTATCGAAAACCGAGGCGCCAGCCTGATGCTGGAGAATATATGCGGAGTGCCTCTTACCGGTGCGCCAAGGCAGCGGTGGATAGACAACTACGGTGTGCTCACCTGCAACAGAGTGAGGTTCGGCGCAGAGGGCGGCGGGTTTACACCTGTCTACAACTACAACAAATACGCACCTTCTACCTGGGGAACCAGCGTGATAATGGACAACTGTCTGGTATTCGCGAATTCCAGCCTCACGGCCAACTGTGCGGTCTACTGCTATGAGGTTCCTAACACAATCAGGATTCGAGACTGCGTAATGGGCGGGTCGACGGGCGTGATAGTGGACAAGTCCGTCGACCTCTCGACATACTTCGCCGCAGCCGGCAAGGGCATGTTTTCATACACAATGGAAGGCTGCACGGGAGAGATGGTGGGCAAGCTGCCTAAGGGACTAGTGAAGCCGATGGTCCACAAGCTGCCGCTGCCCAAAGGACTGCTGGATGCTAAGCAAACCGCCACAGCCCTGGCCAAGGCAGAGAAAGAATGGAAAGCCAGGAAAGAGGAACCAGCCGGACAAGGAACCTCCGGAGGGCACAAGCAGCGGCTCGACCTTGGCGGTTTCATCGATCTCACTGACTGGTCCGTCACAAAGAACATGGATGCCACCGCCCAGCCCAACAGCGACTGGCTGGCCATGAAGAAGGTCGGCTCGGATTATTTGGTGATGTTCCGTCAGCCGCAGCCCGGCGGTTGGCCGAACATCACCATTCGGGGGAGCGTCGACCTCGACAAGTATCCGTTCCTGTCGTGGCAGCAGAAGCGCGGAACAGCGCCGGGGGCATTCTCGGTGAAGGTGGTCGATCTACAGACCGGCGCGCTTGCCATGCTCAGCGACCTGATCCAGTGGAACGAATACGACTACTACGCCGCCAATCTGAGGGACAAGCTGGGAGTCAAAGGCAAGCGTGATATCGAGGTGCTCTTCTACCCGATCTCCAGCGGATATGAGTATCCATCCGCCAAAGCCGGCGACTACGTGGTTCTGGACTTCGTGCGCTTTGAGGCCCAGTAGTACTGTTATGATAGCGCACGCCCATAGGAACGCTGCCTACGGCGATGCCTAGCTCAGACCTGCGTGCCCGGACTGAGGCGTCGGTTGGCCGGCAGCGATCCTCCTCACGAAGTCGAAGACGCCCTTACCGCCTTCGGTCGGCGGCTTCTTTCTGGAGTCAGGCGACGCAGACTCCCCAACGATGGCATCCGCGATCCTGCCAAGACTCTGACCCAGTTGTGATCTCGCCTCTGCCAGAACGAATGGGACGCCCCTGTTCGACGCATCTGCCAAGCCCCGTTCGTTGGGAACCTGTGCCATCGACTCGACTTTGAGCATCTGCGCAATCTGCTTGCTGGTCAGCAGATTAGATTTCTGCACACGATTGAGAACCACCCGGATGTTCTCTCGTGGCATCCGAGCGCCGGTGAGAAGGTCGTACAGTTTCTTCGTGTCAGCCGCAGCCGTGGCATCCTGCAGATTGGATACGAGAAACACGAGATTCGACTGCGCAAGCACGTGCAATGATGTATCTTGCAGCATCTGCGGCAGGTCTATGATCGTGAACCTGTATCTGCTCTTGAGAAGGTAGAGCAGATTGTCGACGCACTCCGAGCTGATTGCATCCAAAGGCAGCGGATCGTCGGAAGCCGCCAGTATGTCCACTCCTGAGGAATGCCTCGTCACGTAGTTCTCCAGGAGTTCGGTATCCATGTCCTTGTACACGTTCTGCAGGTCCGAGATCGTCCGCCTTGGCCGAATATTGAACATCGTGGACACATCCCCGAACTGCGTGTACATGTCCAGCAGCGCCACCTCTCCAGGGAATCTCTTGGCCAGAGTTACGGCTAGATTGCATGCAATGGTGCTCTTGCCGACTCCCCCTTTCGCCCCGGTAACAGTGACAATCTTCGGGAATCTCGTGGGGTCATTCCACTTGAGTATGTCTGAGGACTCAGTCCTCTCTCGGGCCGTCGCCAGGCTGGATAGCAGCGCTTCGACCGCCTCCGCCTCCAACGGCCTGGCCAGAAGCGCTCTGGCGCCGGCGCGCATCGCCGCATCCAGCATCGCCTGATCCTTGGAATCGGCAACCAGTATGGTGACAACATCCGGGGCGACAGCGCTGATCGTCTCACAAGCACTAAAGCCCGATTTCCCGGGCAAGTCGCTGGAAATCAGTGCCACCTGAGGGTGTGCTTGCATGGCCATCTGCACTGCTTCGTCAGCATCGTGGGCCAAACCCACAACAACGCAGTTGAAGCATGAGCTTACTACGGTGCGAAGCCGGTTTCGCTCATTCGGATCGCCTTCTGCTATCAATACACTGGTCAACATGGTCCAAGCCTCTTTTCGCCGGCAGCAGGACCCCGGTTGCTATGCTCCGGTGGCCTCCATGCCCATACAACGCGGCAACAGACAGCCGCAAAGGAATCTATTCTCTGGAAGTGGGATGCCCAGTCCAGCGGGGATACAGAGTATCGGCACAACGCTGGTTCGAATCGTCGGTGAAGCTACAATAGAAAGTCGATATCTTGGGGATCACCATCGCCAGTCAAGCGAAGGGTAGTGCAATGTATATTCGGTCTCGCAAGGTCATCCTCATCTGGGGACGCCATATTCATACCCACTAAATCACACGGCTAAACCCAATAACAGGACAAAAGTCGAGACATTATGCTGAGCACAACCGGGAGGACTAGATTTGGGGAAGACTATGCTATGCGGAGAAGACTCTTGCAGGTTTCCGGCAGGGAGCGAACACCTGCCGGAAACTCACTGCCTGTCCACAATCCGTGGAAGTGGCGCCAGCGCGGACCTAGAGGGGTAGCAGCCTCAAGTTCGGCTGGACTTTGGGAGGAAGACGTTGGCCGACAGGTCCAGGCCGTGCTGGATCAATCGATCCATAAATTTGGGGCGGAGCCCCGTTGCCTGGAGTTCACCGACTACTTTCCCATCTCCGTCGACGCCGGACTGTTTGTACTGGAATATGTCCTGAAGCACAACCATTTCGCCTTCCATGCCCTGCACTTCGGTGATGTGGGTGATTTTCCTAGATCCGTCCTTGACTCGACTCTGTACGACGATCAGATGGATAGCTGCTGCTATCTGTTCCCGGATCGACTTGGCCGGCAAATCCGCGCCGGACATCAGAGTCATGGTCTCAAGTCTCGAGACTGTGTCGCGCGGCGTATTGGCATGGACTGTGCCCAGCGAGCCGTCGTGGCCAGTATTCATAGCCTGCAACATGTCCAGAGCTTCGCCGCCTCTAACCTCGCCCACGATTATGCGGTCCGGTCTCATTCTCAGAGAGTTCTTGACCAGATGGCGGATGCTGATCTCTCCCTTGCCCTCGAGATTCGCAGGGCGAGATTCCAGCCTTACAACATGCCTCTGCTGGAGTTGGAGCTCAGCCGCATCCTCTATTGTCACTATCCGCTCGCCTTCAGGGATGAATGACGAAAGCACATTGAGGGTGGTGGTCTTGCCGCTACCTGTGCCACCGGACACGATGATGTTCAGCTTCGCCATAACGCAAGCCCTCAGAAACTCGCCCATCTCCGCTGTAAGGGTCCCGAAGTTCACCAGATCCTGTATGCCATACGGGTCCTTGGAGAACTTTCGGATGGTGATCGAAGGCCCATCAATGGCCAGCGGAGGTATTATCGCGTTGACTCTCGAACCGTCAGGCAGCCGCGCATCCACAAGTGGCGAGGAATCGTCTATGCGCCTGCCAAGGGGCAGCACTATCTTCTCGATAATGCGCATCACGTGCGCGTCGTTCCTGAAAACCTTGTCGCTGAGGGTGATTTTCCCTTTTCTCTCGACGAAGACCATATTGGGGCCATTTACCATGACTTCGGTAATGTC
Organism: uncultured bacterium; assembly: GCA_964611645.1. Taxonomy (GTDB): domain Bacteria; phylum Armatimonadota; class UBA5829; order UBA5829; family UBA5829; genus CAZTAO01. The sequence continues at coordinate 17,381 of CAZTAO010000005.1, read as the reverse complement.
CGGATCATCCAGTAAGGGCTGGATGGGACCATAGCCCATTATGTCATCCAGAACATCCGTGACAATCTGTTCCCGGGTGCGCAACGGCAGGGTCAGGTGCTCCTCGGAGAGTATCTGCGTGGTGATGCCCTCGAGCTCACCCGCGACCTCCCCGCGATCCATCCGCCCCAGTTTGCTGGGGTCCATTTCGTCAGACAGGCGCTCCTGCACCTTGCCCCTGATCTGGAGCAGGTCCCTCGCATCCGGACCTTGAGACTCCCAAGACAAGACCGCTCTTTCAGCTACAGCCACTGTTCCACTCCCTGAGTCATCCAGCCTGACTCTCGGCCAAATAGACTCCCAGACACCTTATGCATAGCCGTGACGCTTGCTTGCGGCCACAGGCCCTGTCTGAGGTCTCGGCTGGCCGGAAGTCCAGCGCTTAAGAACACCAAATACGCTTTTGTCCTCCGGTACTACTTCAAGCGATTCGCTTGACTCAAGCCCACCAATCAGAGACTCAACCATCTTGGCAAGACTCTGACTCAGCGCGGAATTGCCCTCTTTGAGGACATAGGGAATGCCTTCGTTGGATGTGTCCGAGATCCCCGGTTCTTCTGGAAGACTGGCTATGACCTGCGCGTTTATGGTTTCCGCGACATCCTGGGCATTAAGCAGGTTGGACCTGCGCACGCGGTTGAGAACCACTCTGATAGTTTCCCTCGGTATACGGGAGTTTACCAACGCGTCGAAGAACTTCTTGGTATCTGTTACCGTGGTAACGTCGTGAAGATTGGCTATCAACAAGATGGCGTATGAGTGCGCGAGCACATGGAAAGTCGTGTCGTGAAGAATTGGCGGAAGGTCGATCACTGTGAATCGGTAGTCGCGCTTGAGCAGATACAGCAGGCTATCGACACACCCCGGACCAACCGCGTTGAGCGGCAATGGATACTCCGCGGCGGCCAGAATGTCCACGCCGGAAGAATGAGTCGTTATGTAGTTCCGCAGGAGTTCCGTGTCCAAATCCTTGTAGGTGTCTTCAAGCTCGGCCAGAGTCCGCTTTGGCCGTATGTTGAACATAGTGGCGATATCGCCAAACTGAGTATACATGTCCAGAAGCGCGACCTTGCCGGGAAACTGCTTGGCGAGAGTGACCGCAAGGTTGCTGGCAATCGTACTCTTGCCGGTTCCTCCCTTTGCTCCGGTGACGGTGATAACCTTGGGAAACCGCGAAGGGTCTTTCCACTCTTGCATCTCGGAGGACTGCCCCCGCTGCCTGGCTTCGGCCAAGTTGGAGAGCAAGCTCTCGACAGCAACAACATCCAGTGGCCTGGTGAGCAGCGCTCTGGCTCCCACTCGCATCGATGCTTCAAGGGCCTCGGAGCTCTTGGTGTCGGCGATTAGTATGGTGGCGACGTCCGGTGCAAGAGTGTTGAGCATCTCGCATGTCTGCAGGCTTGACTGTCCGGGCATATCATAGGCAATGAACAGCACGTGCGGATGCAACTGCAAAGTCATCTGCACGGCCTCCTGGCCATCCCGGGCAAGTCCTACAACTTTGCAGTCCTCAAAAGAGACTATCAACTCCCGAGTGCGGTTCCGCTCCAGCGGATCGCCTTCCGCAATAAGAACATCGGTGAACATCACAAAACGCCTTTCCAACTACAGAGCAAACCAGTGGAACTCGCCCCTTGCGTTGGGGCTGCCCTAATGGGCGTCGGTCCTGCCCACAACAGCAGTGCGCAGGACCGACCGGAACAAGGTGTTCCCCGCACTACGGGGCTACTGCGTCGGTGGCTTCCTGGAACTTGCCGCTGGCGCCTGAGCCAAGGGAAGTCACTACCGCGATACAAACTACCGCGATCAGCGCTACCATCAGTGCATACTCAACCATCGTCGCGCCCTCTTCGTCAGAGAACAGTTTCTTGATTCGGTCCATCATTGTCTTTCGCTCCTTTTGTAATAAGTGTTCCGGTTAGGTGATCCACGGGGCCGGCTTACAGCCCCATGGAAGAGAGTCTGCGGCCACTACGGGGCCACGGCGTCTGTGGCTTCCTGGAACTTGCCGCTGGCGCCTGAGCCAAGGGAAGTTACTACCGCGATACAAACTACCGCGATCAGCGCTACCATCAGTGCATACTCAACCA
>CAZTAO010000005.1:0-15152 GCA_964611645.1 uncultured bacterium | reverse complement strand
TCGTTGCGCCCTCTTCGTCAGAGAACAGCTTCTTGATTCGGTCCATCATTGTCTTTCGCTCCTTTTGGGTTGTGTTGTGAGATCGGATGATCCACGGGGCCAGCTTACAAGTCCCGTGGAGATGAGTCTTTGTCCGCTACGGGGCCACTGCATCGGTGGCTTCCTGGAACTTGCCGCTGGCGCCTGATCCAAGAGAAGTCACTACCGCGATACAAACCACCGCGATCAGCGCTACCATCAGTGCGTATTCAACCATCGTTGCGCCCTCTTCGTCTGAGAAGAGTTTTTTGATTCGGTCTGCCATTGCCTTTTCCCTCCGCTTGATTGGTTCTGATCGCGATTCTTTCTGCGACCGCTGGCTATTGAGCCTATATAAGTCTACGCTTTCCACGCGGCCCGCAAAATGCGCGAGACTACGCATTGTTGGGGCGATATGAGTACGTAATACGTAGTTTACACGCATATCCCGAAGACGTTGGGGGAGAAGGCCAGCCCGCTCAGGCTCGATTCCATCAAACGGCCACTGCGGGGACCGGCGGATTGACGTAGACGCCGTTGTGTGGGATTATATATTATAGATTTGGGACAGGATTGGTGGGAGGGTTACAAATGGCTCTGGAACACATAAGGGATCGAATGGCTAAAGGCACGTGGCTGACATATCGACCGGCTATCAGCATAATGGACTGCACCATTCGGGACGGCGGCCTGATAAATGACCACCAGTTCGAAGACGGGTTTGTGAAGGCAGTGTACGATACTTGCGTTCTCGCGGGGATTGACGCGATGGAGTTTGGCTACAAGGCTGACAAGAAGATATTCGCGCACTCGCAGTATGGGGACTGGAAGTTCTGCAGTGAGGACACGCTCCGCCGGATAGTGGATGACAACCCCACGGACCTGCTGCTGTCTGTAATGGCCGACGCTGAGAGGACCGACTATCATACGGACATCCTGCCCAAATCGGAGAGCGTGATCGACATTATCCGCGTGGCCACCTACATCCACCAGATCCCGACCGCCCTGGATATGATAAAGGATGCCTGCGACAAGGGTTACCGGGTTACGGTAAACCTGATGGCTGTTTCCACTATTCAGGACCGGGAACTGGCCGAGGCCCTGGAGATACTCGCGAACTCCCCGGTGTGCGCCATATTCATCGTGGACAGCTTCGGGGCCTATTATTCAGAGCAGATTCGTGACCTGACGGTGCAATTCCTGAAGGCTGTGGAAGGCAAGGGGATAGAGATCGGCATCCACGCCCACAACAACCAGATGCTGGCATACGCCAACACTCTGGAGGCACTGATAGTCGGCGCGAACCGGCTGGATGCGACAATCAACGGCGTTGGCCGAGGCGCGGGCAACTGCCCCCTGGAGCTTCTGCTGGGATTTCTGAAGAACCCTAAGTTCCAACTGAGGCCGGTGCTGGACTGCATCCAGAACGTATTCCTGCCCATAGAGAAGAAGAATGAGATGGAATGGGGCTACAGGATCCCATACATGATTACCGGCCAGTTGAACATGCATCCCAGAGACGCCATCAAGATGCGAGCCGGCAGCACACCCGACGACTACGTCGGCTTCTACGACCAGATGATTGAGGAAGAGTAATCCGCTACAAGTCTGAACGCCGACAGCAACGATAGCGGAGCTTGCGGAGCGCGTTGCGAGAGGCTGCCCGGGCGGGACAATACTCCTAACTCCTATTCGCCAGATGATACTTGCTGCAAGAACGGCATCGATAGGCGACTAGATCGACTTCCTGATCATCCCACATCCGCTCGCATTCAGCCTCAGCCTCGCCCTGATTGGCGAACGCCCGCTTACCATCGCATCCCCTGGATAGGACATGCCAGGCTTTCTTGTCTGAGACTGATCGCTTCTTCTTCTTGTGTGGTGGCATTGTGTTACTGCAGCTCCTGTGCTGATAGGGCGCTACGGCCGGTGAACCAAATGGCTAGTAGCCGATCGGAGGTTCGCGGAGGGCATCTTTTCCGGTGCAGACTGCCGCAAAGCCCTCAGAGAAATCGCTTACCCACGCGTATTTCGGCTTTACCACCAATTTGCCGGTCTTGTCTATGGCGCCCCAGCCCTTGCCAATCCGCACCGCCGCAAACCCGTTATTGAAGTCTCTTACCCGGTCAAACCGAGGTTCTATGATCGTCTTCCCATTTGTGTCCATAAAGCCGTACTTACCGGTGTAGAGATTCTGTGTGTAGGCAAGGCCTTCGCGCGCGCGAACAAGTATCCAGTCCTGCTCATCACCATTCGGATTTATGAAGTCGTATTTCTGCAGTGACTGGCCCCCGCGCGTCTTGCCCGGCGTGCCGCCATCAATAACTTTGGTCCTTGGACCCACGTAAACTGCGTCGGAATGCCACGTTGTTCGCAAGACCCGCCCATTCGGTCTCGGGACAATCATACCGTCCTTGTCCACATAGGCAGTCACGGAAATCTTATCCTTTTCAAGCTGAACCACCGCAACACCGTCTTTGAACTTCTCGGCTGAATAGAACTTCTCGGCCGTAATGAGCTTGCCGGTTCGGTCGATGTAGCCGTACGGCCCTTCGCAGCCAGTGTCTTCCGCCAGGTTAACAATCGCCCTGCCTTCTGAAAACTCTTCAATGCCGTAGTATATCGGCTCGAGAACCATGCGCCCCTTCGTGTCAATCAGACCCGACTTAGTGTAGTAGGAATCGCCCATCGCGAACGAAGCCAAACCCTCGGAGAAATCAGACACATAGCCATATTGAGGCTCTATGGCGAATTGCCCCGTCTTGTCTATGTAACCGTACTTGCGGTCCGTACTGGACTCTCCCGGGGGATCGCCCTTCACATACGCGGTTGCCAGCCCATCATGGAACTCACCATAGAAGCCGTCGGTCATTGGGATGACAAACTTGCCGGTCTTGTCGATGAATCCGGATGACTGGACCCACGGGTGTCGAAGTCTGCCCGGCCCATATTCCTCCATGAATGCAACTCTGGCGATGCCATCGTGAAAACCCCATGCCATGTCATACTGCAGGGGTATAACCTCTCTGCCTTGCCTGTCGACAAAGCCCCACTTGGTTCCCACCCACTCAGGCGGAGGGTCGCCGCAGTCAGTCATCGCAAATATACGCGCGCGTCTGGCCTCGGCGCCACGGAACCAGACAACGCCGACAACAACTACCGCAATCGCCGCGATCAGGAACCACTTCCACTTCATGACTGCCCTCCGTTCGCTCCTTCCGTCTTCTCTATGCCTGTATCATACACCAACTGGTCAGATACTGCCAGAAGCCTTACCCGCAGCATACCCGCTGGACCAGGCCCATTGGAGGTTGAAGCCTCCGGAGTCGCCGTCTGCATCCAGCATTTCACCGGCGAAGTATAGGCCCTTTGCCAGCTTTGACTCCAAGGTCTGGGAGTCGATCTGGCTGCTGTCCAAGCCTCCGGCGGTGACCTGGGCCTCTTTGAACGGGCGGAGTTTGGAGACGGTGACAGTCAGGTCCTTGAGGGTCATGGCGATGTCCTGCTGTTTGGCCCCCGGGACTTCGGCGGTCTGGCTGCTCTCGGAGATCCCTGCAAGCTGGAGTATCACGGGGATCAGGCCGCTCGGGAGCAGGCCGACAAGAGCGTCTTGAACCGATCTGCTGACATTGCCCGCAGAGAGGCGCTGGATTATCTGGTCTAGCTGATCCAGGGTCATGTCGGGGAAGAGGTCGATGTGAAGCTGGACCTCGGATGCCTTGAGCACAGGAGCGATTGCCCCGGAATGAGCCATAACCGCAGGGCCTGATACTCCGTAGCTGGTGAATAGGACGTCTCCGGAACTCTCGCCGATAGCTCTGCATTCGACCGTCACCCAGACTCGTGCCTCGACCCTCAGCCCCTGGAGTTCTTTTGGCCACTGCTCTAGCGTCTCGACAGGCACGAGGGCCGGGTTGTACTCGGTAAGGGTGTGCCCAAACTGCCTTGCCCAGAGCCATCCATCGCCGGTGGAGCCGAACTGGTGGGCAGCCTTGCCGCCGGTGGCAATGATCAGCTTGTCGCAGTAAACTTCATCTTTCTTGTACAGGAATACTCTCCACAGGTCTTGTTTTTCAATTCCTACTACCACCGTGTCCAGCAGAATGTCCACATTGTTGTGCACCAGAGTCTGCTTCAGGACCTCCACTACGCTGGAGGCCTGATTGGTTCTTGGGAAGATTCGGCCGTTGTCCTCTTCTTTGACCACCAACCCCAAATCAGAGAAGAAGTCGATGGTGGCGTTCTGGTCGAACTGGCCCAACACGGTTTGAATAAACGCCGGATCGCCTCCGTGATAGCGGTCGATTGAAATATCCGCGTTGGTGAGGTTACAGCGGCCGTTGCCTGTCGCCAGAAGCTTCCTGCCGAGTTGCGGATTTCGCTCTATAAGGATAACCCGCTTTCCGTTCCGCGCGGCGGTGATAGCGGCCATCATCCCCGCCGGCCCGGCCCCGATTACCGCGACATCATACTGTTTCATCGACAAGTCTTGTTGCCTCCATCACGCGTGGCTGCACACATGATACCAGTTTATGCCTCTTGCCCTCCAGATAGGATACCTGGAGGGATGGGTATAGTATGTTGGCTGAATCGGGCATTCGACCATAAGCCAGGCGAATGCATTCCGTGGAGAATCCCAGACCAGAGGAGACCGAAACTATGAAGAAGACCTCAATACGATTCTTACTTGCGCTGATGGCGGTGGTTGTGGCTGTCGCGATGTCGGGCTGTGAACCCAAGGACATGGTATCGACAGGGGATGAGATCGAGATCGGCAGACAGGCGGCCGCACAGGTAGAGAGCAAGAGCACTGTGGACCGCGATCCCGCACTGAACCGCCTCGTGAACGATGTAGGGCAAACGCTCCTGCGCACAATGAGTGTTCGGCCCGGGATCACCTACAAGTTCAAGGTCATTCGCGACCCTGAGCTCAACGCATTCTCCCTTCCCGGAGGATGGATCTACGTTCAGACGGGGCTTATAGACGCCACCAAAGGCAATGTAAGCCAACTGGCTGGAGTCATGGCCCACGAGATCGGGCACGTGCAGGCAAGACACGCCGCTCAGATGATCGGACGTCAGCAAATAGCCGGAGTAGCGATCGGCGTGTTCACCAAGGGTGACACCGCCAAGATCGCCAGCATATTCGCGAACATAAACGAACTGCAATACAGCCGAGAAGAGGAATACCAGGCTGACCAGCTCGCGGTGGATTACCTGCTGCCGACGCCGTATGACCCTCAGGGCCTGATCAACTTCTTCAATGTGCTCATGAAGAGCGAAGGAAGCAGTTCGCCGGAGTTCCTCCGAAGCCATCCTCTGACCAAGGACCGCATCGCCAGGCTCCAGACATACATCGTCAAGAAGCGAGGGCACTGACCCCGGGCTTAGTAACGGTTCAGTGCTAATGATTACTGAATCCGCCGGATCGCACGTGCCCCTCACCCCAACCCTCTCCCCGCGGTGCCGGGGAGAGGGAGTTTACAGTTACTCGGCTTGCCCGCAGGTGTGGTAGTTGCTGTGGTATGGTAAAATGGCGCTTAGAGATTCAGAATGACTTGAGGTTGCTAACTATTGTTCAGTAGAAGCCGGCGGCACATGCGTCGCTACAGAGAAGTAGCCAGGATCCTGGCCAAGCACGGCTGGGGATGGATGCTGCACAGGATGGGGCTGGGCGAGCACATCGGCAGGCACATCCGGCCGGAGCCAAACCAGGACGCCCCCGTTCACGTCCGGCAGATGCTGGAGGAGATGGGGGCCACTTTCGTCAAGCTGGGGCAGATACTCTCCACCCGTCCCGACATCATACCCGAAGCCTACATAGCCGAACTCTCCAAGCTGCAGGACAACACTCCCAAAGTCCCGGCCTCGGATATCCGAGCGGTGATCGAATCGGAGTTCAGCAAAGAGATCGATGATCTGTTTTCCTGTTTCGATGACGAGCCTCTGGCTGCGGCATCGCTTGCCCAGGTTCACCGCGCCACGCTGAAAGATGGGACGCATGTAATCGTAAAGGTCCTCCGGCCCGGCATCCAGCAGCAGGTTGAGACTGACATCGAGATCCTTTTCGGCCGGGTGGAGTTCCTGATGCGCCACTACGAGCCCGCCCGAGATCTGGGTCTGATGGATCTGGCCGACGAATTTGCCACCACACTCCGCGAGGAGATGGACTACACTCGCGAAGCCCGCAACACAGACCGCCTCCGCACAGGGGTGGCCGAGGAGAAGAAGGTACGCGTTCCGGCGGTCTACTGGGAGATGACCACAAGCCGCGTTTTGACCCTTGAGGAAATGCCGGGCGTCAAGATTACTGAGGCTCTCACCAAGTCTCCTCCCCAGGCTGACCTCAAGAAGATGGCTAACAGCCTTGCGTCATCTTTCCTCAAACAGATTTTCGTGGATGGGTTCTTCCACGCCGACCCCCACCCCGGCAACATACTGGTCGGCAGCAATGGAGACATCGCGCTGTTGGACTGCGGGCAGGCAGGCCGCTTGGACGCGATAGGCAGAACGGCGGCTCTTCGAATGCTGATAGCATTCGAGCAACAGAACTCGCGAATGCTTGCCGACGAGATTCTCCAGCTCGGGTTCAGCCAGGAAGAGGTGGATATCCAGCGGTTCACAGTCGATCTCGGCAAGGTCCTTAGGACATTCTACGATGTGCCATCCAGTTCCATCGACATGGGGCAGTTGCTTATCCGGGTGCTCCGCGTGGCAGCAAGCCACAAGGTCCGGCTGCCAACCATTTTCGCGGTGTTGGGAAAAGTACTCACAAATGTAGACGGAATATGCCGACAGCTCGATGCCGATTTCAACTTCACCGAAGTCGCTCGGCACTACGTGGGCAAGGCGGTGCGCAGCGAACTGGGCTCAGAGAACACGGTGGCGGATTTCTACCAGGCCCTGGTCTCCACGCGCAATTTCCTTTTCAGCCTGCCTGAGAACCTGGAGCGCATTATGCGCAAGGTGGTTGACGGGACCCTGCGAGTGGAGTTCAAGCACCAGGGGCTGGACAGCCTGACCGAGGGGTTCCGCAGCGGCGCGAATCGAATCTCGATAGCTCTTATTGTCGGCGCTATGATAGTGGGATCGTCTCTGATAGTGGCGAATGGCAGAGGCTCGACATCCTGGTTCGGCCTGCCGACAATAGGCATAGCAGGCTACCTCATCGCGACCATATTCGGGGCGTGGCTGGTAATTTCGATACTCTGGCCGGGCAAGCGGAAGTGAGTCGGGTGTTGGGTGTTAGTAGTGGTCATTCGGAAGCTTGCGAGGTATGACCCAGAATAGAGGTGGTAGATGTCAGGCAACAATAGCTGCGTGTCGGGGGCTGGGTCTTTGACCAACACCCAAAACCCAAAACCCAAGACCGAATCTGCGTACAAGCGAATCATGGATGCGCTGCATGGCGGGTGCCCCAAGCCTGCGCCGTTCACCATCTACGATTCGCATCTTCCCCGGTGCTCGGTGGAGAGAGAACTGCGAAACCGGGGGCTGGGGCTTGTGCGGAGGATCGCATCATACGCAACATACCAGCCGAATGTGAAGGTGACATCGAACTCGTTCATCGATGACCGTGGCAGGCACATGGTGAGGACCACCTACTCCACTCCCCACGGGGACCTTTCTATGCTCGATGAACCCGCGGGCTACACTTCGTGGCGGCATGAGCACCTGTTCAAGTCGCCGGATGACTTCAAGGCGCTTCTCTTCTTCATTGAGGACACCTTCGCCGAGGCAAACTACGAGCAGGCCGCAAAGGCTGTCGCGGAACTGGGAGAGGATTTCGTGGTCCGTGATCAGCTTCCGGCTGAGCCGATGCAGACACTCATATCGTCACACCTGATGAGCCCGGAAGACTTCTGCATTCAGTGGATGGACAACCAGGACGAGATTCTCAAGCTCTACGAAGCCCAGGTGAAGTTCAATCGCTCCGTGTATCCGCTGGTTGCCAACGGCCCTCTGGAGTTTGCCAACTACGGCGGCAACGTGACTCCGCAGATCATCGGGGTTGAGAACTTCCGCAAGTACTACGTCCCCAACTACAACGAAGCCGCGGAGGTCCTGCACAAGAAGGGCAAACTGGTCGGCAGTCACCTGGACGCCGACAACACCACCATTATGTCTGCCGTGGCCGAGACTGATCTGGACTACATCGAGGCATACGACGCCGGCATCAGCCCATCAGTGAAGGAGGCGCGGGAAGCGTGGCCGGGGAAGGTCTTGTGGATCCACTGGCCAAGCGCGTGGCAGATGTTCCCGGAGCCCGAGGTAAAGACCAGAACCCTGCAACTGCTTGAGGAGGCCTCCCCGGGAAACGGCTTCATCATCGGAATCACCGAAGACGTCCCCGAAGACCGCTGGCAAGGCAACTTCCTCGCGATTACGGATGGGATTGAGGAGCATGCTCGTAGCTGATAGACTATGGCCAATAGCTATTTGCCATTGGCTATAAGCTGGTGCTATACTCCGAGTGTACGGAGGCAAGAGTCTTGTATATAGCTGAGAGCAAAATCGAGGAAGTCATCCGCCGCGTGGTCGAGGCGGTCAGTCCGCTTCAGATCATACTGTTCGGCTCCGCCGCGCGCGGAGAAGACAGGCCGGAAAGCGACATCGACGTGATGGTCGTGGTGCCGGATGGCAGTCATCGACTGGACACGGCTCAGACCATTTACCGAAATCTACGTGGCCTGAATGTAGCGGTGGACGTAGTAGTTGCAACTCAGTCCGACCTCACCGATTACAAAGACTCCCCAGGCCTGATCTACCGCGAGGCGCTCCGGAATGGGAGGCTTCTGCATGCCGCCTGATGACTGTCATTTCCTCTTGACAAAGTGTCTGAACTGTTCCCCCTGATAGACCAGCAGGCCCGTGTCATTCTCGCTGACCGCTATGTAGGTCTGCATCGGCACGAGAAACTCCACCTCGTTGCCTCCGAACCCAAATGTGACGTAGCAGTCAGTACCCGACGCAAGCATCATCTCGTCCACATCCGCGGATGTGGATGACCGAAGAAAAGCTTTGCCCGCTGCTTTCGGGTCACGACCAAGCGTCCCCAGACGCGCCGCAGCCATCTCCGGGGTGTCGGCGACCAGGCTCACGTCCCACTGCTTCTCGCGCTTACGCACCACCTGTGCCATCACCCTTCGCACACGGGCGATGCGAACGCTGATCAGCCACCAGGCAGCATACCCCGCAATTCCACCAACCAAGACGATTCCACCTATAAGTAGTACATAGGCAAATACCACAGGGAACATCATCGCGACCGCGCCAATCACGATGACTATTAGGAGCAGCAGAGGCCCCGTATCAGAAGCCGAGAATCGTCCCATTCACCCCAACCTCCCAGTTCACTTCCCCACCACCGCCTCCATCAGGCCGGTGCGTTGGTGGACGTTCAGTTCTTCTCCCATGTACCAGACCCGGGCTTTGTTGCCTGCTATTACTATCTGGGATGGGTGGACTGCGTAGTTGCCCCCCACCCCGGCGGTGTCGAAGCTGCCTGGCGGAGGCGGACTCAGGACGGGCTTCCCGCCGTACTCTGACTTCCAGTTGATGCCGTCATCGCTGGTTGCCGCGTAGATATTCCACGACGGGCCGGCGTTGTTCTCACCACGGTTGTCTTCGTAGAGCAACAGGTAACGCTTGCCGTCGAAGTAGACTGTGGGACCAAGCTGCTCCTTGCCGGTGAGACCAGTGAGCGCTTTGCCGCCGTTGAGTCTGGTCCAGTGGATGCCGTCCTTGCTCTCGGCCACGCCCAGCGAGTGCTTCCCACCGTAGCCGCCGTACCACATTACGAACTTGTCCTTGATCCTCAAAACCGATGGGCCGTCGACCTGGATGCTGTCGATGGAACCGGGCGGCCCGATGTCCAGCACGGGATTGCCGCCGTTTTCCCGGGTCCAGTGGATACCATCCTTGCTGGTCGCCAGGCATATACACTCAACGCGAACATGCGCCGGAGCGAGACCGAGGTCTCCCGCAGTGCTGCCGTCTATGGCCGCATACCACAGCCAATATTTATCGGCAAAGTAGAGCACATACGGGTGGGATATACCTTTGGCGTCGAACGATCCCTTGGGGCCGGGTTCCATCACCGGCTTGCCGTCGTTGGCAACGGTCCAGTTGAGTCCGTCCGGGCTGGTAGCTAAGCCAAGGACATCGACCTCCTTGTATGGGTAGCTGGGATCCTCCGTCGCGGCTGAACCGACAAACCACATCCGGTACAGCTTGCCGTCATAGAGCACCGTAGGCATCGAGGCGCTCAGGCCGTACCAAGACTTCTCCGGGCCGATATCCAGCACGCTGCCACCCATCCCCGGCCCCGGCACGCGCTTGAACCCGGCAGCGATAATATCGTCGACGGCGAGCGGCTTGGTGCTTGCCGCAGAAACCGCAACGGCGGCCAATACGACAATCACTGCTACAATCATTCCAAAGCATCCAAAGCATCCCGGCCAAGGTCTCATTTCACGATCCTCCATTGTGCTCCATACTACTGTACAGCTTCCACGCAATGAGTGTTCTCACCTGCCAAATAATGCGGATCAGGCGCAGGATGTGCTATATTGAGGTAGCGAACAGTCAACCAAGGAGCAACAACATGCCTATTATCACGTTCGATGGCGGAAAGCTGAGTAAAGAGCAGAAGTGCCAACTGGCGAAGGAACTTACGGATGCCGGCGAGAATGCCACGGGCATTCGCAGGGAAGCGTTTGTCGTGATATTGCGAGAGAACGATTCCGAGAACATCGGAGTCGGCGGGTGCCTGCTGGCGGATAAGAAGAAGTAGGCTTCCAGCGATGGCTTGGTCCCTCCAGGTTCGGAGAACCTGGAGGGATGGAATTCGGGTTCAATCGAGTGCTTCGCGTGTCCGCCACTCGTGTAGCCACCTCGCTGGGCCGCCTATGTAGTATACGCCGAGCGGTTTGGAGTCGTCGGCGAACTTGCGGAGCAGGTCCTTGCGCTTGTCGGCATCCTTGGTCAGCATACCCTCGGTGAACTGGACGTGCAGCCGGGAGATCTTCACATAGCGCTTGTGCTCGTCATCAACCGCCTTGGACTCCGCCGCGTCGAGGATCGAGTACCATCGGGCGATTGCGTCTGGGGTGGCCCAATCGAAGGCCTCTTTCTCCTGGGCATCGGCCCGGTGGTGCCTGCCGCTCTTCACCGCGCAGGCTCGCACGTCGTCCATATACCGCTCCATCTCGGCTCCCGCGGCCTCGCCATAGTACGCGCCGCAGAACTCCCTGCGGACTTCCCGCCAGTCCAGGTCCGGGTTCCACTGAAGCCTGGCAATCATGTAGGCTCGAAGCTCGTGGAACTCGCCGTCCCAATGGTCGCCCTTGTAGAGGTTACCCTCGGCGAACACACCCTTTACTCCAGCGTCCCGCAGATACCGCAGTTCCTGGGCAAACACATCCATATTGGGGTGAGGCCAGAACCAACTCTCGCCGAAGTTCAGCTTGTACAGCCAGACATATACGGAATCGGAATTAGCCAGCCACCCTTTCAGCACCGAACGGGTCTCCTTTGCCTTGGGGCAGTTGGGGTCGTCGATGCCGTCGAACATGCAATCCTTGAGTTCGGCGTACATCACGTTGACATCCTTGCGGCGCTCGGGGACCGTCGGCGGGAGCGGGCTATAGCCGTAAGCCAGCATGCCCACCATCGGGCGGTCCACCTGCGGCACCCTCTTGAGCTGATCGGCCACCTTGCCCGCGAAATGCCACCACGCGACTCCCCACGGATACGACTTTACCGACTCATTGCCCACCTGGCCGTGCTTCTCACCTATCTTCTTGTACTCTTCCAGGCACCGGGGGCACTCGCACCAGTCGTTGCTGTCCCCGGCGCTGAGGCTGCAGAGCCTGCTGCCGTACCGCCTGTCCTTGAGGCTCTGAGCAAGGCCCTGAGCCGTGATGCGTATGACATCAGGATGCGTCAGGCACAGTCCCATTGGGTCTGACCCGACGTTCAGTATCTTGCGAGGCTGCGCCCAATAGTAGTCGGGATGATCCTTGAGGTAGGTTTCGGGCGGGACGAGCCGCATGGCCGTGTGGACAAACCAGTTGTCTGCGTAGCCTCCCCTACCGCCTTGGTCGATGGTCTGCTTGGCGAATTGGCCGTGCTGGAAGTTACGGACGGTCCACTCATTATCCAGACCCGACCAGAAGAACGATTCCCGATACTCGAAAGGCGGCTTGTAGCGGCGGTTGGTCTCCGGGAGAACCAACTTGTCACGCTTGGGAATTCGGGTCACTGACGGCGCAAACCACCGGCAGCCCCATTCTTCGGTGAGCAGGCTGTTGACCCCATAGATCACCCCGCGCGGCGACCCACCCACAATCACCACACGAGAACCGACAGTCCTGATCAGAAGCTCCTCAGAACCAAACCTCTGCGGCTTCAGATTCGGGGCAACTCGCTTTGTGTGGCTGTTGAAGCCCACGATGATCTCAGTATCGGTAAGCGGATTGTCATCAACAACTATCGGCAGTTCGACCCCGGTCATTTCCTTGACATACTTCTGCAGGGTCTGCGCGGCGTAGTAATCCTGCACGCTTGCATTCAAGGCTACTACTATGCGGTAGGGGCTTATGCCGTTGTCTACGATAGTGAGGTCGGCGGCGGATGCAGCGGTGGAGCACCACAGGGCGAAGGCAAGAATGGCAAGCAAGGAGATGCGGGTTATGGTCATTGTATTGGGCCTTTCAGGGGATGGTAGTTACAGAGATGAGTTCTACGGGAGGCGGGGGATTTCCTGCGTGGGTAGCACAGGGAGGGCGAGGTTACACCGAGCCGCGTTTTACGCCAGACGCAACGGCTCGGGGAAGCCTCGCCATCCCGGATTGTTCCAATCGTTGCTAGTGCGTTCTGGTCGGCGCTCTGCGGTTGTCCGGCCTCTGGCGCTGGTTGGGTCTGGATGGAGCTTGTGCCGCGGGCGGCGCTGACTGGAACATAGCAATCCCTGCCGGGTCCACGCCTGCATCTCTCAGGAGGCTGGCGACCGTGTTCATCAACTCGCGCCTTTTCGGCTCAGCGATTGCGGGAACGCCGGGGGCTGATCTTTCCAGATAGGGCCGCAAGGCGGCGGGGGGCGGGTTGTTGGCTATGGCCCATACCGCTATCTGAACAGCTTCAGGAGCTGCCGAACGCGCCTCGACTACGCTCGCCAGGCGGGCGATGCGCTGGTCGGGGCAGGGCATTGGGACCATCACGTCGGCGACAGTCGGCGCTGGCAGGCCTATATCGGTGCAGGCGGTCCTGATGGTGATCTTGGTCTCACCACTGGAGTTCAGGCCGTAGCGCTGCGGCTGGACAGAGTTCATCCCCTGTCGTCCGGGTTGCTGGCCCTGGAACTGAGTCCCGCCCGGGATGTACATCTGGCTGAGTTGCGGGTTGCTGGAGCGAATTGTTCCGGTCACTAAGTTGTCCCCCGCGCCCCGGAACTCAGCCTGCAGCACGCCACTCTTGATCCCCGAGAACAGGTCGATCGTGTTGGTCGGTGAAGTAGTCTGGGCAAAACAAGCCACGGCAATCGCCGCAACCGCTATCACAAGTGTTAGAAAGATCGCTGGGTAACGCATTTCAAGTAACCTCCGGCCGAAGTCGGCAGCAGTCCTATTACTGTATACCACATGTTAGACGATGGCGCGCTGCATTTGATGACAGGAATTTGCACTATTCACCACGAATGAAACACAAATGGCAAAACACACCCCATTCGCTGGAGGCGCCCATGATATCTGAGTTCAGAATCTACACTCTTCACCCAGGCAGGCTGGAGGCATTCAAGAAGCGGTTCCTGGGCCAAACCCTTGGGTTCTTTGAGAAGCACGGTATCGGGTTCTGTGGGTTCTGGGAGATCGGCGATTTTCCCGCGGACGCAATCCCACAGAAGTCCGCGGGGGGGATAGTTCGTGAGGCCATCGGCGCGAGCTTCGACGGCGACAAGGTAGCCTATATGGTCTCGTTTGAGAACCTGGAGCAACGGGACAAGGCGTGGCAGGATTTTGTCGCCGATGAAAATTGGCGCAGAATCAGGTCTGAGTCCGAAGCGGACGGGCCGATAGTGAAGGATGAGACTTCGTTCCTGCTGCGGGACGCTCGTTGAGACGCGCCAGCGGCTGAATAGGGGGATACGATGAGATATAGAACACTTGGCCGCACCGGCCTCAAGGTCAGCGAAATAGGAATCGGCGGCATCGGAGCAATGGGCAAGTACGGAACGATGTCTCCGGAGGAGTTCTCCGTCACAATGGCCAGGGCTACCCAGCGTGGGGTCAACTTCCTGGACACCGCGCCTGCCTACGGGGACAGCGAGTCTGTCTTCGGTTACCATCTCAAGAACCACCGCAAGGACTGGATTGTCTGCACCAAGATAGGAACCTGCGGCAGTTGGGGCAGCGGCGAACTGTTGACCAGGGAAGAGATCTTCCGGCAGGTTGAGCAGAGCTTGAGTCGGCTGCGCATCGAGCACATCGACCTGCTGCTGATCCACTCCATCGACCAGTTCGGAGAAGGCGCAACCGCTGCCGACAGAGTCCTGAACCATAGCGACATGCTCGATGCAATGAAGAAGCTTCAGGCTCACGGCAAAGTGCGGTTCATCGGCACAAGTGGACACCTTCCGGAGCTGGTCCCCGCCGCGTCGTCGGGGGCGTTTGACGTGGTCCTCACATACAACACCTACAACCTCCTCGTGCAGGAGGCGCACGAGCAGTTATTTCCTCTGGCTCAGAAGCTGGAACTGGGAGTGATCCTCGCGGGCGCATTCTACCAGGGCCTGATCACCAACCCGGATTTCGTCCTGCAGAAGAAGGAAATCTGGTTCGAGAAAGCCGACCCCGGGTTCTTCGATACCGAAGGCCTGATGCGCAAGCGGGCGGCCTTGCTGGAGTATGCAGGCGGTGACATTGGGCGTCTGGCTCAATTGGCGGTACGATTTGCCCTCTCGCATCCGACGGTATCCACCGTGGTCTCGGGGGTGCGGTTCCCGGAGGAAGTAGAGCAGAACGCCGCAGCATCGGATAGAGGAGCGTTGAGCGAAGACGAGATAGCTCGGCTTGTTGGCCGTAACTGTTCAGTTTCGATGAGCAAGTGAAGAAAGTGGAGAAAAACCACAACTT
>CAZTAO010000004.1:156454-186412 GCA_964611645.1 uncultured bacterium | reverse complement strand
TAGATATCTACTTGGTGCGCGAGGTCCAGACATCGGAGACAGGATACCAGGACATCTCCGAGGACGCTTTTCCGACCGCCAGTGAAGCGGTCGATTACATGGCTGGCGAAGCGCTGGTCGGCAAGGGAGGTAAGTGATAGTGTGTGGACAGCTTGGAATATTACTGGAGGAGACTGACCGTTTCCCGGAGCAGCTTCGGAGGCTCAAGCGCATCTTGACCGATCTGCTGGTCCTGAGCGAAGCCCGCGGCTTCCACGCCACGGGAGTCGGTTTGGTGAATCGCGAGGGGGAACACCGCGTCTACAAGCACCCGCTGCCGGCGCAGGAGTTTGTTCAGGAGCCGGGTTACCGTGCTATACTGGGTGGGCTGGACAGCCGGACTACCGTCCTCATTGGTCACACTCGCTGGAAGACCCAAGGGACGCAGCACAACAACAGCAACAACCACCCTTTGAGAAGCCGGTTGTGCACGGGAACGGCCAACGGCCACATCGGCAATGCGGGATGCTTGTTTCGGACGCTGAAGCTACCACGACGGGCGCAGGTAGACAGCGAGATAATCTTCAGGATTGCAGATAGCGCCGTGGTGGATGGTCACATCGATACCCAGATTCTAGCAGAACGCCTGTCCCGGTGCAAGGGGCATATGAGCGCCGTCATATCCACGTGGCTCGACCCTGAGACGGTAATCATCATAAAGGGTGACAGACCGCTGGAGTTCCGGTATCATGCTAGTCGCCGGGTGATGGTATATGCCTCAGAGAACGTGTTCCTTGACTCGGCTCTTGCCGGTGAACGTGGTTGGAAGGACATACACATTCCTGAGATGAGCTTGATCGTATTCGACTGCCGCAACCTGATGGGCTACTGCGTCGTACCCTTTGATTTCGAGGTCACGGGGGCGCGGGTGCCAGCCACGGAGGTGCGCCGTGGATAATCTGACGATAGCGACATTCACGTACGGTACTTTGAAAAAGGGCAGTTGGAATCACGCTCCGTACTGCTCCGAGGCGCTATCCATCAAGGAGGCCAGGGTGCGTGGTCGGCTCTACGAACTGGGTTCGGGCATACCGGTGTTGGAAGTGCCGGCGAAGGACATTATCGCGGTGGGTTCCTCTGATATCTTGGCTGACCTTGCCATGCAGCAGCGCCTTGAGGCTGAGCCGCCCAGGCATCTCGAATGTGGCGAGCAGGATTGGCAGTGGATAGAGGGCGAACTGATCGTTCTCCCCCACCCTGAAGTAACCGTCCCACCCATAGATCGGCTCGAGGGGTTTCGGCCCCGCGGGGAATCATTCTACAGGCGGGTGCTCGTGCCCGTAATACTCGCGGACAAGCGTCTGACCGCCGCGTGGTGCTACGTGGCCGGCCCGGGAGTCGCAGGGATGCTGAAGCCCACGGGTCTGAAGCGCTGGGGGTAGCCGGGTTCGTCGCTGGGCAAAGCAGGAGATATGCCTGCCTGCGTAGAATGTCCTAAGGTAGTGGTGTTGTATCAATCAGTCAGGAGGCCGGGATGACGTGCGTCACCCCAGGATGATAGCGTGCTGCAGTTATTGGAACGGACATCAGGTTCAGCGCTGGAAAGTACAGATCGCGCCATAAAGACACGACTGGAGAGCCTCACCGCTCACGATGAGGATTACTGGTCTTTCAAAGGCCGCGCCATCCGTGAGCATATGCACGCCTACGTTCAGTACCCAGCGATGATGGTCCCCCAGATGCAGGGAAAGATAATGCGGGTCATTAAGGACTGCTGTCCGAACACGCGGTTGGTACTCGACCCATATGTAGGTAGCGGAACCGTGATGACTGAAGCCATGGTGTTGGGGATGGACTTCGTCGGTAGCGATATAAACCCATTATCGCTCCTCATATGCAAGGTCAAAGAAGGTCCCTTTCGCCCGACCGCCATCGCACGCAAAGCGGAAGAATTGCTGGAACGGGTTGACTTGGACACTGCCGAAGCCATTGACGTGGAGTTTAGAGGCAGGGATAAGTGGTTCAGATCGGGTGTCCAGGCTGTGCTATGCCGCATCAGAAGAGCGATCAGGAGAGAGCCAGCAGTCTGGTGTCGCAGGTTCTTTTGGCTGACGCTTGCAGAAACAGTAAGGCTAACGAGCAATTCCCGTACCTCGACCTACAAACTGCACATCCGGGGGAACGGCGACATCGACCGCGAGATATGTCCCTTGTCCACATTCCGAAGTCTCCTGAATGGGAATATCCAAAAGCTCCGCGAAGCAACCAAGTTGCTGGGTGAGCGCGGTCTTACTGCCGATGGTTCTTACTCGGGCCTCATCAGCACCGGACTGCACGATGCAACCGAGCCTGTCGGCAACGGCTACGAGAATGTCGATTTGTTAGTAACATCGCCTCCCTATGGAGACAACGTTACCACCGTGCCCTATGGACAGTACTCATACCTGCAACTGAACTGGATAGACCTTGCCGACATTGACCCTGCCATTGACAGTACATTGCTGAGGAGTACCCACGAAATCGATTCGCGGAGCTTGGGAGGGTCTCGGATCAGGGCAGTCGATGATACACGCCATCTGCGCGATATATCAAGGAGCTTTGCTGAGGCAATGGACTCGCTCGCAAGTGAACCAAGAGATCGCACGTTGAGAGTCGCCGCGTTCTGCCGCGATCTTAATCGTTCTCTTGAGCCGATACTTGAGCAACTCAAGCCCAACGCCTATATGATCTGGACAGTCGGCAACCGAAGAGTTGCTAATCGACCAATTCCAACGGACCGTATACTGCGTGAACTACTGGTCGCCAATGGAGCCGTGTTGATACATGAGTTCCAGAGAGAGATTCCTACGAAGCGGATGGCGGTTAAGAACAGCGTCGCATGCACCATGCGAGGCGAAACCATCATCGTCATGAGAAAGGCTTCTACGTAATGGAAGCACAGAACTCCCTACATTGGGATATTCACCCGTCGGTGGTCCTCCAGCTTGGAGAGGATCTAATAACCGATGTCGTCCAAGCACTGGTCGAACTGGTAAAAAACTCGTACGACGCTGATGCCACATACGCGAAAGTCATCATCAGGACAGACAAGAACGACATCCCAGGTTCCATGTACCCGGATGCAGAGGGATCTATCGTGATAGATGACGACGGCTGCGGCATGGATCCCCAGACCATACAGCGAGGGTGGCTGACCATCTCGAATTCTCTGAAACGCGAGATGAAGGCGTCAAAGCGGACCACAAGACTCGGAAGAACACCACTTGGGGACAAAGGACTAGGCCGGCTTGGCGCACAACGACTAGGAAGTAATCTTGAGATTATCACAAGACCCGACGGTTCCTCCACCGGATACCACATAGGATGCTCCTGGCAGGATTTTGAGCGCCAGGGCTTGTTGTCCACAATTCCGGTGGAGAGGGTGGATATTCCTGATATTGGAAGGAAGGGCACCCGGGTAATCATCTCTGGCCTTAGAAACACCGAACTATGGAAACGTAACGCTGTAGATACGCTGAAAGACCAGCTGTCGCTGATGATATCGCCGTACAAGGATGTTCGTGACTTTCACGTAATTGTTATTGTCAATGGTCGCTCCCTGGAACTGGCTGACATACCGGATAGGATACGCGACTCCGCCCAACTTCGCTATTGGATAGACTACAGAGATCAGAAGTTGTCGGTGCTGGGAAAGGTTGGGTTCACGTATCTGCATCCTGGCAATCGTCGTGAGAACGAGCTATTCCGCGAGATGATACAAGCCGACGGCGGCGCGGGCTTCCTGGAGTTTCTTGCAGGGCAGCCTAGCGCGCGAGGTCTCGCGATGGCTAGGTCATATGACGGGAAGTGGTTTGTGGAGTTCCGCCAAGATCGCGTCTTGTCGGATCTTGACTCAGTGTCCTTTGCCGACGGGACACTTGCAGACCCTGGACCATTTAGGGGAGAAGTGGACTCATTCGATCTCGGCAAGTCAGCTGAGACACAAGGTGTCTTCGACAAAGCCACAGAATACCGCAGATACATAAAGTCGCTAAGCGGCATCAGGGTCTACAGAGATGGGTTTGCCATACGCGTAGACAAAGACTGGCTGAAATTGGGGGAGTCATGGACTTCCGGACCTTCGTATTATGGCCTGAAGCCAAACAATACCATCGGCTATCTGGCTCTTTCTGCGCGCGACAACTCTGTGTTGGAAGAAACAACGGATAGGGAAGGGTTCAAAGCAACACCTTACTATGAGAATTTCTACCGCCTGCTGCAGCACTTTGTCCAGATAACCCAACAGGCTCAAGAGTCTCTGAGGCGCTCTGCCCTAGCGTACGTACGATCCCAATCGAGAGGCGACGCTGGCGTGTCCGAAGCTGCTGGACCCGAGGAGATTGCACGCGAGATCAACGTAGGCCTTTCCAAGGGGAAAGAGATACAGGGACTTCTGCAGGCGCTCGACGCAACGCTCTCGCAAGCTGCAGATATTGCGCACGATGAACTCTCAGAGGCAAATGGTCTACCGGCAGACCATGCGACACACTCACAGGCGAGCCAGTCTACAGTCTCAGATCTGGTTGCACACATAGATGAGGCCAGGAGCGCTATCAGGCGTATCCAAGAGTACCCTCGTGAAACTGAGCATTTGTGGAAACTTAGTAGCGTAATGCGCGATCAGATTGACCAGTTACGGGAGCAGCTCGATCAGATGTATGAAACGGTCAGCCTTGGCCTGACTGCAGAGGCTCTATCACACGAGATTCATAGCACCGCTGATCGGCTAGCATTGCTCACGCGACAGGTAACAGAACACCTCAGGCAATCTGGTAGTGCGGACTCCAAGGTCCTCGCTTTCATTGAACATGTCAAGTCTGGCGTATCTGCCATGCGGAAACAGCTGTCTCATCTCGCTCCGTCGCTACAGTACGTTCGCGAGGAGAGGGTTACGATTGATCTTCCTCTGTTCTTTGCAGAGATGGCTGAGTATTATGAAGATCGTCTCAGGGATGAGAAGATTCAGCTGTTCATTGAGAATAGCGGCCCGTTCAATCTAGTGCTCAACAAAGGCAAGCTTACACAGATTATCGACAATCTGGTATTGAATAGCGAATACTGGCTACGCGAGGACCTTAGGACTGGTCGCATCCGGCAGGGACGTATCAGCATTGAGATCCGCAAGCCCTACGTCCGAATTAGCGACAACGGGCGGGGGATTGACCGATCAGTTGAAGAGTCGTTATTTGAGCCATTCGTGACGACCAAAGGGCGTGGCAAAGGACGCGGCTTAGGGTTGTTTATTGTGCGGCAATTGCTGGACTCAGAAGGTTGTACCATTTCACTTCTTCAGACGCGGAATGAGCAGGGGCATCGTTACATCTTCGAAATTGATTTGTCGGGAGGCATAGATGGTCGCGGAGGGTAGCGCAAAGTCTACAGATATCATTAGAGAGTTGCTCGACCATGCTGCAATAAGGCAGGTGATTTGTGTGGATGACGAGTATTCCACTTCTCCAGCCCTGGAAGAGGTAATAGCGCTCTGTGCCATGTGCCCCGCTGAGGATGTTAAAAGGATTCTCGAAGCAGATTCCTCAATCGATGACCCGGATATGCGAGAACAGCATATTCGGCAGCTGTGGTCGTCAGGTATTAGCGAGAATCAGAAGAGGACTCTATACCGAAGACTTAAGGACGTTTCCCCTGATAATGACAAGGGCGATAGCCGAGCGGCATCTGTTTTGCATGAACTGATAGGCGATGGATTGCTTACGGAGATGTCATACCAGCAATGGCTTCAAGACAAAGATGGAGTGCTTACCAGCAAGCGGAATGGGAAGGTGCTTCTGCTATTCGACCAGAACATGGCAAACGATGGAGGGGCCGAAGACAGCGGTGTCCAGCTCATAGGAGAAGTGCTTCGAAGGACCCGCAGCCGTTTCGTCTGTGGACTTCTAAGTCGCACGCTCAGTAGCAGCGACGAATCGAAAGCCTGGAACAGTATGTCCGCCCAGTACGGCCTGGACAAGGATCGGTTTATACCGATCTCGAAGGAACGGCTTCAAGGTCAGAGAGACCACATCGGCTTTGCCAACGGCATTAGAAGGGTTGTGCTCAATCCTCAGCTCAAACAGCTGAAGCGGACTGTTTCAATAGTGATCGGAAAGGCTCAGAAGGAAGCCATTCGCGCGATTGAGCAGCTAGACATACTTGACCTGGAACAGATAGTGGTCCGGTCTTCAAACGAGGAAGGTGTCTGGGAGCCGGATACGCTGTTCCGACTGTTTGGCGTCTACCACAGAGCCAGCGCTAGGAAGAAGTATCTCGCTGACCCGAATCTACACCAGTTGGCTGCTAAGGTCAGGTCCTTGGGCGCTGCGGCTGCGGTCAACGATAGTCCGCTCAATGATACCGTCTGGCTTGTCCAGAACCTGGAACTCTACGAAGATGGAGGCCTAATAAACCAAAGTCATCTGCCCATTGAACTCGGGGATATATTTGAGAAGACAACCAGCGGGAGAAGATTCATACTGGTTGCCCAGCCTTGCGATCTAATGGTCAGAGGACAAGGAACCCGCCGCCCTTCTGTGAATGAAGGCGTTCTTGCTGAGATCCGCAAGGATCCGGATAGGGTCAATGTAGACTCGCTAGCCGCACTCGAGTTCTATGAGTCGCGGGAGCACAGTTGGTTCGTCGATCTTGGGAAGACGTATACCGTAGCACTCTCCGTTCTGGACTTGTGTTCATATCAGGAGGATGGGACTGCCTGCATGGTCACGACCAGCCGCTGCCCGGAATGCGTGATACCCTCGTGGCAGAAGCACTACGACAAGCTCAGCCGTTACTTCGAGAGTCTGGTTTCCAAGTACGACGCACTCAAGGCCCTGGGCCTGGACAAGCAGGAGATCGAAAGAGGCATATTGCGTTCATCAGCAGATGGACTGTTCAAAGGCAAAGTCGATTCCCAGCGCAAGACCATTAGCTATGACTGTAAGAGAATTGGAAGAATCTGCCGACCGCACGCCGAAGCTCTGCTTACGAAATATGCTCACCACATCACGCGAGCCGCTTTCGAGCACTATTTCGACAAAGGCGTTGCCAACTGACAGGTCGTCTAGGGTCTATCCTCACGCTACTTGGAGAATACCGGCATGCTCATAGATTATGGAGAACTCGGTGGTGACCCGAAAGGCGAACGGCTGGAGCAACTGACCCGGGCTATCGGTCAAAGACTAGGATTGTCACCAGAGTGGTCTGGACGAGGACCAGATCGTGGACGAGACCTTTACTTCACAGAAAAGCATGCGAGTGCAATCCGCCATTCGTCGACGAAATGGCTGGTCAGTTGCAAGGACCACGCCTCATCCAACTCATCAGTCCAGGAGGCAGAACTGCCCAACATCACGGACAAACTTCGCCAGCACAGTGCACAGGGCTTCCTACTAGTAACCACAACAACCGTCAGCACGGCTGCCAAAGACGTGCTAGACGCACTAAATGAGTCGATCATCGAACCAACTCGCACACAGGTATGGGATCGCGTCTTCCTTGATGGCTTTCTTCTGAGTCCCGACAACCACGACATTGTGAAAGAGTTCTTTTCAGAAAGCTACAAGCGTGTCAGGGGCTTGACTACAGTGGAAGGCGCGATCTTGTCTTTTGCCGCAGATATGCCGGATTCCATATTGGATGCGGTGAGACAGTTGGTCAGACCATATGCGGAAACAAGTCTGAAAGGCTCGGTGATTTCTCCAGGCGATGAATCGGCGGCAGACGCAATCGACAAAGCCATGGAGGCGTATTTGTTGCGCCAGGATATCAGTGAAATGGCATCGGCGACAGGAGATATTCCTCCCGGCGTAATCGAAGTGTTCGTGTCACGTCTGGCCGACCTATATCAGTCTGTCCCTGAGGACTACCTGTCCGCTCTTATCGCGACAAGCGCCGACCATCAGGTCAAGCGGAAGGTTTTCGACATTATCCATCGGGAATACGAGCTATCCCCAGCAGACCATATTAGGATGTTGAGTTATCTGGACCAAGAGGATCTCGCGGAGATACTATCCGTCGAAGTCACCTTGTTCATAGAACAGGAGTTGTACTTGTCAGCGTCCGATTACGGTCTGTGGAACGACATAGACCAGTTGTCGGAACGTTCATCAATTGACGATGTGTATATTGAGGAAGTGGAGTTTGCGGCGGGTGACGAGGGCGTTATCTCGTTTTCAGGAGACATGACCTTGACGGTTGGGATATACTTCGACCGCGGAGAGATAAATGATAGCCGCTGTTTTCCAGGCAGATTCCGGGCTCACATGGACGAGCAGGGCATTTTCCTTGACGACGCATCGGTAGACACCAGAAGCTTCTATGAGTAGGACGATAGAGACTGTGACTCGAGCACCTGGGTTTCCTTGCACAGAAACCCGGGGATGCGTTCTCGGCTCAAGACCTAGACTCAGTGCTTTCAAACCGCCGCCCAACAATCAAGAACAGGTAGTATAAAGTATGGCCCTGAAGAAATCTGAATTGTATTCCTCCCTGTGGTCCGGTTGCGATGAGTTGCGCGGGGGGATGGACGCCAGCCAGTATAAGGACTATGTCCTTGTGCTGCTGTTTATCAAGTATGTCAGCGACAAGTATGCCGGCGTGCCGTTTGCGTCTATCGTTGTGCCGCCGGGCGCGAGCTTCAAGGATATGGTTGCGCTCAAAGGCAAGCCTGACATTGGCGACCAGATCAATAAGAAGATCGTTGCGCCGCTAGCAGACGCCAACAAGCTCTCCGATATGCCGGACTTTAATGACGCCACCAAGCTCGGCAGTGGCAAGGAGATGGTGGACAGGCTCACCAACCTGATCTCCATCTTTGAGAACAAGGCTCTCGACTTCTCCAAGAACCGTGCCGATGGTGACGACATCCTGGGCGACGCCTACGAATACCTGATGCGGCACTTCGCCACCGAGAGCGGCAAGAGTAAGGGGCAGTTCTACACCCCTGCCGAGGTCAGCCGGGTCATTGCGAAGATCATCGGCATCCACGACGCCGAAACCAGTCCCGCTACCACAGTCTACGATCCCACCTGTGGCTCGGGGTCGCTGCTCTTGAAGGTAGGCGATGAGGCGACAACTGACGTGACTCTCTACGGGCAGGAGAAGGACTCCGCCACCAGCGGCCTGGCCAGGATGAACATGATCCTGCACAACAACCCGACGGCGATGATCCAGCCGGGCAACACGTTGACCGATCCTAAGTTCAAGGATGGCGATACGCTCAAGACGTTCGACTACGTGGTCGCTAATCCGCCCTTCTCCGACAAGCGCTGGAGCACCGGTCTTGATCCACTCCACGACGTCTACGAACGCTTCCAGCCATTCGGCACACCGCCCGGTAAGCAGGGCGACTACGCCTACCTGTTGCATATTGTCCGCTCGCTCAAGAGCACCGGCAAAGGGGCGTGCATCCTGCCGCACGGTGTTCTGTTCCGTGGCAATGCCGAGGCCGACATCCGGCGCAACCTGATCCGCAAGGGTTACATCAAGGGCATCATCGGCCTGCCTGCCAACCTGTTTTACGGCACAGGCATCCCGGCCTGCATTGTCCTTATCGACAAAGAGGATGCCCACGCCCGCAAGGGTATCTTCATGATCGATGCCAGCAAGGGCTTTATGAAGGACGGCCCCAAGAACCGCCTGCGCGCCCAGGATATCCACAAGATTGTGGACGTCTTCACGAAGCGCCTTGAAGTGCCGAAGTACTCCCGGATGGTCCCGGTCGTTGAGATAGAGAAGAACGAGTTCAACCTCAACCTGCCGCGCTACATTGACAGCCAGACGCCTGAGGATATTCAGGACATCGAGGGACATCTGAATGGCGGTA
This sequence comes from uncultured bacterium, assembly GCA_964611645.1. Lineage (GTDB taxonomy): Bacteria > Armatimonadota > UBA5829 > UBA5829 > UBA5829 > CAZTAO01. The sequence goes on along the minus strand of CAZTAO010000004.1, from coordinate 176,577 downwards.
TTCCTGTTGCGGATGTTGATGCCCTCCAGCGCTACTGGGATATCTGCCCGCAGCTTCGACACATCCTGTTCAAGGAGAATCGGCCCGGCTACCTTGACCTTGCCGTGGTGAAGACGGCGATCAAGGCCACCATCTATGAGCACCCGGAGTTCGCTGCCTTTATCACCGGCATGAACACCCACTTCGCCGCCTGGCGGGGGAAGACTGCCAAGGCTCTGCGGCAGTTGGCGATAGACTGCCACCCGAAGGAAGTCATTGCCGAACTCGCCGAGGACCTGTTGGCCCATTACACCGGCCAGCCGCTCATCGACAACTACGATGTCTACCAGCACCTGATGGACTACTGGGCAGAGACTATGCAGGACGACTGCTACATCATCGCTGCCGATGGGTGGAAAGCTGAGACCTACCGCGTCACTGAGACCAAGAAGAGCAAGGATGACAAACCAGCCAAGGAAGTCGACAAGGGCTGGACTTGCGACCTCGTGCCCAAGGCGCTCATCGTTGCCCGCTACTCCGCCGAGGAGCAGGTGGCCATTGATCGACTCGCCGCCGATCTGGAAAACGTCACCGCCAGCCTGACCGAAATGGAAGAGGAACACGGTGGGGATGAGGGTGCGTTTTCCGAACTGGAAAAGGTGAACAAGGCCAACGTCACCGCCCGGCAGAAAGAGATCAAAGGCGACAAGGAAGCCCAAGACGAGGCCGCTGTCCTGGGCGACTGGCTGAAGCTCAACACTGAAGAGACCGACCTGAAGAAGCGCCTGAAAGACGCCGAGGCCGCGCTCGACGCCAAAGCCTACGCGCATTACCCCAAGCTCACCGAGGAGGAGGTCAGGACGCTCGTGGTGGACGACAAATGGCTCGCCGCGCTCGATGCCGCCATCCACGGTGAGATGGACCGCATCAGCCAAACCCTTACCCAGCGTGTAAGGGAACTGGCCGAGCGCTACGAGACCCCGATGCCGCAGATGGTTGGCCGCGTCGCCGAGTTGGAGGCGAAAGTGAACCGCGATCTGGAGAGGATGGGGTTCTCGTGGAAATGAGGCCCGGATACAAGCAGACCGAGGTGGGGGTGATCCCGGAGGATTGGGCGCAGACAACGATCCGAGGAATCGCAACAAAGGTCGGCAGCGGAGTCACACCCACTGGCGGCAGCAGACGGTACAAGGAGTATGGGCGCCCATTTGTACGGAGCCAGAATGTCGGGTGGGGCAGGCTCATCCTCGACGATCTGGTCTTCATTGATGAGGAAACCCATAATGGCTTCCCCGCCACTGAGTTGAGAAAGTATGACGTTTTGCTCAATATTACAGGGGCTTCCATAGGTCGCACGGCTTTGGCGGATGATAGTCTGGTCGGGGGCAACGTAAACCAGCACGTCTGCATAATCAGAGTAGACACTAGTCTCGCCCTTCCCAGCTTCGTTAACCTGCTTCTCCTTTCGCCACTCGGACAACGCCAGATTGATAGCTTCCAAACAGGTGGGAATCGGCAGGGACTGAATTTCGCTCAGGCTTCATCAATCAAACTCGCCCTCCCACGCACCAAAGCCGAACAGGAAGCCATCGCCGAGGCGTTGAGCGATGCGGACGGCCTCATCGAATCCCTGGAACAACTCATCGCCAAGAAGCGCGCTATCAAGCAAGGCGCGATGCATGAACTGCTCACCGGTGAGAACCGCCTGCCGGGGTTTGACGGGGAGTGGGAAAGTCGCACCATCGAGCAACTGGAGAATGCGAAACTCGTGAAGCTTTCGCGCGGCAAGGTGATTTCCAGGAAGACCATTGACCAAGTTCCCGGCGATTGTCCCATCTATTCATCTTCAGTGAACAATGACGGGCTATTTGGCCACTACGGTCACTTCATGTTTTACGAGGAACTAATCACGTGGTCGGTCGATGGAGGCGGCGATTTCTTCTACAGACCGAAGCACAAGTTTTCTGTGACGAATGTGTGCGGGTTTATGCACGTCGACACCTCAAGGATCAGTTACAGATTCCTCGCCGCACAGCTTCAACTCTTGCACGGCAGGAAGAGCTTTGACTACCTTGCCAAGGCTCACCCCAGCGTTATTCGGAAAGCCTATGAGGTTCAGCTACCACAATTACCCGAACAAAAAGCCATCGCCGCCATCCTGAGCGACATGGACGCGGAGATCGACGCGCTGGAAGCCAAGCTAGCCAAAGCCCGCCAGATCAAGACAGGGATGATGCAGGAACTGCTCACCGGGAGGATTCGACTGGTATGAGAAGCTACTACCGGGTCATGCTGGGACCGAAGAGTATATACGCGGATGAATGTTTCGCCGGCGGATTTATCGGCACGGACTTCGGCATTGATCAGGACCTCGCGTCCAAGCTACCGGAAGACTTGCGAGCGTTCAACAAAGAGTTCATTCCCGTCTTCCTGGCAAAGCACCCCGAGAAGAACAAGATCAGTGCAGGGCTGGCGTGCGGAGCATTGTGGACCGTGTCCAAGGGAATCAAGAACAGCGACATAGTGCTATGCCCCGATGGGACAGGCCGGTACCGAGTGGGCGAAGTCAACGGCGAATACTTCTACAGGCCGGGCGAGATTCTCTTTCATCGCAGGCCGGTGTGTTGGCTGGATGTGTATATCGATAGGTCGGGAATGAGCGATGAACTGAGGGGGGCCGGCGGATCGATGGGGACAGTGAGCAACATCACCCAGTACCTCGAAGAAATCGAGCGGCTGATAGGTCCTTCTGATCCAGGCGGAGAGGCAGTGGAAGACCGGGCCGCATTCGCGATGGAACAGCACCTTGAGGACTTCCTTGTGAAGAACTGGGCTCACACGGAGCTTGGCAAAGAGTATGACATCTATGAGGAAGAAGGCGCAAAGGGACAGCAGTTCCTGACCGACACCGGGCCGCTGGACATCCTCGCGGTCAGCAAAGATAAGAAGAAGCTGCTGGTAGTCGAGCTGAAAAAGGGGCGGGCCAGCGACAACGTGGTTGGCCAGACCCTCCGATATATGGGTTATGTGGAGGAGATGCTGGCCGAGAAAAGCCAGACCGTGCACGGTATCATCATAGCGTTGGACGATGACCAAAGAATCCGGCGAGCCTTGAGAATGACCCCGAGCATACGCTTCTATCGCTACCGAGTCGACTTCAAGCTGGTGAAGGGGTGATGCGGCGGTCCCTGAACCAAGAGAGCGCCACGCCGTATAATGCAGGACAGGTGAGCACCGATGGGGATTAACTTCACCAAGCTCCGCGAGAACATACAGATTGTGCTTTTGCACCTGGATGTCAGTAGGTACGGATGGCAGTCCCTTGCTGAAGAAGGACGCGCTCCGTATGAAGCCTGCCTCGATGAGATGTCTAGGGATGACAAAATCGCCGACAAGGTGGCGAGGAAGACCCTGGAAAGCGCGGTATGGAACCTATTAAGAGGTATCAAACTAGACGGAGATGTGTCGGATGCGACTGTCATCAGTAAGGCAAAAGCCCTCGTGGAAGGTCTTCGGAACAAGGTCAAATGGTTGCATGTCTATGTACCCATTGAGAACCTGGTTCTGGACGGTGTTATGGTGCTTAGAGTTGGCAACGTCGAATTCAGGCCAGGCCCAGCCACGCTACGAAGGCTCAAGAAGATGCTCTTCAAGAGCGTGGACAATCATACTCAACGGTCCATGGAAGAACCAGACAGTCAGGCCGGAGAAGACAACAAACGTGCTTATGAGCACGTTGAGCAGCATTTGATGAAACTCTTCGGGAGTTGCACGTCTATTGCAGTGGTCAAGGTTGAAGCAGAACCAGAAGCGGCTCAGTGTTTGGCATATGCCGAAGTGGAAGCGGCAATTAATCTAATGCGGTGCTTTACCCGAAGAACACAGTATCCTGGCAACAACCCGGGAATCGGCGCTGTCGGCTCGTTAGCCAGCGGCATTAATCACTCCGTTGTCATCCACGACGACGGCAGCAATGCCAGCATCAGATCAGAGCTAACCGGAGGCATGGGTTCCTACGAGATAGATGCGACGAAGGCTAAGTTGCTCAGATCAGATGCTGCGTTTGGGTCTCTCAGCAAAGTTTTGTCCATACCAGCGAGAGATCAAACAGGCATCGAAAAAACCATCACCACGGCTATCAGATGGATCGGCAACGGCGTTGCTGCACAGGAGGAGCCGGACAAGATATTGTGTTTTTGCATCGCGCTGGAAGTCATGATGACAGGCGGCCAGCACGGCGAGATTTCTGAACGTTTAGCTACGCGACTGGCCATTCTGCTCGGGACTGATAGCTGGCGGCGCGAAGCCATATACGATCTGGCTAAGAAACTGTACGGGTTACGGAGCAGTATTGTTCACGTTGGCGGCGCAAAAATCTCCAGGCAGAATCTCGTCGACTATGAGGCCATGGCGGTTCGCGCTCTGATTGCCTTGGGAAGAGACCTACACAGATGGAAGTCCCATGATGATTTTATCAAATGGATCAGGCAGAAGCAGTTTGCATGATGGCAGCAGGGCGGCCAATTATGCTGTCGATTCAAGCGGACACGGCACAGGAGTAATGGAATGACCATAGGCCAACCTGAACGCGTAACACAAGACCGCGTCATTAACCTCTTCCACGATGAGCTTGGCTACCGCTACCTCGGTGACTGGGCCGACCGTGAGTGCAGCAACATCGAAGAAGGGCTTCTCACAGACCATCTGAGTGAGTCTGGCTACAGTGTCGAGCAAATCAAACGGGCGATCTACCTGCTCGGAACTGAGGCAAACAACCAAAACCGCAGCCTCTATGACAACAACCAGGCCGTCTACAGCATGCTTCGTTACGGGGCTCCAGTGAAGGTTGAGGCAGGCGAGGTCACGGAGACCGTTCACCTCATTAACTGGGACAAGCCGGAGAAGAACGACTTTGTCATCGCTGAGGAAGTCACGCTTCTTCGTGCAACGGATGAAGACAAAGTGGGGAAGCTGTAACCCGACCTCAGGCAGCATCCGCCTGAACACCGAACTGGCCAAGAAACCCCGCGAGTGCCTGGAGTATGTGGTAGTCCACGAGATGGCCCACATTGTTGAGCCAACGCACAACGCCCGCTTCGTGGCGCTGATGGATAGACTAATGCCCCAATGGCGGCACTACCGGGAGCAGTTGAATCGGCTGCCGGTTCGGCATGAACGGTGGGGTTACTGAGGTCGGTAGCCAGACAGACTGAGGTGGAACGGAATGATCAACGAATCGGGGGAAGAGAGGCGAAAGCGTATCGTAGAGGCCTTAACTCAGAAACCGCGAATGCAGGGAGTGTACCAGCAGTGCTTGTCTGCTCGAGAAGCCTACATAGCGGAACATCCGGAGCACGAAGGACGGCGGCTGGATCTCGACCCCTACTACGATGGCAGAGGCAGTATCCGTTACTTTCCTGAAATGGTGGACATCCGTTTCAATAGCGAATCAGGCAACAGTGAAGTTTTCTTGGCGCACGAACTACTTCACTATACCCTAGCACTTCAGGGGACATTGCTGCCTGTGGTAGTGGAAGAGACACCCGATGAGAATGTCAGATATGTACGCCGGATACTCTATTCAGGCGTCAGTTTGCACCCGCTGATTAATCACCGCCTCGCCTGTTATGACTACGAGCAGGACCTTCTCGACACTTCGCTTTCGTTGGGCCAACTACTCAAACCACGCTCACGGTGGTACAATCCTGGGTCTCGGCGCCTTGAACTACTCGACTCTATTGACAGGAGCGTGTTCATACCTGGTGACAAAACAGAAGAAGTTATGCGCCCTGTCATGGAGGAATACGACCTAGTCGATCTCTACGATAGTATGCGTTCAACTGCCAGTGGCGATGGGATCGAGCACACAAATGACCTGTCACGAAAGGTGCTGCAGACCTATGGGATGGAACACCAGATTGATTTGGTTGACCTGGAGGAGTACATACAACGAGGAGGTGACTACAACGACTGAGGATGAATGGTCGGCGGGAAAGAGGATACTCAAAATAGACAGAATCGCGCCGTGAGAGTGATACCACAAGATGCTTCTGCTAATAATCGTAGCTGGCCAATGACTAGTCAGTGGGGTCAGTCTTGTGCATACAAGAGCGTGCCAATATGAAGAGACGGTATGTCCGGTCCATCAGTGTGGAATGCCGCATCTATCATTATGAGCACCCGCCGCATATGATCCTGACGCCGGAGCATCGGCAGGTGCCTCTGGAACAGCAGCACACGATCTACTTTGCCGAGGTTGTGGGCGCGTTCGAGAGGCGGGAGTAAGGGTATTAGGGCTCGATTCCCTGCCGCATCAGCGTGTGTGCTGTGAATTGCGAATGTGAGGCTGGCGTTCACAGGTGCGAGACGGGGAATGAACCGTCGAAGCCGGTGTGCTTGTTCGGGTTCTGGAAAATGCTAACGCTGCCGACAGCAATAGAGGAATTACAGTCAAAGGCGCAGAAATCGCATGGTGAGTCTGGCGCGCGCCACATGTTCCACGTAGCACGGCACGTCTTGTACTCGGATGGGGTTTCCAACAGCTACAACCTGGGAGAGCGATTTGGTCAATCTTAGAGATAGGCTCAAAGAGCTAGATCCGAACCTTCACGATGCTCTGGAGCGCAGTTGGCACATAGCTCACGAGCAATGGCTGCCCGCACTTGGTTCCAAAGGATCGTATAACTCCTACCCACACCTGAGGAACCTGGAAAGCCACCTCAACCGGCTCGTCGACGGTTATGAAACAGTCGCAGGGGCGAAGAAGAAGCTCGACCTCGCGCCTGTTGAGATATACCTCATTCTGGCCGCCATCCTTTTCCACGATATCGGACGTATCGTCAGCGAGAATCGGCACGGCTGGGAATCGCGGGAACTTCTAAAGAAGAATGCCGGCGACCTCGGCGTTCATAGCAGCGAGTTGGCGGAGTGCCTGGGCCGGATATGCGAATATCACAATTCAAAGGATCAGAACCTGAAGAGCGAGCTGAACAACATTGTGATCGACCCGTATGGCGAGGTCCGCCAGCTTTCCCTGGCGAGTCTTCTGAAGCTGGTAGACTACGTGGACAGCGCCTTCAGCAGAGTCGTTCCGGATTACCTGTTCGAAGGTTTTGCCGGACGCGACCCGATTGGGGCCTTCCGTAGGGTCATCTCAGGGGTCTATGTGGATCACAGGTCGCGGATGATCCGCACGGTTCTGCGCGATAGCCTCAGCTTCAGTGAGGATGAGGACGAGGATGGGGTTAAGCGCACCGATACCCGAGTCGTGTACAGACTGAACATGGATCGCCCCGATTCGAGTGTGGTTATGAAGAATGCGCTAGAGTGCTTTCTATCGAAACAACCTGTCGCGTTCCAGACTTTTGTCACCTCATTGTACGAACAGACTGGCTACCGTTCGGAGACATCAACGTCGAGACTGACACGCGATCGTGTGTCGATCTTTGATGCAGTGGCTCACGCGTCGCGTTTGCCAAGGGCCGAAGACCCGAACGGTTGGTCGACCGGTGTTGGACCCATTGAGATGGCCGTTGCCAGGCAAGTCGTATTTGCAGGACGTCCGCAAAGCACATCCAGACCGGGGCCTTGGCCTCCCGGCCTACTCGTCTCCATCGTTCTCGGCAACTTGCGAGAGAACGGTGAAGCCCTGAAGAGCATCCAGAACGACTTAGCCGCTTTCGGCATGCCTATTGACGCCTGGGTGCTGGATCACAGAGAGCACCTCTACAATGAGTTCGGTGAGGAGACATACGAACCCATACTGGATCAGGAGTTCTTGTGCAGCGTGGCGGATGAGCTGTATAGACTCAGCACTATACCTGGAAAGTCGGAGTGCGAGTACATCGATCTCGCGGCAAGGCTGCACGAGAGCGATAATCTGCCCAAGGTCACGATCGCCGTAAAACGACTGAGCATCTTGACTAGCGACATCCCGGTCGAGGGCGGCAAGAAGATCAAGGGCAGACAAGAGACGATCAACGCCATCCGCTGTGGCAACGGTTTCTGCAACTGGAACGTGGAACCCAAAGGCGAAGGGTGCGAGTTTGTGCCGCTGGAGTGCGTAAGGCAGAAGATCAAGTTGACTGGGAGGCCTTTGCACGCATGAGTAACGAAGTGACTCAGTACATTCGGCTCGGATACCCGCTGGATCAACTTATGAATCGTGAGTGCCCATTCCCGGGGTTGGGAGTTGAGAGCGGGCAACAGCAGGTGCTGGGCGGCATTACGCTGCCGAAGCGCGGGCACGGTGTGTCATCTTTGAATACTGGCAACATCGTGATCCGCGGGCGGCCTGGCACGGGGAAGTCCACGCTGGCTCTGCAGATCGCCGTGGCTTGCGCGCAGTCCGGTTACTTGGCGGCGTACTATTCCCTTGAGCTTCCCGCTGAGAAGGTCCTTCAGAAAGCCGACAAGCTAGGCTGGGACGAATGGCTACGGCCGGTAGAGCATCTGCACCGAATTGGCGATCCGCCTTCCCGTGAGGAACTTGGCAGGATGATAATGCAAATCCTCACCCAGCCGAAGGACTGCCCTCTCAGGCCGGGAAGCGCGCGTCTGCAGACGAAATGCTGCGGCACGAGAGGGCACCAAGTCCTGGGAGAGGAAGACATACGGAAGAGGATACTGCTTCCTTCCGTGTCGCCTCGCCGCCTCGACGATGATGACTCATCGGACTCACTATTCTGGGCTCGGTTGCGGCAGATAGAGAACATGTTGGAGGGCGCCGAGTGGCTAGAAGAATCCAGCACTGCGGGCTGGCTAGGCGCTAACTACCCAGGCTGGGTCAAGCAAGAAGAGCGCTGGCTGAAGACCCAGGCGAGATGCTTGGAGAAGAGGATTCGCAGGATCCCGACTCATGAGAACCTGGAGAAAGACGGGAAGTCCTCAGCCCAGGCGGCCCAGGCCGCTCGCAAGCTCTGCCACGATGATCCGCACAACCAGAATGCGTTTGCGGATGCCGAAGGACTGAGTTGGAAGTTCGAGAAGCGCTGTGAGGAACTGGCATGGTTCAAGGAGCGGCGTGATAACTTGGACGGGCTGATAAAGGGTTTCTTGTCGTTGACAACTCCTGTGGCCCCCAGGCTGCGCGTTGTCTGCATCGATAGCCTCAATGTGTTCGGCGAAAAGCCTCTCACCCGTGAGCACCTGTTCCGCGTGTTCGACCTTTTCTCCCGTAACAATGTCATAGGGGTATTCGTAGTTGAGGAAGATGTCGCGGGATCCTCCGACTTCTCCACAGCGATGGGTGACGATACTATAGACTACCTTGCCGACACCGTTATCTCACTCGAGCACAAGCAGGACAAGGACTATTCAGTCAGGCACTTGGAGATAGTAAAGTCGCGCTATCAGCAGTCGGTGGACGGAAAGCACCCATTCAAGTTGAGGAGCGCCGATGTCAGTCAGAGGAGACCTAGGCGGTCCTATGAACCAAATGATCGGACGGGCCAGGCCCTACTGGTGTATCCGTCCCTCCATCACGTCGTGCGAGCGTCGGATCGACAAGAGCGTGGCCCCGAATCGACGCACTTCGATCTTGGTGATAGGAAGCTCAAGCAAGTCCTGCCCAAGAACCTGCTCAGGCCAAGTGTCGTAGCAATTGCCGGTCCCAGGGGCACCTTTAAGACGAAGCTAGGCATAGATTTCCTAATGAAGGGATTGACAAAAGAGGAAAGCGGACTCTTGATCAGGCTACACGACCGCACTTCGGGTGACATTCCTTCCCGGGTCAGCTTGGACTTGAAGTACATACCCTGGAAGAAGTGGCTCGTACAAGATCCGGACACGTCGACAGCCACGGGGAAGGTGATGAGGAAAAGCCACAGATACAGGGATGGCAGAGCGGTACTGCTGGAAAGGGCATTCAAGAGCGGATACTTGCTGCCGGAGGAGTTCATCGACGAAATAGCGGTGACCATGAATATGCAGCGCGAGATCGGAAAGCCGATACAGCGCGTTGTGTTGGACGACGTCTGCGTGATCGGTCTCAGTTACCCGTTTCTGTACTCGAACCACACGGCGGGGGACCTGTTCCTGCCGGCTTTTGTCCACCTGATGCGCATATACGGGGTCGACTTGGTTATCACGGGTACTACGGGAGACCTGGACCGAGCGAACGAATATGTGAAGAGAGCTACCGCCATTGCCGACGCAGTTGTGTCCTGCGAGTTCTGTGATGTCTTCGGCGAACGATACGTCACGATTACCGGCGAGGGGCTTGCGGTTGAGGCCAGCGGCGTTCCGGGAGCGCAAGGAGAGATGGCCCCGGGCGTCTTCCGGTTGAATGACGTAGAGAAGGAATGGTACTGCCGAACATTCGAGATCGATCTGGAGCACTTGCGAGGGCTGGTCGGATTCGACACGAAGCACATACACAGACCGGGGCTGTCCCTTCACTGTTTCGAAGAAGTCGGCAATATCCACCACCGATACAATAACGACATCGCAAAGCTGCTGCAGTTCGCTTTTGCCTCGCCGCCGGATCAGACGATTGGGGCGGGACCGCCGGACGTGTCTGTGGTTAGGTTCAACTCCCGCACGTCTGTTGCCGTTGCGGACTCGCTCGGTGTGTTGGGGGATGCCCCTATCAACCGCACTGTAGTATGCACTTTGGATGAATTCTGGTCACAGGACGATACGAAGATGGCTGAACTTACGCGGGACGCCGAGGATCCATTCCTTCCAGATGGGTACATCGTGCGCGTTGGCCACAGCGCGTATGTTCGGCCCTACTACGGAAACGTTCTGCTGTTAGCATATAGATGCGACGAGGAGTTTGATAGACAGGTCAGGGACCGGATTGAGAAAGCCTTCGAGAGATACGATAACCAGGATCCTCCAAGACCTATAGGCCCGGCGAGTTGGGGAGACGTAGCAGAGATCGCTGATCTCATCAACAAGGAGGCTGCCAAGAATGCTCACCTCGCCGGAGCCAACTACCCAGGAACTGAACGACCGTTCGAGGTGGACCTCTCCGCGCCGGAGACTGTCGGCTGCGCTGTGTTAGGCGCTTTGCTCGCCGGTGGGTACGATCCGAACGCCAGCGCCAAGGACTTCGATGTAGATGACAAGAAGTGGAAGAAACTGGTGGAAGCATGGACAGCAATAGCTGGACTTCTGATATCCGTTCCGAAACACAAGGCAGATGACCCCAGGAAGTTGGACGACCCGGATCAGATCAGTAAGTATCGTGTCCTCGGTGCAGATTCCGCGGTTTATTTGTGTTGGTACTCGCAACTGAGAGAGCTGGTCTACAGTCACCCCGAACTCGCGCACAGACTCAAAGTCTGTCCCATCCCTGGCGGCGGTTTCAAGGGCGACTGGTATATCGGCGTAACGAAAGGCAGTCTCAGCGCCAGCCTGGGTTCGAAGGTTGTGAAGATACTGACCGATCCCACGGAGGACTATAAACGCTTTGGTCGCGGCGTGGGGCTGCCCGCGCACAAAGGTTTTGAGAATGCTGAATTCTCTGCCTGGCCCAATTCGCAGGAGAATCTCAAGCACGTCATGGGTATCCACCAGGCCGCAAAGCGTCGCTCTGAAATAACGGAGAGATACAGCGATATCAGGAGAGCGCTCTACAACGCAGGCCAGGAACTCTTGGTTAGTGATCACTTCAAGGAGGTCCTCGAGAAGCTGATGACTCAGTTGAGCCAGCTTCCGCTGAAGCCCACAGCGAGAGGCACTGGAAACCTGTAGTGTCGATCTCAATAGCCCGCCAAATCTGTCTTCTGCCCCCATCTCCGGTTTGCGGAATCAAATGCAAAAGTTTCTTCCAAGCAGCGTAGGCGAACCCTCTGTATAAGCTCGGGGTTGGTAGATCGGACATCTTTTGAGCCTGCGACACCCTCTTTCCGAGTGCTGCCTCCCCAAATGTGCGACTCAAAAACCGGTATTGGAGAGTGTCTGCGTTCACGGGTTACAGACCGGTGGGGATGCTGTATCGTATGATTTGAGCCTGGGACGTCTTGATCGGTATTGACGAATTTGCTCAGGAATTGGCCATTTACGTGTCAAAAAGGGGCTGCGGAAGTACATTTGTGGTGTTTATAGCAGCAGAAACGCGGACATTCCATTAGTTCGCATTTCAGTAGCTGAGCATTGTGTTTGAGGGATTGGGTGACAGCGCTAGAACTCGCGATCGAGAAATGCGTGTGGAAAGTTTGAAACCACAATGATATCATCGTCTTTGCGCGCCCGTCTTTTGGCGTGGAGTTCGCATACCATGCAGATGCTCCCGTCCTGGTCCATTGGTGAACCGCAACTGCGACAGAGTACGGGCGGGGTCTCTTCGGCATCTTCAATATGAATGGTTGCGAACGGATCCAGGGTGATGGGTTTGGCGATATTGATCGGAGGCTTGATCACGACAGGTTTCAACTGTGCTGACTGGGGTTCTGCCTTTTTGACCTGCCACACCCGGCGCTCGGACACACCTACTCGCTTGGCAATCTCGTTGACGGGAGTACCTCTTCGCAGTAATCTCTTGATAGAGGCCAATCGACATGTTGCTTGGGAAGACTTTGGCGGAACGTAGAGAGGTCCCCGTACATACCCTTGGACAAGTTCGACTACTTCGCGGGGGACTGTCTCGTAGATTTTGTATTCGGTCGGCGACTCGGCTGTACTACCCGGCTCATGCTGTTCGAGGATCCTGCGGACATGTCTGGTGCTCAGGCCGACGGATTGCGCGATGCCCGTCGGTTCGTACCCGCGCGTAAGCAGAGACCGAACGCGGGCCGCGTTCATCTGGGCCCGTGTCTGTGGCGGCGGGATATACACCAACCCCGAGCAGTGACTCTGTAGTTTGGAGAGCACTCCTCTGGGCAACACGTCTTTTGCGGAAGGCACGGGTTTGTTCATCATCTGCTGGGGGTTATCCTTACATCTTAGTCTATCGCACCAGGGCACTGACTGACAATGTCTCAGCGAGAGGTAAGCCGGTTGGGTTCCAGGCGAACCTTTCCGTCTGGCTGTATGGTTGCCCTCAGGCCCTGATCTAGTAGCGGTTGCAGGTACCCCATTGGGAACTTCTTGTAGCCGGTCTCGGCACTTCATCGGTTGGTAATGTCAGATCCGACTGATGAGTATTATGAGTTTGATGAGTTTGGTTCCCAACATTTTTCGTTTCGTTTTCATGCGCGGGCGCGTGCGTACGCGCACATGCACTCTTCTGATGACAAGGGGTATGAAACTCATCAAACTCATTAGACTCATTGACTGCAGGCGCTGGTGATCTCAGAACCGTCCATAAAAGTGCCCGTTTATGTTCACCGACCCGCATGATATAATCACTGCATGGCGACGTTTGTTAGAACCATCACCCCTGAAGAAGTGGCCCAACTCAGATTGCTCTCCCAATCACAAGACGGAGCAACCCGCAGACGAGCGCTTTGCATTCTTATGTCCTCGCAAGGCAACACCACTGCCCAGATCGGCGTGGCGCTGTCAGTGTCCGAGCGCGCTGCCAGGAATAGTGTTGCTGCCTTCAACAAAGCAGGCATCGAGTCTGTGCCACGCGCTCCAGTTACCGGGCGTCCCCGTCGCCTTGCCGATATTCCCACTGAAGCCATCGACCAAGTCGTAGCAGACTCTCCCCGCAACCACGGAATCGATTTGGACTACTGGTCGCTGAAGTCCCTCGCTGCCGTGTTGCGCGAAGGCTTTGGACTGGAAAGTCTGTCCGCTGACACTCTGGGCCGAGAGTTCAGGAAGCGTGGTCTGGACTGGCTGCGGGCAAAGCAGACACGAGCTGGGTTCCGAGGTTCTACAATGCATGAGCGAGCCAAGACACACTAAGTGCTGCCAAGTGCGGGATTGTCCGGCACTGCTTCTGTTCTCCGTCTGCTATTTCGGAATGACGAATCACATCTTCCGGTCAGTCAATCAGAGAATTGCAGCCGACTGCAATTGTGCCATAGAGAATTGCAGAAAACGAGCGATTTCTGCAATTCTCCACCCGGGACTACTGAACCGCTTCCAGCACCTCTTGAGCAACGTATGTTCTTCCGTAGGCATCATCATCCCTGGCACGCAGTATTCCCGCATCGACCAGTTTGCCGACCGCCGACTTCGCACTGTTATAGGCGACGCCCAGTGCTTGCCGAATCCCTGGTATGGTCAGTATCGGACTCTCGAAGATCAAGTCCACAAGTCTCAGGGCCGAGATCGACGCATTCATCTGGGTCAACCTTTGCCGATACTCTGACTGCAGGTCCTGCAACACCTTCGCCCGTTTGGCTGCGTCGCGCGACTCATCTACCACGCCCTGCAAGAAGAATGTCAGCCAATCGGTCCATTCACCACGCTGACTCACCGCAAGCAAACGGTCGTAGTAATCTTGTCTGTGCCGCTCGAAGTACGCACTCAAGTACAGCAGTGGAAGCGGCAAGAGCTTCCAGTGGACGAGCAATAGGGAAACCAGCAAGCGCCCAACTCGCCCATTGCCATCGAGAAACGGATGAATCGTCTCAAACTGATAATGAATGCATCCGATCCTCACGAGCGGAGGGATAGCATCAGCACGGTTGAGGTATCCTTCCAGAACTGCCAGGGCTTGGTTCATCTCTGGAACTGGAGGCGGCACGAATGTGGCATCTTTCAGAACGCAACCCGGTTTGCCTATCCAGTTCTGGCTGCGTCTGAACTCCCCAGGCGTGGCGTGTTCCCCGCGAACTCCAGTCATAAGCCGCTCGTGAACTTCACGAATCAACCGTAGGCTCACAGGAAGCGTCTCCAATCGCTGCAGACCGTGTTCGAGAGCAGCAACGTAGTTGGCGATCTCACGAACATCTCGACCTTCCATTCCGCCTGCTTCGTATGCGTAAAGCTCTTCCATACCGGCCTGCGTGCCTTCTATCCTGGATGACAGAACCGCCTCACGCCGCATAAACGGCCTGAGTAACAGGTGAGGATTTGCCATACACCGACCAAGGCCGGCAAGCTCCCCGAGTGACCTGTCGGCTTCTGATAGGACCGATACAAGTTTGCCTGAGAAGACCAGATCGGGCGGCAAAGGGGTCGGGACGAAAGCTTGATATGCAGCATCGCCAGATCCCACTACAATCACACGCCCACCTGGTTCGGAACTCTTTCGCGCCATCGGCTACTCCTCTGTTTTGTGCAGACATAGTCTACCGCAAAGCAGCGCTATCTGACAAGGTCCGGCTCAAGTCCAAAGAGGAAAGAGCCACATCGAAATTACGCGACGATACTCCGACTTCGTCTGGCGGCATGCCTCTGCGCACTATATCTTTCACGCAAACCCTCGCCGCCGTCTGGCATAGGTATTCCAGGTCCGCACCGGACGCGCCGTTGGTGGCTGTGGACATATCGGCGACCAGCGTATCGACATCAACAGCCGGGTCCAGTTTCAGCGGTTTCAGGTAGTGCCGCAGAATCGCGGCTCTTTCGTTCTCGTCTGGCAGCTTCATCCAGACCACGCGGTCGAACCGCCCGGGCCTTCGCAGTGCAGAGTCAATGGACTTGGGCGGTCGGTGAAATCAACATCAGCAAACACGATTCGCCGCAAATATGGTATCCTAGACGCAACAAATCGGAGGAGTAGATATGGCTATTACATTCAATCGCAATGAACTCAGAAACAAGATACACGGCTGCTGGATGGGGAAGAGTGTTGGCGGAACCCTTGGTATGCCCTTTGAGGGATCTACCGAACTCCGCGAAGTCACCGGCTACACCAACGCGTCGGGCGAGCCCGCCCCCAATGATGACCTTGATCTCCAGCTTGTCTGGCTGAAAGCTGTGCAGGAGCACGGAGCGCACAACGTCGACAACCGGCTGCTGGGCGAATACTGGCTCAGTTACATTCCCGCGCAGTGGAACGAGTACGGCATCTGCAAGGGCAATATGCGCGCGGGCCTGGAGCCGCCGATTTCCGGAGAATACCACAACGAGCAATGGAAGCATTCCAACGGCGCGTGGATTCGCACCGAAATATGGGCCTGCCTCGCCCCCGGCTGCCCCGACATTGCCATCAAGTATGCTTACGCCGACGGCTCAGTCGACCACGGCGGCGGCGAGGGCACGTTCGCGGCCATCTATATGGCTGCCATGCAGAGCGCGGCGTTTGTGGAGAGCGATTACAATAAGCTCATCGAGATCGGCCTTTCCAAGATTCCCGCCGACTGCCGCGTGGCGCGCGCCGTGAAGACAGTCCTGGATGCCTATGCCAAGGGCAAGACCTGGAAGGAAGCCCGGGAACTGGTGGTTGAGGACAGCAAGGACCTCGGCTGGTTCCAGGCGCCCGGCAATATCGCTTTTACAATGATCGGCATGGTCTATGGAGAGGGCGACTTCGGCCGCTCCATCTGCATCGCCACCGGCTGTGGCGACGACACCGATTGCACCGCCGGCACCCTTGCCGCGACCATGGGCATTATACTGGGCAGAGACGGCATCCCGGCGGAGTGGGTTGAGCCTATAGGAGAGCGGATCATCACGATGGCGTGCGACCGCGCGTCCTTCCAGCCGCCCGCGACGCTCGATGAACTCACAGACCAGGTGATGGAGCAGATTCCGGCATTCCTCACAGCCAACCGCGCTCCGGTGAAAGTGGTCTGCGGTCCCGGCGATCTCTCCGAACTGCCCAAGCACAACATGTTGTTCGACCACGTGTCAAAAGAACTGTGTTCCCGGCCCCCGTATGCGGTGGTTCACAGTTTCGTCCACACAACGGTGATGCTTGATTACGGCAAGGAGCCGGAGATCAGGGCGGGTGAGCCGTTCGAGATGAGAGTCATTATGACGAGCCATTTCACGGAATGCAGGCACGTCGACCTCTTCTGGCGGCTGCCCGAAGGCTGGAGCGTAACCCCCAGCAACCCCACCCACGCCACCACGTGGTGCAGCCACATGGCTATAGGGTCTTTCTACAACCCTGTCGAGGTGCGCGTCCAGATAACAGCAGACAAAGTGGGCCTGGACACCCGAGGCGTCCTGGAAGTCCGCCCAAACGGCAGGCACACCGTGGGCCTGGTCCCGCTGGTGTTTATGGCGGGGGGATAGCGTTTTCGGGTCATCGGTCGTCGGTCGCCAGTCGTCAGTCTGCGACGGCGCACAAACCCAATTCCCCCTTTTGAAGGGGGCCTCCGCAGAGGGGGGGATGTGAACTATGGACATGAAAAGCAGGGAAATACAGGCAATGATCGGTTGTATAGCGGCTGCCGTTATCGTGATTGGAGCTGCATTTCTGCTGTTTGAGATGATGGGTCTTTCCGATGACAAGCTATACTATGCCGACGGATTCACCGTGGAGAAGTTCAAGAAGGTGAAGCCGGGGATGACCAAGCAGGAAGTCCGAGGACTGCTTGGCGAGCGGATACAATTGCAGAGAAGCAACATTTCCGATAGTGACGTAAGCGAGTTCTGGTACTATTCCTCGATTGGCTGGAGCGACCCTGCCCCGGCCAAGCAGCACGGTGTCGGATTCGACAAGCAAGAGAGGGTAATCAGGATAACCTGGCCGCAGAAGCGGAACTGATTTCCTCATCCCTCCAGGGTCTCCGAACCTGGAGGCAAGTTGATGGATAGGTGACCCTCCAGGTAGGGACTACCTGGAGGGATGAAGCCAGTACCGCGTTCTGTTGCGTGCGCGATTGCAAATCGCGCACGATCGTGTCCAACGACCACTCGCACTTGTATTCCTCGCCCCAAGCCTGTAAACTGGAATTGTGGCGGTTAGACGTGTCGCTGCAATCTCGACAATTGAGTAGTATGGCAGTATGCACCAAAGGTTGATTGTTCTTGGCGCCCTGGTTGTGGTTTTGCTCTGGGCGCCTTGTTCGTGTATGGCGGGGTGGAAGGACAGCTTCGACGCCTACCCGAGCAACTCCCCTCTTCCGGCTCCCTGGGAGGATTCCCAATACTTCCTCACCGATTCCACCGGGCCCTCCGTGTTCCAAAGCGCGGGCGATGGCGGATGCAAAGGCAAGGGAACGTGCAACGGGGTCAAAGGCGGCCCGGGCGGACTGATGGCATGGAGCAGGGCGTGGCGGACGGTGAACGGCGTTACGCGGCTCAAGTCCAGCCTTCGGGTAAGCACCAACGTGGACAGCGATGCCGCGATAGGCTTCACCGCCACCAAGGACACCAAGTCCGACCAGCCACTGGGCAGCACAGACAGCGTCATGATCAGGCTGGAATCAGCCAAGACCGGCGCAACGCTGTCGTTCTGGATAGGCAAAACACGTGCTGCATCGATCCCGGTTAGCCGCAACCAGTGGTACGATGTGCAGGTTGCAGTCGACGGGCAGGCATTCCAGGCGGAGTACCGCCAGACCGGGCTTACCAACTGGCGACGGCTCGGCTCGGGGGAGCACAAGTCCGGTTTCAAGATAGGCTATGCGCTTGTGGCGTCCCGACGCGATGGCTATCTGGATGACATCTCCGCCCTCACAACCCCCATCGTTGCAAGAAACTCCACAAACTAATTCCACTATCTCGCCACTTTTGGAAGGAACTCCTTTCCTCGTTGTGGTAATATGGCAGGGATAGGTGCGAACAGCGTATCCATTACTGGGTGTTTCGGGACTTGAGCGAAGCGGAAGTCCCGAAACTAAACTTGTTGATCGTGAGGGTCTGTTTCGGGATTTCCGGAGCGGATGGGCGGTTGTTTTGTAGCCAACAGGCAGGTGTGCGCTCCTCAAATCCCGAAACACCTGCGGGGTTCGCAAGCATTGGTATGACAGGTCGGCGCATTTGTGCGTTGGGCCCGATGATAAGGTGATGAGTTATGCGTGTAAAAACAGGAATGCTTCTTTGTCTGGCAGCGATTGCGCTGAGTATGCTTTGGTCGGGAGTGTTCGCGGATTCGTCCACGACAACAACCGCCAACTATGCTATGCCGGTGCCCAAGCCTGCGTTGCTGGAGGTCGCCCCGGCGGCGCCGATGTCACCGGCAGTGGTGGACAAGCAGGAGGTCAAGCCATTCGGCTATGATTTCTTCGCCTCCGCCCCCACGTCTTTCACCATAGCTCCGGACGCACCGGTGGCCGAAAGCTACGTGCTGGACAACAACGACCGCGTGCGTATCCGCTACTGGACTCCGTCGCTGCCGGAAGTCTCCTATGAGCTTCGGGTAAACGACAATGGTATGGTAGCGCTGCCGGGAATCGGCGACATCCGCGCGGCAGGCTACACCAAACCGCAGTTCCGGGCGCAGGTCAAGCAGAAGTTGGAAGAGCAGCTCAAGAACCCCAGCTTCACCGCCGAACTCATCGAAACGCGAACCATAGTTGTATTCGTTACAGGCGCGGCCCGCAGGCCCGGGCGATACACCCTCAAGGCGGAGTCGAACCTGTTCAACGTAATATACGCGGCAGGCGGGGCGTCCGATGAGGGCAGCCTCCGCAGGGTAACGGTGATCCGCAAGGGGGGCGAGGTCGCGAAAACCGACATCTACAAGTTCCTCACCAGCGGCGCGACCGACCGCGAGATAATGCTCAAAGACCAGGATACCGTCTTCTTCCCGACAACAGGCCCCAGGGTAACAATCAAGGGCCAGGTTGTTCGGCCAGCTATCTATGAGATAATCGACAACACCACAGTGTCGCAGGGTCTGGGCCTTGCGGGCGGCCTGAAGCCATCGGCCTATTCCCGCATTGCGCGCTTGCAGCGGGTGGAGAACGGGCGCAGGGTGGAGCGAACAATAGATGCGCAGGCAGTGCTGTCAGGCCCCACCTCCAAGGACAACATCGAACTTATGGATGGCGACGTGCTGACGGTTGAGAACGTCACAGGGCGGATAGCGGACAGGGTCAGCATCCGTGGATACGTCACCTATCCCGGCGATTACTCCATCCTGCGCACTCCCACGGCCAAAGCCCTGCTATCCGAAGCCAGGCTGAGGATCGGGGCATTTCAGGAGAGAGCGGACCTGATGCGGGTTCTGGACGATGGCACGCCGGTTGTCCTGCCGATCCCGTTGAGAGACTTGCTAGATGGCAGAGCCGCCGACATCGACCTCCGAGATCAGGATGAGGTCGTGGTGTTCGGCAACGACGAGAAGAACATAGTGCCGTTGGTGACCGTGGATGGCCCGGTAAAGAACCCGGCTACTTATCGGTTGGCCGACGGTATGCGGGCAAGCGACCTCATATTCGCAGCCGGCGGGCTTTTGCAGG
>CAZTAO010000004.1:91853-156444 GCA_964611645.1 uncultured bacterium | reverse complement strand
GCAGGACGCTTCCAGGGATGTCGCGCACATCTACAGGCGCACCGGACCCAACGGTTTCAAACTCGTCCGCATATCCCCCGGCGGCAAGTCCGCCGATGACACAGCCAACCCAGTCCTGCAGGATCAGGACAAGCTGGTGGTGTACAAGCAGCGCGAGGTGGAGTTCAAGCGGGACAAAGTGAGCGTGTTGGGAGAGGTTCAGCGGCCCGGTGACTTCACAGCCTACGATGGTCTCACCCTCTACGACCTCCTGATCCAGGCAGGCGGGCCCACCGATATGGCGGCGGGAACGGTTGAGGTCTCATTGCCCGCGCCCAGCGCGGATGCCTCGGCTATCGCGTCTGTGAAGAGTTGGACGATCTCGGAAGTTATGTCCGGGGCGAAGAAGGACGAACCGATCAGCGCAGGCACGCTTGTCTCCCTGCCCAGGAAGCAGGACAAGCTTACCGAACCGCGCCGGGTGGAGATGAAGGGCCAGTTCAAGAGACCGGGTGTATACGCTCTGCTGAGCGAGGGCGAAACACTGGACTCGCTTATTGAGCGGGCCGGCGGCCTGGCGGACAACAGCGACCCGTTCGGCATATCCCTTACTCGCAAGGCTGAACAGATGCTATCAGCCGCCACTGCGGAGCAGATCAAGACGGTATTGGTCACAATGGACCAGCTTCTGCCGCCGGTTGACAGTGGAAACGGCAAAGACACGGAGACCAGCGTGGATGTGGTCGGAACGCAGTCGCCGCTTACAACAGTGTCCGGTATGTCCGGGAGCAGGTTGACCGAAAAGCTGCTGCTTGTATCGCCGAGACGGCTGACGGGTATGCCTACCGGCAAGCGGATCAGTTTTACCCTGGAAGACAGGGGCTCGTACCTTGGACGGATCGGCAAGGTGAAGCTGGCGGACGGCGACGTGGTAGAAGTTCCGAGGCTGAGTGATGTAGTCCAGGTGCTGGGGGCTGTGCAGTCTCCGGGCCCGGTGTTCTTCGAGAGGGGCCTGTCCAGCGTGGGGTATATAGACCGCGCGGGTGGCGGCGCGCCGGATGCGGACTACAAGCGGGCAGTCGTGATCAAGGTATCAGGTGCGGTTCAACCGATGGGCAGGACCAAACAGGTTGATCCCGGCGATGTCATAGTGGTGGCTTCGAAGTACCAGGCGGTCCAACCGCCCGGCCAGCGCACCACAGCAGACACAATAGCCGACCTCCTGGGAGTAGCCCTGGTAGTCAGAGCACTTAAGTAAACCTCGATTCCCCCTCCCCGCAGGAGGGGGCCAGGGGGCGGTTCTTCTTCGTTGGGATGAGGGGTTCTATATATGTTCATACCTAAGCAAATCAGGTTTCTTCAGATTCTGGCGATGGCGGCGGTGGGCGGCGCGGCGTTGATGGCGCTGCTGTGGCTGGTCATCCCTAGAACCTACACATCGTCGGCATCAATACTGTTTCCCGGCACATCCAGGGTGGCTGCGCCCAGTGGTTTTGGTGAGCAGGGTCCGCCTACCACAGGTGGCGCGGCGGGAACTGGCGGGGGGTCTATCGACCAGCCGTCTCTGCCTCTGATGCAGGGGTTGCTGTCGGTGCCTCAGCCGGGGACCTCTCCAAGCACCGCCGGGATAATCCTAAAGAGCCGCAAGACTATCACCAGGCTCATCGACAAGTTCGACCTCGCTAAGGAGTGGGGTCTGAGCAATGAGAGGGCAATCGAGCGGTTCACGGAGGACTTTGTCTGCAGCGAGGGCCTCAGCGGCGACCTGAGAATCGGCTACACCGATTACAAACCCGAGCGGGCCAGATCCATCGTGGCCGAGGCTATTGATGTTCTCACGCAGTCGGTGAAGGAACTCAGCGTCGACCCTGCGGACAAGAACCTCGCTCTGCTTCAGAAGAGCCTGGACACCGCCCAGAAAGACTGCGCTGACGCTCAGAAGGAACTGGTTGATTTCCAGACCGCAGTCGGCGGAGCGCCGCCCGACACACAGCTTACCTCTCTCAGCCAAATATACTCGGACACCCTCAGGGACCTCTATACGGCAAAGGTTGAATCCGCCACGGCGGAGTCCAACGCAAGGTCCGTCTCGGACCAGGCCGCGAAGATGATTGCGCTTTCCCAGGACCCGACAGGCAGCGAGAAGTCGATGATCTCAGTGCTGTACAGCCGGATGGTGGACGCCGAGACCCAACTCTCCAACCTCAGGCGCAAGTACACCGACAAGCGGCCCGAGGTGGTTGCGGCA
The DNA here is from genome assembly GCA_964611645.1 of uncultured bacterium. GTDB lineage: Bacteria > Armatimonadota > UBA5829 > UBA5829 > UBA5829 > CAZTAO01. Next base: position 154,217 of record CAZTAO010000004.1, on the reverse strand, counting down.
AAGCAGGCGCTGGACGTGGCGACCCGAGATATCAAAGCCGAGGTATCCAGGCAGTTGATGAGCGTGAAGGCGGGTGCGTCGCCGTTTGTGAAAGACTCAATTCTCGCCGCCGTGACCGCCAAAGCCAAAGAAGAAGGCCTCCGAGGCGCTGAGCAGCAGATAAGGGAAAGGCTCCAGACCCTTCCGGCAACCCAGGCCAAGTACACGCAGCTCCAGCTCAATCTCCGCGACGAGCGCAGCCGGCTTACCCTGATCCGTGGGGAGTATGTGAAGGCTCAGTTGATTGCCCAAAGCAGAGGCCCGCAGTTCGTGGTGGTGGATCCCCCGATCCTGCCGCAGAGGGCAAACCGGATGGAGATCTGGTGGTGGACATTTTTCGGCTCAATCCCCGGCCTGGTGGCGCTGTTCGTGACCCTGTTCTACATTCTGCTCAAACGGTCAATGAAGTCTCTCGGGTTCTGATCCACTCGTTCTTGAGCCATGGGTTGCGAGTTGGCCGTTGGCCAAGCCACGCCTTATTCACCCAATGCCGTGGAGGACAATTGGATGGGAGCTAACACACCCAGATTCCCATATCTCGACCCAAAACTGCCGGTCGAGAAGAGGCTGGAAGACCTGCTGGGCAGAATGACTGTCGAGGAGAAGATCGCCCAGACAGGTATGTCGTTCCTCGACGACTGGATGGAAGACTACAAGCTCGATGCGGAGAAGGCCAGACAGAACGTCGACAAGCTGGCAATCGGGTCCGTACAGCAGTTCCACTTCACCCCGCAAGATGACCCCAGACGGACGATCGCTACACATGTTGAGTGTGTAAATAATCTGCAAAAGTACCTGATCGAGAACACCCGCCTCGGCATTCCGGTCATACTGGCCGGTGAGGGTGTTCACGGCCACTTGGCAGCCGAAGCGACCGTCTACCCCCACGCCATCGCTATGGCCTCAACCTGGGATCCCGAACTGCTGACCCAAGTTGCCGACACCGTGGCCAGGGAATGCCGCGCGGCCGGAATCAGCCAGATACTCTCGCCGGTACTGGACCTCGCGCGGGAGCCTAGATGGGGCCGCGTTCAGGAGACATACGGCGAAGATCCCTATCTGGCAGAGAGAATGGGCGTCGCGTACATAAGGGGACTGCAGGGCGGAGGTCCCCCCATCGACCAGGAGCATTGCGCCGCGACTGCCAAGCACTTCGCCGCCCACGGAAGCCCGCAAGGTGGGATCAACATGGCGCCGGTAAACGTCGGCAGCCGGGAGATGCGGAGCTTGTACCTGCCTCCGTTTGAGGCTGCGGTCAAGGAAGCCGGGGTTCTCTCCGTGATGAATGCCTATCACGAGACGGATGGCATACCTTTTGCCGCGAGCCGGGAGTATCTGACGAGAGTCCTCAAGCAGGAGTGGGGCTTCCAGGGCTATGTCTATTCAGACTGGTTCTCGGTGAAGTACCTGCACGAGGTCCACAAAGTCGCGCCGTCTCTCGCGCTTGCCGGGAAGATGGCGCTGGAGGCTGGGGTGGATATGGACGCCCCGCTGGGAAGCTACGGTCGGTTGCTGCTCACCCTGGTGCGGGAGGGTAAGGTTGCCGAAAGCGTAGTTGACGAAGCTGCTCGCAGGGTGCTGCGGGTCAAGTTCGCGCTGGGCTTGTTTGAGAACCCGTTCACAGAAGAGGGCAAGGCCGCGAAAGTGCGCAACAGCGCCGAGCACAGAGCACTCGCCAGGAAAGTGGCGCAGGAGTCGATAGTCCTGCTGAAGAACGACGGCGGCCTGCTTCCATTCGGTGACAACGTGAAGTCCATTGCCGTCATCGGACCGAACGCCGACGAAGCTCAGCTTGGTGACTACAGCGGCTTCAACGACTGCCTCGTTACTCCTCTTCAGGGCATCAGGGCGCGCGCAGGCGAGAGCGTGACAGTCCACTACGCTAAGGGGTGCGGCCTGTGGGATACCGATCACACAGGCTTCGCCGAGGCACTGGCGGCGGCGAAGAAGTCCGACGTGGCGATAGTAGTGGTAGGTGAGGACGAGTACCTATGCGCGGAAGGCAACGACACTCACTGCTTGGAGCTGCCCGGCGTGCAGTTGGACCTGGTAAAGGCAGTCCATGAGACGGGAACTCCGGTCGTGGTCATACTGGTGAACGGTCGGCAGCTCGCTATCCAATGGATCGCTGGGAACGCACCCGCTATGGTGGAGGCGTGGTTCCCCGGTGAAGAGGGCGGGAACGCGCTGGCGGATGCGCTTTTCGGTGACGTAAACCCCAGCGGTAAGCTCACGGTGAGCCTCCCCAGGTCGACCGGCCACATCCCGACATTCTACAACCAGAAACCTTCTTTCGCCGCCACAAACCACGGGATGGGCGATCCTGACCGGCGCGGCTACGTTCTCTCGCCGGCTAGTCCGCTTTTCGAGTTCGGCCACGGGCTGAGCTACACCACGTATGAGTACTCCGACCTCAAAGTCAGTCCCAAAAAGATCGGACCGGGCGGCAGAGTGAATGTCAGTGTAAGGGTGGCCAATACCGGCAAGCGCGCGGGAGCCGAGGTGGTTCAGCTATATGTGAACGATGTCTACAGCACTGTCGAGACGTCGGTCAAGGTACTGAGAGGGTTTGAGAAAGCGTGGTTGGAGCCGGGGACGAGCAAAGTTGTGCGGTTCGAGCTTGGGCCGAAGGACATTCGGCTATTGGATGAAAATATGAAGTGGGTCGTCGAGCCGGGGGAATTCGAGGTAATAGTCGGTGGCCTGAAGAGTGCGTTTGAAGTGCTGTAGAAGCAGTGACAGCAACAACTACGGTCGGAGGAGAAGAGTATGTCCGAGCAGTATGTGCAGGGTTACGAGGGCGAGCCTCGCCGCAAGAAGGTCAAACTGGTAACCGAGGAGTATGAATATGAACTGCCGTTCAACTACGAGAACGTAACAGTCAATCGGCGGGTCTACCATGGCAACGAGTTCCACGGGATGGAGACCAACCCGATCAACTCCGTAAACGACGAGGAGAATCCGATCGGGAACCTGCCGGCGGACTCGATTGAGATCGCGGAAGATCATCCAATCATTCGGGTGGTCGTCATCGGCAGCGCTTGCACGCCTCCGGGCTACATCCAGATTGAGTGCGAGCCGATCAGGGAATGGCGGCGCAAGGCGGAGATGGATGCGGTCATGCCCGTCAGAATGCGCATCAACGGTTTGTGGGGAATGCACCTGCGGTACGATCAGTGGTATGCCGAGGGCCAGATCAAAGGTGTCACGCCAGAGGGTCTGGCGGCATACGAGGAACTGACTCCGGGCCTGCTGGAGCTTTACCCCTGGATGGCAAACGGTGGACTGAAGACCCACTATCGGGAATTCCCGCTCACCGGCATGAGTTGTGCCATCTTCGAGATACCGCCGTCGAAGAACGTGATCGTGATGGGCGGAGGAGAAACTCCCGGCTGGAAGAGCGACCAGTTCCCCGACGACGCCCACTACTCGTTCCGCATGATCCGCACAACTGTTCAACTTAACCGAGGCTAGTTGTACCGTATGGTGGCCTTGACTGGCTGAGGGGACTTCTGTTTTGCGGGCTTGCGAGGCGAGTACCGTTCGGCGCTCCCGCATAGCCATTCTGGAGAAACGGGTAATGACAGGATCAATGCGAAGGGCATTCACAATGCTTGCAGTCGGGGTTAGCGTGGTGCTGGCTTCTGCTTTGTGCGCGCAAGAGAAGGCGTCCGTGGGCTGGGCGCTGGATGTCACCGATTCGAGTATTCTCAGCCGGATCGACGCGGGAGTGGTCAAGGACCTTTCGATGGAGGTGCGGGATGGGGCGCTGCGGCTCATTCGCGATCCAAAGAGGCACACCGGAGCGCTAAGCTTCAGCATCAACTTCCCGGAAGCGTTCGACCTGAAAGGCTTCCCCATACTGGAAGTCAAGTGGGACGCAGGCGCAGCCAAAATGGTCACGCCTGAGCTTTCCGCAACTGTCCGACCTGAGGAATTACCCTATACCGCAGCCATGAACGTCGAAGCCTATATCGAACCCGATCAAGAAGGCGGCCGGTTGCTGTGGGCGGATTGCTGGACACCCGGCATGCGGCAGAACATCTACGACGCATCGGACGCCAACCTGGTCATACGATTGATGCCGGACGCGGGCTTTGCCGATGCCCGCTCCGCGAGCAGGCTGAAGCGTCTGGGCATGCATTTCAACGTCACTGGAGAGAGCTCCGGCGCATGCGAAATCCGGATCACGAAGATGATCCTGCGGTCTTTCAGCAGCAGGGAGAAAAAGCAGCTCGAAGCCCGCGTTGCGCTTCTTCGGGACTATAAGGCGCCACTCGTACCGAAGCGTCTTCGGAACACATTTCTATTTGGGGCCGGGGCCGATTCACCGTTTATCGGTGGCTGGGCGGGGCTGTATGATGAGCTTGCCCGCGCACATCTGAACGCCCATTCGCTCAGCGGCGCGGCGTACAGCACGGATATCCCTCACAAAGCCCGGATGGCCGAGGCAAGAGACATCATGACCATCGAACACACGTGCAGAGGCTATGCTCCCGACGGCAGCGCAGGATTCGTCGGAGAGAGCCCTTACGCAGACTTCGTCAACATGTACCAGGATGTGAGGGAAGGCAGAGGACCGAAAGCTGCACTGGAAGCCGCGGCGCGGCAGATCGAGGAAGCCAAGGGTCTTTCTTCCATCATCGGCTGGGACCTCATTGACGAGCCAGGACTGGAGCTGTACGTCGGCGTTGCAGGCATGAAGGGTGTCTACGACAAGCTCGACCCCGAGCGGTTGGCTGTGCATAACCACTACAGGTTGCATAACTGCATGTACTATGAGCGGTTTGCCACCGTCAACTGGACCGACATGTACCCTGCGAGCCACGCAGGCTCCGAGGGCCCGTGGCCAGTCGCCGGCTGGTGTCGCCAGATCAGCCAGTTCAGCAGCAAGCCGCAGTGGTACTGGGTGCAGTCAGCCTATGAATACGAGACCCCCGAGATGTACCGGCTTATGGCGTATCTCGCGCTTCAGAACGACGTCAAAGGCATCTGGCATTACGCCTACTGCTCGCACATGCATAAGAACATGGCCGACCTGGTAGGGAACCTGCTTCCTGTCGGGAAGGAAGTTGCAGCCCTCGGAGAGCGGCTGCTGGCCGTGGGCCCACTGCTTGTGCCCGCTCGCGTCCGCTGGGACCAGCCTGTCAAGGTGGAGACCTCCGGCGGGGGCGACAAGCCCATATCGGCGACCGCGATGTGTGACCCTGACGCGAAACCGGGAGCCGCGCCAGTCTACTTTGTGGCCGTCAACGAGGACGTGGCCCACCCCGGCCGGAACATGATGTCACAGAAGGAGCAGAGCGGACTGCTCACGCTGCCGAAGCCGTTCGTGAGGCCCGACCGTGCGGTGTTTGACTTGTACTCTCTCAGGCAGGTCGCTACTGCCGGAAGCAGCAAGTTTCAGGTGGAGGCGCTGCGCCCGGGGGATGGTTGCGTCTACATGCTGGGAACATCCGCGCAGTTCGCCGCCGCGAAAAAGCAGATCGTGATCAACCGCGTGAACGAGATGCTGAGGGTTCAACGCGCCGACCGCGAGATTGCGAAGAACTGGGGGCTCTGGTGGGCGGTTGACCAGTTCGACAAGGATGCGGCGGAAGCGCGCAGGTTGGCGAAGGCAGGTTCCTATGCCAAATCAGAAGAGAAGGCCGCCGAGGCAGGCAAGAGACTTCTTGAGACCATGCACAAGAGCGAGAGGCTGCGGCGGACCTCCGAGTCACTGGCATCCGCGAAAGAGACGCTGGGCAAGTTGATCGAAGTGGTCTTCGGACCGTCGCACGTATACGGTCAGTGGGACAAACCGGGGCATAACGTCGGCGGTAAGGTGCGCGAGGGAATGGAAGAGCATGCCAAATCTTTAGAACCGCTCCTTCGCCGTTACAGCCGGACCAGGCACGACTACCTGATGGGCCGCTGCGGTGGGCCGGCGATAGATTTCCGCGCGGCATCAGCGGAGATCGCCGAATCGGCGCAGTCTCTTCAGGCGGATGTCCGCGCCTACGCCGACACCCTCCGGGGCGAGATTACGAAATACGCGCAGTGAGCTCTATGTTACCGCAGGCCTGGGGATCACCGGCGTGATCGGACTAAGGATACACAGATGACCGAGGATAAATGCGGGTTCACTGGCGGGGAAGTCGGCGACTTCCTGAGGACTCAGAGATGTGGCACTACTGCAACACACCCATCGTCGGTGAAAAGCTCTTCGGTTGTTACTAGCGGTGACGGAACGGAAGACGCTGAGTACCAGTCTGATGTGCGTACGCGGATCATCCCGCTCGACTGGTTCTTACTAGAAGTGAGCATACAAACGACTCAACCTGGAGGACGAATCTGCAATGCACGACACCACCTTTGCCACCGCCGTCGACTTCCGCGAGCAAGCAGTCTACTATCCACAGATCCGGCCGGGATATACTGCTTGGGTGAGCTTGTTCCAATTCGGCAACGGCGACATTGGAATCGCGTTCAATGAGGTCCGCAAAGGTGAGAACCCGGACTGCGTCGCGCCGTCTTTGGAGTTTGCCGAGGCGATGGGCATCCCGTACAGGTTCGGGCCGGCGGCGATGGGGTCGATGAACCGCGATCTTATCTACGAGTATGTTTACATGAAGTCTTCCGATAACGGCAAGACCTGGGTCCAGACTGGCAGGTGCCCGGTCTACACCCGCCACTACTGGCACGTGGGCTATCCCGATGGGCGGATGGTGCGGATAGTCGGCTGCCAGCACTACCGCTACGAACTCGGGGACGAGAGATTCCACAACGACATAGAGGAATCCACCGACGGAGGAAATACCTGGCATAAGATCGCCGAGGTGATGGAGGGAGGATTCTTCTATTGCCACAAGCTCAAGAAGCTGCGGGATGGCTCGATTGTGGCGGCTGGGAACTTCAGCGAGAGCTTTGGCCCCAGCACAACCAAGGCGTCTCGCCACACCAAGGTGCCCGGGCAGTGCCTGACCATCGACGTGTGCTTCGTAATCAGCCGGGACGGTGGCCACACCTGGCAGGGGCCTCACTACGTATTGCCTGGGGTGACCGCCTGGGAACCGGACTTTGTGGAACTGGCCGACGGGTCGCTGCTGTTCATCAACTCGACGGTCCAATCCGGCAAGCCTGTGTACCAGGTTGTGAGGCCGACCTCCGGTGGGTTCACCAATGGGCCAATGATGGAAATCAGGCGTGGAAAACCCGTTGATGACAAGGTCCAGAGCGGGATAACGCCGGAGTCGGTCACTATCACCCCCGACGGCCTGATAGTCGGCGCGAGACGGGGCGATGTGTACGCCTGCTCCAACGACCTCGGCGAGAACTGGTATGAGATAGCGGGCGCACCGAACTGCCACTACCAACCTATCATCGAGCTTCTGCCGGACGGCACCTTCCTTACCTGCTGGCACTACGGCGCAGATTCCGCGCTTGGCGAGATCGATATGTACATTGGCACCCATTCGTTCAAGCTGGAGGAGCGCCTGCCCAAGCCATCGAAGCTCAACGTGGAGCGCGCGCTATCCCCGGATGGCAGCAAATACATGAATTCGTACATGGCAACACTCACCGCGGGCGGCAAGCCCGTGGCAGGCAGGGCAGTCCGATTCCGGCTGGAGCCTGTATGGCGGGAGGATGGATACGACAATACCACCAGGCTGGAGGAGTCCAATAACGTCTATGAAGTAGTGACAGACTCCAACGGCGTCGCCCGGTTGGACCTGCCGGAGTATGACAAGTGCCCCGACATGCACTTCGGGTATTGGCTGGACGCGATATTCGAGCCGGAGCCGGGGGATGATGTCGCCGAATGCAGAGGCCCCAAAGTGATGCACTACGCGAAGAGGCCCGCCCGCAACAACCACGCCAACTACCCAGCCTACAACAACCACGGCCTGATAATGCTCATCCCGGACTCCGCCGCCCGGTTCCCGGAGATGGCCGATGTGGTGCGCAAGATCAAGGCAGCAGGGGTCGATGTCAGCTTGGAGAAGTGGACAGAATCGGTCGGCAGCGAACCCAGGACGAAAGAGATCCTGGCGTTCCTGACCGAAAACAACCTGGTCTCACTCAAGCCGGACGGCACGTATTTCTGGTACCGGGCAGTCCACTGCGGCGATGAGCCACTGCACGAGGTGCGGGTCTGCGAGACGGTGGAGTGGTACGTGTAGGAAATGTCAGGATGGTCCATGGATGGTCAAGGACATGCTATCCTTGACCCGATTGGTGGACATATTGTCCACCAATACACCATTCGGGCAACATGCCCGCGGTATCCGGTCAGGGACAACATGTCCCTGACCATCAAGAAGGGATGTGCAGATGGCAGCAGAGCCTGAATGGCAGGGAGAACCCTGCTTCGTCAACCTGAATCCCGGCCCGCACCTGTTCGTGGACGACTTTCTGATCGCGAACAGCATCAACCTCACCCGCACTACCCACCAGCCCGAGAAGCTGCCGGAGGCTGTCATCAGCAATGCTGGTGGTGACTCGCCGGTTCTCTATATGAAGGTGGACAGGGACCCGGAGACCGGTTTTTTCCGAGCCTGGTACAACAGTATCGGCGTCTCGGGACCGGGACCATCCCACCGGTATGAGATCTCCCACCGATACACCGAGTCCCAAGACGGCATCCACTGGCGAGCTTCCGACGCAGTGCACACCCCCCATCCCGGCCTGGATTTCTCGCTGTTTCTGGTGGATGAGCGAACCGACACCCCGGAGCGCTCGGTGTTTCGGGATTTGAGGAGCGCCCGGGACCTGTTGGCTGCGCACGTACCCTCCGACCGCTCCGGAAATCCCGAAACTGAAGCTGAGGGATTACGTTTCGGGACTTCCGCTTCGCTCAAGTCCCGAAACACCAGCCCGTCGGAGCGCTACAAGCTCGCGGTCTACTACGCAGGGCAGGGAATGTGGGTGAGCCATTCGGCGGATGGGATCAACTTTGAACCCTACCCCAACAACCCCGCCATCCCCACAAGCCTCGACGACACCCCCGCCGACTCGATGGACTTCAAGCAGGTCATTGCGGACATCGTCGACGGCTGCTGGGACCCTCTGAAGCAGGAATACCTGGTGGGCTGCGGGGTTGGGGAGAATGGCTACCGGGGCAAGGCGCCTCGCAACTTCGAGAGCCGGCGGCGGTGTGTGGGCGTGGCCTCCAGCAAAGACTTCCTCAACTGGGAGAGGCCCAGAATCATAGTGCGACCAGATCCCAACAACGGCTACGAGGAGTTCTATGGGTTCAAGCCGATGGTTCGCGGGAACCTCTACTTGGGCTTCCTGCGGGTGCTGCACGATGAACTGACCGCGCTGCCCGATGTCCCTGAGGCGGGAATCGGCTGGACCGAACTGATCACCAGCCGCGACGGCAAGGCCTGGACCCGCTACCAGGACAAGTTCATCGACCGAAGCCCCGTCCCCGGAGCTTATGACCACGCGATGGCATGGTTCGGTGACTGCGTGACGGTCGGGGACAAGGAATACATCTACTACGGCGGCTACTCTGAAGGCCACAAACGCGGGCCCAGGCAGATGGGCCTGGGATTCCTGCGCAAGAACGGCTTCGTCTCCCGCGACGCCGGAAGCGAAGTCGGCGACCTGACAACCCCGCCGGTCATCATCACCGGCTCATCGATCACCATCAACGCCGACGTGTCAGGCGAGATCCGTGCCCGCGTAACAGACGCCCGCAGCCAACCCCTCAAAGGCTTCGACTGGCAAGACTGCGTGCCCATCCGGGGCGACTCTTTGTGTCACCCGCTCGAATGGAATGGGCAGCTATCAGCCATTACGGGCAGACCAGTGCGGCTAGAGCTTCAAATGCGAGAGGCGAGGTTGTACGGGGTGGATGTGGACACCTGACACTCCCCGCAACCCACCTACTTCACATTCTTCTCCAGCATCAACTGGGAGCCAATCACGTAGGATCTGGCTGGCTGCATCTTGCCGTTCACCTTTGCTTTGTAGGCGTAGACGCTGAGCAGCATCACGTCCTGGCCCTGTTTCACTGCGACTTCGATTGAGAAATACTGAGTAGTCCGGGTCTCAAGGGAGGAGCGGGTATTGTCGGTCCACTGGAGTCCGCCCTCGGGTGCGCCCCAGTTGGAGCCGACCAGCTTGATCTTGAGGATCCTGGCATTGGGGTATTTCTTCATCACAGCCGACTTCGCCAGAGCTCGCAGCGAGTTGGCCTCCTTGCCCTTGTACTTTTCGGGGCGCATAAAGACCTTCGCAGCCCTCTCCAACTGCTCCTGCCGGATTGCCGCGCGCATGGTGTCCGCCGAGGTCCTGGCTTCGCCGACCCTCGGATCGTCCGGAAGCAGCTTAGCCAGATCGGCCAGGCGCTTTTCCACCAAATCCAGCCAGTCCTGCTCGCGCGACACGTTCTTCTCGGTGTATTTCTTGGCGGTCGCGATGAACTCGTCGATCACCTTCTCGCGATTCTTCTCCCACACTTCCACGCGCAGCTTGGTCTGGGTGTAGTCGCTGTAGCCGCTGAGCTGCACATCGGTGCCCACCGCCGCGATCTCATCAATGAGCGCCTTGGCGGCCTGGTACTTGGCCTGGGTCGCGACCAGGTCCTCTGGAAACGCGGCATCGACACTGAACTGGCGGAACTGCTCCAGCTTCCTCAACTGCTCATCGGCCTTGCCGGCGTTCGCAGCCGCTTTGTCCTTATCTTCGTTGTAACGCTTCTCCAGGGCATCGTAGCGGTCCCGGGCAGCCACCACATCCGGGTGATCATACGATTCGCTCTGGTATTCCTTGATGGAATCCAGCCTCGCCTTAGCCACGCGGAGCGGTTCCCGGGCCATCTGTGGGTTTCTGGCGTCGAGCTCCGCTTCCGCATCCTTCAGCGACTTCAGGCACTCATCCACCTTGAACTGCACGGAGTTGGGGAGTGAGGCTGCGGCGAGGGGCAAAGCAACCTGGAGGATCACTGCCAGTAACAAAGCAAGTGTCAACAGCATAGTGCGGCACGTGTAAGCTTTCATGTAGTCTCTCCTTTGATCTCAACGGGGAGTCAGTGGATGGGCGCTCACGCCCACGTTCGCCCCAAAACCAACAGACGCATTATGCGTCAGGACAGGCAGTTTGTCAACTGCCAAATGCGCTCCCATCCAGCAGCACCTCTCCTGTCTGGCAGATGTACGCCGGCTTTGCGATGCGCGGAACCATCGGGCACGGGCCAGACCTGGACTATCGGGCCAACTCCATATCCACCACTACAGGATGGTGGTCGGAAGCATCGGAGTGGATTACCTCGTATGCATTCACTTGCAGCCGATGGTCTGCAAGGACGAAGTCGATACACTGGAGATACGGTTCGTGCATCGTGGGGATGTCTTGGGCGCCCATTTCCAGCCCCACGTCTCTGAGGCCGGAGTCCTGCAGCAGGGTTGAGAGTGTCTGTGAACCACGGATGTCGTTTATATCACCGCACAACACCTTTACCCCCGATGCCGCCCGCACAATCTCGCCCACTCTCCGAGCCTGCCCTACTCTCACTTCCTCATCCAGCGCAAGGTGAGTGCAAAAGACAACCAACTCACCCTCTGCAAGCTGGATAGTGACCTCCAGCAGCCCTCTAGGCTCACCGTCTCCCGGAAGAGAGTGGCGGCGGACGTTGACAATACCGGGTCTTGAGAGCACGCAGTTCCCATACCCGCCAAACCAGAGGTTGATGTTGCGCTGGAACACCGCCTGCATACCCAGATACCTTGCCAGGAATGCCGGCTGGTTGCACGGCCAACTCCTCGGCAGCCGCTGGTCTACTTCCTGCAAACAAGCAATGTCCGGCGACAACCCCCGCAGCACATCCCCCACCCGCCGAATCGACCGGACGTTGTCCATCCCCAGACCGGCTCTGATGTTGTAGGTTACCAGGCGCAATGGTTTGTCCTTTTTGAACCTGACTAGTCATTCTGGAATGTGGTAGTCTCAGGCGCCAAATGTGGTATTGGCCGTGCCAAAATACCACATTTGAAGTATGTGGGGCAATGTCGCCACAGACGGGGAACAATCGACCTCGGGGTATCCGCTTCGCTCAAGGTCCGGAAGACCGGATGTCTATGGCATGTACAGTGCTATGGCGGCCGATCCGTTTCTCATCGCTGCCAGCTTAACCCGGTTCTGCGACGGCACAATGTGAACGCCAACATCAGCATAGAAGCCATACTCCCCGGGCATGTTGGCAGACGCACCATTTCGTGCGCTGACACAGAATGATTGTTCGTCGCAGGACAATGTGACACCAAGGCACTCCATCTGTAGCTTTCGAATGTGTACCCGCTTGTCCATCTCAATATCCATGCGCATTATCACGTCGCCCTTTCCTGCGCGAACCTCGATCGACTTGCCTCTGGCTCGAATGTCATATCGGTCGATGCCAATTAGCCACTCGTTATCCTGAACGGTGAGGAGTTCCATCCCATTCTCGTCGAGTATCTTGGCGCTGAACAGCCATGGCCCGCCATCGACTTCCGGCGGTCTACAGACTATCAGTTCCTCTTCTTCGTACATCAATGCAACTTGGGTATGAAAGCCTCTTGGTCCCATCTGAAACATCACGGGAGCGTTGGCCTTCAGATAGTGCCGAGTATAGCCTCCGAGGTGACAGTAAGGCTTGTCGTTGTGGTATCGAACGGTATCCGCTGCCAGCATTCCAGAGGTGGCTTCTATATGATGGCAACCACACAGTATGGTGATTCCTTCTGGCGCGTGCTCGCGAGCATCATGGAAAGGAGGATCGAAATGATGATAGGTTACTATAGGATTTCCGCAGACCACGCACCCGAATCCGCACCTCTGCCGGATTTCCCGCTTTGTGGCTGCGGGTATGTCTCTCCTCAGGCCGCAAGAGTTGACTGTACTCATGCGCTATCGCATCTCCGTTCCGCACTTGGGTGGTGTGTTTGCAGCGATGACACCAGTAGGCTGCGCCAGGGAAAAGGCCTACCGACGTCTTTCACTCGTCCCGTTGCAGCACGTCGCGCCCAATATCAGTTACCCTATATCTCTGCTTGCTGCTCCGGGGTTTGTCGGGAATCGTCATTTCGATATGTCCGAGCGCCAATGCAGGCTGCAAGTACGCTATGCGAAAGTAGTCGTCATCTTTCAGCGCGAGTTTCTCCTGCAGTTCCTTGCGCGACATGTCACCCTCCATAGCGGCAAGAACTCGAACAACTTCCGGGGTAACTTCCGGGGTAACTTCCGGGGTAACTTCCGGGGTAACTTCCGGGGTAAAGAATGTCAGGGTCACTCCGGCCTCATTTGACCATAGAGGCTTGGGCAGATCATTGTCCTGGCAGGCTTTTTGGATCATTGCACTGCCTCGCCCCAGCTTCTCCATCAGCCCTCTTAGGTACAACACGTGGGCTATGTCAGGGTTGACCAGTACGGAGATGTGGCCGACGGCCAGAGCCTCAACAGTAACACCCTTTGGCAAGGCACCCGCGTTCCAAATCTCAAGGCGATCCGGATAGATGCGGACGGCAACTCCGCCGGAGGGACTACTGTAGTCTCGATGCGCAAAAGCATTGACCAGGCCCTCGCGAACCGCTGCGGAAGGGTAAAGAGGCCCATCTTCTCGCGCCAGTCGGTCTTCTGTGAACCGGGCGATTGTCGGAGTGTTTCTCGAGATGAACGAGTAGACCTGCTCCAGCGTCGATACAATAGGTCCGTTAAAGGTTTTGAAGTCAGCATATTCGTCGTCAGTCTTGTCTTTGATGAAACAGACAGCCTGCACACGTGTCTGAGGATACCGTAGTGCGGGATTCCTACCGAACAAGACGTCTCCGCCGTTGGTCAGTCGTCCGTATCTGGACACCCCAAGGTCCTCTAGAGCCTTCACCCAATCGTTGCTGTCACGGAACTGGATGCGAGAAGTCTTGCTGGCGGAATCCACGGTTGAACGCACCTCAGCCTCATCCACATCGTCATGGAGATCGGCAGAAGAGAATCGGCGTTCCCAGCGTTCAGGCTCCACTTGGTGACGCAATACCATGTCCCGAATAGTTGCGATATCGGCATTCACAGTCGCTTCGCCTGCCCTGACGTACACCTGATCCCTGAAAGCATAAGGGACATCTTTGCCCGAAGGGACTTCTATGACAATCAGCCTCTTCTCGCCGATCTCTTGTGTCTCGACAGATACTAGGACTGTGGGAGAAATACCCTGACTCAGTTGCGCTTCCAGATTGGGTACATCTTCGTCGGAACCCACGCCCACTATGCCGCCCCGATCATCAACACCGCAGACGACGTAGCCTCCTCCCGAATTGAGGAAAGCACAGACTCGGCGACCGACTACAGATGGCTCGCATCCTGTTATGAACTCCACGCTTTGAGTCTCACCAAGCTGGAGCAGCTTCTTGATTTCCTCAGCGTTCACGAGCTACTCTCCTTCTGCTGACCCATGTCCGTGATTTCTGACTGATCGGCGAAGTTCTCCTTGATAAATGCTTCGACTTCCTGATATCGAGAGAACTGGGCTGTTATGAACATTGAAGCGTCCTCGGGGGAGCGGAAGTTCTGTACCCAGTTGCCTTGGCGGATCTCCAAAGGCAACTCGTTCCGCACTGCCTCTTCATACATGTCGATGACACGAAGATCGTCAAGTATGGGGTTCTTGGTCAGCGTTAGCCCGCTTCTCGCTTCTGAGTCAACGTAGCCGAGGTGCTTGATCAAGCTGCGTGCGAACACCACATGATCGTGTGCCAGCAGCCACCTGGGCTTGTTCAACTCAATGGCCTTCCGCAGTTCATGGTGGGTGATCGAGATATTCCCCTTACCAATGCCACTTCCGTAGCGAGGGGTAATCAGACAGAGAAAGAGGTCGCACTTCTCTACAGCGCGGACGCAGTTCTCGAAGTTGGAGCAGTTCGAAAAGACCGGCAATGTGCCTTTGTGCGACATCCAGACTTCATATCCGAACGCGGTCAGAAGAGTGTATATCCGGTCTAGAAGTTCTTCTATGCCGTAAACCGTGGAAGACACCATCACGACCTTCTGCGGGGAACTCAACCTTGCTCATCTCCTCTACCCGACATCACCCGCGCCCCCACACCCCCCACCTTCTCCTCGCCAACCTCCGAGCCACCGGAAACCCGTCCCCCCAGCCTCTCCTTCACCTGCCACATGAAGTTGGTTATCTTGGCTTCTCGGCTGGAGTCTGTGAAGCCGTCGTAGTCGAGGCTTAGGAATGGGATGTTGTCGTGGCGGCGGCGCAGGGCCTGGCTTAGGGCGGTTACGCAGTTGCCGGGCATGCAGTTGAAGGGGATCACGCTCACTATTCCGCCCAGCCCCCGCAGCGCGAAGTCCTCGCTCTTGCCCATGCTGCAGATGCACTCCCCGCCGAAGTCGTGGTCCACATAGATCGAACCATTGCGAATGACCTCGTCCGGGCCGATATCTTCGTACTCTTTCAGCAGCGGCATCGTAGAGTGGTACAGCGCGTGCTCATCTTTGCGGGCGATGGTGGCGTTGAACCACCGCATCACAAACTCCTTGAACTCGGAGTAGGACACCCGCTCCTTGAGGCTGTCCGCCGCCAGCACCTTGCCGATGAAGTTGGAATACCCGAAGAACTCAGTCATCGGGGCCAACCACACCTCCGCCCCCTCGGCCTCCAGTTTGCGGATAATGCTCTGGTTAGCGCGCTCGTGAAGCCGCACATAGAACTCGCCCACAAGCCCCACTACCGGCTTCTGCTCCCCTGGCCGCATCGCCGAAGCGAACTCCGACTGCGCCCTGCCCAGCAGTTCCATAAACGGTTCGAGGTGTTTGGTGTCTGTGACAGATGCCAGCGCGCTCGCG
Source organism: uncultured bacterium (assembly GCA_964611645.1). Taxonomy (GTDB): domain Bacteria; phylum Armatimonadota; class UBA5829; order UBA5829; family UBA5829; genus CAZTAO01. The sequence continues at coordinate 138,368 of CAZTAO010000004.1, read as the reverse complement.
TTCATCCGCCGGTTGGCCTCCGGCATGAGGTCTATGAGCTTCGATACGAACTTCTCAAACAACTCGTCCGCCAACCCCGGTGCGGACTCATAAGGCCTCGCCCGGTGCAGCATCTTCTGAAGAAGATCGTGGCAGACCATCCCATCCCACGCCAGCACCGCAAACTTCTTCCCCAACCCGCCGTGCTCCGTCCGGCTGCCGAGGGTGATTATGTCGGCGTTTGCGTGGCCCTGCTTGTCCAGGATTATCCGCTGTAACTGGCTGTACATCCCATACCTGCACGGCCCGTCCGCGTGGCCCTGGAAGAACGCCTCTTTGGCGGGGTCGAAATCCGGCCTGCTCGCGCGGTAGAGCATATCCTCGGTGGTAGCCAGAGCCGGCAGGCACACATCCTCCGATATAGCCTTGCGGGCCAGGTTCATCCCGGGATCGGGCGAAAGCGGAAGCGCCTGGGCATCGTATCCATAGCACTGGAATGCCTTCGCCAGGACCCGCGCGGACTCGCTGGCGTAGGGTATCCACAACCGCCTGCCCTTGAGGTGATCCAGCGGCTGGTCGGTGGTGCGGACCTCCTCAAACTCCCTCGACGCCGACTTCGACGCCGTATCAGCGAACGCCTCTATGCGGGTGATGACGCCCGCGTCCGCCGTGTGCTCGTCTATCTGCATCACATAACACGGCTCCCCAAGCTCATCCTTGAAGAACGGGTTCCCGAACGAGTCCGGCCCGCAGGCGAAGTAAGTGAGCACGACCGCCTTGATCCTGGCGTCGTGTCGGATCAGCCTTGCGGCCATCAGCTTGCGCTGGATCTGCTTGGAGAAGGCGCGCGGCCAGACGTCGGATATGTCGGCGGCGTCCAGCGGAAGGAAATCCTGCGGAATGGCAAGGATGCCCATATCCTGGATGCGCTTGCCGATGTGCATGTTGATGACCGGGTCATACAGCGTGTAAGGCCGACCCACCACCACAAAAGCCATCTCTTTCGGCCCGAGGTTCGCCAGAATCTGCGCCCCGCGTTCGCTGACCCGCTTGCGGAACTCCTTCAGGGCTTTGTATCCTGCCTGGAACGCTGCCTTGGACTTCCACGGGGTCTTGCCGAGCTGCGCTCCCAGCTTCACAAATTCCCGCTCCACGTGCGCCTTGCCGCGCCTGAAATGCAGGCAGGGGGTGAGGTAACGGATGCCCTGCTCGGTGATGCCGATGGTGTGGCCGATCACAAAAGGCGCGCCCTGCAGGTAGGGGCAGGTCTGCGACTGCGCCAGGTTGGGGTTGGTCTGCTCGGTATTCATCACAGCCGGGGAGAAGATCATGTCGACATTCTTGGAGATCAGGTCCTGGTAGTGGCCGTGGGCGACTTTGAACGGGAAGCACGGCTCGCCGATGGCTGTCTCCAGGCCCATATCCACGATGCGTTTGTTGGTCTCATCGGATGTGACCACCTTGTACCCAAGCTCCGTGAAGAACGCGTTGTAGAGCGGGAAATACTCCTCGAACATAAACGCCCGCGGAATGCCCACCGTCTGCGCGCCGTCCTTTGCGGTCTTTGTGTAGACTTCCGCCAGCATCCGGGAGCGTTCGGCGAAGAGGTCTGGCAGGTTCTCTCCGAGCTTCTTCTTCTGGACCGCACTGAACTTTTCGCAGCGGTCGTTGTAGAAGTACTTCGTGCCGCCGTTGACCTGGAAAGTGTTCACATCACAGCGATTGGGGCAACTCTTGCACTCGAACGAGGCCATCTCGTAGGTTGAGTCCTCCACAGCCTCAAATCCCCTGAACTTGCACTCCTCGGGGTCCGCCAGGTAAGCAAGCCGCGCCGCGCCGACCGCTCCTGTTATGTGCGGGTACGGCGGCACCACGATCTTCCGCCCCAGCGCCGTCTCGAACGCCGCAACCATGCCCTTGTTGAATGCCACCGCCCCCTGGAACGCTATCTTCTCGCCGATGCTGCGGCTGGCGACGTTCTTGTTGAGGTAGTTGCGCGCGCTGGCAAGGCAGATTCCAGCGGCAAGGTCCTCCACCGGCACATTGTTCTGCTGGTAGTAGACCATCGCGGACTCGGAGAAGACGGTGCAGGTCCAGTCGAGTTCCGGCGGGCGGGTGTTCTGCAAAGCCCTGTCGCCAAACTCCTACAGCGGTATGTCCAGCCTCGTAGCCTGTTTCTCCAGGAAAGCGCCGGTCCCCGCCGCGCAGGCTTTGTTCATCTCGAAGTCTATGATGACATCGCCATCCATCCGAACATACTTGCTGTCCTGCCCGCCGATCTCAAATATGGTGTCGACATCGTCGGCATAGGAGCGCGCGCCGCTGGCCTGGGCGGTGATCTCGTTGCGGATGAGGTCGGCGCCAATGTAGTCGCCGGTGAGGTATCGCCCGCTGCCTGTTGTGGCCGCGGCTATCTTGCCGATCTGGTAGCCTTTTTCGGTGACCTGCTTGTGGATCTGGTTGAGGGTATCGCGCACTGCCGCAAGCGGGTCGCCGTCGGTCCTGCGGTAATGGCTGGCGAGGACCACGGTCTTGCCATCCACCATAGTCACCAAAGCGGCCTTGGTACTCACGGAGCCGATATCGACGCCAAGCGCGGCGCGGTCTATCATCGGAGTTGTGGGTTCTGAGTTCTGAGTTTCGAGTCTGGGCATGATCTCTGAGTGTTCTATTCGGATCGGATCGCAGCCGGGGTAGTCCAGAGGTTTGGCTAGTTGTGCTTCGATTTTGGCTATTGCCTGGGCGATATCTATATCCGACTCCGCACGCAGCGCCGCGCCGATGGCCCCGAGGGTGCGGTTGTGTTCCGGCACAAACAGCCGGTTGCCAAGCTCCAACTCTTCCGAGAGGTACTTGATCGCCGCCGGGTTTTCTGAGACACCGCCGATAAACGCAACCTGGTCCACGAAGTCCCGCCCCCTTGCGATGGCGGATCGGTAATTCCTGCTGATAGCCTGGTGCACACCTGCGGATATGCGTTCACGCGAGGTGCCCTTTTGGTACAGGTGGACAATATCCGATTCGGTGAAAACCGCGCACCTGCCGGAGAGGCTGGCCGGGGTCTCGGCCTCCAGCGCAACCCGGGCAAACTCCTCGATTGAGTCGTAGTTGAGGCGCTTGGCCATGTGGTCGAGGAACGATCCGCTGCCGCTGGCGCACTTGTTCCCGAGGCTGAGTTCCTCCACCAGCAGCTTACCGCTTACGGGGTCTTTCTCAAAGAGCACGTACTTCTGGCTCTCGCGGCCCATTTCGATGACCGTGCGAACCTCCGGGTACAAGAGCGCGATGGATGTGGCGAGGGCGTTGGGTTCGTGGATGGAATCTGTGCCGATGAGGTCGCGCAGGGTCCCCGCGCCCGCGCCTGACGCGCCGCAGACAACTCTCTGCTGCCCGGTAACGCGCGCAACTTCCTCCAGCGCCTCCTTGACCCTCAGAAGCGGCTGGCCGAGCGCTTTGGCTATGGCCAGAGTCTGGATCGTATTATCCGGATGAATGATGACTGTCTTGACGGTGTCTGAACCGACGTCGAGGCCTACACGCAGTGACACTGGCCCACCACCTCCTATCGCGAGAATAACTGTCGAGAATGCCGCAATAGGACATACCCAGATACGGAATGATACAAGCCCGCGAGACGCACTCCCACGGGAGTTTGTCCACACCCTACAGAAAACATGATATGCGTAACCAGGTCGGAGGTCAAGGCGGGCCGCGTTCGCGGAGTCCTGAGTTCCGGGTTGGGAGAGGCGGCTTGCCATCACGGGCTTGCTGTCATATACTTAGCTCGTAGGGCATGACCGTGAGCAGTGGGGTGCAGGGATGAATGACAGATACTTAGAAGCAGCCGCGCGTATGAGGGGGCCTTTGGCTCCGATATTGGTTCCGTTTGACGAAAACCAGGAGGTCGATTACCGGTCGCTGGCCGGGTGGATCGACTGGATGGGGCAGAACCAGGTGCCGGTGATGTGGACTACCGGGGGAACATCGGAGATGATGAGCCTCACGGAAGACGAGATATTCAGGGTAACAAAGACCGTCGCTGAGGCCAACAAAGGGCGAGTCTTCTACATCGCATCAACCGGCCCGTCGTGGCCTGTGTCAAAATGCGTTGAGTTCGTGCGGTTCGCAAGAGACTGCGGGGTAGATGCCGTCAAAGTGCAGATCAACTGGCAGGGCGGCCCGAAGCCCGACGGGATAATGAAGTTCTACGGCCAGGTCGCCGAAGCCACCGACCTGCCTCTGCTGGCATACACGGTCGGGCAGCCGGGGATGTCTGTCGATCTGCTCCTCAAGATCATCGAGGCCTACCCGCAGTTCATAGGCATCAAGAACGACACCGACGACGAGTACAGGCAGACCGACTACCTCAACGCCGTGCCGCCGGGCTTTGGGATAATCACAGGCGGGATGATGAGGCCGTTTGTGCTGGGGTACCAGTTCGGCCAGCGGTGCTACGCCGACAGCTACGCCACCTACAAGCCCTCGGTCGCGCTGGAATTCTTTGCCAAAATGGAGAGCGGGCGGCTATCGGAGGCCATAGAACATATCAAGAAGTACGAGCTACCGTGGTCCGACCTCACATTCCTCGGCCGTCACAAACTCGACGCCAAAGCCACAATGAAGACCATCCTATGGCTAACCGGCCATTTCGCCACCAACCAAATGCGCTTCCCCCGCACCAGGCAGGCGGTCGACGGCCCGGAGATAGGGATCATACGGGAGTTCTTGGGTGGGGTTGGGGTGGAGGTAGCGTGAAGTCCAATATATCGCAGCCCTGCCGCCCTACGCCGTCCCCCCCAAAAAGTCGTAGCTGATTCTCTTCTGGACGGCCGCTATCTGGGCGAAGGATTGGTTGAGGAGCGTTTGTTCGAGTTGGCCTAGTCTGCGGTAGTTGAATGCATTGTCCGGGGTTTGGCCCGATGATAGCGCTTCGGCTTGCCGCTGCAGCCGCAGCCGCATCAGGAACTCGTACGCCTCGGATATCTCTTGGCAGCTTGATTCGGGCAGAACGTCCGCTTCCACCAGAGCCTTGAGGCGGTCAAGTGTGTGGGTTTCCTCGAGTCCCTGCCTTATGGCATAGAGGCGGGCGAAGTTCACTATGGGCATCAGGGCATCTTTCAGGTCCAGCAGCCCCTGGTGGTCACCGCCAGCCCCGCCCGACAGCACCCGGCCGAACAGCCGCAGCGGAGGCTTGAAGAGCAGGGAGTTCTGCGCGAAGTGAGGGAAGAACGATGGTTTGGCCCGAAGGGCTTCAAACACGTGCCGCCGGAGTTCGTTGCATAGCTCAGAGTCACCGTAAACGGGGCGGAAGTCGAAGAAGATGGTGAACTCCAGAAGCTCCTGAGGCTCCGCTATGTCTATCCAGCCACTGAAGTACCGCTTCCAGATGGGGAGCGGCTGGCGCCACTTCGGGTTGCGCGCCATCACTTCGCCGTTGCACAGCGGATACCCCGCCCGGTCCAGCCATTCGCTCACATAGAACCCCAAGTCTCCAAAATACTTCTCCACTGAGGGCAGCTCAGCCGAATCGGCCGGTGTATCGAAGATAAGGGCGTTGTCCTGGTCGCTGGCGAGGGTCATCTCCTGGCGGCCCTGGCTGCCCAGCAGCAGAAATGCGAACCGAACCGGCGCAGGCCCCAACTCCTCCTGCGCGAGCGCTATCAGCCGAACCGTGGCCGCATCGCAGACCGAAGATATCATCTGCGTCACCAGGTGAGGCCGCGCGCCGCTGTCGAGAAGCGACTTCGCCAGGTCGGGCACTCTCCTGCAGCAGGTGACAACTTCCTCGGGCGTTGCGGCCTGCTCCACCTCGCGGGTCAGCACAATCGACCCGTAGCTGCGGAACTGCAGCAGTTCCTGGTTTCTTATGACCCCGACAATCCGCCCGGACTCATCAACCACCGCCAGATGCCCCACGCCCTTCTGCTCCATCAGCAGCAGGGCTTCATACACCTGCGCCCGCTCCGATATGGTCACCAGCGGGGAACTCATAATCCGGAAAACTGCCTCGCGGCGGTCGAGGTCCGATGCCACCACCCGCTGTCGGAAGTCGCCGTCGGTGACTATCCCCACCGCAAGTCCGTTCTCCGACTGCACCAGCACCGCGCTGGAATGGTTGTCGGTCATCATATTGGCGGCGGCGTGAATGGGCGTGTCCAGGTTGCAGAAGACAGCGCTCCTGCCGACGTGGCTCACCGATTCGTGCAGGAACAGCAGCGAGGTCTGGAGCTTCTCTATCGCCGACTCAAGCTCGGTGGTCCGCTTATCCAGTGAGGTAATATCCTCTACAACGCCATCTATGTACTTCGGCGCGCCGTGCTCATCTTTCACAAGCAAGGCCGCTATCCGGATTGTCCGGGTGCTGGGGTCGGCGGATGTGAGGTGAACGCTGCGCTGAGCTTTGCCGTCGCGTCCAAGCTCAGCCAGGAACTCATCATATACCGCCGGGTCTCGGAATACATCGGCCAGGGCCATCGGAGTGTCGGAGTCAGTTGGATACGCCGACAGCAGCCTTGCGGCGGTCTGACTGTATTCAACTATAGTCCCGCGAGCCGTCGCGCGGGCGCGGAAAAGGCCCACGGAGATGCCGTCCACAACCTGTTGCAGGTGCCGCCAGCGCTGGTCGCGGGTGTCTCTTGTTCCGCCTGATTCCGGCGATGGTCGGACGCTCTTGGTGAGCAGGATGAACCCGCCGCGCTCCGCGAAGGAAATGCGACTTGGTGAAATCACACACTCTATGAGCTTGCCGTCTCTCCGTTTCATAACAGCGTCGAATCCCTCGGTGGTCTCGTCGCCATTGAGCAGAGCGTTCAGCCGCTCCCAGGCCTTTTCGTTGTCCTTGGCCCTGGGGAAGAGGTCGGCCAAGTCCAGCAGTTCCAGTTCCTGCCCGGTGCTCCCTATCATCTCCAGGAATATCGGGTTGGCATATCGGCAGCGGCCATCCATCACCAGCAGTGTGCCTTCCGTGGTGGCCTCCACAAGAGACCGATAACGCTCCGTAGACTCCTGCAGGCCCTCCTCGGCTTCGGCCCGTTCTCTTTCGGACCGCAGCCCCTCCCGCATCACATAAAGCAGCAGCAGGATGACAATGAGCGAGATGCCCAGCGATGTCCTCACCAGGCTCCTTTCGATCCTCTTGATCTCCTGCGTCACGTCCTCTATGTAGATGCCCGTGCCGATAATCCAACCCCACGGCTGGAAGCCCTTTATATATGACTCTTTCGGCACCAAGCGGGTGGGGTCGTCTTTCCATTGCCACACATACTCGACATACCCCTCCTTGCCTCTCTTCACCAGGTCTGCAAACTCCACAAAGATCGCCACGCCGCGAGGATCCTTGAAACCCGACACATCCTGGCCGTTGAGGTCCTTGCGGTAGGGATGCATTATTATACGCGGGGTCTTATCCTGCAGCCAGAAATAGTCCTTGCCCTCGTGCCCATAGCGCAGTGACTCAATTCTTGATATTGCCATCGCCTGGGCCTGCGCGCGAGTAAGCTTGCCGGCTTTCTCATCGCGCTCAAAGGAAACCAGGATGCTCCACGCGGAGTTTGTAAGCTCCCGGATCATCTCCCGTTTGCGCTCCAGCAGTGACCTCTCGAATGTGGGAAGGAAGACTGCGTAGATTGCTGTAACAAACAGAACTACTGCCAGAAGAGTCGGGAAGATGAAGTGAAAGACGAAATCTCGCCACTTGAACCGCCGCTCCAGCCTCGCCGGCTCGGGGGATGAGGCCGCGCCCGGAACCGGTGAACTACCGCTGCACACAGCGTCCCGGAACTCTTTCCAGAGGTCGGTCGGCATATCGATGCCTTGAGAACCGTTGTTCAGGGGTTTGCGGTCGTGCCTGTCGGTGCCTGCGCTTACAAGCATCCCCAGCCTTCGGGCCATATCCCGCAACTGGGAACGCTGCTCCTCAGTGAAAGGCTCGTAGATAGCCTCTATTCCATCCAACCCCTGCTCTTTGAGGTCGGCAAGCAGTTTCTCAAGCTCCTGGTGATCCGGCTGAAGAAGCAGAGGATGGGCCAGAAACGCGCACCCTCCCGCCCGGTGGACAAGCGAAATTGCGTCCGCGATGTCTATCTGTCCGGAGGCAGCGGGCGTGTGTGGGCCGGCTTCGTGTGAACCGTGTGAGCCTTTGCGGCGGATGGTCCCCGCGACACTCTGTACCCCCGGGGCCTGAATCTGGCGCATCGAGTGCAGGGCGGCCAGCAGTTCGGGGTTGGTGGGGTCGAAGCCGTAGGCCAGCAAGTGGGCTTCCTCGCCCCGGCACTGGGTGGTTATCTCAACACCGGAGATGCTCACAACCTCGCGCCGCGCCAGCGCTTTGCTGAACTCGGGGAGGCCATCTACTGTGTCGTGGTCGGCAAGGGCGGCTACCACCACCCCATCGGCGGCCAGAAGCTCAGCGATGTCCCTGGGAGACAGGCTCCCATCGCTGTATACAGAGTGGCAATGAAGGTCTACTCTGGTAGTGGCAGTCATCTCGTGTTCCGTTTGTCGGTTCGTATGATGCAAACAAGCCGCCGACTGGCCGACTGGGCTATGTCATTATAGCACGTATCGGCGCGTCGACGGCTCGTGTGTTGCTTGAGCCTTGTCAGGCTGCCGCTGTCTGTTCCTTGTTCTTAGTCGCCAGCGAGACAACTACCAGGACCACAAAGCTCAGCGGAATCGAGAAGATACCCGGGTTGGTGAACGGGACCGGCGCGGTTGTCGGATCCAGCCCGTAGAGCTTGTAGAGGTCAGGCGACAGAGCAATCAGCCCCAACGAGGAGACGATGCCGGTGATGACCGACGCCGTGATACCGATAGCTGTTGTCCTCTTCCAGAAGAGCAGCATCAGTATTGCAGGCAGGTTGGCCGACGCGGCCACCGCGAATGCCAGACCAACCAGGAAAGTCACGTTCATCCCCTTGAACAAAATCCCCAGCACTATCGCCAGAGCGCCGACAATGAACGCCGATATCTTGCCCATGCGGATCTTGCGACGGTCGTCCATTCGATAGTTCAGGAACCGGTCGAAGAAGTCGTGCGCGATTGCTCCGGAGGCAGCGACGATCAGACCGCTGACCGTTCCAAGCACTGTAGCAAATGCTATCGCCGAGATGATCGCGAACAGCAGATTCCCGAACGAGCGCGCCAGTAGCGGCGCGGCCATGTTGCTGTCCGCCGGGTTGACGACACCGCTGGTCATGGCTCCAAGACCCATAAACAGGGTCAGAATATAGAAGAACCCGATTGCCGCGATAGCCACAATCGTGGATTTTCGAGCGGCAGCAGGGCTTGCCACGGTGTAGTATCGGATCAGGATGTGCGGCAGGGCCGCCGTTCCCAGGAACAGGGCAAGCATCAGGGAGACAAAGTCCAGCTTCTCAAGCGGTGTCCCCTGGACCTTGAACTTCAGGCCCGGGCGCATAAGCTGGTTGCCGTGGCTGAGAACAGGGAAGTAGACCGTGGCCTTGGACCCGTCCTTGGCGTCGATCTTGGCGTCCTTCCATCGGCGCACCACCGTGTTCTTGTCGGCCATATCGGCGAGGAAAGTGAAAGGCGAAACGCTTCCACGCTGTATCGTCTGCTGCCCCTTGAGCAGTTCGATGTTGCCGACCTGCCTCAGTTTGTTGGTATCGGAAGCCGGCTCTCCGTTGATGAACTTCTGCTTGCTGCTGGTCTCAACGACGGACTGCGTTTCCATGAGCGAGACCACGCCGGCCTTTTCATCAACTAGCCACCAGGTCTCTTTTCCTGCATTCGACAGCAGGGCCAGAGTCGCGTGGGCAGCCTTAACTTCCTGTGTTTCAACTACCTGCCAGCCAGGCTCCGAGACGGTGATGGTATCACCGGTCTTCTGCGCTGCGAGCGTCTTGTACACGTAGAACGGCACTTTGCCGCCCTGGTCGGGTTTGGTGTTGAAACCACGGACACAGACCGCTATCACCAGTGCCAATGAGAAGATGATTAGCAGGCCACCCTTCATAAACTGCACGTATGTAGTGGACGCCATTCCTGCCGTGGCAACAATGGTAATGACCACCGCGCCAACAATGATAACGCCCCAGTGCTGAGCAATGCCCAGAAGCGGCTCAACAAGCACTCCCGCGCCCACCATCTGCGGTATGAGGTAGCAGACCGAAACGATCAGGGTGCTGACGGCGGCGGCGAGTTTGATGCCGCGGTGGTTGAACTTGGAGTCGAGCGCATCGGTGAATGTGTATTTGCCCAGCCGCTTCATCGGCTCAGCAACCACAAACAGCGCCACAATCCACCCGGCAAGGTACCCGATGGAGTAGAGGAAGCCGTCATAACCGACCGTGGCTATCATCCCGCAGATACCAAGGAAGGATGCGGCGGAGAGGTAGTCGCCGGCGAAGGCAATGCCGTTCACGCCCCAGTGGATCTGCCCACCGGCCGCGTAATACCCCTTGGATGTCTTGGTCTTCTGGCCCAGGTAGAAAGACAGGCCCAGAACAAACAGCACGAATGCAAGGAAGATGACAATTACCATTCTAGTTGTCCTCCTCCTCTTCCACGTCGTCTCCGAGGGCAGTTTCCTGCTTGCGGCAGAGGCCGTCATAGATAAGCGCGAGTACCAGTGCCACTATGATCAAGGCAAAGCCATACACTGTGGCGAGGTTCAACCCGAATGCCACAATCTTTTCCATGATCAGAGGGTTGTATAGGTTGAGTGCGACGAAGCTCGCATAAAACAGGGAGTACAGGATAAACATCCAGACGCCAAGGCGGGACTTGTAGGGCGCGGCAGCGTCTTTGCCGCTTGGTGTTGCTGGCTCGTGTAGCAAGGTCCAGGCTCCTTTCAGATATCCGGTTGCCGATATTGCTTGTATGACCAATCTAATGTTTCTGGGTCGGCATACTTAGATTATTGAGTATACCATGTGCCGACACTCCCCTGTCAATGCCGATTTGAATTGACGAATCGCCTGATCCGGGGTTAGAATCATCTTGCGGGTGCTTAGCAACGACGCTTTGCCTCTACTTTGAAGTTTCTCCATTCCAGAGCAGGAGGGTGATATTATGTCCAGTTGCGCGATACCGAGGCTTGAAGTGACGCCTAGAATCCTGATGGGCCCTGGCCCCAGTAATGTTGATCCCCGAGTTTTGCAGGCGATGGCTCTGCCTCCGCTCGGCCACCTTGACCCGGATTTCGTCGCAATTATGGATGAGATAATGGGGATGCTCCGGAAAGTAATGATCACCGAGAACCAGCTCACGCTCCCCGTCTCCGGCACCGGCAGCGCGGGAATGGAAGCGGCGGTGTGTAATATGGTGGAACCCGGCGACAGGTGCGTGGTCTGCGTGAACGGCGTGTTCGGCGGCCGCTTGGCGGATGTCTGCGGCAGGTATGGCGGGGAGGTGGTCACGGTCAAGGCAGACTGGGGCAAACCCATCGACCCTGCGGATGTAAAGAAAGCCCTCGAAGGCGGAAAGACGAAGCTGGTGGCAATTGTCCACGCGGAAACCTCCACCGGCGTTCTCCAGCCGATGGAAGAGATATCAAAGATGACTCACGAGGCCGGGGCGCTGCTCCTGATGGACTGCGTGACCTCCCTCGGTGGGCACCCGGTGAAACTCGACGAGTGGCAGGTGGATGCTGCCTACTCGGGAACTCAGAAATGCATGAGCATCCCCCCGGGGCTTGCGCCGGTGTCGTTCTCTCCCAATGCTCTCAAGGCGCTCGACGACCGCAAGGGCAAGGTTGCCAACTGGTACCTTGATATGACCAGTATTCGAAACTACTGGGGCCAGAACCGGGTCTACCACCACACCGCCCCGGTCAACGCGATATACGGCTTCCACGAGGGCCTGCGCCTGATCCTGGAAGAGGGCCTCGAAACTCGCTGGGCAAGACACAAGGCCAACCACGAGCTTCTGCTCGCAGGTCTGGCCAAAATGGGTCTGAAGATGCTGGTCGACCCGGAATACCGGCTGTGGAGTCTTAACACAGTTGTGATACCAGACGGAGTCGACGATATGGCCGTACGGTCCCGCCTGCTGAAAGAAAACGCCATAGAGATAGGCGGCGGCCTGGGCGACCTCAAGGGTAAGGTCTGGCGGGTAGGCCTCATGGGCTACGGCTCAACCCCCAACCAGGTCAACACCCTGCTGGGCGCACTGGGGAGTATACTGTAGATTGTTTGAACACGATTCACAAGATTCAAGGATGGACACGATTCTGGCGTGCCCTCAATTCTGCCCATCCTTCAATCCGCATAATCGTGTTCAAGACAGAGGTTCTTTATGCCTAACCGACTAGTCGAAAGCCTTCGTGAGAAGCTTCCGGCTTCTACTATAATCAGTGACCAGGTCCGGCTGCGGCTTTATGGCTATGATGGCACGCTCTTCACGGGCATGCCGGATGTGGTCATTTTGCCGGAGACCCCGGAGCAGACGGCTGCGGCTGTCGGGCTTTGCTGCAAGTTCCACCTGCCTGTGGTTCCTCGCGGCGCGGCCACCAGCCTCAGCGGCGGGCCTGTGCCTGTGCGCGGCGGCGTGGTGATCTCAACTACTCGCATGGACAAGATCCTCCAGAAGGATTACGAGAACATGCGGGTGACTGTGCAGCCGGGGGTAGTGAACCAGGACCTGCAGGCCGAGCTTGGCAAGGACGGCTTCTACTATGCTCCCGACCCTTCCAGCCAGTGCGTCTGCACTATCGGCGGCAACATCGGTGAAAACTCCGGCGGCCCCCACTGCCTCAAGTACGGCGTTACCGTAAACCACATCACCGGTCTCAAAGTCATTCTTCCCGACGGGCGGGCTATGAGGGTGGGCAGGAAAGCTCTGGACGCCAACGGCTACGACTTGCTGGGGTTGATTGTCGGCAGCGAGGGGACCCTTGCGCTGGCAACTCAGATAACCTGCAAAGTGATGCCCAAGCCGGAGGCGGTGGTCACGATGCTGGCCATATTCGATGAACTTAACGCCGCGAGCAAGTCGGTGTCGGATATTATAGCTGCGGGCGTTATCCCGGCTACCCTTGAGATGATGGACAATTCGATGATCCGGGCGGTTGAGATGGCTCTCAAGGCCGGCTACCCGGAGGATGCGGGGGCGGTGTTGATAGTCGAGCTTGACGGCCTCCCCAGCAGCACCCGGGCGCAGGTTGGCTTGGTGGAGGATGTATGCAACTCCAACGGCGCGCGCAGCTTCCAGACTGCCGACTCCGAAGCTCAGCGGATGCTGCTTTGGAAGGGCCGCAAGGGGGCGTTTGGCGCTGTGTCCAACCTCGCTCCCAGCAAGATTTGCACCGACATATCAGTCCCGCGCAGTGAACTGCCGTCCACGCTTGCGGAAGTAATGGCAATAGGCCGCAGGCACAACCTGCAGATCACCAACGTCTTCCACGCCGGAGATGGCAACCTCCATCCGCTCGTCCTCTACGATCCAGCAGACAAGGACCAGACCAGGCGAGTGGAATTAGTTGATAACGAGATCACCCAGCTTGCCCTCAGCAAGGGCGGGGTCCTGACCGGCGAGCACGGAATCGGCTGCTGCAAGATGCGGCACATGGCCGAGATGTTCAGCCCGTCGGAGCTGAAGCTGATGTGGCGGATCAAGAAGGCATTTGACCCGGAGGTTCGCTTCAATCCCGGCAAGATTCTGCCGAAGGAGAGCGAGATCGGCGAGGTTCAGCCTATCGAACTGCCCTCAGAAAGCTTTGAACAGGCTGCGCTCGATCTCTCGCCGCCGCCAGATACTGAGTCCCTGGCGAAGCTGTTGGCTTTGGCGAACCGGGATGGCATGAAAGTCGCTGTACGTGGAGCCTGTACCAAGGCTGCGGCGACCGATGGCGCGGTGGTTATAGAGACGAGCCGGCTCAGTAAGATCATCAACTACGATTATGTAAACCTGACCCTCACCGCGCAGGCGGGGGTGACGCTGCCGGAGCTTGACCGGGTGACTGCCGAGCACGGCCAGATGGTGGCGCTGCGACCTCGGATGTGGGACAAGGCGACCATCGGCGGGATCGCGGCCACAAACGATTCCGGCCCGCACCGCCTGTTATACGGCACTCCCAGAGACCTCATCACCGGGGTCCGGGCAGTCCTGCCGAGCGGTGAGATGGTCCATTTCGGAAGCAGTTGCGTGAAGAACGTCGCGGGGTATGGGATCGAGAGGCTGCTGATAGACTCGTGGGGAACTCTGGCCGCGATAACCGAAGTCACCGTCCGTCTTCTCCCCAGACCGCAGGTAAGCCGCACGCTGGCTGTCGAAGTTTGCAAACCCGAGGCTGCGAGGGAGTTTGGCAGAGGTCTGATGCGCTCGCCATTGCGGCCCGCGGCAGTCGAGCTGATTAGCCCGATGGCGGCCAAGGAGGCGGGAATTGGGGAGAAATGGATGGTCCTGCTGGGCTTGGAGGGGATGGCTGAGGAAGTGGATGAACTCACTGCCAAGCTCGAAGCCCTCGCGCGGGACAGCGCTTTGCCGGGCCTTTCGGTAATTGAGGCAGATTACCAAGGCCACTGGCAAAGAGTGACCGACGTAACACCGACCGGGTCAGTTATCAAGACCACATTCGACCCAGCCGAGAGCGCGCACGTAGCCGACCAAGTGTCCCATGCGGGGCCAATCCCGTTCCGGGTCTCGATGTGCCTCGGCCAGGCCGTAATCGCCCATGGCGGAGATTCCGAAGTGGCCGCGACGGCGGGGAGATCAGCCGAGAAACACGGCGGCTCCCTGTTCTGGCCCAGAACCGGAAACACAGGTCTGCTGACGCCGATAGACCCAGTGGAAGCAGACATATCGCAGAAGATCAAAGCAGCGTTCGACCCGAAGGGGACGCTGGTATAGACTGCTCTAGGACAAAAGGGCGCGCAAGAATGTCATTCCGAGGAGGAACGACGAGGAATCTGCTGTTCAACCAAGGCGGTGGGCATGGGCAAGAGTTACCACGTCTACATAATGGCTAGTCGATCTCGGACTCTCTACGTCGGAGTCACGTCGAACTTGATGAAGCGAGTCTACGAGCACGCTAACAAGCTGGTCGCTAGTTTCACCAGCAGATACAACATCACACGGCTAGTATACTACGAAGAGTATTCTGACCCGACAGAGGCGATATCGAGAGAGAAACAGATCAAAGGCTGGGCACGGGCAAAGAAGGAAGATCTGATAGTCGCGACAAATCCGACTTGGGCAGACCTCAGTGCTGATTGGTTCGAAAAAGCAGATTCCTCACTGCGTTCGGAATGACATATACTTTGTCATTCCGAGGAGGAACGACGAGGAATCTGCTGTTGGGCCCGGCAGTTGCGAAAAGCAGATTCCTCGCAAGCTCGGAATGACAAGTGTCCGGCACCGTCTACAGGAACAAACAAATGCAAGACCAAGCTTTCGTACAATCTGAACTGAACCGGTGCAACAAGTGCGGTTACTGTATGCAGAGCTGCCCTGTGTATCGGTCTCGGCATGATGAGAACCATGTTGCGCGAGGGCGGAACCAGACACTGCAGCATATTGTCGATGGCGGCGAGTTTGACCGCGATATGCTGCAGCCGTTCTTCGATTGCCTGCTGTGCGGCGCGTGCACTGTGGACTGCTTCGGCAAAGTGCGGACCAAGGACCTGATGGTGCGCGCGCGGGAGGCCTATTCCACTGAGATGGGCAGGCCGACCGTGCAGAAGTACCTCTTCAACAACCTCCTCCCCGACCCTCCCAGGCTCCGCGCGCTCTTGAAGCTGGCTATGCTTGGAAAGAAGACCGGACTTGCTGGGCTTGCGCGGAAGACCGGTCTGCTGAAGTGGGTCAGCCCGGCTTTGGCCGCGGCGGAATCGATGATGGAAGAGGCTCCCAAGGGCTTTCTCACGGACGACCTCGCGTGCCTGGGCTTCAAGAAGACTGAAGTCAACGGTATCAGCGTGTTTCGGGCGGAGCCTGAGAATGCCTCGGGGCCGGAGGTGCTGTATTTCATCGCCTGCGGGGTGAACTGCTTGCTGCCATCAGCGGGCGAGGCGGCGATTCGGCTGATGCTGCTGGGCGGGTGCCGCGTGACTATCGCCCCCAACAACTGCTGCGGCCTGCCGCCGTGGTCCTACGGGGATATGGACGCGGCGCGGAAGCTGGCGGGGAGCAATGCGAAGTTGTTCGGAAAGCTGGGAATCGACCACATAATCACCGAATGCGGAAGCTGCAGCGGGTTCCTCAAAGAATATGCCGAGGTCCTGCCGGATGACTCCGACGCCAAGTGGGTGGCCGAGCATACCCTCGATATCACCCAATTCCTACCCACGCTGTCGCTGCCAAAGGTGGAGCCGCGCGGGATAACTGTCACCTACCACGACCCCTGCCACCTTGGCCGCTCTCAGAACATAAAGGACGACCCCCGGAAGCTGCTCACCGATGCCGGGGGATACACCCTCATCGAGATGGCGGAGTCGAACTGGTGCTGCGGGGGCGCGGGATCATACAACCTCACCCACCCCGAGCTTTCCACCCAAATCCTCGACCGCAAGATCAGCAGGATAGCCGATACCCACGCCCAGATAGTCACAACAGCCTGCCCCGCCTGCACAATGCAGCTATCCACCGGCCTGAGGCGGCACGGGATGGCCTGCCCGACCAGGCACGTGGTGGAGTTGGTGGCGGAGAGCCAGGGTTTGGTTGAGGGTTGACGGTCGGGAAAGCCCTCTCTCCAGCGCCCTCCCTATCTATGCCGCAGGCGTCCCGTCCTCAAATCCCGAAAAACCTCAAAATTGTTATTGACTCTATGGATTCTCGTGGTAACATGAGGCAGCCGCTCACCCGGGCCTGAGGCCCCGGCTGCGAACCGCCGGGAAGCAGCGAAAGGGCCTTCGCGGCGACACAAGCGATACCGTTTATCAGAGGAGGGATCCCACCATGAGAAGAGTTGCAGAGTCATTGCCAGTCGCGGCTTGCGCGATATACTTGCTCACAGTGCTTGGTTTGCCTGCGGTTATTGCTGCCCCGCAGGTTCCGGCGAATCCGATCAACAGGTCCGCAATCGCGCGGAGGTCGGTCGTCAAGATAGAGTCCATCGACTCGCTGAAGAAGCTCAGATCGAGTATCAAGCCGACCGCTTCAAAGAGTGTCCTGCCGTTGGAGAAGACATTGGTCCGCCAGGAGCTGGTCACAGCTTATCTGGCTCCGGGCGCCCTCGCTCCACTGGCTTACACGACCGGCAAAGGGGTTGTGCTGGATGTGCTGAATCCCGTCAATACTCAGACCGGCTCGTTTCTTGTGGTGAGAGGTGTGGAATGGTCCGGTGACACGCAGAAGAGCGTGGCGGCGAAGGATGCGAACGTAGCGCTCAAGATGTCGGTGCTCGGAGCGAACGGCTACTTCGACACACCGGCGCAGGCGAAGTTCTGCAAGCTGCCCGAGGGAAAGCACACCTACATCCTGACGGTCGGGATTACCGGTCAGTCGGAGAAGATGAACATATATGTGAACGGCCCTGGCGACCACGTTATCATCGGGTTCGACGGTGCAGAGCTTGCAAAGAACGCGACGCCTACCCAGCAGCGGGTTATGTTCACGCTTGACAACGCCGAACCGACCGACTTCCTTGTAAGAGCGATTTACCTATAC
This sequence comes from uncultured bacterium, assembly GCA_964611645.1. Taxonomy (GTDB): domain Bacteria; phylum Armatimonadota; class UBA5829; order UBA5829; family UBA5829; genus CAZTAO01. Next base: position 120,821 of record CAZTAO010000004.1, on the reverse strand, counting down.
GGGAGCAATCCGAATGACCCTTATTCCATGACCACGGAATATTTCCAGTATATGCAGCTCGTCGCACTGGACTGACACGAGGATCGGGGGAGAGGGCGCATACTGGCAAGCTAGAACTAATGCAGCGCTAAGCCTACGTGCTATCAACTGCAGCGAACGCCCCTTTTTTCGAGGATTCATGGGTTGACTGCCCCGGGATCGGGTTGGTTTTGGGTGGCTGGTGGGCTTTGTGGGTTAGTTGCTCGGGTCTGGATGGGTGGTTTATTGGTTTCGCCGGCTTTGAAAGACAGATTGTCCTCTGGGGTATGCGCTGTAGATTATGTTGAGATTGGGTGGGGGACCCGGGATTCCCGCCTTGGGGTGTTTCCACTTTACGCGTGGATTGCCCCTTGCTCTGGATGCCCGTCGGCAGCGATCAGGGCAAGGAGGGCTGATGTCGAACAATCTGCCTTTCTGTAGCCTAAGTTGTGATATAGAGTTGTATATTCAGTTGTTGTTTTTCGCCATGGTCCCATTTGCCGGTCCGGAGTGGCCAACCCCGAACCCGCGGGCCTGTTTTTTGTGGCGAGAAAATAGTGCCTCCATGTAATAAGGCAATTGAGGGGGCGTTTTGTTCACTAGTTTTTGGAAAATAGTTGAGAGTTTTTTTGTGGGGGAGGGCAGCGGAGAGCAGAGAGCGTGGGCGAAGGGAGTTGTCTTGAACAGGATCTGATGGATTAGGTGATGGGCAGGATGGGGCCTGAAACGCCGATTACGCGAAATGGCTCGGATGACACGGATGGGCGTTTGGTTGGTTAGCCAACTGCGTCGCGAAGCATACGGAGTTCGGCGCTGTGGCCTTCGTGGTTCCCATAGCGTCGGTGCTTCAAGTTAGCGTGCCGCATGCAAGGATGCACCAGACAAACGCAGGTGTAAGTTCCGGACCCTATCGTGACGCCCTCTTTGAGGCCATCGCTGATGTCTTTGAACCTTTTTGCCGATCCCCAGTCCCCCAAGCAGTCGGGTGACACATTAGCCAGCATTCTGGCTGCGTAGAGACCCAGAGTGATGATGATCCTGGGTTTGATTGTCTCGATCTGGAACTTGAGGAAATCTAGATTCCTCTCCGTGAAACCCTTGTCCCTGAACCCGGGACACCTTCCCATCGAAGACTTCGCTATCCGTACGCCCATGAAGACATTGGAGAAGAAGCAGTCAGTGAGTCCGATACCTGCCTCGTCAAACAACGACATGAGGTTCCGCCAAGTCGAGCAGTTCAGGTCACGTGCTTTCCCTTTCAGCATGTCCTGATGCTCATCATGCGTGCCGAAATCCTGGCCCAGGACGAGTATGGATGGAAAGACGTCCGACTCCTCTTTCGTCCACAGGCCCTTTCCTCCCGGAAAGAACGCCGTCGCATCGGGGATCATCTCTGTTGCTTCAGCCATGGAGGGCGGATAGGGGCGAACCATACGAGCCAGCGCGAACAACGCACTGGGTAATCCGGATCGAAGCATTGGTGTTGTCCTCTGGATGTGCTTGCTTTGGATGCCCGCATCTATATGCGGAAAACACCGAGAACTGAGAAGCACAGAGCAATTGTCAATCGTTCTTGGCAAAATGCTCCGCCGACTTCTCCAGAAAATCGGTTTTCATTGAGCCAGCGATGCCCATTTCGTTTAGGGTTGTAATTCTCTCTGCTAGCGCGTTCATGCCCAGGAACCCACAGACCTCACCCAGAGGGGGCTTCCTCATGATGAAAGTCGGCCTCAGTAGCTCAGACTGAACCTTGTTCCGCCGCACCTCCGGCGCGACCAGGTAGAGCCTGATGTTCAGGTTGGGTTGGAGGGCTAGCAGGTCGCTCATTCGTAGAAGACCCGAGTAGATCGAAGTGGTGCATTCTATCTCAAACGCTGCGGCTATGGAGTGTCCGCTGAGCCAGAGGACATCAATCATCTCAATGGTGCGGTTGGTCTTGTCGTTGAACTGGGTCGGGATTTCTTCCAGCAGGCGCGGCATTTCGCCCAGCGTCTTCCCGTTCCACTCCTTGCGCCGGTCGTTACGCGCAACCCACACGTCCAGCCCCATCTCCGCGCCTAGTTCAAGCAAGAGATACTGCATTTCGGTATGCCTGGTGGAGGTCGCAGCGTCTTCACAGGCTTCCGAGTCATTGGGAGGCGGGATAGTGACTCTTTCGAGTTTGAGTTCCGCCTGCGGGGTCTTCGGAGCCGCCTTCTTGGGGCCGGGTTTCTTCGGGGTGGTTACTCTGTAGGTGGGCTTGCGGTCTAGTTTCTTCTGGTCCACAGGCCGGGCAATCGGGTTCTGCTCGGTTTCCATGAGCATATTGAGGATAAGTTCGCCGTCGGATTCGCGAACGAACTTGTTGGGAGACATCCTGATGAAGCCTTTGAACTTGCCTCTGTCTTGGGGGCCGCGGAAGAAATCGAGCTTGCCGTTGAAATCTTCCATCGGAATGCCGTGCTCCGGCTCCAACTGGACGAAGGGTTTGACCTCGAAGCGGACAGGGAACTCTTCGCCTCCCCATATCACCTCTTTGCTGTCCGAGGGGCCGACCACCTCCAGCGCTCCCACCCAACGCGACACCCCTGTAAGGTAGCACAGGAAGACGTCACCCGGTTTGACTCGAGACGAAGCGTTGCGCATTCGGGGCCTGAAGCCTGAGACACGCGAGCCGGATTGTCGGAACTCCTTCCAAGTCGTGCCGGTGAACAGGTCGAGCCAATAGTCCAAGTGGACCCTCCGTCGGTTTCGCTCTGCGTTGACGCTTATGCTCTGCGTGAATTGTAGCACCAGGGCAAGCTGGGGTCAAGCTGAGCTTTTGCATTCTTTGGGATTGGGTGGATGGCTGGGGCGAACAGCAGATTCCTCGTTCCTCGGAATGACAGCAGCCGCGATTTTCGAAGGAACCGCCCCCTAGCCCCCTCCTGGCGGGAGGGGGAATGCGGGGCCGTGCTTTATTACAACTTCGCCGGTACCGCAAACCCTCCCGTCTTCACCGACTCCTCCCCCGCGCAGACCATGGCGTAGCTGTGGTAGTTGTCTTCTACTGTGGTCTCAGGTTCGCCGCCGTTTTCTATGAGGGTGGTCATGTGGTGTAGGGCGTAGTCTAGTTCGAGGTGGGTCATTGTTACTTTTTCCAGTAGTTCGCCATCGGGGGTGTCGGGGTTGTGGAGGCGGATCTGGTCTTTGTTGTCCAGGGTGAGGCAGCCTTTGTTGCCGGTGAGGGTGATGTTGCCGTCCCAGCTTGTGAACCGGCCTCTGGCGGCCCAGGTGGCGTTGTAGTTGATGGTTACCCCGTTCTCCATCTCAATGATCGCCTCGGTGTTGGGTTTGCCCTGGAACTTGCTCCAAGTGGGGCGGTACGAGGTGGCGAGGATGCGCTTGCAGTTGCTGCCTAGGGAATTGGGTCGGTCAACAGTTTCTTCGGCAGCAGTCAGTTACAGACATTCTTCTCAGTCTCGCACAATCTCGCTGCCGAAGCCCCTATCGTCAACCGTGTGCTTCCGGAGGCTTCGGCGGCGACGTTCGTGGTCATTGAAGGGTTGTTCAGGATTGACTGCTGCCGAAGAAACCAAAGAGGGCGGGACCTGCCGGACGCGTGTATCAGCGGACCAACTTCAGTCCCAGGTGCTGCTCGAAGGCGTTGAAATCTTTGTCAGACGTCAGAAACTCTGCTCCCCGCATTATACAAAAAGTAGCCAGAAGACAGTCTATTGCTGTCGGCTGGATGCCTTTGCTGCGCAGCATAAGCGCATTCTGGGCCGCAGCCACAGCTACCGATTCGCCGCCGACGTCAACCAAAGTGATTGGATACCGTGTAAGCAGACTGTGTGCTTCTGAGAAGGCAATCGGGTCTCGCAGCCCCTGCAGGACCTCAAAGAGGCACAAGTCTGCTACCGCGATGCTCTCCTGCTCTCGCTCGGTCCTGAGCAATTCGGTTTCCTGAGTCCGTCTGCCGCGCAGCCAATCGATCAGAACGGATGAATCCACAAGAATCATTCCGGCAGTACCCTGTTCCGGCGGAGGGCCTTGAGATCACCTTCCCACTCGGACAAGCCCCAAAGCGCATCGAGGGCCTCCACCTGCTCAGAGTGACGCACTATTCTGCGGAGTCCCTCGTTCAATACGTCTTTCTTGGTCTTCAGCCCTGTGACACGCAGCGCCTTACTCAGCAGCACATCGTCTATATCTACGTTGGTTCGCATACACATATACCTCGAATGCTTTGTGTATTACAGTATACCACAATGTGTATACGACTGTATGGTGCTTTTGCTAGACCCCGCTCAAGTACTCATCAATTGGCAGACATTCCGGCTTTTCGCCTCTTTGTTTGGAGCGCAGAGCTGTGAGGAGGGCTTTGGCGGTGTCGAGGCTTGTGAGGCAGGGGATGCCTCTTTGGACGCTGGCTTTTCTTATTACTGCGGCTTCCTGCTCTATCTTTTTGTCTTTGCTGGCGGTGTTTATGAGCAAATTGACCTTGTTCTCCACGATGAGCTGCATCATGTTGAGCGACTCGGTGTCGATGATCTTGCCTACCTGGGTTGTGGGAACCCCCTTGGAAGCCAGGAACATGGCCGTGCCCTCGGTGGCGTAGACCTCGTAGCCGATGTCCACGAACTCCCTGATGATCGGGACGGCCTCGAGCTTGTCCTGGTCGGCGATTGTGGCTATCATCCGCCCACCAACGGGCACGTCGAGGTTGCTTGCAACCATTGCCTTGTAGAGCGCGCGGGAGAAGTCGCGGTCTATTCCCATAATCTCGCCGGTGGACTTCATTTCAGGTCCGAGGGAGACATCCACCTCGGTGAGCTTGGAGAAACTGAACACCGGCGCCTTGACCGCCAGGCTTGGCTGCTGTTTGTAGAGGCCGGTAGAGTAGCCCTGGGACTTGAGCGTCTTGCCAAGGACAACATTTGTAGCCACCTGAACCATCGGAATGCCGGTTATCTTGGAGAGGTAAGGCACGGTGCGGCTGGCTCTGGGGTTGACCTCTATCACCTGCACCTCGTCGTCATCCAGCACGAACTGGATGTTCATCAGCCCGCGCACTTCCAGCGCCTTGGCGAGCTTGATGGCGTGGGAGATGATCTGGTCGATGATGTCCTGGCTGAGGGTCTGCGGAGGGCAGACGGCCATGCTGTCGCCGGAGTGGACCCCCGCCCGCTCGATATGCTCCATAATGCCGGGGATGAGGCAGTCCACCCCATCGGAGATCACATCCACCTCGACCTCTTTGCCCATCACGTATCTATCCACAAGGATCGGGGCGTCGGGGTCGGGGCTGATGTCTACCGCGTGCTTCATATATGTGGCGAGTTCGTCCTCGGTGAAGACAATTTCCATCGCGCGCCCGCCGAGCACGTAGCTGGGTCGGACCAGCACCGGGAAGCCGATCTCACGGGCTACTTCAAGAGCCGCTTCGACGCCGTGCACCGCTCGCCCGGGAGGCTTGGGAATGCCGAGTTCGTTGAGGATTCGCTCGAACTTATCGCGGTCCTCGGCTATGTCGATGGACTTGAAATCGCTGCCGAATATTGGAACGCCGAGCAGGTTGAGCGGTTTGGCTAGGTTGATGGCGGTCTGGCCGCCGAACTGCAAAATCACCCCGTCCGGCTGCTCATATTCGATGACATTCATCACGTCCTCGACCGTTAGAGGCTCGAAGTAGAGGCGGTCGGAGGTGTCGAAGTCTGTTGAGACAGTCTCCGGGTTGTTGTTTATGATGATGGACTCATAGCCCGCGTCCCGCAAGGCCCACGCGGAGTGGACGCTGCAGTAGTCGAACTCCACCCCCTGGCCTATGCGGATCGGGCCGGAGCCGATGACTATCGCCTTGCGCTTGCCGCTCTTGCAGACCGCCGCGTCGAAGCTATCGCCTGAGCACCCGGTCTCGTCCTCGCGCTCGAAGCAGGAGTAGAAGTATGGGGTCTCGGCCTCGAACTCCGCCGCGCAGGTGTCGACCATCTTGAATGCCGGCAGCATCTTGAGCTTCTTCTCGATCCACCGAAGCTGGGTCTCGGAGGCTCCGGTGAGAGCAGCGATGAACTTGTTCGGGAAGCGCATTTCTTTGGCCCGGCTGAAAAGCTGCAGGGCGTCGGGAGCTATCAGGCCCGAAGAGAGGCCCCGAATCAGGTCGGACTTCTCGGTGAGCTCCTTTTCCAGGTCGGTGATGTTGCGAATCTTTCGCAGGAACCACGGGTCGACGTTGGACATTCCCGCGATCTGCTCCACCGTCATCCCCCGCCGGAAGGCTTCGGCGATGAGGAACAGGCGCTCATCGGTGGCGACCCGCAGGCCGTGTTCGATCTGCTCCATTGTGATCTCGTCGGCGTTCTTGAGGCGCAGGGCGTTGAGGCCGATCTCCAGGGACCGCGCCGCTTTCATAATCGCGGCCTCGAATGTGCGGTCGATGGACATGACTTCGCCGGTAGCCTTCATCTGGGTTCCGACAGTGCGGTCCGCCAGGTAGAACTTGTCGAACGGCCAGCGCGGAATCTTTGCCACGATATAGTCGATGGTAGGCTCGAAGGCGGCCATGGTCTTGCCGGTGACTGAGTTGGGGATCTCGTCCAGATGCAGCCCCGAGGCTATCTTCGCCGCAACTCTCGCAATCGGATAGCCGGTAGCTTTGGAGGCCAGCGCGGAGGAGCGGCTGACCCTGGGGTTGACCTCGATCACGTAGTATTCAAAGCTCTTGGGGTTCAGGGCAAGCTGAACGTTGCACCCACCCTCTATCTTCAGCGCGCGGATGATCTTGAGCGAGGCTGACCGCAGCATCTGGTATTCTTTGTCGGTGAGGGTTTGGATGGGCGCGACCACGATGGAGTCGCCGGTGTGGATGCCCATGGGGTCGAGGTTTTCCATGGAGCAGATGTTGATGCAGGTGTCGTTGGCGTCCCGCATCACTTCATACTCGATCTCTTTCCACCCAATCAGGCTGCGCTCTATCATAACCTGGCTCTTGAGGGAGAGCTTCAGGCCCCGCGAGCCGATCTCCAGCAGTTCCTCCGGGTTGTGCGCCACGCCTCCGCCGGTGCCGCCGAGGGTGTAGGCCGGGCGGACTATGAGAGGGAATGGCGGGTTTTCGGCGATTATCTGCTTGAGATCGTCCTGGTTGTAGACAATCCAGCTATCCGGGACCGGCTCGCCGATATCTCTCATCAGCGATCTGAAAAAGAGCCGGTCTTCCGCGTTCATGATCGATTCCAACGGGGTTCCGAGAAGCTCGACGTTGTACTGCTCCAGCACTCCCGCGTTCGCCAATTCCACAGCCATATTGAGCCCGGTCTGGCCTCCGAGGGTGGGCAGCAGGCCGTCGGGCCTTTCCCGCTCGATGATCCTGGAGACAAACTCCACGGTAATAGGCTCGATATAGACCTTGTCGGCGGTCTCGGTGTCGGTCATAATGGTCGCGGGGTTGGAGTTGACCAGCACCACGGATATGCCCTCTTCCCGAAGCGCCTTGCACGCCTGGGTTCCCGCATAGTCAAACTCCGCCGCCTGCCCAATAACAATAGGCCCGGACCCAATCACCATTACCTTCTTCAGATCATCTCTCTTCGGCATGTGTCTCTCTTTCGTTTTCGAGTCATCAGTCTACAGTCGACAGTCAACAGTCCTGGGTCATCGGTCGTCCGTCAATGTCATTCCGAGGAACGAGGAATCTGCTTTTCGCCCACCAGCTCCGCCTTCAAATATTCTTCCAGAAACTCAATCAGGCTTGCCTTGTCTGTCCGCCACCCAAACCAGGCCCAGACAATGGCTCCAGCCACGGCGGCGATGACGTACAACCCCTTCCAGCCGCCAAGTTCCATGTCTCTCATAAATCCGGCAAAAGTCGAGTGAGTTGCTATTGCCAGCGTCACAAGGATGCCCAGCAGAAGGACAACTGGAGAGAGCAGGAACATCCCAAGCGGGCGCATTCCGAACCCTCCGGATATCACTGTCCCGCCGCGTCCGTCCTCAGTCAGCCTCGCTTTGAACACCGGCGAACATAAGTCTAGCTTGCTTGGCATAGCGGATCCAAAGGCTCTCCAGAGATTGAACCCGCTCTTGTGGATTTTCATCACGATGTCTCTGCTATAGTCGATTCCATTCCCTTCAACCGTATCCGTCACTCGCCGCAGCCGCTTAATGCACGCCTCCGGAGGCATACTTGTTTTCAGTACAACAGCCATCTAGCTTCCTATCCGCAAAACCATCACAGCACCAAGCGCTGCGCCGCCCAGTATAAGAACAATCCCAAGCGCGATGTCAGAGATCTTCCTGGCCTTGATTCCCTGTTTCAGGTTAGTGACCCCAAACACGATCATGACCCCGGCAACTACGACTGCGATCCGGCTGGGCACAACTACCTTCCCGTAACCGACGGCGTAATCTGCTTTGCCGCGTCCTTCGCGCTGCGCGCGCCCAGTGTCTTCCTAACGAACCCTATGAGCTTTCCGTCGTCGCCCTTGCACTTACTGCTGAGCAAGGCAGCGTCCAGAATGAACAGAACGACTGCAAGAATGGCAACAATGATGGCGTCAAAGGCTCGGTGCACCGGACCATGCACAGTGCCCATCAGTGTAACGATGACCAAAACAGCTCCAGCTACAAGCCACGGCCATCGCCATGGTGTCCCGGCGACACGAAGGCTAATCGTCGCTCCGGTTCCTGCCGCAGCGGGTTCAATGTTCCCCTTCAGCGTGTATATGCTCGGCCCTCTTCGTGTGGCAGCCAAATACTTCAGTATTCCGAGTTTGAATGAGTTGCCAAGCACCTTGCCTATAATCTCCCGCTTGATCGGCTCGTACCTCGACACAAGCCGCCACCAACTTGGCCAAACATCCACATTCTGCCTCAACCTCTCCAGCGCTTCTTCCGGGCTGAGGTCTGTGTGCAGAACAATCTCTCGTCCTTCGCCCATCACATACACCCCATCACGTTCTCCACAAACTCCTTGAAGAGATACCCCTCGTCCATCGGGCCGGCGGAGGCTTCGGGGTGGTATTGGATGCTGAATATGGGCAGGGTCTTGTGGCGCAGGCCCTCTACCGTGCCGTCGTTTAGGTTGATTCGGGTTACCTCGGCGTCGCCGGAGAGATGGGCCGGGTCGACTGCGTAGCCGTGGTTCTGCGCGGTGATGCTTACTCTGCCTGTGAGTATGTTCTTGACCGGGTGGTTCGCGCCCCTGTGGCCGAACTTGAGCTTGATTATGTCCGCACCCATTGCCATCCCGAACATCTGGTGGCCCAGGCATATCCCCAGAATCGGTTTCTTGCCGATGAGGTCATTCATTGTTTTCACGGTGTCTTTGAGCTGCCTGGGGTCGCCGGGGCCGGGGGAGAAGACCACGCCGTCGGGGTTGAGCCTCAGCACATCCTCGCTGGACGCGCCGCAGGGCAGCACGGTCACCGCGCACCCCTGCTTGGCCAGGCACCGGGCAATGTTGCGCTTGATGCCGAGGTCGATCAGGGCAATGTGGCACGTGGCTTCCGGGCAGTCGGATAGCTTGCTGCACTCGTCGCCTTCCCACTTGTATATGCTGTTGGTACTCACCCGCTCCACGAAGTTGATGTCGCCGTAGTTGGGGGTGTTGGCAAGCTCGCGCTTGAGTTCATCCGTGGTGAGTTCGGTGGACATCGCGCTCATCATAACCCCGCGAACCCTCAGGTGACGAGTCAGCGCGCGGGTGTCTATCCCCTGCATCGCCACTATGCCGTTGGTTTCCAGATAATGCCGCAGCCCCATCCCGGAGCGCCAGTTGCTGGGCTCCTCGCAAAGCTCCCGCACCACAAACCCCGCCACCTGTATCTTGCTAGACTCCACATCCTCCGGGTTAACCCCGTAGTTGCCGACAAGCGGGTAGGTAAGCGTAAGAATCTGCCCCGCAAACGACGGATCGGTCAGCATCTCCTGGTACCCGGTCATAGCAGTGGCGAAGACCGCTTCACCGATGGTGGTGCCGGATGCGCCAATGGATTCGCCTTCAAAAACTGTTCCATCTTCCAACAAGAGTATGCTTCGCAAGCTTCTATTTCCTTTCGCTGCGTCTAGTCGACAGTCAACAGTCAACAGTCGACAGTCCGGATCACGACGATTGCGGCTCTTTGCGCTTCTTCAAGTATTGCATGAGGCCTGTTATCATCCGGCACAGATCGTCAATGTCCTTATGGAGCAACTTGAACTGCTCGTTTGAAATGTAATCCAATTCGGTGGCAAGGTATAGTTGCGACTTGAGTTCCGCCGCCGACCCTCGGGCAATGCATAGAAATCGGTGGAACTCAGCATCTCCTCCACGCCCAAACCCTTCCGAAATATTGGACATGACTGACACGCTCGACCTTCGCACTTGGTCTCGAAATCCCCAGTCTTTAGCCCACGGGCCGTCCATGGTCGCTCGGTACATCGAAAGGGCGACTGATTTCGCCGTCTTCCATGCCTGGATGTCCTCGAACTTCTCAAATCCCGCCATCACCCGTTCCCCCGACTGTTGACTGTGGACTTTTGACTGTTGACTTCCTACGCGAACTGATTCGCCTTTATGAACTCCGCAACCTTGGCTCGCATATCCGAGTCAACTTTCCCCGCGGCCACCAGGGCATCCAATACTACAGACAACTTCCCAAGCGAATGCAGCGTGTATCCGGCCTTGGCCAGAATCTTGTCTCCGCCCTGTTCGCGATCCAGGATGATGAGCACGTCCTTGACCACCAGCCCGGCTTCTTCCAGGGGCTTGATGGCTTCGATCTTGCTGGCGCCGTCGGTGATGATGTCATCAATCACCAGCACCTTTTCGCCCTCGGAGTATGCGCCCTCGATGAGCTTCTTGGTACCGTAATCTTTGGTTTCCTTGCGCGGGTAGATCATCGGGATGTTCGATGCCATTGATGCGGCGACGCCAAGTGGCAGCCCGGCGTAGGGGATTCCGGCTAACCGGTCGCAGCCGATCTGCTGTGCTTTCTCAGCCAGCGCATTCCCAACTTCTCTCAGGAGTTCCGGCTTGGAGATAAGGCCGCGGAAATCTACATATACTGGCGAAAGTATCCCACTTTTCAGCTTGAATTCGCCAAATTTGATGCAGCCGGCATCGAACAACTTACTGTATAGACTATTCATCTGAGCTCCTATCGTCTTCTATCCGCTTCATTGTAGAAACGGGCATCCCAAGGTCCACCCATGCTATCGCCTTCGAGTCTTTGAGGAAGCGCTTTGTTGTAACAGCGTAACCAGGCACACTCGCACTCTCAGGCATCAGATGATAGTGATCGCCTGGCTCTTTGCAGTCGGCGAGACGCGCTATCAACTGGTCTCGGCCTTCTTCGTCGAAGAAGATCGTGAGACTCTTGCTGTCTTTGCTAATTTCAAATGTCAGTATCACGTTCTTCCTCCCTGGCCTTTCTTGCTACACGAAGGGTGAGCGTTTGTTGCTACGCTGCGCCCTCTCCCTAGCCCTCCCCCCCGGGGGAGGGAATTCATGCTCTCTTCAAACTGCCTTCCCCGTAAACCACATCCCCCCAGCAAATAGTCGCCACAGCCTTCCCGGTTAGTTCAAACCCGTTGAGCGGCGTGTTCTTGCCTCTGGATTTGAAATCTGCTGCTTTTACTGTCCACTTGGCTTCCGGGTCGAAGATTAGTATGTCTGCTGTGGAAGTTGGTTTCAGGGAACCGGCTTCTATGCCTAGTATCTGGGCGGGGGTTTGGGTTAGTTTTCTTATGGCTTCCAGCAGGGTCAGGGTACCGTCGGCTACTACTGATGTCAGGGTCAGCGCCAGGGCGGTTTCGAGGCCGGACATGCCGAATGCCGCGTATTGAAGCTCGACTTCTTTCTCCTCCTGCGCGTGGGGAGCGTGGTCGGTGGCTATGGCGTCGATTGTGCCGTCGGCAAGGCCCTCTTTCACCGCCGCGATGTCGTCTGCCGTTCTAAGCGGCGGGTTGACCTTGGCGTTGGTGTCGTAGTTGGCCAGGGCTTCGTCCGTGAGGGTGAAATATTGCGGGCAGGTCTCGGCGGTTACCTTGATCCCCTTGGACTTCCCCCACCTCACAGCCTCGACCGCCCCACGGGTAGTCACGTGCTGGATGTGCAGCCGGCAGCCGGTTAGTTCAGACAGCAGTATGTTGCGGCAGACCATTATATCTTCCGCCTGCCTCGGCCACGGCCTCAGGCCCAGGATTGTGCTCGTTATGCCCTCGTTCATGATCCCGTCGGCGGTCATCGACTTGTCTTCGCAGTGGGTCAGAATCGGCACGTCGAACATTGCCGTGTATTCCATGATCCGCCGCATGAGGTCGGAGTTCTGGACCGGGAAGGCATCATCTGATATGGCGACAGCCCCGCCTGCAATCATATCCCCGATCTCAGCCATTTCCTTGCCTTCGTTGGCCTTGGTGGCAGCGCCGGTGGTGAGTACATTTATCGGTACCCGCTCGCCCCGGTTCAGCACGAACTCGACTATCGCCGCGCTGTCCAACGCCAGCTTGGTGTTTGGCATGCCAAGGACTGTTGTGAACCCCCCAGCCGCCGCAGCCATGGCGGCAGTCTCGATGGTCTCCTTGTATTCAAATCCAGGCTCGCGGAGGTGGGTGTGCATATCCACCAACCCCGGCGCCACGCACAGCCCCGACACATCGTAGACCTCTCCCTCGCCAGCCTCCGGCCCCGGTCTGTCGATCTTCCCAACGCGGGAGACCCGCCCGCCCTCTATCAACAGGTCAGCGACTTCGTCCGTGTTCTGTGACGGGTCAACGATCCGGCCATTCTTAAGCAGCAGCCACATTTCCGCCTCCCAGCAGCAGGTAAAGCAGCGCCATCCGCACCGCCAAACCGTTGGTTACCTGGTCCTCTATTACCGCAAAACTCGCGTCCGCAACATCCGGCGTTATCTCGATACCCCGGTTCATCGGCCCCGGATGCATTACCATCACATCCGGCTTGGCATACCGCAGCACATCCTGATCCACCCCATACAGCGCCGAATACTCGCGCACGCTGGGGAAGAAACCCCTGTCCATGCGCTCCATCTGGATCCGCAGCACGTTCACCACGTCCACGCCCTCGATGGCCTCTTCCAGCCGGGTGTAGACCTTGACCGGCAGCTTGCATATCTCCGCCGGAAGCAGGGTTCGCGGCGCGCATAGCCGCACCTCCGCGCCCATCTTGGTGAGACCCCAGAAGTTGGACCTGGCCACGCGGCTGTGCATGATGTCGCCGACTATCAGCACCTTCAGGCCCTCGAAGCTGCCTTTGACTTCCTTGATGGTGAGCATATCGAGCAGGCCCTGGGTGGGGTGTTCGTGCATCCCGTCGCCTGCGTTGATGACGTGCGCGTCCACCAGGTTCGCAGCCATCTGGCTCGACCCGCTGGCCGAATGCCGGATGATGAACAGGTCCACCCCCATCGCCTTGAGCGTGAGCAAAGTATCTTTGAACGATTCTCCCTTGCTGATGCTGGAGCCTGATGTGGATATGCTGGTGGTGTCCGCGCTCATTATCTTGGCGGCAAGCTCGAAGCTGGTGCGGGTGCGGGTGCTGTTTTCATAGAACAGCGTACAGATGCTCTTGCCCCGCAGGGTGGGCACCTTCTTCACCGGCCTCGAGAGTATCTCCTTGAGGTTGAGGGCGGTGTTGAGGATGAGGTCGATCTCCTCGGTGGAGAGGTCCTGCAGCCCCAGGATGTCTTTTCGGTTAAGTTGGTTCATTTGCCTTCAACCTCCGCGCCGGGCTTGGTGATATAGACGGCGTCCTCGCCCCTGGTCTCTTCCCACAGCACTTCGATGCTTTCTTTTGCGGCGGTCGGCAGGTTCTTGCCGACATAATCCGCCCGGACCGGCAGCTCCCGGTGGCCCCTGTCGACAAGCACCGCAAGTTGGATAGATGCCGGCCTGCCGAGGTCCATGATGGCATCCAGCGCCGAGCGGATGGTGCGGCCCGTGAACAGGACTTCATCCACCAGGATCACCTTCTTATCGGTAACATCGAACGCTATCTCGCTGGCGGCGACTGTGCGGGCAGCGCGGGTGGCGTAGTCATCGCGGTACAGCGCCACGTTCAGGCTCCCGACCGGAATCTCCGTCCCCTCGATGCCCTGTATAAGCTGCGCCAACCGCTTGGCCATAGGCACCCCTCGGCTCTGAATCCCGATCATAACCAGGTTCTCGGCGCCTTTGTTGCGTTCGAGGATCTCGTGGGCCACCCGCACCAGCGCCCGCCGAATCTCCCCCGAATCCATCACCTTAGCTGTCCCGTTTGCCATCCGGCCTACCTCCTCGTAAGCATAAAAAAGGCCCCTCTGCCGCGAATGCGTACAAAGAGACCTGTGGTTTTAGTTGTGTCACTAACATCAAAATACACCTTACGAGCCTCACCGGACTAGCGTTAAAGGCGGTTACAACAGCGTCTTATTATACCTCCAAAAAGGGGGGATGTCAACGGAAAATGGGGGTTGGGTTTTGGGTTTTGGGTGATGGATGGGGCCGCCGGCATTTGTATTTGTGCTATCAGTCCTATGTGTCCTATTCGTCCTATCAGTTACCCCCACTTGCCCCTACCGCCGCGCCTGTGGTAGCCTATCTGGGCGGGCTTTGGGCTTGCGATTGTTGGAGGAATGTAGATGAGTGATACCGCCGCGAAGGTTGCGGAGTTCTCTGTTGCGCCGAATGGTGATGATATGTGGTCGGGCACGCTGCCCGGACCTAACAGCGATGGCAGGGACGGGCCTTTTGCTACACCTATCAGGGCGCGAAATGCGGTGCGGGAGTTGAAGAAGTCCGGGCATTCCGGGCCTATTACTGTGATGTTCCGGGGCGGGACTTACTTCCTCCACGAACCGCTCTTCCTGGCTCCGTGTGACTCCGGAACCAAAGACTCCCCCATCACCTACCGGAACTACCCCGGCGAGAGTGCCGTCCTCAGCGGCGGGCGACCGATCACCGGCTGGTCTGACTACAAGGGCGAGATCAAGCAGGTCCTGCTGCAGGAAGTGTTGGAGGGGCGGTGGTTCTTTCGTGAGCTTTACTTCCGAGGCAAGCGGCAAGTGCGCGCTCGGTGGCCGAAGTTTGATGTGGCTGATCCGCTTTTCGGCGGCTGGGAGTTTGTGGAGGAGGGGCTCGGGAACCAGGCGTTTCGGTTTGCGCCGGGCGCTTTTCCGAGGCAGTGGGCCAAGCCCCGGCAGGCGGAAGTGTTCACCATCCCCTGGCTCAACTGGAACAACGACATCATCCCCATCGAGTCCATAGATAGCGAAACAAATACAATCAAGCTCCAGCGGCCTATGCTCAACCGTCTCAACCAGGCCAGCGGCACAACCGACTGCATGGAGTTCCTCAAGAACAACCGGTTCCGCGTGGAGAATGTGCTGGAAGAGCTAACCCAGCCCGGGGAGTGGTGCCTGGACTCCGAGACCGGAATCCTCTACTTCTGGCCGCCGGAGGGTTCTATTGAGGATGGCGAGGTGGTTGCGCCTTATCTTGATCGGGTGATAAGCCTTCACGGTTCGCCGGGAGACCCGGTGGAGTTCGTGGAGATTCGCGGCCTCACCATCACCCAGAACAACTCCCTGTTCCCGCGCCCGGAAATCCTGATCCACAACTACCCCAACTCCGGCGGCTGCGGCTTGCGGATGGAGGGGGTTGAGAACTGCGTGGTTGAGGGGTGCCGGTTCGAGGGGGTCGGCGGCGACGGCATAAGGATGCAGGGCTACAACGCGGACAACTGGATCCTCCGCAACGAGATCAGCTATACCGGCGCAAGCGGGATATGCCTGTGTGGCGACTATGAGATGAGCGCGAGGAGTATCTGGAAAGACCCGGCGTTGCTTCGCAAACAGGCGGAGGGCAGGCCCAGATCCAAGCGCAACCAGATAGAGCGAAACAACATCCACCACGTCGGCGAGCTGGAGAAGCGCGGGTCGGGGATATACATTTTCGGTCTGTGCTGCGTGAACAACATCATCTGCGACAACACCATCTCCCACATCCCCCAGCGCGGGATCATGGTCCAGCACGGCTTCGGTTCCAACATCATAGAGCACAACGAGATCAGCCTGGCGGGTCTGGAGACAGCCGACACCGGCGGGATCGATGTGCTGGTTTGGATGGTGATCGAGGGCGACAGCGAACTCGACCAGGGCAATATCATCCGCTATAACGTGGTTCGGGATGTGGTCGGATCGGGAGCTTACGACAAGCCCCTCCAGCCGGTGGTGGCGACTGTGAACGACGGCCGCATAATGACCCCATACTACACCTGGGCCATCTACTTCGACTGGAACGTGATGGACCAGTGGGTCTACGGGAACGTGGCGGTGGGGAATGTGCTCGGCGGGGTAATGCTGCTGGGCGACTGCAAAGACATTGTGATCGAAAACAACATACTGGTGAACGGCTCGCGTTACCAGGTGTACCTGGCGTCGCTCGGCCCGGATGCGGCGGACAACAGGTTTGTGCACAATGTGGTCTATTACACCGACCCGCAGGCGCACCAGATCTCGATTTCCAAAGAACTCAAGGGCTTCAGCGAGTTTGATGAGAACATCTACTTCCACGCAGCCGGTTTGCCGCTGACTATCGACCCGATGGGTGGCGCGGAACCGATGAGCTACGAGGAGTGGCGGGAAGCGGGCTTCGACCGGCGCTCGATTGTCACCGACCCCGGCTTCACCGACCCGGCAAATCGCGACTACACCTTCCGCCCCGATTCCCCCGCCCTCGCGCTGGACATAGAAGACGTGGCAAGGATTGCGGGAGTAAGGCCGGAGACCGAGAACGAGGCTTCTTAGTCAGGAAGACACGAAACGAACATGGATACACAGGATATACAGGATTTGCTGTTTGCTGTTTGCACGTAACAGTTCAATATCGATGAGTGTTGTACTCGCTGGATTGTGCATGCCCCTCACCCCAACCCTCTCCCCGCGGGGCCGGGGAGAGGGAGTTTCTAGCGAGGACTGCACAGCCTGTTTGTAATCATCTTCCCCATCCTGATCATCCTGTCCATCCATGTTACCAACTGCTTCGTGCTTTCGTGATTGCGTGTATGGCTCTGGTGGGGTAATATGTATAGGCGCCGGAGTTGGCGGAGAGTTGACTGGAAAGGCTGAAAGATATGAGTTGTTGCTGCGAGAACAAGTACGAGGAAGTCACCGAATACATAAAGAGCGTGCTGGACCCGGAGCACCCGCAGTCCCAGTTGATAGCTATACTGCACTTTGCACAGGAGAAATATGGCTACCTGTACCCGGAGTTGATGGAGCACATCGCCCAGGTAACTCTGGTCCCGGCGGCGGAGATATTCGGGGTCGCCACTTTCTACGGTTACTTCAAGCTAAACCCCCAGGGCAAGCACCGGATATCGGTGTGCATGGGGACCGCATGCTACATTCGCGGCGCGGCCCAGATACTTGAGGCAGTGGAAGAAAAGCTGGGAGTCAAGGTTGGCGACACTACCGAGGACATGCTGTTCACACTCGATGAGACCCGCTGCATAGGGGCCTGTGGGCTGGCGCCGGTGATGGTGGTTGATGACAAGGTCTACGCCCGCGTGGAAGCCAAACAGGTAAACGGGATCCTCGCCGAATACGAGGCGTAAGAGTGTTCCGCGGACGCAAACCCGAAGACTACGCCTGGATGTACATTCAGATTGGCGCGGGCATACTCATCGCCATGGGCGTTGCCTGGGGCTGTGTTCCGGAGTACTATGTCCCTTGGTGGACTGAGTTCACCACCACCGTGGTTGGATGCTTCGTGGTCGCATTCGGCATCTACCTCGCCATCGGCTTCATTGCCATTTGCATCTACCTTGCCTGGTATTTCTACCTTGGCAGGTTAATTGGCCCCAGCAAGACGGCCCGGGCGCGAGTATACTTCAAGACCCAACACCACCAGGGGATAGAGGTTCCCGACAGGCTGCAATACAGCAAGACCTGGGAGTGGATGCAGCGTGTGATAGCCCGGTTCTTCCCCGGCCCGGCGGGCAGCACACTTGAAAGCTGGGACTACGTGGTGGAGTTTCAGATCGGCGGCGGGCTGGTGGAGTTCGCTGTGCCGGAGGATGTCTACGGCTCCCTCTCGGTCGGAGACGAAGGCGTGCTTACCTACAAAGGCACCAAACTGGTCAGCTTCAGAACCAGCGGGGTGATGCTGCAGTGAGTGGAGCGCTGGACGATCTTCTTGTCACAGTGATGTTCATTGTCACGCTCGCGTTGTGCGGCTACCTGGCTTACTACTACCTCTTCGGTCGGGTAATTGCCCCAACGCGCACCATCCAGGCAAGGATTGCCCGCAAGTTCGACAGGTGCAGTATCCTGACAGATTCCCTGGTAGATTCTGAATATGAGGAGTTCTACGGGGGCACTTACCTGCAAGAGCGCGCGTGGGAGGCTGTCGCGAACTTCCTGTCGCGGGTACTGCGCAGGCCCATTGGCCCGGTCATGCAGGAGATTAGCTGCTTCCTTGAGATCGACGTTGAGGGCAAGCGGATGGAGTTCACGGTGTCGATGGACGACTACGCCTCCGTTTCAGAGGGTGACGAGGGCTGGCTCAGGCACAAAGGCAACCAGTTCATCAGCTTTCGCACAACAGCCAGCCCCCGCCCGGACCTGAGCTAGCGCGAATCGCTACGCGAAGAACGACACAAACAGTTTGGGAAGCACCCACACCACCGCTATGCCGTAGACCAGATCCAGCCAGAAGATTGAGCCAAACGCCCCTATGTAGATAAGCAGCACGATCGGCGTACCTGCTACCCGCGCGAGTATCGGCGCTCTCCTCTTCCACAGCCCGGCCCAGATGCTCTTGGCGTCCGCTGTGCTGGGAAACGAGTGCATTGCGATGGTTACTCCCAGCCACACCAGCACGTAGTCCATCACCGAGGCGGACCGGAACTGGAACACCGGAACAACCGCCGGGGCCGCGATCACCGCTCCCACAATGGTATTCACCAGCAGTGGCCCGAGAGCGATCATTATGTGCTGGTAGGTGTTGCGCGGGACCTCGTGGACCACGTAGCCCGCGGGGTTTCCGAACCGGAAGTAGCAGACATCCAACACAGCGACCCCGAATATGCGGCAGAAAAGCTCGTGGGCCATCTCGTGGACTATCACCCCCGGGAACGAGAGCAGCAGGGCAATGGAGGCCGGTATGAACAGCATTATTCCTGCCTCCTGACGCTGACTCCCGGCAGGTTCTGCGCCGCTGATTCGAGTTCACTCATCAGCCCCGGCGTGACCCCCTTGCCGTTGAGCTGCTGCAGGGTATCCACTGCCCCCGCCACGTCCTGCATTTTGCACTGGCAGATGCCGATCCTGCCGAGAACGGTCGTGGACTTCGGAAAACGCTGCTGCACCAGGCGATACTGCGCAACGGCGGTCTGGAAGTCCCTTACGCTCTCGGCCCTGCGGCCCTTTTCGAACAGGACAACCGGCTTCATACTGCCCGGCAGCAGTATCAGAGAGTATACCATCATCAGCCCCACCACCGCGCAGCAGGCCAGCGCCCACGCGGGAACACGATATCTGGTGAGGTTCTTGCGACAGGCGGCGCAGAGGGGGGTCTCGTGGTCATCGCGAACGGCCGGGGCGAAGCAGCGCTTGCACAGCACGGTTCCTTCGGGGTAGCCGAAGAGGCCGGTCTCGCTGTCCAGGACGGGCCGGGAGTCCAGCGAGGTGTGGCAGTCGAAGCAGACCTCTCGACTGTCGGGGTTCGGGTAGTTGCATTTTGGGCAATGCTTCATTTCCTCACCTTATCTCCCAAGCGCCGGAACCACTGCCGGCTGTGGGAGAACCCACCGGATTGCTACTTGCGTTGACGTATGCCGGAGCCACATAGTTCCGCAGCCCCGGCCTTGACGTCAAACTGTGAGGAATCGCCCCGGCTAATTCTTGCCCACAAGCCTCGAAAGCAGCAGCCTCGCGGTTGGCTCTGCTTTGATGTGCGAGGGGATGAGCATCTGGCATAGGTAGATCTGGCCTTTGCCTGTCGGGATTCTTACCAGCAGGCCTTTCTGCGCGGCGTTGGAGGCTCTGTTACAGATTACCAGGCTCTTTGCACCGGTGTCCGGCTTGACCTCCATCCCGTAAATGGCCACCGCGTGGTCGCCTGCCCAGAACCGGACGTCCTCGGACTTCATATCCTTGGTTATCGGGTCGGTTGGGTCTACTATGTGGGCTATGGTTGTGGGGACGGGGTCTTTCTCGAAGGGTTTGGGGGTTATCCAATCTTCCAAAGCTACCCACTGGCCGAAGACCTCGTTGAAGCGCTTGGCGTCTGATTGCGCCAGGATTACCGCCGTGCCGCCGTTTGTGGCGAAGTCTTTGATGGCGGTGATGTCAGCGTCGGTTAGCTTCACAAGCCCGTCTTCTTCAACCACGCATGTCCCGCCGGCGGGCGATGACGTCGGGTCGAATGCCTTGATCCCTGGCGCGTCGAACGGTTTGTACACTGTGATGGGGACTTCTTCTACGTACGCCTTCCCCGCGCTGCTTTCCAGTCTCACCACCATCTTCCCCCTGGTCACGCCCTCCGAATGCGGCATCTTCAGGGTGACCGGTACCTCGATATGCCCGCCGACCGGTATCGAAAGCGGCTTCACTACTTTGTTCACCGTCTTCCCGGCCTCATCAACCACGCTCACCGAGAGAGTAATCTTGCTTGGGCGGTAGAGGTCGTTGAATGCTACGAAGGTCTTGGTTACCTTCTCCCCGCCCCAGAACCGAGTGTTGTACTCCTTGGCGAAGCACAGGAGCGGGTGGTACGCCCGAACGAGGGGCTGAACGTTCTCTCGCATCAGGTAGACCGGCTTTGTGCGGTCGTAGATATTGACATACGGTTTGTATAGGTTAACGAACTTCATCCCGGGGGTGGCCCAGTCGTCGTGCTGCATTTCGAGGAAGTTGAGCTGGTTGTTGCTGCCGCCGGCCTGCTCCACGTAGTGCTGCGCCACCGTGTACGGAGCGAGATAGGCAACGTCTGAATAGCGGCTGCCTCGGACGGAGTAACTGAGCATCTGGTAGTGGTCCGCCCAGTCGTGGCTGTTGTCCGCGCGGGTCCCGGCAAGCGGAGCGGTAGGCCACGCCTTGTCGAACTGCCTGCTGCCAAAATCCCAGGCTGCCATAGTATCTATCAGGGCGTACTCAGTGTGGCCTATCGGTATGTCCGGCCCGAAGCCGCCGTGTTTGTCATACCGGTTTTTCACCCAATACGCCGCCTCCGGGAAGTTGTAGTAGACCCCCCAGAACTCGCCGTGCGGGTAGTGCAGGCACAGGGCGTCGGTATCTCCCTTGGCCCCGTGGAAGTAGTCTCCAAACGGATATGCGAAGCCGTCGTGCCAGACTATGCGGGTGTTGTCGTTGTCTCTGATGGCCTTTGAGAGCTTGACCATATTGCCCCAATTGCCCTGCAGGAACGCGCCCAGCTCGTTGTCCGTGCTCCAGACTATGATCGAAGGGTGGTTGCGCTCCTCGCGGACCATAGCCCGCAGGTGCCGCACGGAGAGGTCCCAGAACTCGGGCAGGTCGGTGGCATAGTTGCCGCAGGAGCCGTTGATACCGGACTCCTCGATCAGCAGTATGCCCTCCTCATCGCAGACATCGATCATAGGCAGCGAGATAGAATGGGTCTGGGAGCGGAAGGAGTTGACGTTGAGGTCTTTCCACAGCTTGCAGTACTCGCGAAACGCCGCAGGGTCCCAGAGGCAGTGGCCGGTGACTGCGGGCAGGTTGACGTGGTCGCCTCTGAGGTTGAGCCGGTAACCGTTGAGGAAAATGAACCGGCCTTTGGTCCAGACTTCCCGGAACCCGAACCGCTGGTCTGAGACCTCCGATATCGGCGAATTCTTCACGAAGAGCTTGGTCTGAAGGTTGTAGAGATATGGGTCATCCGGCGACCACAGGCGAGGGTTTTTCCAGGGGGTTGTGACGGTGATTTTCGCCACGCCGCTCGCCGGAACCACAACGGTCTTGTCCGCGTTGCGCACACTGACGGCTCCGCCTTTCCACGGCGCAACCGCGCCCCTAAGGGTCACACTCTGACTGGTCGGCAGTGTATTGCGGACTTCGTAATCCACCGTCAGCTTCTTGTTGCGCACGGATGTTCGCACGAACACGTTGTCCACATACACAGCCGGCTTGTGGATCAGCCAGACATCGCGGGCAAGGCCCGGCTGCTTGTAATTCTCGATGATCATCATTCCAAACGGGATCACGGTGCGAGGGTCGGTGCTGCGGGTGTTTCCCACCTTGAAGAACCCCGCGCCTTCGACCTCGGTATTAAGCTCGGCGGTCAGGTCGCCAAACTGGGCCAGGTCCTGCCGCACTCCGACCACCAGTTCGTTGGCCTCGCCCCACTTAACAAACTGCGTAACGTCGACCGTGCAAGGGTTGGTGGAGTCCCAGTGGTTGGCGATGTGGCGGCCGTTCCAGAAGATCTGGCCGGTCATGTGGATACGCTCGAACTTGATGAATATCCGCTGCCCCTGCCAGGCCTTGGGCACGTCAACCGTTCGCCGGAACCAGCCGCAGGGCATGGTCCGCCACTCAGCAGGCTTGGCCCACAGCTCGGGATGGTTCCAGTAGCTTGGGACCATGATCTTCTCATCGAACTTGTCCGGCTTGGCGTATTCTTTCTGAGGCTGAAACTCCCAGATGCCATTGAGGCAAACGTGGTCTTTGGGGATGACCTGTGCCGAGGCCGAAACTCCCGTCAGGACACCAGCGATGACTAACAACACAGCGATCCGTTGAAGCAGCATGATAGCCCCCTTTGCGATGGAGCCATGATACCACGGAGCAGGTGATCAGGAAAGCGCGGGGGACTGTATTCACATGGATGAACAGGATAGACAGGATTTGCTATGCTGCGGGAACGACAATTAGCACCATCCTGCCAAATCTGCACGCGGTGAGTTCCCGCAGCTTTCGCAACCACACAACGGAGCCGCGGGAATTGACATTCGACTAGACTCGGTGCGTTGGTGCTAGACGACATTCCCGCAGCATAATAAGCTTCATCCTGTATATCCTGTCCATCGATGCAAGATTCCCTTCCTCCCCTACCTCTGGCTCAGCGAAAACAGGGTGGCTGGGACGCCGGCGTTGATCTTGAGGTTCTCGTAGCTGATGGTGCCCAGCTTGTCTCCATCCGGATCGTACAGGGTTGATTCCCCTGCTATCGGAAGACCGGGTGTGAGTTTGCGGAAGTCGCTGTAGACTGTTCGGACCCGGAGTTTCCCGCTTCCGAGATACTTCTGCCGACTCATAACCCGCAGGGTCTTATAGTCTATCCAGACCATGTCGTGGCGCTTGACGTCGCCTCCAAACCTTGGCCAGAACTTCACCTTCAGCAAGCCTTTGTCAGTCCCCAGCACCGTAACCACGTTGTCCTTCCACAGGTTGCCGCAGAGGAAGCCGAGGTCGAGGGTGTCCTGCCGCTTGCCGGGCGCGTTCTTGACATCGATCTTCTGCCGGATCATCGCCGCCAGGATCAGCTTATAGTAGCCGTTCTGGATGTAGGTGGCCTTGATGCCTTTGGCGATGCCGTCGTAGCGGATCTTGTCCGGGGCGATGAACCTGATAGAGGCTTTCTCCAGCATCAGGATCTCATCGAGCCTCTCGCCCATATCCGCGACGTTCTTCTTGCTCGCGTTGGTTATCGCCAGGTCGGCGCTGAAATCCTTGAACCCGGCCTCAGCCTGCTTGACCCGCTTCAACAGATCCGCGGAAGTCACCGCCCACGCCTGCGCGCTGATCAGAACTATCACCAGGGCCAGAACTATGGCCAAAACAAATCTACGCATACACAAAATCTCCTGTTATCTACTAGCTGTAGCTTACATACCCACATTACCTAGACGCATGTTCGAGGCAGATGTGACAGGGTGGGCATAGAAACAGCCCAAGCCCCGTAATCGGAACCTGGAACTCGGAACCAGGAACCCGCAACTCAGTACGGCGAAACCCAAAACCCCAAATGGGCGGACTCCTCCGGGGTGATGTTCTCTATTGTGACTTCGTGCCGCTCTGCTGGTAGGAGATCGAAGTAGTTGTCGGTCAGGGTCGCGCCGTCCAGCAGGTCTTCTATAACAACGCACCTTGCGAACTCATCGGCCGAGATGGTCAGCTTCACGCTGCTTTCAGACACATCTTCCCGCTGCACGAAGATTCGGGGGATCGGGTAGTCGGGGCCGTTCTTGCCCGCTTCGAAGTACAGAGCCTTGGACACAAGCTTTTCCTCGCAGAACAGCGCCGCAACCAGACCCTGCTTGGCCGGGTCGGCGATTGCCTCGTTGGGGAAGACCTCCCACGGAGCTACTTTGGACCCCGATGGGACCTCCACCGCAACCTTGTCGCCCACAATGCCCTCCGGGCCGAACGTGAGGATGCCCAGGTGTAGCGATCCCACGAAGTCGGCGGCGCCGTCGTTGACCACGCTTGCCCGCAGCGCGCCGCTCTTGCGCTCCAACAGGGATACTGTCACGCCCGCCAACGCCCGCTTCACGAAATAGAATGAAGCCCTCGCCTTTCCCGACTCATCCAGCAGAGCGCCGGGGTTCGAGCTATCGGCAAGCGACGGGACTACCACCCCCGGAACCCTTCCCGCAGCCTTGTGGCGGAGGATTGCCTGGGAGAGGAAATGGGCACAGCGGAGGGCGCTGGTCTGCTCGTCAGCGGGTTCGGATGGCGCGGGAGCAGCCAGGGCGGAAGGCATCGAACCGTCCGCTGAAGCCAAATCTGACGGCTTTGCGAGGACCAGTCCATTTGCATCGCAGGCTTCGCGGAGTTCTTTGGAGGGGTCGTCGCAGATCATCATATTCAGACCCGCGCGCCTCGCTATGTCTGCAAGCTTCTCCACCGGCAGCGCCGACTGCGTCGGGAACTGCGCTGCTTTGTAGTAGATCAGTCGGTCATTCACGCTAAGTACGGGCCAGTTGCCGCCTTCGGGGCGCTCGAAGCCGACGGACCGCAGAACGAGTTTGCACTCCGCCGCAGACTCCCCCGAATCCTCTGCCTGCATTCCCGCCAGGCAATG
The DNA here is from genome assembly GCA_964611645.1 of uncultured bacterium. Classification (GTDB taxonomy): domain Bacteria; phylum Armatimonadota; class UBA5829; order UBA5829; family UBA5829; genus CAZTAO01. The sequence continues at coordinate 95,819 of CAZTAO010000004.1, read as the reverse complement.
GTAGACCGCCGGCTCACCGAAACCATTAGGCCACCAGAGTTCAGGATCCTCGATCCGGATCATAGACTCGATCTCGGAGCTTCCCGGCTCCAGAGTCTCTGTGAGTTCCACCCGCTCGCTGTCTTCGCCGATCCGCAGTATCACGGCAATCAGCGTCTTCTTCGGCTCCGGGAACCCGTTCTCAACATCTATGGTTATCCACGCATTGACAGCCCTGGACACGGTCTCCGGTTCAATGCGAATGCTCTTCATAAGTACACGGCTCAAGTCTCTGTCCCTCCAACAAACGAACCCGCACAGTATAACATTCCCCTCCACCAAGCGACAAATCACACCGCGCCGGGTTCGTGGTATAATGGGCGCAGCTTAGCTTCCAATGCGAGAAGGAGACCGTACCAGTGACAGCAGAGACCCAGTACGTTTACCATTGCCCCAAGATTGACACACCGCCTGTGATTACGGGGCTTGTTGATGAGCATGTGTGGCAGATTGCGCCGGTTGTGGAGCTTGTGACTTCGGAGGATGGCTCCCCGGCGAAGCAGTATACTAAGGCCCGCATGTGCTGGGATGACGAGTGCCTGTATGTGGCATTCCAGGTGCTGGACCGCTATATACTCGCCACCATGACTGAGCACGATGACCCGGTATGCTCGGAAGAAGCGGTGGAGATATTCATCAACCCCTCGGGGGACCTGATGAACTACTTCGAGTATGAAGTCAGCCCGCGAAACGTGGTATACGACCCACGCATCACCAACCCGGATATGAGCATCAACCCCGGCATCAGCACCGAGTGGCACTCGCACAACCTGCGCACCGGGGTTTTGATAGACGGCAGGCTGAACGATCTGGATTTCCACAGCAACGGCTACAGCGTCGAAATGGCGATCCCGTTTGCGGATATGTTTGTGGAAACTCCCAAGCCGGGCGAGGTCTGGCGGGCTAATCTCTACCGGATAGACCGCCACCCTGAGGGCGATGAGTACCAGTCGTGGTCTCCGACACTGCACGTTCCTGCGGCGTTTCACGTGCCGAAGAGGTTTGGGAGCATTGTGTTCGAGGGTTGAAACGCGAATGACGCGAATGGGACCAATAGGACTGGTAGGACACATAGGACTTATGCGACGGGCTGCGGACTGGGCTCTGTTCGCTCACCGAGTCCTATAGGTCCTATAGGTCGTATAACACCTATACGGCATATGCTACTCTAGCTATACCACAAAGGAAAACCTCTTGTCGACGCCGAACTCAGACATTGCTTGGCACTTTCGGACCGAGTGGACGCAGTTCCGAATCTTTGTCAGCCAGGTGAGGAGGATGTATGAGCTTGCAGAAACGCCCCTCTGAAGATAAGCCCGATGGATCAGCATCAACCCCTGCGCAGCCCGGGGCTGACGAACGCCGAATCCGGGTCTTCGTGTCGTCCACGTTCCGCGACATGCAGTTGGAGCGGGACATTCTCATCAAGAAGATATTCCCGCAGTTGCGCAAGCTGTGCGAAGAACGGGCCGTTTCGTGGACGGAGGTGGACCTTCGCTGGGGCATAACTACCGAGGAATCGGCGGAAGGCAAGGTGCTGCCGCTGTGTTTGGCGGAGATCGAGCGCTGCCGTCCATACTTCATCGGTCTGCTTGGCGAACGCTACGGCTGGGTGCCGGATGAGATCGATCCGGAGTTGATCGAGGAACAGCCGTGGCTGAATGAGCACAAGCAGCATTCGGTCACTGAGCTTGAGATTCTCCACGGCGTGCTCAATAACCCCAAAATGTCGGACCGCTCGCTCTTCTACTTCCGTGATCCTAGCTATCTCAAGCGTCTCCCGGGAGGGAGCAATGCGGCTGATTTCCCCAGCGAGTCACCCGATGCAGCCGGCAAGCTTGCAGGTCTCAAAGATCGCATTCGGGCTAGACACACTTCAGGTCAACTCGACTATCCACCGCGGGAGAACTACCCTGACCCCGAAGCGCTGGGCGAACAGGTGCTGGCTGACTTCAAGGTCATCATCGATAAGCTGTATCCGATACCTGAGGTGCCGGCCCCTCTCGACCAGGAGGCCGCGCGGCACGAGGCCTGCGCGCAAAGCCGCCGCTTGGCGTTTGTGGGACGTGAAGACCTTCTCCAGCGCCTGGATGGACACTTTGCCACCGCCGGCAAACCTCTCGTGCTGACTGGCGAGTCCGGCTGCGGGAAATCGGCTCTGCTGGCTGAGTGGGCGGCGCGTTGGCGCAAGGAGCATCCCGAGGACCTGCTGATCCAGCACTACATCGGCAGCACGCCCGACAGCGCGGACTGGCAGGGGCTGGTGCGCCGTATTCTCGGCGAACTCAAGCGCGCCTTTGCCATCACGGACGATATCCCGCTTGAGCCGGAAGCTCTTCGCGGCGCGCTGAGTGAGTGGACGGCGAAGGCCGCCGGGTCGCGCCAGGTCGTTCTCGTGCTCGATGCGCTCAACCAGCTCTCAGGAGGCGATGCCGCCGCCCTGCAGCTTGGCTGGCTGCCTGTTGTCTTTCCGACCAATTTCCGCGTGTTGGTCTCTTCGCTGCCGGGCGAGAGCCTCGACGCCTTGCGCAGGCGCGAATGGCCGGAGTTAGGTGTGCCGCTGTTTTCGCAGGCTGACATCAAGCCCGCGGCGCTGGCCTACTTCGGGACATTCAGCAAGAAACCATCGAAGGAAATCCTGGCGCAACTGGAATCCACCCCCGCCGCATGCAACCCTCTCTACCTGCGCGCCGTGCTGGATGAACTGCGCCAGTTTGGCATTTACGAGAAGCTACAGGCGAAGGCCTCTGAGTATCTCTCCGCGCCGGACTTGCCCGCGCTCTTTGACCGCATCCTGACACGGTGGGACGACGACTTCGGCAAGGACAAGGAACACCCTGATCTCGTTCGCCGCTCGCTGTGCCTCATTGCCTGCGCCCGGTTCGGGCTATCAGAGGGGGAACTGCTTGACCTGCTGGGAAAGAAAGGCGAGCCGCTCCCGCGAAGGCACTGGACTCCGCTCTACCTCGCCGCCGAGAACGCCCTAGCCATGCGCTCCGGTCTGCTCAACTTCGGCCACAACCACCTTCGCGCTGCTGTGAAGAAACGTTGGCTAAAAGAGACCAAGTTCGCGCGCGGGTTCCGCCTCCAAACGGCGGAGTATTTCGCCCGGATAGTCGACCCCACAGACCGCAAGCTGGATGAGTTGCCTACCCTCTACCGCGATCTGGAGCGGTGGGGGGGGCTGGGAAACCTGCTGTCGGATATCCCCGCCTTTCTGCGGCTACGCTCAACCGATCGCTGGAAGCTGGAACTGCACGGATTCTGGATCCCGCTGCGGCAGTACTTCGACGCGGGCGAAGTGTACCGCGAAGCGCTGGCTGAATATGAGGCGCACCTCCCAGACAAGCGCGACCTCCCGATTGCCCTCAACGAAGTTGCACGCCTCCACGATGAAGCTGCGGATTACCCATCGGCTGAGCCGCTTTACCGCCGCACGCTGGCCATTGACGAGCAGAGCTTCGGTCCCGACCATCCCGATGTGGCCAGGGACCTCAACAACCTGGCGGGGTTGCTCCAGGACACGAACCGGCTGGCGGAGGCCGAGCCGCTGATGCGCCGAGCGCTGGCCATTGACGAGCAGAGCTACGGCCCGGACCACCCGGACGTCGCTATAAAACTCAACAACCTGGCACAGTTGCTCCAGGACACCAACCGGCTGTCTGAGGCCGAGCCGCTGATGCGCCGCGCGCTGGCCATCGCTGAACAGAACTACGGCCTTGACCACTCGGATGTTGCCACAAAACTCAACAACCTGGCACAGTTGCTCCAGGACACCAACCGGCTGTCTGAGGCCGAGCCGCTGATGCGCCGAGCGCTGGCCATTGACGAGCAGAGCTTCGGTCCCGACCATCCCGATGTGGCCGAAGACCTCAACAACCTGGCGGGGTTGCTCCAGGACACGAACCGGCTGTCTGAGGCCGAGCC
>CAZTAO010000004.1:0-91753 GCA_964611645.1 uncultured bacterium | reverse complement strand
GAGGCCGAGCCGCTGAGGCGCCGCGCGCTGGCCATCGATGAACAGAGCTACGGCCCGAACCATCCGAATGTCGCCAGAGACCTCAACTGCCTGGCGGTGTTGCTCTACACCTCCAGCCGGCTGGCGGAGGCCGAGCCGCTTTACGGCCGCGCGCTGGCCATTTATCTTGGGAGCCTTGGCCAAGACCATCGGACTTCGCAAACGGTGGCTGACAACTACAAGCTGTTGCTGGAGGAGATGGGGCGGAGCCAGGAGCAGATACTGGCGGAACTGAACGCCGTGGGCAAGCCATTCGGCATTCGGTTCGGTGGTTGAGGACGACCGCCGCAGTCTGCACGCGACCATTGGACAACCCGACCCCGGCCGTGTACAATCCGCTTGGGATAACGCCAAAAATGGTAGCAATAGCGAATAGGTGCTATATGTCCTATCACTTCACCTTCCTGGCGGCAAATACCGGCGTGTTCCCGAACCCAAACGAATCCAGCAGATCTCTGGCTCGGTCGTAGGCGCGGGTCAGGTTTTCGGGGGTGTGGGAGTCGCCGCTTGGGAATACCTCTATTCCTCGCTTCCTGCACTCGGCGAGGATGTGTGGCGATGGGTAGGCTTCACCGACCGGCTTGAACCAGCCGGCAGTGTTGAGTTCCACAAACATCCCGGCCTCGGCAATCGCATCCAGCGCAGCGGACATTGGCCCCGAAAGGTCGCAGTCCGGGCGGTGGCCGTAGATCTTGTAGAGGTCAATGTGGGCGGCGAAGTTGAACATCCGGCTCCGGGCCATCTTCTCCAGCGCCTGCCAGTAGCCTGCCGCGATGTCGTTGATATCCGACTGGGCCAGGCCTTCCCAGCACTCCGGGCTCTTGTCCACCGGGAAATCGCCCACATAATGGATCCCGCCGATGACGTAGTCAAATGGATACTGGTCCAGTATTCCCCGAAGCTCGTCGGCGGTGTCGGGGTTGAACTCAGCCTCCAGGCCCGCGCGAACGTTGACGTGATTTCCGGCCAGAACACGCGCTTCCTCTATGCCTTCAAAGTATATCGGCAAGGCGTCCAGCGGCATGCTCCAGTCTATAAATGGCTTGCCTGGCAGCATGACGTAGTGATCCGATATGCCGAACTCCACCAGGCCAAGGCGCTTGGCCCCGGCCACCATTGCAGGCAGATCAGTAGTCCCATCGGACAGGCAGGAGTGTGTGTGGTAGGATGTAATCAATGTGGTTTCTCCAGGTGATGATCTGATGGCGCTGCAAGCTGCACGAAATCGGCCTTCGTTACCAGCTTCTGCCCCTCGGCGCTGAGCACAAGCTTCAGGAACTCCCGCACTTGTGGCTGGGGTTTCTCGACCGCGTACAAATACAGAGTCCGGGACAAAGGATAGCGTCCATTTCCCACGCTTTCCCTGGTAGGCATAACTGCGGGGCCTTTCCCCGAGGCAACCGGTACAATACGCAGTCTCCCCGGCTCGGCGTAACTACGGGCGTAGGCGTCGCCGGAATAGCCGATAGCCCCCGACCGCCTCGTCACAGTCTGGCAAATGGCAAGGTTGGTAGGCATCCGCAGCATGTCGCGGCGGTATGGCCGTCCAGCCAAAATCGTGCGTTGAAGGAACCTGTAGGTGCCTGAGTCCTGGTCCCGGCCTATGGCGGTCACCCGCAGGTTCGATCCGCCAACTCTGTTCCAGTTGGTGACCTTACCTTCCAGGATAAGCCGCAGTTGGGCGAGGGTCAACCGCGCAATCTTGTTTTGAGGGCTGACCATGATGGCCACTGCGTCACGAGCTACCGGTATCAGGCGCAGGCGAACGCCCTTCCTTGTGGCCGCATTGATCTCACTGGAGCTTGCCGGAGATGAGGCGCAGGCGATATCGCATCTGCCGGCTATCAGCATACTGATTCCAACCCCGGTGCCACCGCCTTTGACCACCACGTCCACTGTGGGGTGCGCCGACTCGAACTTGTCGGCCCACAACCGCGCGACAGGCAGCATCGTATTAGACCCGGCAACACGCAGATATGTCTTGGGGCCGGCGGTAGCTGGACACCACAGGATTGCGGCCAAGCCCAGTATGGCTGCAGCCGACAGAAGTCTTCTCATCGTTACCTCATGGTCTAGTCAGAGCGCTCCGGAGACCAGTCTCCTTTCGTAGCTTCGACACAAAGGCCTCCCAAACCTGCCTGGGTTTGCGCGTGGCAAGCATTGTTCGACAAATCGGTGATAGAATGGAGCGACATCATCTGCATGGGAGAGATACTCTTGACCCAGGAACAGGCTCGCACAGTTCTCAGACTCTACGGGTTGGGTGACTCCTCGGAGTTTGGCTCAGGCTCGGGCGGGACAGCCGGCGCGGCCGTGAGGTTTGCTTGCGAGGCTGGGGAGTTCCTTCTGCGGCGGCGGTCGGCGGAGCAGCTTGACCCAGATCAGATTGCCTACGAGCACCGGCTGCTCGAAGTCCTCAAGGTAGCAGCTTTGCCGGTTGCTCTGCCTATCCCGGCGGGAGATGGCCGGACGTGGGTTTCTCTGGACGGCGCTGTATATGAGGTCTACCCGTGGATCGATGGAGACCCGTACCAACCTGGCAATACGGAGCAGCTCGCGGACCTCGGCGGCAGCATTGCCCGCTTCCACATAGCCAGCGCGGAACTCCCACCCAAACCTCATCAACAGAAAGAGGACGACCCCGCGAGGCTTCAGCGGGAACTTATCGAGTTCACTTTGGAAGCCGACCGAGAGGCAGCCCCGGCGCTATTCGAGGAGTTGCAGAGTCTGCTCGAGAACCTGGAGTGGCAACTGACCACAGTACGCAATGTGGACTCCCTGCCGCAGACGGTGATCCACGGCGACCTCCACCCCGGCAACGCGAAGTTCGCGAGGAACGACAGCGCTTTGGTTTCGACTCCGCTCAACCAGCGCGACAGTGTGGTGGGCCTGTTCGATTTCGACTGGGCCAACCGCCGCGAACGCGCCAGGGACATCGCCGACGGTCTCCTATTCTTCTGCCGCAAGAACCGCGAAGTCGTCGACTCCAACGACATCTGGGCGCTGACCGAGTCCGGCGAGATCGACCCCATCCAATCCCAAGTCTTCCTCCGAGCCTACGAATCCGTCTCCCTAATCACCACTGCAGAACTCCAAGCCCTCCCCAGCATAATGACCGCCAGATTCGCCCAGACCAGAATCCGAGGAATGCGGAAAGTCCCGGCCCGGGACCGACTAAGGTTTCTCGACCGTGGGGATCTGATGGTGAGTCTGGGTAAGCTATTGCAGTTCGAGGAATAGCTGAGTCGGCTGTCGACCCGGAATATCCAACCGATAAATTCCCCAATTTGTTGTTGACATCCATAATCCGGGCGGGTATAATAAACTATCTCGCTCGACTTACTTGGGATTGAGAGGAAAAGGGAGGACTCACGACTATGAGCCATCACGATATACCTGGAATAGAAACCCTGGCGCTGCATGCAGGCCAGACGGCTGACCCTACAACGAAATCGCGCGCAGTGCCGATCTACCAGACCGCTGCTTACGCCTTCGATTCGGCAGAACACGCGGCCAACCTGTTCGGACTCAAGGAGTTCGGCAACATATACGGCCGCATTATGAATCCTACCACCGATGTGTTGGAGAAGCGGCTGGCAGCATTGGACGGCGGTTCCGGCGCGTTGGCGGTTGCGTCGGGGCAGGCGGCAATCACGTTTGCGATCCTGAACATCACCCAGGCGGGGCAGAACATAGTCTCCACCAGCTACCTCTATGGTGGCACATACAACCTGTTCCACTACACCCTGCCGAAGCTGGGGATAAAGGTCAAGTTTGTGGACTCCTCCAACCCGGCGAGTGTTGACACCGCGATCGACGAGAACACGCGGTTGGTGTACACAGAATCCATCGGCAACCCGAAGAACAACGTGGACGACTTCCCCGCAATCGCAGACATCGCCCACAAGCACGGGATCCCGTTTGTTGTGGACAACACGGTCAGCCCGCCCCCGCTTCTGAAGCTCTTTGATCTTGGCGCGGACATAATCGTATACTCCCTTACCAAGTTCATCGGCGGCCACGGGACCAGCATCGGCGGCGCGATTGTGGATTCCGGCAAGTTCAACTGGAACAACGGCAAGTTCCCCGAGTTGGTGGAGCCGGACCCGTCGTACCACGGGGTCAGCTACTGGGGAGCTTTCGGGCTGCACGGCAAGGCGGTTGTGCCGGGCATAGCCTACATCATTAAGGCTAGAGTCCAGCTTTTGAGGGACATCGGCGCGACGATATCACCGTTCAACTCGTTCCTGTTCATTCAGGGGCTTGAGACTCTGCCTCTGCGGATTCGAGAGCATACCAAGAACGCGCTGAAGGTGGCGCAGTGGTTGGAGAAGCACCCGGCGGTGAGCTGGGTCAACTACCCCGGCCTGCCCAGCCACCCGGACTATGCCAGGGCGCAGCGGTTCCTGAAGGAAGGCGCAGGGGCGATAATCGGGTTCGGCATCAAGGGCGGGCGTGAAGCCGGGATCAAGCTCATCGATTCGGTGAAGTTGTTCTCTCACCTCGCCAACATCGGCGACGCCAAGAGTCTGGTAATCCACCCGGCCTCGACCACCCACCAGCAGTTGACGCCGGAGGAGCAGGTCTCCACAGGCGTGACGGATGACTTCGTGAGACTGTCGATTGGACTTGAGAGCATCGACGATATCCTTGCCGATCTGGACCAGGCCCTCGCTGCCAGCCAAATATAGCCATCTGTATCCCCTCGGTGGTGGAATCTCAGCCGCCACCGGGGATGCTGCCGACAGAGACGCAAACCCACCCTACCCTACCTTGTCAGGGAGGAAGAACGGCGACGCCGTGTCCTTTCCCCCTGATAAGGGGGCGAGGGGGTTTGCGTGTCCTATCCCAGTTACCTCGCTCCCCATCTGTGACATCTGCGCCATCTGCGGATAGCCATCGTGCTTCGCCCCCGATGTTTGCCCCCGAAGCTGCAGGGGAATCTATAGCCTGCGCGAATTCGACAATGGAGGCCCTGAATGCAGTACACCACGCTTGGAAGAACCGGACTTAATGTCAGCAGGCTTTGCCTGGGGACTATGAACTTCGGCCCGCTCGCCACCGAGGCCGAGAGCCACGCAATGATGGACAAGGCCCACGAGCTGGGCATCAACTTCTTTGATACCGCCAACACCTACGGCTGGAAGCTTGGGGAGGGAGTTACCGAGCAGATTGTCGGGCGGTGGTTTGCCCAGGGAGGCGGTCGCAGGGAGAAGACAGTAATAGCAACCAAGGTCTATGGCCCGATGGGCGAATGGCCTAACACTTCACACCTCTCCGCCCTGCACATCCGCAAGGCCTGCGAGGACAGCCTCAAGCGGCTGCAGACCGATCACATCGACCTCTACCAGATGCACCACATCGACCGCGCCACTCCTCCGGAGGAGATATTGCAGGCGATGGAGACACTGGTCCAGCAGGGGAAGGTGATATACATCGGCAGCAGCAACCACGCCGGTTGGCACATCGCCAAGCTGAACGAAGCCGCCAACAAGCGCAACTTCTTCGGGCTGGTTTCCGAGCAATGCCTGTACAACCTCACTCAGCGGACCGCGGAGTTGGAAGTGCTCCCTGCGTGCATCGACTATGGCATGGGTGTGATCCCGTGGAGCCCGCTGGCCAGTGGAATACTCGGCGGCGCGCTGAAGAAGGCCAAGGAAGGCAGGCGGGCACAGGAAGGGACGGCTCAGAAGATCGAGAAGATGAAGCCCCAACTGGAGAAGTACGAGAAGCTGTGCGAGGAGATGGGCGAAGCCCCCGGCCACGTCGGGCTGGCCTGGCTGCTCTCAAACCCGGCGGTCACAGCCCCAATAATCGGCCCGAGAACGATGGAGCAACTGGAAGACTCTCCCAGGACGCTGGACATAGAGATCACCCCGGAAATATCCGCCAAGCTGGACGAAATCTTCCCCGGCCCAGGCGGCCCCTCCCCGGAAGCGTGGGCATGGTGAAGAGTTTGAGGGTCTGAGGGTTGGATAGTCTGATCGCCGGGAGAGAAACATCTTTCGGCACAAGTATAGGGAGGGCGAAGGTCCCCCTGAGCTGCGGTTTCTGGCCAAGCACGGCGGCTCGGTTTAACCTCGCCCTCCCAATTCATACTTGGCCTGTCGCGTCCGCGCCTATCCGATTTCAGATTTCAAATCTCAGATCTGAGATACTAGTCATCTGTGCAATCTGCGTCATCTGCGGTTGCTTCTCGGTCCCATTCCCCAAACATTGAACTTTGAGCCTCGAATGGTTATAATGGGTTGGTACTGAGCATTCGCGTGTGATTTGCGGCTTTTTGGCCGCGCGAGCAGGAGTCCGAACGGCACTTGACCTGCGATCTGTCTCTTGGCGGTGATGGGAGCGCACAGATGGTTCATCGAGTCGCCATCGCACTCGTCGTGATGTTGACGGTTGTTTGTGTCCTGGCGTTTCCGCAGTCGATAGCCCTGGCGGCGGAGGCTTCCGCATCCCCTTCTGAGTCTACAACCCCCGCAGCGGGGTCTACAGATTCTTCTCCGTCGACAATCCCTGCGAGTGAGGTTGTGTCTCCTCCTCCCTCAGCCTATGTTCCGGCGAGCCCTACCAACACTCCCGCATCCAAGGACTACCGCATCCAGGAAGAGGACGTCCTTCGCATAGACGTGTGGGGTGAGCCTCAGCTTCAGAACCTCCAGGCTCAGGTCACCAGCGACGGCAAGATCAACATCCCCTACATCGGCGAGATAAAGGCCGCCGGGATGACTCAGGCCGAACTTACCAAGGAGATCTCCAAACGGCTTTCGGACAGCCAGGTGCTGCTGGATGCCCGCGTTTCCGTTACCCTGATCAGGCTTCATGAGCCTACCGTGCGCGTTCTGGGGCAGGTCACCAGGCCCGGCTCCGTGGTGTTCAAGGACGGTGACACCTTGCTCGACGCGATAGCAATGGCCGGCAGCTACACCGACAATGCGTGGCTGGAGAACGTCAGCTTCACCCGCAAGGGCGAGGAGAAGCCGACGATCATCAATGTGCGAAAGATGCTGGAGGGAGACCTCACCAACAACTTCAAGCTCCAGCAAAGCGATATTATCTATATCCCGCCGGAGGACTACCAGAACAAAGTATACGTGATGGGGCACGTCAATCGGCCCGGGATATACTCGATAAAGGGCGCCACCACGGTGTTGGCAGCCATAAACCTTGCGGGCGGGCCTGATCCCAGGGGTTCGATCATACACACGGTTCTGCTGCGGGGGTCGGGAGCCAAGCCGGAGAGGATTCCTCTCAATCTCGACAAGTTCTTCGCAAAGGGCGGGGACAAGACGCAGGACGTGCAGCTCCAGAGCGGGGATGTGCTAATGGTGCCTGAGACCAAGTCTCCGGACTGGACCAAGATATCGCAGATTTTCAACACGTTGTTCTCGATAAGGGCGTTGACTTCATTGGGGTTGTTCTAGCGCAGGAGACCCTGAAACAAGTTCAGGGTGACGTGGTTGGGTTCGCGATGACTGGTGTAACGCGGTGACGGGCGTAATGCGGTAACGCACGCAAAAGGGTAGGCGAAGTGGAGTTCTGGCAGTTTTATAAGATAATCAAGCGGCGGCGGTGGATGATCCTGATTGGCATGATCATCTGCGCGGGTACGGTCGCCTACCTCAACAGCCGCACTCCGCAAGCATACGTCGGCCACGTGGAACTGATGGAATCCCAGGGCATGTCCAGGGAAGGCATTCCGCTCTACCCCGAGCAGCTTCTACAGATGGATGTGCAACTGCGGCTCTCCAACCTTGGCCGCATTGCCACAAGCCAACCGGTCCTGCGCAATGCCTTGGTGACCATGCGGGATTTCGGGGTCATCATTGACGGCGACTACCTGGTGAAACACACCACTGTCGAACCCGTGAAAGACACCAATATCCTCGCCATCGAGGTGTCTCTGCCGGACGGAAGAAACGCCAAGACCGCAGCGGATGTTATTGCGCTGGAGTTCACCAAGGTCTACTCCGAGCTCAACAACGCCGCCCTGCGGCAGAGCCGTGAGTTTATCGAAGGCCAGATAGCCAGCACGAAGCAGTCCATGATCGGCGCGCAAAGCACCCTCGAGAAGTACAAGTCGGAGAACGACATTGTAGTTCTGGACGTCCAAAGCGCGAACGCCGTGCAGCGGCTGTCTGATGCCAAAACCGACTTCAACACCTCCAACGCGGTATACGAGTCCGCCAGGGCCAAGACCATGAGCCTGGAGAAGGAACTGCAGAACGTGCCGCAGTTCCAGCTCGTGAGCACCCAGACCACCCGCAACCCACTTTGGGAGCGGCTGAATGAGCAGTTGGTGAGCCTGGAATCCACAAAGGCCTCAATGCTCAACGGCAGGCCCGGCGAACCCCGCAGAGGGCCTCAGCATCCGGAAGTCCTGGCGATACAGAGGCAGGTTGAGGATGTCAAAATCCAGCTTCAACAGATTCCCCAGGAGATAGCCGCAAGCAAGAATGAGGCCTTGAACGCCAATTACCAGAGCCTGATGGACAGATGGGTGGCGAGCAAGGTGGATGAAGTCGGAGCCGACGCTACCCGCAGAGCGCTGATAAGGGTCATCGACGACGTTCGCAACGAGATGGCCGGAATGCCCGCGAAGCAGGCAAAACTGGCCGAGTTGGAAGCCGACGTCACCTCCTCCACCCAGACCTACGGCCTTATGCGCAGTAAGCTCGACGAAGCCAGAATCAAGGAACACCAGGCCGCGAGCGAGGTGGCCCTGAGGGTCATCGAGCCGGCTTATGTGAAAGAGGTCGGGCAGAAGAAGAACCTGAAACTGCTGCTTGCCCTTGTCCTGAGCCCGCTCCTGGGAATTGGTTTTGCTCTGCTCCTGCACTACACAGACACCAGCGTGCGCACTCCCAAGGACGCGGAGAAGCTACTGGGTGTTCCGGTGCTTGCTCCGGTGCCAAAGGTAAAGGCCCACTCCCTGGCTACTCAGAAATGCCCGGAGGTCCTGGAAGTCTCATACCAGATGCTTACTTCCAGCCTGTGGCTTGCGAAAGAGAGCCGGGGGCTGCGGTCGCTGGCTGTGGTGAGCGCCGACCCGGATGTGGGCAGAAGCGTTACCGCCAGCAACCTGGCAATCAGCCTGGCAAGGGAAGGCGCGAGGGTGATACTTGTCGACGCCGACCTCCGCCAGCCCGTGCAACACCTGATGATGGGTGTTGGGAACGCCGTGGGTCTTTCCGACCTGCTAAGCGGAACGGCGGTTCTTGAAGATGTGCTCGTGCCCACCAGGTTCGAGGGACTGCTGCTGGCGCCAAGTGGGCCAACCAACGGAAATCCCGTGAAGCTGCTGCGCAATGGGCTGTTCAAGGACTTCGTGGAGTATGCCCAGCAAGCAGCCGATTTCGTTATCTACGACACACCTTCAGGAACAGCATTCCCGGACGCGGTGCTGGTGTCCTCGGCGGTGGGTTCGGCGCTGCTGGTGCAGCCCGCGGGCAAGGTATTCCGCGATGGTGAGACGGACTTCCAGGAGCGACTGTGCTCGGTGGAGGTGCAGATAATCGGGGCGGTGCTCAACCGGGTCAGACGAGAAGACAGCATGGCCTATATTCAATACTACCAGTCCTATGCGGGCATATCCACCGGCCGGGGCAATGGCCGGAAGCAAGCCGCAGCCAGTGAGAATGGCGCGCAGCCCGGCTAGTCAGGTACCGTTAACGGGGGTGAGCGAGTGTCTGAGAGTCCTTCCGACAGCGCGCCGGCCACAAAGCGCGTTACGCCCAATGATGTAGCTATGGCCCTTGTGCGCAACTGGCCCGTTGTGCTGGCAGCGCTGGGTCTGGTGTTTATGCAATGGCCGGTGTATGCGGAATGGTGGAAGGAGTGGATGGCGCCGCTCAGCTACTATTCCCACGGGCCGATGGTCCCGATAATCGTGGTGATTATGGTCCTGGCTTGCCGCGGGAAGCTTGCGGCATCCGCGCCGAAGCCAAGTTGGCTTGGGCTTTTGATACTTGTCCCGGCGATTGCGATCTACATTGTGGGCCGTTGGATCGACTCAGCCAGCCTCTACGGCTACTCGTTTGTGCTGCTGCTGCTAGGCGGGGTGATGCTGTTCGCGGGTGCCCGATGGACCAGGCTGCTGTTCATTCCGGTGATCTTCACAGCCTCGATGGTGCCTGCTTCCTCCTCCACTCTGGACAAAATGACCATCAACCTCCAGATAATCTCCACCAAGCTCGCGGCGTGGCTGATGACCATCACGGGATACGAGGCAACACACCAGGGCACGGTTATATCCTCACCTTATCTGCCACAGTCGCTGCACGTGGGGGCGGTGTGCAGCGGATTCCAGTTGATGATCTCACTGGTGACATTCACCCTCTTCTTCGTCTACATGCTTCAGGCCCCCATGTTCAAAAGGATCATTCTGCTGTTGTTCGCCATCCCGCTGGCTCTTTTCATCAATGCGCTCCGGGTGGCTATGATCGGGTATGTGGGGGTGTGGGTCGGGACAACCTCCGCGATGACTTCATTTCACAACTGGAGCGGCTACCTTGAGCTTGTGATCTGCTTCGCCATCCTGTTCGGCTTCGCCAAGCTCATGCGGGCCGCCGAATTCGATTTCGGAGGTGGCAGCCCGCTCTCCGCAGCGAGAGCGACACCGGGAACAATGAGAGGGCTTGCGATCAAGGGAATCATCGCCTGCCTGCTGCTGGTTTTGGGTGGGTTCGCAGCGATCTATGCACAGCCGCTGAAGTCGCGTGAGAAGCCCCGGCTCGTGCGCGAGGCTATCCCAAGAGCATTGGGGAACTGGCAGGGCCGGGATGTGCAGATCGATGCGGAGGTGTTGAACTACCTCAAGGAAGGCGACCTGCTGGAGCGCCTGTTCACAAATTCAATGGATGGCCGCGCCATCGATGTGCTGATGGAGACTGCCTCCGACCCGGACGCGTTCCACGATCCCACGGCGTGCCTGCCGGGGAGCGGAGTGCCGATCACCGCGGAGAAGGCGATCACGCTTGACCTGGGCGGCTCCAAGCCACCCATCAACGCCACTCTCCTGCGCGCCGCGGGCAGCTTCTCGCCCAAGCTGGTGGTTTATTGGTATGCGCACGATGGGCAGACGGTCCGCAATATCCCCGAACTACGCAGGACTATCAGGGGTATGCAGATGGCTGAGGTGCTGGGACTGGCTTCCAGGATGTTGGGCAAGAACCCACCTGGCAGTGGATCGAACGCATGGGTCTGGTACAGAGTATCCACAGACATGTATGCCGACGAGGAGACCGAGGTCGCGGCGCTGAAGGCATTCATCAAAGACTTCCTGGACAGGAGCGGGGAAGTGGTGCGGGATGGGCAATAGGCTCAACATCCTGGAATCCGGGTATGAGCAGCTTCCGCCCAGGACCAAGGCTTTGCGACTGTGGGAACGAGTCGTGCGGCTGGGGCTGGTAGCCGGTGGGTATGGGCTGTACATTGCGTCCCAGTTCGTGGTTGGGTTCTGCGCTTACAACCTGTGGTGGTACTACGTTGCGGGCTTCCTGGGCATCGCGGCGGCGGTGTGCCTCGCGTTCTTCAGGCCGCGAGCCACTTTTCTCGTCTGGCTGGTTATCGCGCCGGTCGGTATTGACTACCTGCAAGTGGAGTTGGGAGCCGGCCTGCCTAACCTGACGCTCGACCGCGGCATCATAATGACTATGGCGGCAATTCTGCTGGCCAAGGCCTTCGCGGACCGCAAAGGATTCACCAAACCCCACCCGGCCGAGATCCTACTGCTGGGGTACTTGCTCTACTGCCTGCTGTCGCTGGTTATGAGGCCCCCCGGCGATCTCGTAACCGTTGTACAGAACCGCTTCAACTACCTTGGGCTGTCTGTGATGGTGTACTTTGTGACCAAAGCAGTGATCAAGCGCAAAGAGGATGCCCGCTCTATCCTTATAGCCCTGGTGATCGCGGGTACTTACTGTTCCCTGCTCGGTGTCTACGAGCACATTGCCGGCAAGTCCTGGAATAGCGCACTGGCGGGAGCCGATGTGAAGCTGAGATGGGGCGATGTGGGCGGAGGGCGGTCCGCGGGTCCATTCGGAAACCCGGTGGCTTTTGGCGCTCTTGTGGGCACGGTGGCGTTCGTTGCCCTGCATCTGGCATTCAACACAAAGCAACGCGCATCCCAGGCGCTGTATATCCTCTGCGCTCTGGTCAACCTATATGGCTGTTACCTCAGCTTCTCCCGGGGAGCCTATCTGGCTCCTGTCGTGCTCTTGCTCCTTATGCCGTTCGTGGCCAGGGGCGCCAAGAGGAGCTATATAGCAGTGGGGCTGACAGCGTTGGTGGTGTTGGCGGTAGCAATCCCCGTTGTCTTGCAGAACAAACAGATATATAACCGCATGTACGATGCAGGCACGGTGCGT
The DNA here is from genome assembly GCA_964611645.1 of uncultured bacterium. Lineage (GTDB taxonomy): Bacteria > Armatimonadota > UBA5829 > UBA5829 > UBA5829 > CAZTAO01. The sequence goes on along the minus strand of CAZTAO010000004.1, from coordinate 79,346 downwards.
GACCGCATTGTCATCAATGCGACCCTGATGACCGTCTGGCGCGGCAATCTCCTTTTCGGGACCGGCCTGGGGAACTTGTATGACGTGTACTGGAAGAGCCTGACCAGCGCCGGCGGCATCAGCGCGATGGTGATACGGGGAGGCGTCGGCCCGAAGAATGTTATAGGCTCCCACAACACCTGGTTGAGCATGTTTGCGGAGTTGGGGCTGGTGGGTGGAGTGCTGTACGTAGGCTCGTTTCTTCTGTTTCTGGGGCGGATTCTGGTCCTGCGGGCAAGAAGCCCGGGAACGGGTATCGCGGGCAGCGACCTGTACTCCCTTATCCTGGTTGCAGCCATTGGCTACAGCCTGGGGATTACAACTTATGAAGCGTCGTTGTTCACTTACCCGACCTATGTATACTGGATACTGTTTGCCGTCGGCATGAGATGCGGGACTCTGCCGGATGATTCCACAGAACAGCCCGCCGCGATGGCCGCGTGAGTACATCGTTCTTAGTCAAACACGTTTGGTGGGGGCGAATATGTCTGAGCGTTTGAGGGTGGCGATTGTTGGTCCGTATCCCGGCATTACCGGCGCGTCGGCTGGGGGTGTTGCAAGCGTTGCTTACGCTCTCGCCAATGGGCTTGCCGACAGGGATGATGTCGAGGTCCACGTAGTAACCACGCTGCCCGAGCTGGCCAAACCGGTGGACAGAACGAACTCCAGCGGCGTTCACGTTTGCTACCTGCCGAGGTTCCAGAAGCTGGGATGCCTGACGGGATTCGCGGTAGACCGTACGCGGATTGCCCACGCGATCGGCAAGATCAAGCCGGACATAGTTCACGTGCAGGGCATGGGGATGTACGCATTTGCGGCGCTTGAGCGGGGCCGGCCATCGGTGATGACCATTCACGGCGTCGGGTTCCGCGAGGGGGAGTTCCTGAGCGGGTATGAGGCTTGCAGGTGGAAGTTGGGAGACCGATACGACTACAACGCGGCCAAACGCGCAAAGCACATTATATGCCTGAACAAGTACGGCTACAGCAGTTTTTCACCGTGGTTCAACCGCCCGGTGGTGAAGTACATAGAGAACCCCATTGACGATGCGTTTTTCGACACACCGCTCAAGGAGGAACCGATGCGGATACTGGTTCCCGCGGTTGTTCGGCGGCTGAAGGGCATCGAATATGCCATTCGCGCCGTGCGCTCTCTGCGGGATGCCGGCTTCACCCTGGACATGCGCTGCGTTGGCCCGCTGGCAGACAAGCACTACTTCGCGGAACTGAGGGCGCTGGTGGTGGTTGGGGAACTGGGAGATATGGTGAGCTTCGAGCACCATGTGGACAAGAAGGGAATGATCGATCACTACGCGCGGTGCAGCCTTGTTGTGCTGCCCAGCCTGGTGGAAAGCGCGCCCATGGTGGTTTCCGAGGCCATGGCGGCGGGGAAAGCGATTATCGCGACATCGGTCGGTGGGGTTCCGGAGATGCTGGACAGCGGCCACACCGGGATGGTTGTCCCGCCCAAGGATCATACCCCCATCGCCCGCGCAATCGAGCACCTGCTGGACCGCGACACCCGGCGAAGACTTATGGGCAGGGAAGCCAGGCAGGTGGCTGAGATGCGGCACAGGCAGTCTGTGGTGGTCGACAAGACTCTCGAGTTTTATCGCGAGATTCTTTCGTCACGCGGGAGGTAGGATTTGCCGGTGAAGTTTTGCCTCGCGGGCGAATACCCGCTGGATGCCTCCCGAATCGAGGGTGGGGTAGCGCATGTTGTATACATTCTCGCGCAAACCATCCGGGAGTTCGGCGAAGTCGACCTGCACGTTGTCACATTCGCCAAGGGCTTCGAGGGTGTGAAGGTTGAGACCGGCGAGGGGATAACAGTCCACTATGTCGGTTCGCCCAGCAGAAGGGTTGTGCCAAACCTCCTCGCGATGGTTCCCAGACTTGCAGAAGTGATTCGGGAGATCCAGCCCGACGTAGTCAACAGCCACCACGCGGCCTGTACGCTTGCCGCCAAGCAGGCGGGAGTCAAAATCTTCCATACCATCCACGGAGTTTCGGCGGCGGAGGTGCAATACGCACAAGGACTCACCAAGATCGCCCGGCTGATACAGGCCTGGCAGGACAACAAAGCCGTGCGGGCAGCCGATGGCGTGATGGGTGTCTCGCAATACGCGCTGGACTGTTACAAGGATGTGATGCAGGTAACGCCGAGCAAGATCGATGTGCCGGTGGAAGATATCTTCCGCTCAGTGCCGGAGTTGGTGGAGCCGGAGGGTGTGCTGTTCGTCGGCGGGATCAAGAAGCTCAAGAACCTTTTTACTGCCATCGCGGCGATGGGTGAAGTGGTAAAGACTCACCCGAATGCGAAGCTGTGGGTGTGCGGAGCAGTAAGTGACCACCATTCCGCGCAGATGATGAATCGACTGTTTGAGGTCAACCTATCAAGGGCCAATAGCCCGATTGCCCACAGCGTGGAGTTCATGGGAGTTGTCGACCGAATCAAGATCGCCGAATTGCTGGAAAAGAGCGCCTGCCTCGTGCTGCCCTCTCGGCAGGAAAGCTCTCCGTGCGTGATTGCTCAGAGCACGACTGCCGGCAGAGCGGTTGTGGCATCTCCGGTGGGAGGAATTCCCGAGATGGTGGAGGAAGGCATTACGGGCTGGCTGGTTGATCCCGACGATGTCCAGTGTTACGCGGCAAGGCTGACTCGGCTTCTGAGCGACAGCAAGTTGGCACGCAAGATGGGCAATGCTGCCAGGGAAGCGGCCCTTGAAAGATACGACCGGCGGCGCGTGGCACGAAGAATCCTAGAGATATGCGGCGCGGTATAGGGGAACTCAGGTATGCAGGTTTTCAAACTGGACCCGTTGAGCGATCCGCGTTGGGATGAGTTCCTGACGGCGCATCCGAGGTCCTCGGTATTCCATAACCCCCAGTGGCTGCTGGTTTTGCAGCGGACCTATGGCTATGACCCGGTAGTCTACACCACCGCCGAGCCAGGGCAGCCTGTCACGGACGGCCTGGTCTTCTGCAAGGTCTCCAGTCCGCTCACCGGCAAGCGGCTGGTGGCGACCCCGTTCTCCGACCACTGCGATATATTGGTCGATGACGATGAGCGCCTGGCGACGCTCCTTGAAGCTGTGGAAGCAGACAGGAAAGCCCAGGGGTTCAAGTACATTGAGCTTCGCCCAGTTGGCAGGGAGCGCGAAGCTGCTTTGCGGGAACTGGGCTTCGGCGAGAGCCAGAGGTTCGTGTTTCACCGGCTGGATATGTCTGCTGACCCCGAGACTGTCTTTGCGCGCACGCACAGGACATGCGTCAAACAAATGGTCCGACGGGCCGAGCGTGAGGAGTTGACGGTGGAGATTGGGCGGACGCCGGACTTGATCTCCAAGTTCTGCCATCTGCAGACTCTCACCCGAAGGCGTCACGGCATACCTCCGCAGCCCAGGGAGTGGTTCGATAACCTTGCCAAGAGCGAGGGAATAGACCCAACCATATTGGTCGCATCAAAGGATGGGACTCCGATTGCTTCTATTCTCACGCTTCAAGCGCGCAGCGCCGGGTACTACAAATACAGTTGCTCCGATTCGACTTATTCCAACACGGGCGGAACGCAGCTTCTGATCTGGAGAGCCATTCTCAGGCTCAAAGAACGGGACTGTGAGTGGTTTTGCATGGGCCGCAGCGACCCAGGCAACGCCGGGCTTGTCGAGTTCAAGAGCAGGTGGGGCGCTGAGGGAATCGAGACCAGTTACTACCGCTGCCCTGCTCCCGCGAAAGTATCCGGCAGCAGCGAAGAGTCGAAACTGGTGAAGCGCGTTGTGTCGGTGATGCCGGAATGGGCGTTGTCGGCGGCGGGGCGTTTCCTTTACAGGCATTTCGGATAAGCGGCTTGGAGGCATAGTTGGGGAATTCGCAGCAATTGGAAACAAAACGCAGACGCGTCGGGATGATAAGCTATTCGTTCTACACGCACGATGGCCGGATCCAGCGGCATGTGCGGAACCTGGTTGAAGCCGGCTTTGACGTGGATCTGCTGTCCATCAGATACTCCAAGAAGCACGAGCCGGAGCAGCGGGAGCACGTGGAGTTCTTCTACCCGGGCATCCGAGGCTACGACCGCAAGGGCAAGCAGATTATGTGGGACTATCTGCGGTTCGCAATCTCGTGCTGCGGTATTCTGCTCAAGAGGCATCTGGGCGGCAAGAAGTATTCTCTGATCCACGTAAACAACATGCCCAACTTCCTCGTCGCCGCAGCCAGGCCGCTGCGGTGGCTGGGTGTGCCTGTTCTTCTCGACATCCACGACACAATGGCCGAGATCTTCCAGGACAAGTACAGCGTGAAGCCGGGGAGCCGGTTCGTGCGGTTTCTGATGTGGGAAGAACGGTGGTCGATGAAGCGGGCGGACTATGTGGTGACCACGGAACACACCAAATACGACCGTCTCGCCGAGAACGGCCTGCCCAAAGACCGCTCCTGCGTGGTTCTGAACCTCCCCGACCCCGACATCTTCCAGGAGATGTATGAACCTAAGCTCAACCCACCGGACGCGCCGGAGTTCCGGCTGGTCTATCACGGCACCCTTGCCCACCGGCTGGGGGTGGATGTGGCTATCCGCGCGATGAAACTGATAGTTGAGAAGATACCCCGGGCGGTATTTCAGGTCATCGGCGATGGCGACCAGCGTTCCAGCCTAGTGGGGTTGGCGGAGGAGTTGGGGCTGAAGGATTCGGTACGTTTCAGTGACGGTTTTGTGCCTGTGACGTCATTACCGGGCCTCCTGGCCGGGGCGGACCTGGCCGTGCTGCCATCGAGGGAGAACATCGCCACCCGATATATGCTGCCTTGCAAGTTGCTCGAATATGTGTGGATGGGGATACCTTGCATCGCGGTTCCGACCCACACCATCACCCACTACTTTGAGGACCGAGGAGTAAAATACTTCAAGTCGCAAGACCCGGAGGACCTGGCGAAGCTGGTCTTCCACCTCTATGACCATCCCGAAGAGCGCCTCGAAATGGCCCGGGCCGCGCAGGCGTTCTACGATACCCACAACTTCCAAAGCGAGCGTGACAGGTATATTGGTGTGGTCAATGACCTGATCGCCCTCTCCCCCGGCGGGAGAAAGGGGTGACGGACCGGATGATGACCAGCAAGTCTCTGCTCAGTTATTTCCTCTGCTGCCCCGAGTTGGCGGAGTTCGATGCGCGCGTGGAAACAGGCGCACGACCGAGCTTATTCAGCCTCGGGGAGTCCATGGGTTATGGGGTGACAGACGCAGTAAGCAAGGATACGCAACCTTCCGCCGACAGTTTCCCCCACGATTTTGACCACACAATTCTCCCATTCAACCCGGATGAGGTTGTCGATAATCTCAGGTTGGAAAGGTACCCGATTGCCGGATCGGACGCTTCGGGCGGGTCGCTGGTTCGCACGGTGTATTACCTGCTGAGGCCGCTGATGCCGGTGAAGTTCAGGCGGATTCTGCAAAAACGCAGCTTGAGCGGCTGGAGCAGGATTCCTTTCCCCCGATGGCCGGTGGAGACCTCGGTGGACGATCTTCTCGCCACACTGCTCGCGCGTTCGATGAAGGCGCGAGGGCTGGCCGAGGCGCCTTTTGTGTGGTTCTGGCCGAAGGGCTTTGACTGCTGCCTGATGATGACCCACGATGTGGAGACCGCCGAGGGCCGGGACTTCTGCGGGAAGCTGATGGATATGGTGGACGGGGCAGGTATGAAGTCTGCCTTCCAGATTGTGCCGGAGCAGCGGTACGAAGTCCCGGGCTCATTCCTGGAGGGAATACGCAGCAGAGGCTTCGAGATCAACCTGCACGGCCTCAACCACGACGGCCAGCTCTTCAGCAGCAAGGAAGAGTTCCTGAAAAGAGCGCCAAGGATTCGCGAGTACGCCGACAAGTGGGGAGCGAGGGGGTTCCGGTCTCCTGTGCTCTATCACAACCTCGAGTGGTACCCCGACCTGCCATTTGAGTATGACATGTCGGTTGCCAACGTCGGACACCTGGACCCCCAGCGGGGCGGGTGCTGTACCGTGATGCCGTATTTCATCGGCGACGTTCTCGAGCTTCCGCTCACAACCACCCAGGACTACTCCCTCTTCAACATCGTCGGGTCACACTCGACTGACCTGTGGAAAGAGCAAATGGACCGCGTGATTTCCCGCAATGGGCTGACGAGTTTCATCGTTCATCCGGACTATGTGATCGAAGACGCCAATAGAGAAGTCTACCAGGAACTTCTCGACCACATCTCTGCCATCCGCTCCGAAAAGAACCTGTGGTGCGCTTTGCCCGGGGAGATCAACGACTGGTGGCGGTTGCGGTCCGGGATGAAGCTGGAGGAGCGCGGTGGGCAGTGGGTAGTCAGTGGAGACGGCTCGGATCGGGCAACGGTCACGTGGGCGAGGCTTGAAGGGGATGAGTTGAGGTTTGAGGTGGGCGGTCGAACAGTGTCCCGCAGGCACGTGGAGGTCGGCGATTGAACGCTCCCGCAAACCCATTTGAGGGCACGCGCATCTGCATGGTCGCCCCCTATATGCCGAGAAGAGGCGGGGTCACAGTGCAGACCCACCTCCTCGTCGATGCTTTGGAGGCGTCCGGGGCAACCGTTGACCGCGTGGACACCATCTATCACGGTCTGCCTGGCCCTGTCTTGGCTCCTCTCAGGCTGGTGTTGCAGGCGTCCAAGACCAAACTCGGCTTTCTGAAGCATGCAGGCAAGTGCGATGTCGTCCACGTACAGGGCTGCTCGTGGTGGGGCTTCCTGCCCGTGATGGTCTGCGTGTTGGCAAACAGGGTCTACTACCGGAAGCGGATGGTGGTTACATACCACGGCGGGGAAGCAGAGAGTTTCATGCGCCAGTGGGGTTGGATTGCGGGGTGGGTTCTTCGGAAGGCAGACCGGGTTGTGGCTGTCTCGAAACCTATTCAGGCTGTGATGGAGTCCCACGGGGTGAAGTGCGGGCTTGTGCATAACCTGGTGGACATTCGGAGATTAACATTCCGCGAGCGTTCGCAAGTGCAGCCAAACATAGTCTGGCTGCGATACCTGGAGCCGACCTACGACCCGATCCTCGCACTGGATGTGTTCGAGCGGGTGAAAATCCAGTTTTCCGAAGCCACCCTGAGCATTGTGGGTGATGGCAGCCTGCGGGGAGAGATGGAACGCCAGATTGCGGAGAGAGGGTTGTCCGGGGTGAAGCTTGTCGGCAAGCTTGCGCCTGAAGAAGTGGCGGCGGAGTTGGACAAATCGGACATATTCCTCAACACCTCCCGCACCGACGGCACCCCAACCGCCATCCTCGAAGCCATGGCAAGCGGACTGGTGGTGGTGACGACCAGTGCCGGCGGGATACCGCAACTCGTGAGCAACGGCAAGGATGGAGCGGTGTGCGAAGTCGGCGATATTGACGGACTGGCCTCCGCAGTGGTAACTTTGGTTCGCGATCCGGGTACCGCCGCGATATACAGCCGCCAGGCAAGGCTAAGGGCTGAAGAGTTCGGCTGGGAAGCCGTATCCGGGGAGATTGCTGAGTTGTACGGTTTTGCTCCTGGAGGAAGCGATTGATTCGACGGTTTCTGGTAGGCAGCATAGGGATGCCAATTGTCGGCGCGCTGGTCGGCTGGCCGGTGAGCGCAAAGCTGCGGGAACTCAATCGCTCGCAGTGGTGGACTGAGGATCAGTTGCGGGCTCTGCAGTCCGAGAAGCTGGTCCGTCTGGTAGACCACGCATACAAGACTGTCCCTTTCTACAAACAAGTGTGCGATGAACAGGGCCTCTCCCCCGCCGACATTCGGTCCATCGATGACTACTCCAAGCTTCCTATCATCTCCAAAGACCAGATTCGGGCCAACTACCCGGACGGAGTGATCTCAGCTGCCTATGACCGCCGGAAGCTCGCCGTGAGGTCTACCAGCGGTTCCACCGGGGAGCCGCTGAGGTTCACGATGAATGGCGAGGAAAAGGCCTACAAGTGGGCGTCGCTGTTCAGGTATTGGGACTGGGCGGGCTGGCATCCGGGGGACCGATGGATCGTGCTCTCGGGTATGCCTATTGGATCGCTGAAATCGAAGGCCGTGGGCTCCTTCCTGGAGAACAACTTCTCCCGAATGAAGCAATTGTCCACCTACCTGATGGACCAGGAGCGTGCTGTTGAGTACGTGAAGGCCATCCGAGACTACCGACCCGTGATGGTCAAGGGATATGCGAGCACCTTGCAGGTACTGGCGGAGACGGCCATTCGAGAAAAGATCGAACTCAATGTTGGGTGCATTAACACCTCGGGTGAGACCCTGTTCGAATGCCAGAGGAAGACTATTGAGAAAGCCTTTGGGTGTCGGATATTCGATGGGTACGGGGGGGATACGGCAGAAATAGCCGGGCAGTGCGAACACGGCAGCTACCATATCAACGCTGAAAACTGCCTGATAGAGGTTGTCGACAGCGCCGGCAGGTCTCTGCCGGCTGGTGAGATGGGGCAGGTTGTCATAACCGACCTGAACGCATTCTCAATGCCCTTCATTCGCTACAACCTGATGGATGCAGCGGAGTTGTCAGACGAGGCCTGCCCGTGCGGGCGACGGCTGCCTCTGCTCAAACGCATCTACGGCCGCCTTGCCGATGTGGGCATCACCTCTTCGGGGCGGGTCATAGTTGTGTACCACTTCCTGATACTCATGTCCAAGTATGTGGATGCCATTAAGGCCTTCCAGGTCACTCAAGACGCGCCCGACGAGTTTACGCTCAAACTGGTGAAGGGCGGGGAATTCGAGGCCCGCGAGGCCGAGCTTGACTGCTGCTTGCACGAAATCCTCGGAGCAGAGACTAAGATTGCTTACGAGTTCGTTGACGAGATCCCGTGCGTACCGGGCGGAAAGCGCAGGCTCTTCATATCCAGTTGTGGGATCCCCACCGCTGGGTCCCAGCCCGACGGCGGTCGTCAATGACAGTAGCCGGAGGTGGAGCTTGATCCGAAGGCTCCTTGTCGGCAGCATTGGTATGCCGATTGTAGGCAGACTGATCGGCTGGCCGGTAAGCGCAAAGTTGCGCGAACTCAACCGCTCGCAGTGGTGGCCGGAGGATTGGTTGCGGGCTCTGCAGTCCGAGAAGCTGGTCAGGCTTGTACGACACGCATACGAGACCGTGCCTTTCTACAGACAACTCTTTGACGCGCACGGCATCTCGCCCTCGGAAATCCGAGGTCTGGACGACTACTCCAAGCTTCCCATCCTCTCAAAGCAGATCATCCGGGCAAACTACCCCGACGGGGTGATCTCCTCGGCTTTCGACCGTACCAGGCTTACCGAGGAAGCTACCAGTGGCTCAACGGGCGAGCCTTTCAAACTGGTGATGAGCCCGGAAGAGAAGGCCTACAAGTGGGCATCTCTATTCAGATACTGGGCTTGGGCGGGTTGGCATCCCGGGGACAGGTCGGTGATTCTGGCAGCTAAGCCGATCGGGGCGCTCAAGTCACGGGGGGTGGGCGCGGCGGTCGAGGAGAGGCTCTCGGGGATGCTGCAACTCTCCACGCGACTCATCGACCGTGAACTCGCTGTTCGATATGTGAAGAGGATCAGAGACTTCAGGCCAGTGATGATCCGGGGTTACGCAAGCAGCCTCCACCACCTGGCCGAGACCGCGCTGCAGGAGGGCATGGAGGTCCACGTGAAGTCTGCCTGCACCACCGGCTCGACCCTGTTCGACAACCAGAGGGAAGCGATAGAGAAGGCCTTTCACTGCCGTGTATTCGACGCCTACGGTGGAGATTCGGCGGAGATCGCAGGGCAATGCGACCAGGGCAGCTATCACATCAATGCGGAAAACTGCCTCGTGGAGATTGTCGACGAGAACGGGGTCCCGGTGCCCCCGGGGGTAATGGGCCAGGTTGTGATTACCGACCTGAACGCGTATTCGATGCCGTTCATTCGCTACAATCTGCAGGATGTTGCCGAGTGGTCCGACGAGCGCTGCGGGTGCAGTCGGTCGCTGCCATTGCTCAAGCGCATATACGGACGGCTCACCGATGTCGGGATAACACCCTCCGGACGGGTGATCATCTCGCACACTTTCAGCGTTCTGCTGACCCGCTTTGCCGATGCGGTGACCGGGTGGCAGGTTACTCAGGAGAAGGCCGACGAGTTTGTGCTGACCCTGGTAAGAGGCCCGGCCTTCGATATACGCAAGGCCGATCTCGACAGGGAACTGCGTGAGATTGTGGGGCCTGATGTCCTGTTGCGGTATGTATTTGTCGATGTGATTCCGGCTATTCCCGGCGGTAAGCGACGGGTGTTTGTCTCGAAGTCCGGCATGAAGGCGGCGGGGCTGCCTGAGAACGAGTTTCAACAGAAATCGGAGGAGGGTTGAGATGAGCGATAAAGGTAGAGTAATTGTCGGAGTTGGCTCAGAGGTAGACGATGGCGCGATTCTCGGGTACATGACAGGCAGAAAGATCAAAGACACTGCCCTCACCATCGGCGACAATGCGCGAATCCGCATAGGGACCGTGATCTATGCGGGCAGTAAGATAGGTTCGCATCTGCAAACCGGGCACGGGGTGGTGATTCGGGAAGAGAATGCTATCGGCGACCACTTCGCAGTGTGGAACAACACCACCATCGACTATGGCTGCAACATCGGTAACAACGTGAAGATACACTGCAACTGCTACGTGGCGCAGTTTACGCTGGTCGAGGACGACGCGTTCATGGCGCCTGGGGTCACAATTGCCAACGATATCCACCCCGGCTGCGAGTGTTCTTCGGAATGTATGAAAGGGCCAAAGATACTCCGGGGGGTAAAGATCGGGGTCAACGTGACCATACTCCCCTTCGTGGAGTTAGGTGCCTACTCGGTGATCGGCTCGGGCGCAGTAATCACCAAGGATATCCCCGCGGGTTCCGTTGTGGTGGGCAACCCCGGCAGGGTGATCTGCAGTATTCACGACCTCAAGTGCGAAACAGGCCTCATCGATGCGCCATATCTGGGTATCACACTGGACTAGAAGTAGAATGAAGGAAGTGCTTTGAAATGAGAGTCCGCGATCAGAGACGTTCGTTTATATACCACTCCCCGCAGTATCCGGGGTTCACCTGCTGGGTTGGGTGCTGGAATATGCCTGACGGCAGCGTGATGGTGTCGCTTACGCAGGCAACCGGCCCAATTATGGGCAGGCCGCGTGGCACACCAGAGGCTCTGAAAAGGCTCGACTGGCCCCCGGAAGGTCACCTCGATGCGTATGATATGACCGGGCTGGATATGGAGAATGTCCACCTGAGATCGACCGACTTCGGCAGGACGTGGGAGCGGGTCAGCAGCGACCATTTCACCACCTGCATGAACGGCGCCACCTGTGAAGCCGAGGATGCCTTGCCTGTCGGCACTATACTCCGGGGGGTATGGGGGCCATATCTGCCTTACCACGATGTACCCTACGACGGCTACATGCAGCGCTCCACCGATGGCGCGCTCACGTGGTCCGGCCCCGAACTTATCAACACCAACCCCGACTACATCTTCTGGCCCAAGCGGGTCCGGGTGCTGAGGGACGGTCGGGTGATTACCGGCGGCGGCTACATGCGGCTCGACCCGGAGCACAACACCCGCGGCGGCTGGTTCCGAGACTGCATCCAGGCGCTGTTTGTGTCCGACGATTCCGGCAGGAGTTGGCAGGGCCCGATCCCGCTGGTGTCGGATGCTCAGAAACGTGAGTTCACCGGCGAGGAGTTCGACTTCGCGGAACTCGACAACGGTGACCTCCTTGCTGTGATCCGTGCGGAAACCATGCCCACGTTTGACACCAGAGACCCCGGCCAGGACCGCAGGCAGACCCGACTGGTGAAGAAAGGCGATACCTGGGAGCCGACGGTTGTCACGATGGCACCGTTCGAGCACAGCGGCCACCCGGAGATGCTCAAGGTGAAGGAAGGCGCGGTTCTGCATATCGCAACCCCGGCCATCTCCTGCACCACCGATGAAGGCAAGACCTGGACCGACCTCGAACTCGAGCCCAGCACAATCGGCCAACAGTTCAACTGGCCCGCCGCCCACAGCTACCCCAGATCTGTCCAGATGCAGAATGGCGAGATCCTCATAGTAGGCCACGACGGCAACGACGACGGCTACGGGACAGTGGACCAGGTGGTTGTGGGGTTGAGTTTCCTTCTTGAGCGGTAAGCGCGGGATACGACAGATGGGATATATGGGACAAATAGGACGTAGGGGACGAATATGAAACATCTGATGCTGGGTCTGGTAGCTCTATTCTGTCTCTCCACCCCCGCTACTGCTGTAGAAAAGTGGTGGGATGCGCGTTGGGAGGCCCGGATTTCGGTCACGGTTGAGGCTGCGGAGGGGGTGTTGCCGAAGCGGCCTGTTATCATCCGCTGGGGCGATATCGCCGGGAAGGCAGCGGGGGCCGGGTATCTGCTGAGTTCGCTGCGGCTGGTGGCCAACGGAAACCCCGTACCGTTCCAGGTGGATCACCTCGATGCCGCCGGGCATTTCGTTGGTGAGAAGGATTTCAGCCTGGACCCTCAGGACGAGATAGTGTTTGTGGCCCCGGCAAAGACCCGCAGCGTCTTATACCTCTATATGAGCAAGACTCCGATGCCCCCGCCGCAATTCCCCTCTGGTGTGTCCGCAACAGCCACCCGCAACAGCCAATCCCACTACAGGCTTTCGAGCGGTGGGCTGACTACGAACGTGCAGGGCACGGGGCTTCTGGATCTCTCGGCAGCCCTGCCCGCGAACTACGGGCAGGCGTCGGTGGTTGGATTGACCTGGAAAGGGCGCTCCATGACCGGGCAGGGCAGCAACTGGAGCGTGGTCATGAATTCCTGCCCGTTCCCATCCGGACCGGAGAATCGGTGGAGCGCCGTGAAGCTGGTGGTGAATGGGCCAGTGAGGAAGATTGTGAGCACATCCTGTTTGGACTCTACTATCAAGGCTGCGGATGGATCGGTGGCTCTGAATGCGGATGTAACGCGATACTTCTCTATGCTCGCAGGAGTGCCTGTATACGACGTGGAGGATGTGATCGAGTGCACGGCAGCCAAAGGTGAATGGGTCGGAACCTACTCCGACAGGCTTGTCCTCGGCCACAGACCCCAGTTGGACGATGTTCTGCTGGACGGCTCTTCGGGCACGCCCCGGCGGGTTGTCCTGACCGACAAGAGCATACCACTGACCCCGGATGGCCGACTTGATGGCGTTGGGGGTCTGGTGGAGACTCCAAGCGTGAATGACGGCTGGTATGCTTGGGTCAATGAGAAAGACAAGCTGGGTCTGGCGGTGTTCTACGGGACTGGACGTGATGCGAATGCCACACCCTCGGGTCAGTTGGGATTCAGCGCCGGATGGGCTATGTGGCAGATGAACAACTCGATGTCATTCTCCTACACGGGTCTACAGCCTCCGACTATCTTGCGGCACCGATTCAGGGTGATTGCGATGGGCAGCGAAAAGCCTGATAGTGTTGCACGGGAATACCGGGCGTGGGAGTCGGCGGCGATCAAGGTCGGCAGCGTTGAGAGGAGGAAGCCATGAAGTTAATCATGACGACGATTGCTCTTCTTCTCCTGTCGGTCTCAGCGTTCGCGGGCAACGTAGGCTGCATGGTCTACAACAATGGCCTGGTTTTCACGGAAGAGCAGCTCCAGCGGTTGGAGAAGGCGACAGAGGTGCAGTACGTCGGCGTGCAGATGGGCGGGCCCGGAACAGGCACTCGCGAGGTTGCATCGCGGCTGGCACGATCCGGGAAGAAGCTGATTGTGCAGATCTGGTGGGGGCCGGAATCTCCCAAGAGCTGGTCACGGTTCTCGATGGCGAACATTGCTCAGGACGCCAAGATCAGGTCGGACTTCTTCCGGGAAGTGGTTGATCCAATCGTAGATTCCATCGGGCCGGAGAACATATATACTGTCCATATGCTGGAGGAGACTGCCGGGCAGTTTGCGACAGACGCCCTGGTTCCCGGCAATCCGGAAGACTACTCCGATGACACCGAAGGCGGCTACTCATCTCCATACTACAGCGGCTACAGCGGGGGGGACACTTACGGTGGGCCGTGGATTCTGCCGCTTCGAAGGCATAACGCTGACTTCACACGGTTCAGCGGATATGACCTGTTTGAGGCGTCGATCTGGACCGGCCCGGAGTGGGGAGCTTTCAGAAAATGGGTCGGGCGGCGAGTGCAGGCTCTGGCGAATATCCGGTTTGCGGAGCACATCCGGAAGAAGTATCCGACTATACTGGCCACAACCTGGGACGGGCCGTGCTTCGGGGGTGTGCAATGGGCAGACACCCCTGCAATGCTCAACACAATCGACGGCTTCACGGCAAATGCCTACAGCGCCCCGCTTCAGAACTACATCTTTGCCCGCACTATCCGCGCCCTGGATTTCGACAAGACCTTCCAGTTCATGACCTGGGTGGGGCGCGACAACCTGGACGTGAACACGCGCAGGGCAATGCTGACGAGCATATACGCCGTCGGCAGCGACATCATCCACCTATGGGAGGAGCCTGCGCGCGAGTATGCCAGGGATGACCTGTGGGCGATTATGCAGAAGATGTATGGCTCGTTCTCCAGCCTGCCGGTGTTTGCGCACAAGCCCGATGTCTTCGTGGTCTGCAGCCGTTGGGATGTGCCCAGCTACTTCCTCAAGGACTTCGACAGCGCCCATCACGAGGACGCGCAGGGATTCGGGCTGGGCAGATACAAGCTGGTGCTGCTGGATGGCTCCGACCATCCGGGATTGAGGGATTGGGTCACTGCCGGCGGGGTCGCAGCCACGTTCAACAGGCCGCCGTCATTCCTGACAGATGAACAGGTCAACGGCGGCAGGCGGGTGGAGCAGGCTGGGTTTACGGCGACAAGGGTGGACTACGGCAAAGGTGTGGTTCTACTGATGGATCGCGGCAAGACAGAGCCTGATGATGCCACGTGGCAGTTGTTTGTATATGACAGGCTCAAGGAGTTGGCGAATGCGCGGGGTCTTCAGGCGGTGTTTGAGAAACACTTCGCGCCTCGGGAATCGGGTGGGCGGTACTTTGAGATCACCAGCGATGACGCCTCAGTCACGTGCTACTTCTACTACAGCGTTGGCCAGAGTAGCCCCACAGTACAGGTGAAGGGGGTTGACATCCTTTCGGGCGACAGGAATCCGGCGCTGGGACCGAAGCGCTCGGCGGCGATAGTCGCGCATGCTCCGCTCAAGCCGTGGTCGCCACCTGCGGCTCCTGACCGCTCGAAATACTCCAGACCTGCAGAACCCGGCGCTAGGCGCGGCCAACCTGACTTGGTGGAACTCACTCCCGATAACCAGCTCGGGCCAGCCAGAGCAGTGCTTGATCCGGCGAAGCCTGTAGTGTTTGTTGGGAAAAAGAAGTCCAACGACTGGGCTGTGGCGGGATGTCGGTACCGGTTGGTGATGAAGTTCGACGCGGACGATCCTGCGGTGAGCAATCAGCCGATGGTTCTTGCCGGCAAGCAGTTGTATGAGCTGACTGGCCTGAATGACCTTGCGTGGGGATCGGTGCACCTGTTCAGCGGCAAGAATGAGCAGCCGGTACAGGTCGACGAGCGTGACGGGACCGGCCATTACCTCGCCATGGGCAACGGGCGGTTGGATTACGACGATGAGTTGGTCATAGAGGTGAGCCTGCCCAAGGGTAAGGATGCGACTTACCATCTCTACTATGATTCCAAACCGTCCGGGATACCTGCCTGGCCTGCCGCAGCGGTGAAGTTCGAGGAGATAAGCACCGACATTGCCAATGCAGTGATGAGCAATGGACGGCTATCGGTACAGATCAAAGGGCCGGCGAAGATAACCGCGGCCAACGATATCAGCAACTTCGGCGCGGGGGCGATCACGGAATGCAGTCTGGATGGCAAGTCTTTCACCCACATCAGGAATAACTGGGGCAACTACTTCTTCTCCAACTCCTGGTCAGGCGACTCCATCTGGAGCAAACCTGAGAGGATAATCTCAGGGCCGCTGAGGTCGATAGTCAAAGTCAGTCTGCCACGGTTCGAGTGGAAGAATCAGGCAGGTCAGGTTACCTTCCGGGGCAAGGTGGACAACTACTACGCGATGTATGGCAATGCACCGGTGCTGGACATCGAGCAGAGAATCGAGTATCCTTGGTCCGACCGGAGGTGGAGCACTCAGTACACTTTCTACACCACGGTTGGTAGCACGCCTGACGCCAACGATGTCCTGCTGGTCCCGGTGGCCGGCCGGCCGACGCGAGTGCGTTTGCATGATACGGATGTCTACGGCAACCGGTATCTTGAGCACCGTCCGGAGCAAGGCTGGATGGCGGTGCTGGACCCCGTGGAGAAGCACGGCTGCGCGTTCTTCTATGCGAGCATGGATGAAGTCCGGGAGAACCTTGCGTGGGTGGACTACTCGCCTGCTCATGAACTTACACCTTCGGTCGCCCGATATCCCGATGGCTATCCGATAAGGCTGGACTATACCAATCGGGTGATGCAAAGCGATGACAGAGTTGTCAGGCAGTTCCGACTTGTCGGCCTGACCGACGAGGACGAGCGAGGCGTAGCGGCGCAATACCGCATCTGGGGAGAAGCCCCGCTGCGGCTGGGCGGGGTTGAGGCGCAAGTCAGAAAGTAGCCCCCTGTCCCCGACTTTAGGCTATCGTCACGCAGGAATCCCCTCCCTGGGTGGGGAAGGTTGGGGGTGGAACCTCCCGATGTGTCGGATGCAGTTGCAGCCGACGGCTGCAACTCAGGCATATGATTGCCCGGAAAGGGACTTGCCAGAGGCACGAAAGGACTGAAACTATGTCAAGACGAACATTGTTGCTGTTGATCATTACTGTTCTGGTTCTCCTGGTTCTGCCGGTGGGTTGTTCACGGCAGACCTCCACATCCCGGTCAGTTGCACCGAACAAGGCTACAGGCGCTACGTGTCCGACTGAGGGCGGTGCGGGCTCCGGGGTACTTGCCGTGGGGACAAAAGCTCCGGACTTCACCCTGAAGACACTGGATGGCAAGGCGTTCAAGCTGTCTAGTTGCTTTGGCAAACCTGGGAGTGTCGTGGTCCTGGATCTGTGGGCTACGTGGTGCCCCCCGTGTCGGAAGGTTATCCCCAACCTGGTCAAGCTGAATGAGACATTCAGGGGCAAAGCCGTCAGAATTGTCGGTGTGGCGCTGGACGAAGAGAAGTCTGTTGTTGACAAGTTTGTGAAGAACAACCAAGTAAGCTATACCGTATGCCTGGATTTCGGTGGCAGCGTTCTCAGCAAACCCTATAAGATAGAGGGTATTCCAGTGCTCTACTTCATCGACAAGAACGGCGTGATCCGGAATGTGGAAGTGGGCTTTCCCGGAGACAAGGATGCTCAGGCGAAGAAAGTGAAGCAATGGAATGATATAGTAGTCAGATTGCTAGGTGAGAAGTGACAGGAGGGTGGCGATTGGGGGATCACCACCCAGAGACGAAAGCAGATTCCTCAAATGCAGCGCCTGCGGATGCTGCACTCCTGCGGTCGGAATGACCGTCAACTGATAACATTCAATCGTCAACCATTCAGGAGCCACCCAAATGAACCGAGTTGTGCTGTCCGGAGCTTTGTATGCAATGTTGATTGCGCTGAGTTGGCCTTGCCTTGCGGCGGACTTCAGCGTTAACGTGGTCGAGCCTGCGGTAACAAACTACATGATCCTGCGGGACGGGCCGCTGCCTCCTGTGTGCAAGAAACCTTCGGGTATCAGGGTGCGGGCTTGCAGAGGGGAATATGAGCCGGCATCGTTTGTGGTGAGCGCGGGCCGTCGGCTGGGCGGGGTGCGTGTGGAGATTGGTCGACTGCGCGGGCCGGGCGGGGAAATGCCGGCGGATGCGGTTGATGTGCGCGTGGTGAAAGAATACTACACCCACGAGTTCCTCTCCGACAAACGTGCCACCATGCCGCTGCTGCTGGTCCACGATGAGAACTTCCTCACCATCGAACCAGCCCCGACCGCCGAAAACCCGAAGATGATGAAGAACGCGGTTCGCGGGACTCTCCTCGACGCCTCTACCCTACAGCCGGTCACCATCGAGAAGCGCAAGCAGTTCTGGATTACTGTCCACGTGCCCGAAGATGCCATGGCGGGAACCTACAGGACAACCATCAAGATCACCTCCCCCGACGCCGGGGCGTTTTCAATGCCGCTGGCGGTGGAGGTGTATCCGTTCGACCTCCTGCCTCCGATGATCGAGTACTCCATCTACTACCCAACTTATCTTGTCGCGCCTGGAGCGGCGCCGCAGCGGTTTGGGGAAGTCAACGAGGAGCAGATGCGCCTCGAAATGCGCAACATGCTCGCCCACGGCCTCGACAACCCCAATATCTACCAAGGGCCGGAGGTGCGCAAGGACGGCGGCATCGACTATACCCCAATCGAGCGGGTGCTGGCTGTCCGGGAGAGCGTCGGAATGCGCCCCAAAACGCTCTATCTGGTAGCCCACCCTCTCATGTTCACGGACCGCCCTCTGACGCAACCCGAGCGCGCCGAGAACCACCGGCTCGTTCGTGAGATCAACGCGTGGGCCAAGGCCCGGGGGTATGAAGTCTACTTTGCAGCCTCGGACGAGTGGTGGGGCGAGCAGTTGTCCAAAGAACGCGACAGCATGATATCGGTTCGCGAAGCCGGCGGGAAGGTGTTCGTGGCGGTGATGGACCCGGGCGACTTCTACCCGAGAGTCGGTGACATCCTCGACCGCCCGATCCTGCAGGCGGCGGGGCTTGAAGCTATGCAGATGGCGGCAGTGGGTCTGACCCCCGAGCAGGCAATGGGGCGTTATCAGGAGTTTGCCCAGATAGGCAACTTCGAAAAGATGAGGGTCAGCGATGAGTTTCGACGGGCAATTGATGGCCTCCACCGCCAGGGCCGCAAGATCTACACCTATATGAACCCAATCGCCGGCCTGCCTATGCCGGAATATCAGAGACGCTGCGAGGGGCTGGGAATGTGGCGAGTTGGGTTCGATGGCACAATGGACTGGTCCTACATCCACATCCAGGGCGACCCTGTTGACCAGAGTATGTTCTTTGCAATGGCCTATCGGACCCAGAGCGGCGTCCTCGACACACCCCATTGGGAAGGGTACCGCGAGGGTGTGGATGATGTCCGCTACCTAACCACCCTCATGAACGCGCTCAACCGGGCCAAGGGCCGGTTCCCCAACGACCTGTGGGTCAAAGGCACTGAGAACTGGATAAGGAGTATCGATGCCGCGAAAGGCGACCTGGACGCACTCCGTCAGGAGATGGCGATTCGGATAATCGGCCTCTCCGATCTGGGCTACAAAGACATTCCCAAAGAGCAGTTGCTGGCGGGGATAGACGTGTCGCGGGTGAAGATAGCCCAGTTCCCGGAGCCGTGGAAGTTCAAGATGGACCCGACAAGCGCCGGGGTAAAGGGCAAGTGGTTTGCTCCAACTTTTGACGACAGCAAGTGGGGAACTCTTCGCACCGACACCGGGGCCAAGGGCTGGGGCAGCGACATCGGATCCGGTTGGTACCGAGCCAGACTGCCGCTCACTCCCCAACAGGCGAAGAGCAAGCAGTTCAAGTATCTGTACTTCGCAGCCTGCGACGAAGACACGTGGGTGTACGTAAATGGCAAGCTGCTGCTGGAGCATTCCTACGAGACAACCGGCCTGCTGCCTTCCAAGATGTGGATCACACCATTCAGCGTGCCCCTCGAGGGCGCCGGACTCACCGGCGGCGATCTGCTGGCGGTGCGGGTGTATAACAGGGGTTCCATGGGTGGAATATGGAAGCCGGTCTACCTGATCACCAGCGACAAGAAGCTCACGAAGCAGCAGATACAGGCGATTATGGATGGGCGAGGCGGGAAGTAGCTGCGGCTACGGCAGCCGTCGGAGCACTAGTATGGCTACATCATCGCCGAACTTGCCTCCGGCGAAGCGGTGGGCATCGTCCACAACGTGTTCCGCTATAGTCCTGGCGGGCTCACCGAGCCTCTCAGCTACTGTTGCAACCAGCCGCTCCTCGCCGTAGCACTCGTGGTCGCGTCTGGCCTCTATGACGCCGTCGGTGTAGGCAACCAGCACTGCGCCGGGTTCAAGGTCGAAACGCGACGCCTGATATTGCTCACTCTTCAGCACCGCGAGGGGTATGCCTTTCCCTTCCAGCAGGGTGCATTTGTCGCCTTTGCAAAGGATGGGAAACGGGTGCCCCGCGCTCACCAAGTCCACGTGCCCCTCAAGGTCGTAGGTAATTGACACGGCCGTGGCGAACTTGCCGGACTTGAGGTCTGCTTCCAGAACCCGGTTCAGCCTCGACATCGCATCTGCCGCGTCGGGATTCTCCCGCATAAATCCTCGGAAGAGAGAACGCAGCATCACGGAGTCCGCCGCCGCCTCTACCCCGTGGCCCGAAAGATCTCCCACCAGGAACGAGATACCTTTACCCGGTATGATGAAGTAGTCGAGGAAGTCGCCGCCGACCTGCGCCTGTTCTCTGGCAGATATGTATATGCTGGCGATCTCGAGGTCGGCTGCCTTCTTGGGGATCTTCGCAAGAAGCCCCTCCTGAACAATCCGCCCCACCTCTGCCTTGTCCAGGAGTTCGCTCCGGTAGGCCTGGAAGTATGATGTAGCGAGGGCGGCAAGCGCGGCGTGCAGGAACTCATCCATTGCGACCAGAAGCTTGCGGGTGCGGTGGGCGTCGTCGAGCAGTCGTTCCAGGTAGGTTTCCTCGAGGAAGTGGACACTGACTATCAGCGCCTCAAACGAAAACTGCCTCTCGGCCAGAATAGCGCCGTATTCCTCGAGGTCGGCCAAGGCTTCTTCGGGCCGCTGGGAGCGCATACACATCAATATGCGGCTGAGCATCTCGCCGAACACCTGGCGGACGTCATCTTTCGTCAGGCCCGGCGGCTCCCATGCCTCCCACTGCCGCTCGATCCAACCATCGAGTATCTCCATACGGTCCGGTATCAGGCGACCGGCGATCTCCCGAAGCGCAGATCTGGTCTGCTCGGGAAACTGAACCACTCTGTAGCCGGCGTACTTGTAACCGTCCAACTGGCAACCTCGTCAGTCACAGCGTGCGTTGGTAGCAAATGATAGCACTAGTATTCGCAATGTGCAAGTAGAAATGTCGAAGCAGACGACACAAATCCCTGGCCCCCTTGTCAGGAGGAATGTTGCTCCGGTTTGACTTCTTGCTGCCTGGACGTGTACAAACATGGTGGATTGGGGAGAGAGGAGAAGCGTTGTGACGGTTCAGGTTGGCCCTTGGGATGTGGTGATGGTTGTGGCTGTGACTATCCTGGGCACGTTCATCGCCTACCTGCGCCGCCCTGTCCTGAAGGCGTTTGTGCTCTCGCTCCCGATACCATTCACCACCGCCTGCCTTGCTCTGGGCAAACCGGTGGGAGTATCCAACTCATTCGGGCTGCTGGCCTTGCTGGGGTTCATCCACCTGGTGAGGGTATTGCACCTGCGTTTCAAGGTCCCGATATCGGCGTCCATCGCGATCTCTACCGTGGCCTACGGCCTGCTCGGCGCTTTCTTCTCCAGAACGCTGCCCAACACGGAGATCTTCTTCTGGCAGTGCGAAATTGCTGTGCTGATAGTCGCCATAACCCTCTACTTCGGCACCCCAAGAAGAGATGAACCAAGCCACAGAAGTCTGATGCCAGTATGGCAGAAGGCGGTTGTGATCGGGGCGGTGGTGAGCGGGTTGGTTGTGGTTAAGAGCCAGCTGGGAGGGTTTGTGACCACATTCCCGATGCTTACCATCATAACTGCCTACGAGGCCAGGCACAGCCTCTGGACCATCTGCAGGCAAATGCCGATCATACTTATGGGGATGGCGATAATGATCGCCGTGACACACACATTTCAACCCACTCTCGGCCTGCCGCTATCGCTCTTCATCAGTTGGGTGGCGATGATGGCGATATTGCTCCCACTGACCATGTACCACCGGAGGATGTAGCTGCAAGGCAGCGTGGTAGCGGCTTCACCCAAGGCGCGGTCTTCGACCTTGCCCACCGTGCTCGCCGCCCCAAAACCCGCCGCTAGGGCACCCGTGGTATAATTGATGTATGAATTGTGATGTGATTGTTGTGGGGGCGGGGCATGCGGGGTGCGAGGCTGCGCTGGGTTGTGCTCGGATGGGCTTTGAGACCTTGCTGCTCACCATTAACCTCAGCACATCCGGCCACATGCCTTGCAACTGCAGTATCGGCGGGCCTGCCAAAGGTCACCTGGTGCGCGAGATCGATGCGCTCGGCGGCGAGCAGGCGCTGGCGACAGACGCTACCTACACCCACATCAGGCTCCTCAATACCAGTAAAGGCCCCGCAGTCCAGGCACTGAGGGCGCAGGTCGACAAGCGCATGTACGAGCGCTATATGCAGAATCGCCTGCTTAATACCCCCAATCTGAGCGTGCGGCAGGCGATGGTTGAGGAACTTATTGTCGAAAGCGGCAAGGCCGTCGGGGTTCGCACCCAAACGGGTGTGGAATTCCGAGCCGCGAGGGTGATAGTCACCACCGGCACTTTCCTCAAGGGCCTGATGCATATTGGCGAGACCTCTTTTCCTGCGGGCAGGGCGGGGGAGTTTCCCGCTGATGGCTTGTCGGACAGCCTCCGGAAGGCGGGGCTGGAGCTTGGCAGGCTCAAGACCGGCACCACCGCGCGCATCGACAAGAAGAGCATCGATCTTTCCAGATGCGAAGTCCAGCTCGCCGAGCCGGATGCCGGGCCATTTTCGTTTATGTCCGAACCCATCCGGCGCGACAACCTGCTTCCATGCTGGCTGACATATACCAACGATCAGACCCGCGATGTCATCACCCGCAACCTGCTGCGCTCGGCGATGTATGGCGGAAGGATCGATGGGGTTGGGCCGAGGTATTGTCCGTCCATTGAGGACAAGATTGTGAAGTTCCCCAACAGGGCCCGCCACCAGGTCTTCCTTGAGCAGGAGGGCTGGGACACCGACGAGGTCTATGTCCAGGGGATGTCCACCAGCCTGCCGGAGGAGGTGCAGATAGAGTTCCTGCGCACTATCCCCGGCCTTGAGGACCACAAGCTGCTGCGGCCCGGCTATGCCATAGAATATGATTTCGCCCAGCCCACCCAACTCAAGCCCAGCCTCGAGACCAAGCCGGTCGAGGGGCTTTACCTTGCCGGCCAGATCAACGGCACCTCCGGCTACGAGGAAGCTGCCGCGCAGGGCTTGATGGCTGCGATCAACTGCTGCCAGAGCCTGCGAGGGCAGGAGCCGATTGTGATAGGGCGTGACCAGGGTTACATAGGCGTGATGATAGACGACCTTGTTACAAAGGGTGTCTCTGACCCCTACAGACTGCTGACTTCCCGCGCTGAGTATCGCCTGCTGTTGAGGCAGGACAGCTCGGACTTGCGGCTCACGCCCATCGGCAGGTCGGTTGGTTTGGTGGATGACGCAAGATGGGAAGCATTCAAGCATCGCAGGGAAGTGATCGGCTCGGAGCAGCGAAGGCTGAGTGAGACCATGGTGAGGCCTTCGGACGAGAGCGCCGTGCAGGCTCTGGGTCTGGAGAACCTCAACCGGGCGGTGAGCCTGGAGGAGCTACTGCGTAGGCCAGAGGTCAGCTACGCCGATCTGGCGGAACTGTATCCTATGGAGAATATACCCTCCGACATTGCGCGGGAGGTGGAGCTGTCGGTGAAGTACCGAGGCTACATCGACCGCCAGGAGCTTCAGGTCGGGCAGGCAAAGAAACTTGAAGAAACCGGCATCCCGGAGCAGATAGACTACCACTCTCTCCGCTCGGTCTCCCGCGAAGGCCAGGAGAAGCTGGCCAGAGTCCGCCCTTTGACCCTTGGCCAGGCAGGCCGGATACCAGGCGTAACTCCGGCGGATGTTGCCATACTTTCTGTGTATTTGGAGCAGATGAGAAGAGTGGACAGGAAGCAGGGAGTGAGGGAGTGAGGAACCAGGTAACAAGGAGCGACTGGCCCAATTCCCCCTTTGGAGGGGGCCTCCGTAGAGGGGGGGATGTGACCTTCGTCGGCGATACGGAGCATGTGTGTTATTGTTACGTAGCGCCCTCACCCTAACCCTCCCCCCCAGGGGAGGGAATTACATGATCAAACGATTTTCGAGGTGGAAACTTGTCTTATATACCCGTGCTTGCCCTGAGGAATCAGGCGGCGATACTTGGAATAGAACTCTCGGATGAGCAGTTGGAGCAGTGCGACCAATACGCGCGGCTGGTGATCGAGGCCAATGAGGAGATGAACCTCACCCGCATCACCGAGCCAGAGGAGATGGTCATTCAGCATTTCCTCGACTCTCTCACCTGCGTCGCCGCGTGGGATATACCCCAGGGCGGAAGCGTGATAGATATCGGTACGGGCGCGGGCTTTCCTGGGGTTCCCATCAAGATCGCGCGGCCCGACCTGACTGTAGTCATGCTGGACTCGACTCTCAAAAAGGTTGAGTTCATTCGGGGCGCCGTTGCGAAGATGGGGCTGACCGGGGTGCAGGTGCTGTGCCTGCGAGCCGAGGAAGCGGGCCAGGACGCGCGCTACCGGGAGAAGTTCGACGCCACCACGGCCCGTGCGGTTGCCCAGTTACCCATCATCGCGGAGCTTTGTTTGCCGTTCCTGAAAATCGGCGGGGTAATGCTGGCCCAGAAGGGGGCGGACATCCTCGGAGAAATGGTCGCGACCGGCAAGATAGTCGGCAGGCTCGGTGGAGCTATAAATGAGCCAAGGCTGTTCGTGCTTTCGGGGGTCACGGATCCCCGAAAGATAGTGATAGTCAAAAAGCTGCGCCCTACCCCGCCGGAGTTTCCCAGAAGCTATTCGGAGATAGTCAAAGGGTTCCCTATCGTGGACATGCGCAAAGCGCTGGAACCCGCCCCCAGCCAGAGTCCAAGACCTTTCAGCGGAGGCCCAGCGGGACGACCTCCCGGACGCCCGTCCGGCCCATCATCTGGCTCTTCATACGGAAGACCGCCCGGCCGACCGTCCGGACCATCCTCCGGACCATCCTCCGGACCTCCGCATGGAAGACCACCAGGGCGACCATCGGGGCCTTCCTTTGGTCCTTCTTCAGGAAGACCACCGGGACGACCGTCGGGGCCGTCTTCCGGACCTTCTCGCCCGCCGATGCGGCCTAGAAGGCCTGAGAAATGATCCCGGACGACGAGATCGGGAGGCTGAGGGTTACCCGGCTCAACGACAAACCGGTCGACGAGGCGGGAGACTGCGTCATATACTGGATGCAGAGGTCTCATCGCCTTGCGGACAACCCTGCGCTCAACCATGCAATCGGGCTCGCCAACCAACTTGGCAAGCCGGTTCTGGTCTACTTCGGCTTATTCGACCGCTACCCGATGGCGAGTTTGCGGGCGTTTCAATTTATGCTCGAAGGTCTCTTTGAAGTCGCCGGAGGATGCGCCGCAAGAGGGCTGGGGTTTGTGATTCGGCGGGAAGACCCGTGCGAGGGCGTTGCCAGTGTCGCCGAAGAAACCAACGCCTGTGCGGTGGTTGTTGACGAAGACTACCTCCGCCTTGGCCGCAAGTGGCGCTCGGATGCCGCCGCCAGGCTTCCCGTCCCCCTGACACAGATCGACTCCGACACTGTCGTTCCCGTTCGCTTCTCCGGCAAGGAGGAGTGGGGCGCGTATACTCTTCGGCCGAAGATCCGCAAGATTTTGGACCAGTGTCTTGTGGCAATGCCGGCTCTTCTTAGGCCCGTCCACACCTGGACTGGTGGCCTGCCTGCGGGACTGGACCTTGCCGCACATTCCCCTGCCCAGTTGGCGGAGAGTCTGGACACGGACCAGTCGGTTCTCCCCGTGCCTGGTGTGAAGGGTGGTTTCTCCGAAGCGGCGCGCAGGCTGGAAGAGTTCATCGAGTCGAAGCTTCCTGACTACGCCGACAAGCACAGCGAGATAGGCGAGGACATTACCAGCGGCCTCAGCCCGTATCTGCACTTTGGCCAGATATCGCCTCTGACGGTTGCGCTGATAGTTATGGATTCGGACGCGCCGCGTGAAAGCATCGATGCGTTCATCGAGCAGCTTATAGTGCGGCGGGAGTTGGCTATCAACTTCTGCTTCCACAACCCACAATACGACGATATATCAGCCGCTCCGGATTGGGCAAGAAGGACGCTTGATGCCCACCGCCTCGACCCCAGGCCCGAACTCTACTCCCTTGAGGAACTCGAAGCCGGTCAGACTCACGATGAACTCTGGAATGCGGCGCAGGGTGAGCTTGTGCAACGCGGCGTGATCCACAACTATATGCGGATGCTTTGGGCGAAGAAGATACTGGAGTGGTCGCCGACCCCGGAAGACGCCCTGGCACGCGCCATCTACCTCAACGACAAATACGCCCTCGACGGCCGCGACCCCAATGGCTATGCCAATATCGCTTGGTGTATAATGGGCAAACACGACCGCCCATTCGCCGACCGCGCCGTATTCGGAAAGATCAGATGCATGACCAGCGAGTCCACCAAGCGCAAGATGCGCTGGCGAGATTATCTGAAGCGGGTGGTTTGAGTTTGATAGTCATTCCCCCTCCTCGCAGGAGGGGCAAGGGGAGGTTCTTATCATGTCACTTCTAAGGTCGCTGCTCGTAACCATAGTCTGTTCTCTCGCGCTGTTTTCAGGTGTGTCGGTTTGCCACGGCAAGCCTCTCGCCCTGCCGCAGACATTCCGGAACACAGCCAATGACACCAAGGAATGCCCCTACATTGAGCTGCTCAAGGCATCCGCCGCCGGAGGGAGCCTGGTCCTGCGGTTCGAGGGGAAGCTGGAACTGGGAAGGCAGATGAAAGCGATAGGAGTTGGCGGAACCGAGTTTCATCATGCCGACACCACTCTGCTTATCACTCTCAACAACGAAGCATTGACCGATAGCGTGTGGAGCGTTGGGCCCGGCGCGGACGGCCAGGTGGTGGTCAAACCCAGCGGAAGCCTTGTCAGCGCAACCGATGAGGCGGTAACCGTCTCCATCCCGCTCAAGCAGATCAAGTACAGCCCCGTTATACTGTCCGCTGAGATCAAACGAACATATTACATCAACGAAAGCATGGCAGGCGGGGAGGGGCGAAACCTCTTTGGGACCTCCTCCGGCCCCGCGGTGTTCTCGATACCGGGTCTGCCGATCAAACCGGCTTCACCAAGTGTCACAGGTCTGAAGGCAGGACAGGTGACCTCGGACTCTATTGCACTTGAGTGGCGGACAGCCAACCGCACCGACACAAGAGTTGCCCTGAAGGCCGCCGTGTCGGCTGAGAGGGTTGTCTCGCAATCATTGCTGCTGAATACTCACCGCCTCACCGTCACCGACCTCAAGCCAAACACTGCCTACACTATTTCCGTGACTGGAAAAGATATGGCGGGGAGAACGGTGAAGGCCAAGCCGATCAGTGTGCGGACCCGTCCGGCGAGTGCCGCAAAAGGTTCCGATTCCTATTGGCTTAGCGTGAAGGGCAAGAACATAGTCGATGCTTCCGGCAAGCCGTTCCCCCTGGGCGGTTACTCCAGCTTCCCCGGAGAGGTCTGGTTCGACCAGATTCCCCGGTATGGCACGCACGCACTGGCGGCGCGGTATTTCAGAGATATGGGGCTTAACGCATGCCGCTTGGGGCTATCCAACGTCCTGCCGAATCACTGGTCGGCGGGGATCGAGCGTGAGGGACCGCTCTTTGACAGGTTCGGAGGGCCGGAGGGATACGTGAAGAAGTACCTCAGGCCGATGGTGGATCAGATAACCGGCGAAGGGATCTACGTAATCATTGACTGGCACTGGACTTACGGCATGACCCACGAGTTTGTGGAGCAGATCGGGCAGTTCTGGGAGGCCACGGCAAAGGAGTTCAAGGACGACCCCAAGGTGGCGATGTTCCAACTTCTCAATGAGCCGTCCTTCAGAGAGGAAGGCCAGACCACTCCCGACATCGCGCCACTCATCCGCAAGATCACCAAAGACTACATCACCCGCATCCGCAAACACGACAAGCGGCACATCATCCTGGTCCCGGACTGGAACTCAGGCTGGGGCTGGGCGACCGAGAGCCAGTGGTCGCCGGTGAACTTCGACCCGGGCGACCCCCAGAAGCAGATTGTTTACTCA
This sequence comes from uncultured bacterium, assembly GCA_964611645.1. GTDB lineage: Bacteria > Armatimonadota > UBA5829 > UBA5829 > UBA5829 > CAZTAO01. The sequence continues at coordinate 51,196 of CAZTAO010000004.1, read as the reverse complement.
AAGCACATCGCCAAGGAGCATATGACGGACGCGTTCATGGCCGGCGGGGTGGACGCAGTAGCCGACAGGTGGGACGTGCCGATTGTGTTTGACGAGGCCGAGACAGGCCCGCTGCAACCTCCGGCGGAGACACTCTGGTTCTACAGATACCTGACCAACAACCCGCGCAAATGGAGCTTTGCTATCTGGGTGTCGGGGCAGTACTGGCCGGAGTTCCCAACGGTGACCGCGGCGTTTGCCCAGAACTACCTCCGCCCGGTACCCTGGGGAGTGACCGGCGAGCCGCCCATAGTGAACTGGTATTACATCGACAAGGCTGATATCTCCGAGAAAGAGGGCAAGTGGTACTACCGGTTTGCGACTCCAGAGGCTATGCCTGACGGCGACTACGGCGTAGCGGTGTTGGGCGCGGAGGTAGGGGACACCATAGAAGTAGCGGTCGCGGCGGAGCCGGGGGGCGAGACTCACGGAGCCTATATCGGCTATCCCAACGTTGCTCGCTGGCGAATATTCCAGGTCGTATCCGGCCAAAGCGCAGTCGACCGCGCAACGTACATCCACCCAGTGACCACGTTCAAAGAGGTCGTGGTCCGGTCGGCGACTCAGTTCAAGGAGCCCAAGCTCCAACTATTCCGCCTGAACCCAAAGCACGAGCACCCGGTGCCGAAGGTGGAGACGAGTGTTGTGGAGTAGGGGCAGCGAAGTTAGGTGTGATACAATGGGCGAAAGACATACTAAGCACAGCGATGCACTGCCGTAGAAGCGGAGGAACTATGAGACGCTATTTCAGATTCCTTTTGGCCGTCGGTGCATTACTGTTTTGTCCTGTGCCCGCAGTGGCTGACCTGATACTTCCTTCGGTCGCCAAGATGCTTTCCGCACCCGGCCCCTGTACGCTTCTTGTTATTCCCGCGATCATTACTGTGCCTTTGCTGTTAGCCGTCAGCCTCTTGGAGACGTTTGTCGCAAGACTGTGGCTGAAGCAGTTCGGCTTCGCCAGATTGCTGGGCCTTTTGTTCTTGGTTAACGCAATCACCAGCGTCATCGGAGCTTACACATTGCCCAACGGAACCGAACTATGGCCTGGCGTGCCTCTGGCCTATGCGGCAACCACATTGCTCGAGGGTATCGCCTTACTGATGTTCCTCAGACCTTTCCGACGGTCCGTCAGATTAGCATTTGGAGTCTCCGCCGCGATGAACGCCACGAGCTACGCCTTTCTAACGCTGCTGCTCGCTGCGCTCATCTATCTTCCGGCGGCTCTGGCTCCGAACAATCTTGCCATGTCAAGATTGGGTGGCCGAATTTGGCTTGCGGATGTTACAGACAACACAACAGAGGTCATCGATCTCGGCGGGGAAACAGCCGCGCCTCGAAATATCAGAGGTGATGGCCCAAAGTCCATCAAACCGCTCTTTGCAGTAGTCAGCAAAGGCACATCCAGAGTAATTGTGAGCACAAAGACAGGCGCCACAGTAGCGAATATCAAAGCCGACTGTCACTTCAGAGGGCATTGGGCGATCTCTGAAAATGGCAGGTACTTCGCCAATTGGGTGGATGCGGAGAAAAGTAAAGGACTGGGTGCCGGAGACTTGGTTGTTGGCGACAGCAAGACCGGCAGATGGAAATCCTTTGCAGAGCCAGAAGACTACAAGTTCAGTCCGGTTGATTCTCGCATCGCTATTGTCCGCTGCAACAAGATTACCGTCTACGATCCGGTCGGCGGGGAGACCAATTCATTCCGCGCGCCAGGGTTGTCGAGCCGAGACATTACTTGGAGCCCTGATGGGGCCTATATTGCGTACATTGCTGACCTTTCTCCGTTTACCCACGATCTGGGAGATTCATGGGCCGATTCGGTAAGGATCACACGTGCGGACGGCGAAGCGTCCCTTACTCTGATCCGCCGGAAGAAAGGTCTACCAGCTTGGGGACTCTCCTGGACCCCATAGGTTGCGTCATTCGCCATTTTCGCGCCTTTCGCGATTCAAAAACCTGAAACATCGCGCTCCACAAAGCGTCTATTACTCTTGTATGGATAGTTTCCTACGAAGGAGATACGCTATGAGACGATTGGCTCACGGCTTGATGATACTTTTCTTGGTCCTGGCTTCGGTGGCCGCGCTGGCGGATGACAATCCCGCCACTGAGACTGCAAAACCTGCAATACCGGCCAACCGGATAGCGGTGATGAACCTGCACGTGTCTGGGGAATACAGTGACCAGGTGGCGCAGTGGCTGCCCGCTATGATAGAGGACCAACTGCTGGAGAAGGGCTGGACCCTGCTGGTGCGCGGCGAACGGATGCAGCACATCCAGGAAGAGCGCAACCTCCCCGGCGTCAACCCCGAAACCAAAGCTCCCGACAACCAGATTCTCGGCGCGACCGCGCTGATGGAACTAAACTGCCGCATACAGACGACCGGCATCCAGGGCATTGTCGGCATCGGCAACATCGCCATAGGCGACTGGGTAAGGGCATCGGTCGACCTCAACGGACAGATAGTGGATGTCGCGACCGGTGTGTTGAAGACTTCGGTGAAAGTCGGCGGGAGCGCAAGCGGCCTGAAGACCATCGCGGTTGTGGCGCTGAACCGGGACTGGGATGTGCGCGGCGGTGGGTTCAACCTTGAGGGGATCAAGTCCACTCTGGTGGGCAAGGCGGCGGATACTGCGGTCAAAAGGCTGGTAAGCAAGCTGGATTCCACCTACCCCAACAGCTCACCCAAGGCTGATCCTCGCAAGACCAAGCCAGTGAAATCTATCTCAGCAGATGCCGCGGAGACCATTATGCTGGATATTTCCGACCCGTCCGCCGTCAGACCCGGGGACAGATACGGCGTCTATCGCGCAGACAAGATGATAGCCGAGCTCGAAGTGATTCGCGTGGTGGATAGGCGGGCGGAGGCGAAGTTCATCAGCAAGTCAGACTCGATCAAGCCCACGGACAAGGCCCGCAGGATGCCGATGGTGATCCAGGCAGAGTAGCCGGCAGCCTATGGAAGCTGCGAGAGCGCGTACTTGCCTGTAACCGTGGTGATCCCGCTGGGTCCCTGGATTGTGAGATCAGCCCTGCCGTTTCTGAACTCGATGGTGAACGAGTACAGCCCGGAGTCGCTGCTGATTACCAGTGACTTGTTGTCCAGCACGTCCTCCTCGGGAGGAGGCGCCGAAGACGATTTGTGTGACGCTGCGCCCAATCCAAACATTGGAGCATCCACTCCCGGTTGAAGTCTGCCTGAGTATACGCTTCCGGACGCGGTGCGAACCTGAAACACATCCCCCACCTGTTCGACGGAAACCACAGCCGAACTGGTCGCGTGTCTGCCTTCGCGGCTAAACTTCACGCGTCTGCCGTATTCGGGGACTTCCAGGAACACTACCTGGGTACCGTTCGACACCGCTCTACCATCCGATTGGCCGGAGTCAAGCGCTCAAGCTCGCCTCGCACCTGGTTGATTCGTACCCGCAGGCACGTACAGCCCAGCGACGTTTGCGCGCATTCGCTGAGCACACGTGTGTGACGACGCATTGCGGGGAAATGTTTCCGGGCGGCGGCTTTGGCCCCAAAGCTGCTGTCGCAATACGCCTCAAGTAGACAAGGATTCCTGCGGGGTTCCGGCGAAGGGTAGTAGATGGAGGGCACTCGGGTGGCACAGAAGACTCGAAGTAAGCTCAAATGGGATGCTTCAGCAACGGGTTTGCTGCTTTCTAACCTGCTGACAATTGTGCTCGCCTTGTGGCAACACTGGAATCTCGGCGACCTGATGATGGCATATTGGGCGCAGAGCGTGACCATCGGCTATTTCAACTTCAGACGAATCCGTGGGCTGAAGCACTTCACAACGAATGGCCTGAAGATGAATGGCCAGCCCGTACCGAACACAAAGGCCGGTCAGGGGTGCGTGTCATGGTTCTTCGCCGCGCACTACGGACTTTTCCACTTCGTGTATCTGGTTTTCTTGCTTGCCGGAGCCACCAAGGCCAAACTGGACATACCGTGGGTGCTGCTGAGCATCTTGGGGTTTGTCGTGAACCACGCGTTCTCCTACAGGTTCAACCAGTCCAGCGACCAGGACCGCAATATCAACATCGGTACGCTGCTCTTCTTCCCCTATGCCAGGATCATTCCTATGCACCTAACAATCGTCTTCGGTGGCCTCTTCATATCACACTCAACCGCGCTGGCGCTGCTCTTCTTCCTTGCTCTCAAAACATGCGCCGACCTGACAATGCACTTCGTGGAGCATTCGCTGGGGAAAGGCCAACAAGACACTCTATCTTCAGAATAGACAAGTCCGCATTCAAATGACAGCCAACGGGTCACCGTTTCGGCAAACGCGAGGGCGGTCGAGCCTTACCACTCCCGTACACGGTTGAGAGGACCTCTTTTGCCTGTCGGGATACCAGCGGGCTGGGGTCTCCCGCAGCCTTGGTAACGGCGGCCAACGCGGCTTTCCCGGCAGCACCGGTGAGCTTGCCGAGGCTGCCGATGCTTTTCACTGCGGCGTAGCGGACCGCGCTGTCCGGGTCTGCGGCAGCCTCTGCCAGCACAGGCACCATTCGGTCGATGCACTCCCGGTGGGTCAGCGCGATGGCTGTCATGGCATCGAGGCTCGCTACCCTGGTCTGCGAGTCCGGGTCTTTGGAGCTCTTTGTGAGTCCGTCGATGGCGTCCACAGGCTTGAGCCGGCCCAATTGCTGCGCCGCCGAGACCCGAATGAACGGAAGTTGATCGGACAGCAGTTCTATCAGGGCCGGGACACCAGCCGCTCCCTTCTTCCCAAGAGCCTTCGCGGCTTCCTCGTTCACATCCCAGTGGATGTCTGTCTTGGCTATCCGCTTCAGAGAGTCGATGGCGCGTGGGTCTCTTGACCTGCCCAGTTCCATCACGACCGCCAGCCGTTCGGTCACATCCGGCCCTTCAAACTCGGGATGGGCCTTGTAGCGCGCCTCCAGGTCCTCGTAACTCGCCACGGGTTCCTGGGAGGTTGGCGTCGGCGGCGCTGGTTTGTGGCCTGCTATGCAATACAGGGCCTTGACCGTTCTGATGAATATCCTGCCGGCAGATATCGCGGGAGAGGCCATGCAGTTCTCTTTGAATGCGTTTGCTGCAACTTGCTTGAGAGTCGGCTTACCGTAGCGGTTCTTTCCCACCTGGAGAACGTAGGTAGTCCCGTATTCGCTTGACCAGTAGATGTGACCATCGGCAGCTACCGGGGATGCAGTGAAGTGGTCTTCTATCCTTGTTTCGGCGAGTAAGTTTCCGCTGGAGTCCACCATCCTTACCGCGCCGTTGTCGCCGGGCAAAAACAGATGTGGATAGACAACCGGCGAAGGCACATACGGTCCTCCGGTGGCGAGGCGCATCAGCACCTTGGTGTCGGTGATGTCGCCGGAGCCTGTTGGGTCGATCGCCACCGTAGGGCCGTTCCTGCCGGAGGTCGCGTAGACTATGCCCTTGTTGAACACCGCGCTGGGAGTCACCGCCGGGCTGAGGCCGGAGCATGTCCAGAGCACCTTGCCGGTGTCCGGGTCGAGAGAATAGACCGTGGGGCCGTTGGAGATAACCTGAGCGCTGGTTCCGACCTTGATGACAAGCGGCGTGGACCACTCCAACTGCGGCTTCTTCTCCGTTCGCCACTTCACCTCGCCGGTGCGGGCGTCTATACCCGCCAGGGCGCATTCCGAGTCCTGATCCAGGCTCACAATGACCAGATTCTTGTACAACACCGGGGATGCGGCGGTATTGTACATTGCCTTTTGAGGCCCAAAGTCCCTTGTCCAGATGATCTTGCCATCGGACCCGTTCAGGGCCACCAGCCCGGGGGAATCGAAGAATGCATAGACGCGCTTGCCGTCGGTGACTGGAGTCGAAGCAGCGAAGCCGGTTATGGGGTATGTCTTTGTCTCCCGGGTGGGCGCGATGTCGGTCTTCCAGAGCTGCTTGCCCGTGCGGGCGCTGAGGCAGAGCACCCAGCGGCGCTTGCCGCCCTCAGTCGCGCCCGTGAGAAACACCTTGTCTCCCCATACGATTGGCGATGAGTGGCCCTCATCCGGGAGAGCGACTCTCCAGACGATGTTATCTTTCTGGCTCCAGTAGACCGAGAGGTTCTTCTCGCTCGATATGCCCGAGCCGTCCCCTCTCCAACCAGGCCAGTTGGAGGCAGGCGTCTTCGTGCCCGTGGCTGCCCAGCACGTTGTGGCCAATATGCCGATGACAATCGAGACCAAGCCTGTGGAGAGTACTGTGTGCCTCTGGCCCAAGAAATGCTCCTTAATCGCGCTGCAGTTGCCGAACCACCGCCTCCGCCATCAACTTCTCTGCGTTCTCTCGGGTTCCGATATCGGTGCCGTCGCTCATTGCGGTGGAGGCTCCGGCGGCTGCGCCAAGGCGGAGGGCGTCGGCGATGTCCAGTCCGCGCTCGAGGCCAACGAGGATTCCCGCGATCATGGAGTCTCCAGAACCTATCGTGCTGACGGTCTTGACCTCCGGCGACGAGACTGCGTATACTTCATCGTGGTAGGCTGCTACCGCGCCGTCTTTCCCCATCGAAATGATCGCCAACTCAATGCGTTTGCCCAGTTCTCTCGCCGCACCGACGACCTCATCCAGGGTGGAGAGTTCTCTTCCAAGCAGCCTGCGGGCTTCGTCGAGGTTTGGCTTGATCATAAACGGCCTGGTTTCGAGCGCGCAGGTAAGAGGGGGGCCGTCGGCATCGATCACTGCCCGCGCGCCATTCAGGGTCGCGATCTCGGCGATAAGGCAGTATATCTCCACTGGCACACCGTTGGGCACGCTTCCACCCATCACCAGGTAATCAGACTCCGCCGCGGCACTCTCGACTGCCGCCAGCAGGCTCGCCAGCTCGCTCTCGGTGACTGGCCCGCCGCGCTCGTTGAAAGTGGTCGGTGGCACGTTCGCGCACTCTTCTATGGCGATGCAGGTCCGGGTCTGGGCCTGGGTGTGGATGCGGGTGAGCGGCACGCACTGGCCATTGAGCACGCTCTCGATATAGTCCCCGGTCTGGCCGCCGAGAAGCGCTATCACCTGGGTTTCGCCGCCAAGATTCTTCGCCATCCGGGAGCAGCTTATCCCCTTCCCGCCGGCGTCGGTCTCGACGCTTACGATCCGGTTGGAATCGTTGAGCTTGATGCTGTCGACACAGATGGTCTTGTCTACCGCCGGGTTGAGGGTGATTGTGGTTATCATTGAGGAAACTCACATCGATATACAGGATGAACAGGATAAGCACTGAAAGTGTACTATGCTGCGGGAACGTCTGCCGTGAATACCTTTCGAGTCTGCACAGCGTAAGTTCCCGCAGCCCCTGGTTGTGTAGAGAAGCTGCGGGAACTCAGATTTGGCGCTCTCTGTGACCTGAGTGCTAACCGACGTTCCCGCAGCATAGCGGTCTTTCTTGGTCCGCTGCTTACTTGCCCAGCGCGGCTCGGACTGCGTCTAGCTGGCCGGCGGAGCCCAGGAGCTCGTTGCGGCTGGCGATGAACTTCGCATACTCGTCCATGAAGATCTTGCCTACCGGCCTGAAGTCGAACTTGTCGGGCTGGTCGCGGAAGAACTCTCGGTGGACCCTGGTCCAGACCAATCGGCCGTCGGTGTCGATGTTGATCTTGCAAACGCCGAGCTTGGCCGCAGGCAGATACTGCGCCGGGTCAACGCCCTTCGCGCCCTTCATTGCTCCGCCTGCCGCGTTGATCCGCTCAACTTCGTCCTGCGGGACCGAGCTGGAACCGTGCAGAACCAGCGGGAACCCCGGTATGAGCTCCTGGATTGCTTTCACAATCTCAAAGTGCAGCCCCTGGGTGCCCGCGAACTTGAACGCGCCGTGGCTGGTGCCGATGGCACAGGCAAGGCTGTCGCATCCGCTGCGCTCGATGAACTCCGCCGCCTGCTTGGGGTCGGTGAGGTGGGCCTGGTCTTCGGAGACGCTGACGTGCTCTTCAACGCCGCCCAACTGGCCAAGCTCGGCCTCAACGCTGATGCCCTTGGCGTGCGCTCTTTCGACTACGCGTCGGGTGGTGGCGATGTTGCCCTCGAAGTCCTCGTGGCTGGCATCGATCATGACCGAGGAGTAGAAACCGGAGTCTATGCAGTCGTAGCAAGCTGCCTCATCGCCGTGGTCCAGGTGCGTCGCGAATATCGCATCCGGGAAGATGGTGTCGGCTGCGCGGATCATGGATTCGAGCATGAGCTTGTTGGTGTAGGACCTTGCGCCCTTGGAAATCTGGATAATGAAGGGCGCTTTGGAATCCATGTTGCCCCGGAAGAGGCCCATGGTCTGTTCGGCGTTGTTGATGTTGTACGCGCCCAGAGCATACTTGCCGTAGGCTTCCTGGAAGAGTTCTTTGGTAGTGACGATCATCGGTTGTGGCTCCTTGTGTGGTTTTGGGTTGGTCAGTGATTACTCAAAAAGTTGTTGACTTCGGCAATTGTCGGCATCGACTGTATGGCTCCGAGCTTGGTGGCAACTATCGCGCCCATTGCATTGGCAAATCGGCAGATCGGCCCGATTTTGCCTGCGCCCAGGCCACCCATCGTTCTGGGCGTTATGTCCATCTCAAGCAGCTTGAACAGAACCCCGGCCACGAAAGCGTCACCGGCGCCGGTGGTGTCTACGGGTTCGACTTCGAACCCGGGGCTGCTGCCTTGCTCATTCTTAGTTGCCCAGAAGCACCCATCGGGGCCTCGGGTCACAAATACAACAGATGCATTGGCCGCCATCTTCAGCAGCTCCGCCGCGCCGGATTCCAGGCAGTCCAAGCCGGTGAGAAAGGCCAGTTCTTCTTCGCTCACTTTCACCACGTGAGCAAACTCCAGCCCCTCGATCATTCCCGTTTTCGCCTGCGCCGGGCTTTCCCAAAGCGAAGGCCGATAGTTTGGGTCGTAGCTGACTATCGCTCCAGCTTCCAATGCAATCCTCGCGGCCCCTCTCGTCGCCGACTTGCTCGGCTCCGAGATCATTGAGATCGATCCATAATGGAAGACTCTCGACCGGGCGATGAAGTCGGCGTCCAGTTCGGACGGCTCCAGCAGCATATCCGCGCTGGGGTCACGGTAGAACGTGAACTCCGGCACCCCGCCGGGCTTGTGCGCCACAAATGCCAGCCCTGTCTTGACCTTCTGGTCAAAAACCATGCGTGAGACATCCACCCCGGCGTCTCCGAAGACTTTCTCCAGAAACCGCCCGAATGGATCGCTTCCGACTTTGCCAACAAACGCGCTGCGCAGCCCAAGCTTCGCCAAGCCAGCCGCCACGTTCGCCGGCGCTCCACCTGCAGCCTTCTTGAACGCCTTCGCCTCAATCAGCGACACGTCCTGCTCCAGCGGAACAAAGTCGATCAGCGCCTCACCGAGGCAAATTGTGTCCGGCATTCAGGTCTCTCCCACACAGCAAAAACGCCGCCCGACGCACAATGCAGGGGACGGCGTATTCAAAATCAAACTTGCCGAACCCGTCTAGACCGGCTGTATCAAGCCGTAGTGACCGTCGTCGCGCTTGTAGACCACGCTCACCTCTTCGGTGTCCACGTCTCGGAACACAAAGAAGTTGTGGTGGACGAGTTCCATCTGCTGCGCAGCCTCATCCGCAGTCATCGGCTTCATGGTGAACTTCTTGATGCGGACAATGCTGGGGTTCTGTGGGTCAGCCTGCTCGCCCGATCCGAAAGCTTCGCCCATAGCCTGGTTCTTGACGCTCTCGCGCTCCTTGGGGCCAGCATCCTGGCTCTTGCCGTATGCTTTGCCTTTGAACTTCTGAACCTGCGATTCAAGCTTAGCCACCACGGCGTCGACTGAGGCATACATGTCCGCGATGTGGCGTTCCTCCGCCCGCAAGAGAACGCCGTCTCCTTCGAGCTGGACATCTATAATATGCATACCCCGCTGAACCCGCAGGGTGGCTTTGGCCTCTTTGATATTCTGGAAATGCTTCTCAAGCTTGTTGAGTTTCTTGTCGATGTAGCTGTTGAGGGCGTCGGTAACGTCTACGTTTCGTCCCTTTACTGTTACTAGCATGGTGGGGGAAACTCCTTTCAAACGGCCTGCTTTCCAAGCGCCTAGAGTGTACCACATGACCCGGCCCGTGTCAATTTCGAGGCCTGTTTCGAGCCTGTAATTGACAACCATCCGGCCAATCCTGTATCCTTAAGAAAGTGTGAGCGCACATTGCGAGGTCGCAATCTTGTGAGACTTCTAGTTACCCGGTCGAGCCTATGTGGTATTGTACCCATCCCTGGCTCAAAGTCACACACTGTTCGTGCAGTGGCTTTGGCATCTTTGGCGGATGGGGAGTCCGGAATTCGCCAACCGCTGGTTGCGGCGGACACCATGTCGGCTGTGAATGCATACAGAGCACTGGGCGCGAAGATACAAGATGGCGAAGACTGGATTGTTGATGGGTTCGGCGGCAGACCGCGCATTCCTGATGGCATCGTAGATGTCGGTAACTCCGGCACCACCTTGTATATTGCCATGGGCAGCGGAGCGCTGACTAGTGGATCCGTAGTGTTCACGGGGGACGATCAGATCCAGCGAAGACCGGCGAACGCGCTTATCGCCGCCCTGAATGCTCTTGGCGCAGACGCGAAATCACAGCGAGGGAACGGGGCGGCCCCGATAGAGATCACGGGGCCAATGAGGGGCGGAAGCCTGGAACTGGATTCCAGCAAAACCTCCCAGTACCTGACCAGTTTGCTCATCAACTGCCCGCTTGCCACCGGCGACTCTCACATCACAGCTTTGAACTTGGTAGAGCGGCCTTATGTTGATATGACCCTGCGCTGGGTAAAAGAACTCGGCATCGAGATATCAGAGGTCGCGCCCGATGAGTTCGAGATCAAGGGCGGGCAGAGCTATCGACCGTTCGACAGGACAGTTCCGGCTGATTTCAGTTCGGCGACGTTCTTTCTTTGCGCCGCCGCGATTACAGGCTGTGAACTAACGCTCACCGGTCTGGATATGGCGGACACGCAGGGTGACAAGGCCGTAGTCGATATGCTCCGGGCAATGGGCGCGAGGATAGAAGATACAGCAGACGGCTTGGTTGTATCCGCGAATGGGCTGGTCGGCTGCGAATTGGACCTGAGCAACACGCCCGATGCTCTCCCCGCGCTGGCGGTAACAGCCTGCTTCGCCGAAGGCGAGACCCGGCTGGTAAACGTCGCCCAGGCCAGGCTCAAGGAAACCGACCGGATAGCGGTGATGTGCGAAGAACTCACCAGAATGGGCGCGGATATCGAGGAATTGCCGGACGGATTGGTGATAAGAAGATCGAGGCTGAATGGCACGGTTGTCGACGGCCACGGGGACCATCGTGTTATAATGGCTCTGGCAGTTGCGGGGTTAGCAGCCGATAGCGCGACTGAAATAGAAGGCGCGGAAGCGCTGGACGTGACATTTCCCAATTTCGTGGAGCTGATGAAGTCCACCGGAGCTGGGATTCAGATGGCTTGATAGTGAATTCCCTCTCCTGGGGGAGAGGGCTAGGGTGAGGGCGCGCTGGTATTGGCGATGAATCCAGTTTCGGGATTTCCGCTGCGGCTCAAATCCCGAAACACCGTGGACCTGTTTCGATTTATGGAGGTGAGTTAACTTGCTGGGAAACACATTTGGACGTATGTTTAGAGTCACCGCTTGTGGTGAGTCTTATGGAGATTCGCTGGTTGCCATTTTGGACGGCTGCCCGGCTGGGCTTGCGATAACAGATGAGGAAGTCCAGAAGGAACTGGATGCCCGCAGGCCCGGCACCAGCCCGCTGGACTCGCCGCGTCAGGAGACCGACCAGGTGCACATCTTTGCCGGGGTGCGCGATGGGGTAACCACGGGCGCGCCGCTCGGGATGATTATTCACAACGTCGACCGCCATGATATTCACGTGAAGCAGTATTACGACGTCAAGGATATGGTCAGGCCCGGCCACGCTGAGTATACCTATATGATCAAGTACGGGCAAAACGCAGACTGGTGCGGGGCAGGGCGGGCGAGCGGCCGCGAAACCTGTATGCGAGTGGCTGCCGGTGCGGTAGCGAAGAAGATTCTGGAGCAGCAGGGCATCGAGGTGCTTGGCTGCGTCACCGAATGCATGGGCATCAAGGCAAAGCCGCTTGCATTTGAAGACATCAAGGCCAACTACCGCGCCAACATCATCAACTGCTCTGACCCCGAGGCCGCGCAGAAGATGATCGACCGGGTCCTGGAGATCAAAGACGAGGGAGACACGGCGGGCGGAGTGGTCGAAGTCATAGCTCGCGGGGTTCCGGCGGGGCTGGGCGAGCCGGTGTTCGACAAGCTCAACGCCACCCTGGCCCACGCGCTGATGTCTATTGGAGCAGTCCGGGGAGTCGAGTTCGGCGCGGGCTTCGGAGTCGCCAATATGAAAGGCTCTGAGTGCAACGATATCCCCTACATCGATGACAACGGCAAGGTCAGGTTCCACACCAACAAAGCCGGCGGCATCGAGGGCGGCATATCCAATGGCGAGGACATCGTGGTGCGAGTGGCTGTGAAGCCGACCGCCACGATCTCAATCGGTCAGGATACTGTAGACCTGGTCAAGATGGAGAACACCAAGCTCGGCGCAATAACCCGCCGAGACCCGACAATCACGGCCAGGCTGGTGGCGGTTGCCGAGAGTATGGTGAGGATCACAGTACTAGACCACCTGATGATGTGGCGAGGGTACGACGCCGTGCAGAACATAGAGCATCCGTGGGCATAGCTGCCTGCAATATCGGACTAGTAACAAGGGGCGTCCGCGCCATCTGGCTCACGGCGGCCCTTGTTGTCATCTGCTCCTGCGCAGCCTTGGCTGTTGATGAGGGGCCGGTATCCCTGGGGAACGCGGGCTTTGCCGGCATCTACAATTCCTCCGGGCAAGCTAAGTTGTCCGTGTACCTGATAAAGCCGGCGCAAAATGGCTTCGTCTGGACGTTTGATTATACTATCAGCCAGATGCCGTCCGGCAACTGTGTGGCGCGAGGAGCGATAAGCCTACAAGCTTCCGCAGACCCCGTTACTCGAAAGCCCATCCCTTTCCCGCGCAATCTGCCCTATGGCCTTTATGAAGTCAAGGGGCGCATGCGGGGTATTGCCACCGAATACGAAGCCCGCGTAGCCATTATGCCCCCTGCTCCGCTTGGCAGGGAGATGGACAACCTCGGGTTCAGCATCCATGTCGCCAAAGAGGACAACGCAAAGCTCCTGCGGCGAATCGGCGTGCGGTGGGCGAGGGTGGACTGGAACTGGGGCGACCGTGGCTTCGCGCCGGGTATGGTAGCCTGGGATTTCACAGACCCCATGATGGCGGTGGCCGACAAGTACGGCTTGAAGCTCTTCCCCGTAATGGCCTACATACCGAACTGGGCAAAGAAACCTGATGGAGCATTCGACCCAGACCAGCATGCAGCGTTCGTCAAACAAGTGCTTTCCCGCTATCGCGGCAGGATTCCAGCGTTCAATGTCTGGAACGAGCCGGAACACGGCCCTATAAGCGCGGCCGAGCGCCCCGACCTCTGGGAGGCCGACCTCAAGGCCGTGCGAAAGGCAGCGAGGGAAGCTGACCCGCAGTGCAAGATAGTCGGACTGGCGCTCTCGGCAAATCCCGGCGACCCCGGCGGGTGGTTCGACAGCCTGCTTGGCCCACCTTACTCCCTTGGCCAGTATCTCGATGTCTACGATTGGCACAACTACCCCGCCCCGCGTGGTCGAAAACCCGAGGAGCGCAGCATAGTCAGCAGCGTGGACGACATCGGAAGCTGGATCCCAAAGGTGCGCGAGAGAGTTGCAGGCGGCGGTGTATGGATCACGGAGCACGGTTATACCACCTGCGACCCCGACAACGCGCAGGTCAAGGAGTTGAGCAAAGCAGTCCCGCAGCTTGCTCCCTGGCCAGTGACCGAGAAGCAGCAGGGCGACTACCTCACCCGGCAGCTTCTGATCGAGCTTGCATCGGGGATGGACAAGGTCTTCCTATACCAACTCGGCCCGGACTACTCCGGCGGAGGCACCGAAGACCAGTTCGGGATAACCCGCATCCGCGACAACGGCATATCTCCCAAGCTGGCCTACGTGCAGATAGGCGCGCTGATCAGAGAGATCGCCGCCGCCAAACCCGCCGGAGTAACCAGGCCGACCGAACAAATACGAACAGCCTGGTTCCAGCGCGGCAGGCTGAAGATCGCTGCGGTATGGGTTGTCGGTGGAACAAGCAATGCCACTTTCCAGGTGACCAACGGCTACATCTGCGACCCCTACGGCAACCGCAAACCCGCCAGCGGAGAAATCACTATCCCCCTTACGGAATCACCGGTGTATGTGGTGGGCACGACAGTCTCGCTGGCGCGTTGGAGAAAGGCGCCAGCCGTGCCCGTCTGATAGGTCCTATTTGCCCTGTAATCGTCCCCAGACCAGGGGATGGGGCGCGGTCGCTCGTTACAATAACCGCTGAACGCGCTATAATATACTCGGTTCAGGATTGGGGACTCAATACCCAACACCCAAAACCCAACACCCGAGATGATTGGAGCTTACAATGCCGGAGAAACCAGCCGTTGACCTCAAACAAGTGATGCAGACCGCCGCCAACAAGGGAGTATTGGTACCCGCGTTCAACTCGCCCTACCTGCCGATGATGAAGCCGATTGCGGAGGCGCTGAAGGAATGCGGAACGTTCGGCCTGATAGAGACCGCGCGGTTGGAGTTCATTAAGTTCGAGGCCAAAGGGGTCAAACAGGCCTTCGAGGCCTACAGCAAAGTGGCAGTGCCGGGAATCACCAGCCTGCACCTCGACCACACGCCCGTGCTGGATGAAGACGGCGTGATGGTGGACTGGAAAGAGACTATCGGCGACGCCATCAACACCGGTTTCTCTTCGGTTATGATAGACGGCTCGCGACTGCCGCTCGCTGAGAACATCGCGGCTGCGGCGGAAGCCGTGGCGATGGCCCACCCCAAGGGTGTGGTAGTAGAAGCTGAGCTTGGGGCGGTGATGGGCCATGAGGCCGGGCCACTTCCTCCATACGAGGAACTGTTCGCCAGCCGCAAAGGCTTCACCGATCCCGACCAGGCGAAGGAGTTCGTCGAGAAGAGCGGAGTTGACTGGCTGTCCGTGGCAGTAGGCTCAATCCACGGGGCAATCTCCGAGGCCGCAAGGGATTCGACGAAAGTGGCCGCCAAGCTGGATATCGAGCACATCAAGCGCCTCCGCGCCGCGACCGGCGTTCCGTTGGTCCTCCACGGCGGCAGCGGAATCCAGATGGAGTATGTCCGACAGGCTATCAAGAACGGCGTTGCGAAGATCAACATAGGCACCGACATCCGCCAGCCCTGGGAGCGCAGTCTGAAAGAGACTGGCAGCATCGAAGCCGCGCAGGACTGCGTGAGAGAGCTGATCATTCGCATGATCCGAGAGATATACTGCATCGAAGGCACAGCGAAGGCGCTTGTTGGTTAGTTAGTGACGCAAACCCCCTGCCCCCCTTATCAGGCAGGGCAATCGCTTTAGAAACTTTGGAGGGCTTTTGGGGGCAAATTCGCAACTTTGCGTGGTCCGATGATGGTTCTGGTGGAACCGGTTTTCGGCAGTCCACGCCTAGTTGGCATGTCCAACACTGTCTCTCCATGTGCAATTCGGGTGCTATAAGTTGTATCGAATCTCTAAAGCGATTGCCCTGCCTGATAAGGGGGGTGGTAAACTCCCTCCCTGATAAGGGAGGGTGGGGTGGGTTTGAGTGATAACAGCGGAGGAGACATTGAACCAGATCGATAGCTATCAGGCCGGTAGTTCCAGTATGCGGATTGCTCGGGGGTTGGGGTGCAACTTGTTTGACTGGCGGGTGGATGGGCGCGCGCTTCTCCACACCCCGGCGGGCTTTCTTGAGACCGAATGGGATTTCCCGCTGGGCGGTAACCCCGTCCTGATTCCGTCGGTTGGGCGGACGTGGGACCGCACCGGCGCTGAGCCGGTTGCCGAACGTTACCGGATAGCCGGAGACGACAAGGTCTACACCATGCCGGTCCATGGGCTTGCGATGGTGGCCGATTGGAAGAAGACCAGGGAAGCCCAGGGCGGCTCCGAGGTAGCAGTCTCATACGAGATGCGGCTGCCGGAGGCCGTTCGGGCGGCGCACTACCCGTTCGATCTCTCGTTGGTCATCACCTACACCCTCCGAGGCTGCGAGCTGCTCATCGACGCGGTTGTCACGAACAACGACTCCCGCACAGCGCCGTTCGCCTACGGTTACCACCCGTTCTTTGCAGTCTCAGACGCCAAGCGCGAGGGCCTGTCCGTGCATATGCCGACAGAAAACACACTCGAGCTTTGCCCGGGGCTTCTGGTCCCAACAGGTAATCTGCTGCCCTGCGATCCGGTGATGAAGACGGAACCCGGGGTAGAATATGACGGCGGGTACACGATATCCACAGGCAGCCGAGCATCCATAGTAGATAGCGCCAATGGGGTCAAGATTCATGTGGATGTGGATGAGACCTTCGAGCTTTTCGTGGTCTACTCCGCAGCGACAGGTGGGTTTGTATGCCTGGAACCCTGGAGCAGAGGCCTCGGCGAGTTCGAGAATCTCAGCGATCCGGGCTGGGAGACTTCGGGCAAGATGCTCGTTCTGCGGCCTGGGGAATCGAAGAAGATACAGGTGAAGTATTCGGTGGAGTCTTGAGAGGCATTGTGGAGAGCCCGGTGTTTCGGGACTTGAGCGGAGCGGAAGTCCCGAAACTGAACCTGTTGGGTAGCTTTCGGGATTTCCGGAGCGGTTGTCGGGTTTGGGCGACAGCCAAGAGATAGTTCTCGCTCCTCAAATCCCGAAAGACCGTGTTTCGCCAGAGGAGAATAGATGCCCGAAATCAGACGCATACTGGCAACCGACTGTGGGAGCACTACCACCAAGGCCATTCTCATTGAGAAGGGGGCCGACGGGTATCGGCTGAAAGTGCGCGGGGAGGCCCCGACTACCGTTGAGGCGCCGTTCGACGACGTCACTATCGGTGTGGTTAACGCGGTGCGAGAAGTCGAGGAACTCGCGCACCGGATGCTCATGGACGACTCCGGTCGGTTCATCATCCCGATGCAGCCTGACGGCCACGGCGTGGACCTCTACCTCTCAACCTCAAGCGCGGGCGGCGGGCTGCAGATGGCTGTGGCGGGGGTTGTGAAGTCGATGAGTGCGGAGAGCGCGCAGCGGGCGGCCCTGGGAGCGGGCGCCATAGTCATCGATGTGATCGCGGTGGACGATGGCCGCAAGGGCTTTGAGAAGGTTAAGCTGATCCGGGAGATCAGGCCGGATATGATACTGATGTCCGGCGGGACCGACGGCGGCACCATCAAGCATCTGGTCGAACTGGCTGAAATGATCCTCTCCGCCGACCCGAGACCCAGGCTCGGGGAGTCATCCAGGATTCCCGTCATATACGCCGGCAACAAGCAAGCGGCTGCCACGGTCACCGAGATTCTAAAGAGCGTGGCCGATGTGAAGGTGGTAGACAACATCCGCCCCACCCTCGACCACGAGAACCTCGGCCCGGCCAGAGAGGCTATCCACGAACTCTTCCTGGAGCACGTTATGCAGCAGGCTCCAGGTTACGCCAAGCTCTCGAGCTGGGTCAGCGCCGATATAATGTCTACCCCAAACGCAGTCGGCAAGATCATCCAAACCATTGCTGAGACCCGCAACATCAACGTCCTCGCGGCAGACATCGGCGGAGCCACAACCGATGTGTTCTCCGTGTTTGGCGGGATGTACAACCGCACGGTCAGCGCGAACCTGGGGATGAGCTATTCCGTGTGCAACGTACTCGCCGAGGCCGGGGTGGAAAACATCCGCCGGTGGGTGCCGTTTGAAGTCGAGGAATCGGTGCTTCGCAACGCGATGCGCAACAAGATGATCCGCCCGACCACAATACCCCAGTCTATGTTCGGCCTGCGGCTGGAAAACGCCATTGCCAGGGAAGCTCTGAGGCTTGCGTTCGAGCACCACATGACCCTCGCCCGCACCCTCAAAGGCACCCAGACCACCCGCGGCATGGCCGAAGCTCTGGACCAGCAGGAGACCGGCAAGACGCTGGTGGATATGATGAACCTGGACATGATCATCGGCAGTGGCGGGGTCTTGAGCCACGCGCCGAGAAGAGCCGAAGCGGCGTTCATGATGCTGGATGCTTACCAGCCCCAGGGCGTGACTATGCTGGCGGTGGACTCGATCTTCATGATGCCGCAATTGGGTGTGCTGAGCGGGGTGCTGCCGGAGGCTGCTTCGCAGGTGTTCGAGCGAGACTGCCTCATCAAGCTGGGAAGTGTGATCGCGCCGATAGGCAAGCTCAAACCCGGTGAGGTGGCTTGCGAGGTGGATGTTGGAGGCAAGACCTACACCGCCCGAGCCGGCGAGTTGGTCCAGATGGCGCTTCCGCCGGGTGAACCAATGGAAGCGACTATCCGACCCGGCAAAGGGCTGAACGTAGGCGCGGGCAAGGGCAAGCCGTTGACCGCCACAGTTGAAGCCGGGGCAGTGGGGGTCATTCTGGACTGCCGGGGCAGGCCACTGGCGCTGCCAACCGACGAACAGGCCCGCATAGAGAAGCTGGTTGAATGGCACGAGGTCCTGCATCTGGAGGCGAAATAGTGGGCACAGCATTTACTCCGGGTTTGAGGATCAGTTCCGGCGCGATGATCAGGAAGACCCGCAGGCTCCCGCTGAAGGGCGAGATACTGGTGAAGGTCGGCGACGAAGTCCAGCCTGAAACGATTGTAGCTCGAACCGAGATACCCGGAATGATCTACACGGTCAAGGTAGCCGAAGAGCTTGGCCTCGAGCCTGGGGAGGCTATCAAGGTGCTTATCGTCAAGCAAGGTGAGACTGTGACCGTCGGCCAGGTTGTGGCTCGGAACAGGAGCTTCTTCGGCCTGTTCACCACCGAGTGCAAGACCCCTGTGGCCGGCACGGTGGAGTTGGTAACCGAAGCCACCGGCCACGTCGGCGTGCGAACGGCCCCGAGGCCCGTGGAAGTGAATGCATACATCGAGGGTGAGGTCGTCGAGATCATTGGCAGTGAGGGAGTTGTGATCGATTCCTACTGCGCGATAGTCCAGGGCATTTTCGGCGTCGGTGGAGAACGAACCGGCACCCTGGTAGTCGAGGACCGCATCTCGCTCAAGCCCATCACCGAGAACTCCATCAGCCCCGACCATGCCGGCTGCGTACTGGTAGGCAAAGAGACCATCACCGCCGCCGCGCTGCGAAAGGCTGCCGAGATCGGAGTCAAGGGCATAGTAGTGGGGGCGATTGCCGATACCGAGATGATCGAGTATCTGGGACATGACATCGGGGTGGCGATCACCGGCCAGGAGGAGATAGGCACCACGCTCATCCTCACCGAGGGCTTCGGCTCGATCAGCATGGCGGACAGCACCTACAAGCTGCTCAACTATCTCAAGCGGGAGCGCGTGTCCATTAACGGAGCCACCCAGATTCGCGCCGGAGTAATAAGGCCGGAGGTCATCTGCACATGCAGAGACATCCCTCAATTACCCGGCGCGGCGACCGAAAGCTTCGCGCTGGAGATAGGCACCAAGATTCGCCTGCTCGCCGACCCCTACTTCGGAAAGCTTGCGTGGGTCTTCGCTCTGCCCAGTGACCCCGTGGAGATAGAGACCGGCTCCCTGGCCAGGGTACTGATAGCCGAACTCGCGAACGGCGAACACGTCGGCGTCCCCCGCGCGAATGTTGAGATTATAAAGGAGTAGGGGGTCCGTTGGTGGTGACTGCGGGAACTGCCCCGGTGCGCACCGAAGGACTTTGCGACCAGACGTTCCCGCAGCATAGGCCCAGACTCTCCCCTACTCCCCAATCACATCAATCCCCCGAATAGCTGTTTCCCGTTCTGCCTCGAGGACTATGGGTATGTTCGGGGACGCCAGTCGCTTGCCGGTGTCGCTGCAGGCTGAGACGTAGAGCCTTATCGCCGTTGTCTTCACAGGGGCGAACTTGTGGGTGTAGACAGGGTTGATGATGGTACCTGCCGGGAGATTAGTTATGGCTTCCTGCTTCTGGGGCGGGACCAGGTCCTGCCACTGCCCGGCGTTGTCGTATTGGAGCTGATACTCAGTCGGGTTCCTCACCCCACTGGGCACCTGCGCCTCCCCCGGCTCACCCGCTAGAATTCTGACCTCGCTGATGGTATATGCCTTCGGCCACCGGATCTCAATCCAGCCGGGAATCGTCCCCAGGCTCACTGTGTTCCTGGTGATGAACTTGTCGTAGAGTACCGCAGTCGCGGGACGGTCGGTTTTGGAGGAGGTGACGATTGGGCTGTTTTCGGTGGTGGCGATGTTGCGCGGGCCGGTTATCGCCGTGGGCTTGGCCGGAATCGGCGCGGGGTCGAACTTGTTGCGAATGTCCGCATCCGGAGGAGAGTTCTGAATATCCCGGTCTTTGTTCAGCCCTCTGTAGTTGAGCTTCCAGTGGACCAGGCCGACGTCCCGCGGGTTGGAGTCCGGCAAGGTAGAATACCCGTGGCCGTATGCGGTGACCAGTGAGCCGTCCGGCAGCACCACAGTGCTGGTCGCCTGGCTGCTGGCGAACCAGGCGTTGGCCCCAGCCCGGTTGCCTTTCCAATAGGCGAGGATATACCTGTGATCGAGGTCCCAGGTTTTGCCGTTGTCCCGGCTGACTACCGCCTCGATCCCAAACTGCGGCAATCCGTCCGGCTTGTCGATGTAGCCCTTGCGGACAACGTAGGTCATCACGATGTCGCCGTTCTTCATCACCACCATACTGGGATGGTGCCTGCCCCAGTCGTAGAGCCTGTTGAGTTCGGACCAGGTGGCGCCGTTGTCCTTGGAGATGGATACCGCCAGACCCTCGTAGTGGTCTAGACCTTCGCCGGGGAAGTAGGCAGGGATGTCGGTGCGGCAGGCTCCTATCAGGTCTCCGTTCTTCGCTCTCGCGAAAGTGACTTCGCTCACGCCCAACCACTGCGGGACTCTGAGCGGTTCCGCCCACGAGTGGACTTGGTCTGTGCTCCAGGAAATATACCCCTGGGAGTATGGTCCTGCACCCCCGTGGGCGTTGGCCGGGTTGGCCATTCCGTAGCCTTCCACGGTGAGGCGGGTGACTTTGCCGGTCTTGCGGTCTCGCTCCACAAGCATAGGGTCCCAGCGGTAGAGTGGCAGGCCCTTGGCACTGTGAATCACCGGCATAGTCTTGGGCCAGGTCCTGCCGTAGTCTTCGCTCACGGAGCCGTTGCTGGTGGCCAGCTTGCCATTACCGAAGTAGGCCAGACCCTGCTGCCAACCGACGTTGGGCTTTCCATCAGCGTCGGTTCCCAGGAACCACGGCTTGCTCCAAGTGTTCCCGTGATCCTTGCTGCTGAGGAATGCGCCCACGTGCGGAGTCCCGTAGGCGATCATCATCAGTATCTCGTCTTTTTCGGGCATATAGGCGATGTAGGGGACGGCGTAAACTTCGTCCGACTTCTCGCTCACATTCTGGATCTGCCCCTTGAGCATAATGCGCGGGGACTTGCCGTTCAACTGCTGGACAACCGTGGGTTTCCACCCGGCGGGAGTCTCGGGGTCGAAGCTGTTGCGCAGGTCGGAGTCGAACGCAGCGTCGCGGATGGTGCGGTCCTTGTTCAGTCCCTTGTAGTTGAGCTTCCACTTCACAACCCCAACGTCTCGCGGGTTGGAGCCGGGAACCGGCGAGTAGCCGGTGCCGAAGGCTGTGAGCAGGGAGCCATCCGGCAGGATCACTGTCGAGGTCGCCTGGCTGCTGGCCACCCAGTTCCACTCGTCGGTCAGCGGTCTGTTACCCTTCCACTGCGAGAGAATGTATTTGTGGTCAAGGTCCCATGTCTGGCCGTTGTCCTTGCTGACTATAGCCTCTATCCCAAACTGTGGGAAGCCGTTCGGGGTTGCTATATAGCCCTTGCGGACGACGTATGTCATCACAATGTCGCCGTTCTTCATAACAACCATGCTCGGATGGTGCCGCCCCCACTCATACACCCATTTCTTCTCGGACCATGTAGCGCCGTTGTCTTTGGAGATTGTTACCAGCAGGCCCTCGTAGTGGTCGTTCTCGTTCGAAAAACGCTTCGGGACTTCCGTCCTGCAAGCGGCCACAAGGTCGCCGTTCCTGGCCCGAACTATATGAACCTCATTCAGCCCGGCCCACTGGGGAACCTTTATCGCCTGGCCCCACGTGCGACCCTCATCCAGGCTGGTGCGCATATAGGCCTGAGCCGCGCCGCCGGAGGCTGTGTCCATAACTGAGGTATAGCCGGTCTCGATGATACGCTTTATCTTGCCGGTCCTGGGGTCTTTGTCGACGAACGGCGGGTCCCAGATACCCCAGAACTTCATCTCGGCGGGAACGTCCAACTTGACGGGATCGCTCCAGGTCTGGCCGTAGTCAGAGCTGAACCACCGCGAGCCGGCGTATAGCATCAGCCTGCCCTTGCCCAGGTATGTCAGGCTGGTGGCCATGCCGATGTCGGTCTTGTCCTGGCCGCCCACCCGCATGAGCCGTGGCTGGCTCCAAGTTGCGCCGTGATCCTTGCTGCTCATGAAGCCGATGGTATGCGGAGCCTTGTACGCGATCATCATCAGGATCTCGTCCCTCTCCGGCATGTAGACGATGTAGGGCACAGCCGCCACCTCGTCCATCTTCTCCGTAACATTCTGTATATGCCCATCCAGGTATATCCTGTCGGCTTTTCCGTTCAATTGCTCGATCAACTGCGGTTTCCAGTCGGCGGCGCAGGTAGAAAGCAGCGCCGCAACCAGGATAAGGCAGGTTGCCAGAACCAGTAGTATTCGCATAGTCGTATTCCTCACATTCATTGCCGGTTACTTGCTCACCGGATTGGGATCGAATACATTCCGCGTGTCCGAATCCCAAGCTGCATCGCGGATAGTGCGGTCTTTGTTCAGGCCCCTGTAGTTGAGCTTCCACTTCACAACTCCAACGTCTCGCGGATTGGAGTCTGGAACCGTCGAATAGCCGGTGCCGAACGCTGTGAGCAGGGAGCCGTCCGGAAGGACCACGGTGGAGGTCGCCTGGCTGCTTGCCACCCATGCCCAGGTGTCGGTTATAGGGCGGTTGCCCTTCCACTGCGTAAGTATGTACCTGTGGTCAAGGTCCCAGGTCTTGCCGTTGTCCCTGCTGACAACCGCCTCAACCCCAAACTGAGGAAAGCCATCTGAAGTGTCGACATAGCCCTTGCGCACCACGTATGTCAGCACGATGTCGCCGTTTTTCGTGACCACCATACTCGGATGATGTCTGCCCCACTCGTAGAGCCTGTTAAGCGGTGACCAGGTTGCCCCGTTGTCCTTGGAGATGGATACAGACAGGCCGCAGTAGTGATCGATGCCGTGCTTGAAGCGCTGCGGGTTGTCCGTGCGGCAGGCAGCAATCATGTCGCCGTTATTGGCTCGAACGAACGCTACTTCGTTGACACCCTTCCACTCCGGAACCTCCAGCGGCTTCGACCAGGTCTTGCCTTCATCCATGCTTGTGAGGACCGATGCGTGCGAGCTGTATTCATCTTTGGGGTCCGTCTGGCGGTAATCGGCCAGGGTAAGCTGTGTCACCTTGCCGGTCTTGCGATCACGGTCCACCAACATCGGGTCCCAGCCATAGAATGCCTTGCCCGGCCAGCAGGAAGCAACGGGGCGCCGGATGGGCCAGGTCCTTCCGTAGTCTTCGCTGATTGTGCCGAAAGTGGTGACGACCCTGCCGTTCCCCATATAGGACATGTTGCTTTCCCAGCTCACGTTTGCCCTGCCGTCGGCGCCCGTTCCCATAAACCACGGCGCGCTCCAGGTTGCTCCGCCGTCCTTGCTGCTCATGAACGCGCCCATGTGTGGGGCCTGGTAGGCGAGCATCATCAGGACTTCCTTCTTCTCAGGCATATACACTATGGACGGCGCTGCCGCCACCTCGTCGTTCTTCTCCGTAAGGCTCTGGATCTGCCCCTTCAGGTTGATACTGGGCGCTTTGCCGTTCAACTGCTGGATCACCTGGGGTTTCCAGTCGGCGGCGCAGGAAGACCCTATGCCCGTCAATATGACAAGGCTGAATACCAGTCCGGTAAAAAGTCGCATCTAGTAACACCTCTCGATTGTACTGCCTGCTTGAGCCTGTCTACTGAGTCAGAGGCTCCGGGTTGAACACATTTCTCGCTTCCGAATCCCACGGCGCATCGCGGATAGTGCGGTCTTTGTTCAGACCTTTATTGTTGAGCTTCCAGCGGACCAGCCCTATGTCGCGCGGGGTAAAGTTGACCGGGCCGGGCTGGCTGCGATAGCCGGTGCCGAAGACCGTCAGGAGATCTCCGCCGGGGAGGATCACGGTGGATGTCGATTGGCTGCTCGCCCACCAGGCATTTTCCCCGGTGCGGTTGCCCTTCCACGAAGCGAGGAGAAACTTGTGGTCAAGGTCCCAGGTCTTGCCGTTGTCGCGGCTGACCACCGCTTCCACGCCGAACTGGGGCAGGCCGTCGGCAGCCGCTGTGTAGCCCAGCCTCACTACATAGGTCATCACAATATCCCCGTTTGGCATGACTACCATGCACGGGTGGTGGCGTCCCCACTCGTAGAGGCGGTTCAGATCGGACCAGGTCTTGCCATTATCCTTAGAAATCGACACAGCCAGGCCGCAGTAGTGGTCAAGCTCTATGCCCTGGTCCACAAATCTCTTGGAATTGTCCGTGCGGCACGCCGCGATCAGGTCGCCGTTCTTCGCGCGAACCAGAGCCACCTCGTTCACCTGCTTCCACTGCGGGACCTTGTTGGGCTCCGACCACGTGACGCCTTCATCCGTGCTGAAGAAGAAATACCCCTGGGAACTGTATGTCTGCTTGGGGTCTTCCTGCTGGTATCCGGTGAAAGACACTCGCGTGACCTTGTCGGACTTCTTGTCCACATCCACCATCATAGGGTCCCAACTGTATCCGGCACATTCTTTGGGCACCGGGCGAACCGCAGGCCAGGTCTTGCCGTAGTCTTCGCTCAAATATCCGTTGCTGGTGATGATCTTCCCGCCGCCCAGATAGGCCAGGCCTACCTGCATCCCGACGGTCGGATTGCCCTGATCGTCAACCCGCATGTAGTAAGGCTTGCTCCAGGTTGCGCCCTGGTCTTTGCTGGTCATGAGCGCGGCCATATGCGGGTAGTCGTGAACCGCGAGCATCAGAAGCTCATCTCTCTCGGGCATGTAGATCATATAGGGGACGCCGAATACTTCGTTCGCCTGCTCGGTCACTATCTGGAACCGCGACTGCAGCCTTATCCGGGCTGCCTTGCCGTTGAGTTGTTGCATCACCTGGGGTTTCCAGTCCGCCGCGCAGGTGGCGCTAAACGCTGCCATCATGACGCACACAATCACCAACTCCATGACTATTCTCATCGAAGTTACCTCTCAAATATGCTGTTTGGCGCGGCCGACTACCAGGTCACCGGCGCTGGGTCGAAGACGTTGCGCAGGTCGGAATCCGCCGGCGCGTTCTGGATATCGCGGTCTTTGTTCAGGCCCTTTGTGTTGAGGTTCCAATGGACCAGGCCCACGTGACGGCCTGTCGGCTGGCCGTCGGGCGTCTGGTTCACATCGTGGCCCGAGCCAAATGCCGTTAGCAGAGAGCCATCGGGCAGCAGCACGGTAGAGGTAGCTTGCGTAAACGGCCACCAGCCATTCCCACCGGCGATCTTGCTCTTCCACGAGGCGAGCATATACTTGTGGTCCAGGTCCCAGGTCTTGCCGTTGTCGCGGCTCACGATTGCCTCGACCCCGAACTGCTTGTAGCCGTCGGAGTCCACATACCCGCTGCGGACCGCGTAGCTCATCACTATCTCGCCGCCCGGCATAACGACCATGCAGGCGTGGTGGCGGCCGTAGTCATAGAGTTTGCTGATCGGCAACCATGTCTTGCCGTCGTCCTTTGATATGGAAACAGCCAGACCCTCGTAGAGATCGAGCTCATTCACGAAGCGGTCGGGAACCACCGTTCTGCATGCTCCGACCAGGTCGCCGTTCTTTGCGCGGACTATGGCTACCTCGTTGACTCCATCCCACTGCGGCACCTTGACCGTGTCGCTCCAGGTGCGGCCTTCATCGGCGCTGGTGCGCATGTAGGCCTGAGCCGCTCCGCCGGACGGTGTGTTCCCTGCACATGTGTAGCCGGTCTCGGTGATGCGAGTCACCTTTCCGGTCTTGGGATCGGTGGAGACATGGAATGGATCCCAGCCGTGGATAGTCTTGCCCTCGTAGGTAAAGGGCACCCTGGGCATCTGCCGCCAGGTCTCGCCGTAGTCGAAACTCACCAAACCGGAGAGGGTCATCAGCTTGCCACTGCCGAGATAGGTCATACCCAGTATCAAAGGCTCGGTGAGGTCGCTGCGCAGGCTCTTGGGAACGCTCCAGGTTGCGCCGTGGTCCGAACTGAACGAAACCACAGTCCCCATCAGCATTATTAGCCTGTCCTTTTCCGGCATATATACCATATAGGGTATCTTTGCAGGGACTGGCCAGACGCTGTCTACTACCTGAGACTGAGCATCCAGCTTGATGCGGGCAGCTTTGCCGTTGGTCTGCTGAATAAACGAGGACTTCCATCGCCCAATAACGGTGGCCGGATCGAACTTGTTGCGGAGGTCGGATTCGACGGGGGCGTCTGCGTAGGTGGTGTCTTTGTTGAAGCCCTCGTAGTTTGGCCGCCACCGCACCAGGCCGGTGTCGCGTGGGGTTGGCTGGCCGGGAACCGCGGGCTTGGGATTTACCCGGTAGCCGTTGCCGTAAGCGGTAAGTATAGCTCCGTCCGGCAAGAGAACGGAGGACGACGAGAACGGGCCGGACCACCAGGACTCGCTGCCCAGCACCGTGCCTTTCCAGACAGCCAGGATGTAGCGGTGATCAAGGTCCCAGGTCTGGCCGTTATCTGTGCTGACCACTGCCTCTACTCCGAACTGCGGGTATCCGTCGGCTGCGTCAACGTAGCCCTTGCGAACAACGTAGGTCATCACCAAGTCCCCGTTGGGCATGGTGATTATGCTGACGTGGTGGCGGCCCCAGTCGTAGAGTTTCTTGATCGGCGACCAGGTCTGGCCGTTGTCCTTGGAGATGGATATACCCAGTCCCTCGTAGTGGTCGATCTCGTTCACGAAGCGCTCCGGCACCTCCGTGCGGCACGCGGCGACCAGGTCACGGTTCTTTGCGCGGGCGATGTAGACCTCGTTAGCTCCGGCCCACTGCGGGACCTTGGTGGCCTCGCCCCACGTGCGGCCCTCATCGGTGCTGGAGCGCATATATGCCTGTGATGCGCCGCCGGAAGGCGTATCACCTGTGCAACTGTAGCCGGTTTCAATCAGGCGGGTTAGCTTGCCGGTCTTGAGGTCTCGATCAACGAATGCGGGGTCCCATCCCGCCCAGATTCTCATACCCTCCGGGGTATCTATCTGGGATTGATCTCCCCAGGTTTCGCCGTAGTCGCTGCTGAACCATCGCGAGCCGCTGTAAAGCATCAGCTTACCTTTGCCAAGGTAGGTCAATCCAACGCCCATTCCTACGTCCGACTTGCCGTCCGCGCCTGTATGAACGTACTTGGGTTGGCTCCAGATCGCGCCGCCATCATCGCTGGTCACAACCACAGCCTGATGCGGATACCCAACTCCTGCCGCCATCAGAATCCGGTTCTTCTCCGGCATATATACGATGTAGGGTATAGTGAAAACGCCGTCCTGCGTTTCGGACATCATCTGGAAGATGCCCTTCTGGCTGAGGGGCGCCGATTGACCGTTCAGTTGATAGACCACGTGCGGCCTCCACTCTGCCCAGCACGGGGCTGTCAGTGATAGCGCGGTTACGAACACAAAAAGCGCGACAGAAGATTTGAGCATAAACGACCGCCTTTAGGGTTTCTTGGTATCCGGGATTCTGGGGTCGAACTTGTTTCGCAGGTCGGAATCGAACGGCGCGTCCGCGATGGTTGTGTCTTTGGTGACAGGCTTGGTGTTCAGCCGCCACTTGACCAGCCCGACGTCGCGCGGTGACCCTCCACCCGCGATCCGGAACCCTGTGCCGAATGCAGTGAGAAGCGAGCCATCCGGCAGCAGTTCGGTGGAAGTCGCCTGGCTGCCCGCTGTCCAACCGTCGTCGCCTTTATGGTTGCCCTTCCAGGCGTGGAGGATGTATTTGTGGTCCAAGTCCCAGGTCTGGCCGTTGTCGTGGCTGACCACCGCCTCTATGCCGAACTGCGGCAAGCCGTCCGCCGCGTCTGTGTAGCCCAAACGGACCACGTATGTCATCACTATGTCCTTGTTGGGCATCAGGACCATACTTGCGTGGTGCCGTCCCCACTCGTAGAGCCAGTTCTTCTCGGACCAGGTAAGGCCGTTGTCTTTGGATATGCAGACGGCAAGCCCGCCGTAGTGATCTATCTGGTATCTGAAGCGCTCGGGGTTGTCCGTGCGGCAGGATGCGATTATGTCACCATTTGCGGCGCGGACAAAGACAACCTCGTTCGTGGCATACATTTGCGGGACCTTGATCTCATCGCGCCAGGTCTTGCCTTCATCGTCGCTGAACCTGACGTACCCCAGGAACTGGCCCTCGGGATACGGCTTCTCTTTCTCGTGGTTGTCCGTGCTGAATGAGAGCAGCCGCTTCACCTTGCCGGTCTTCTTGTCGAAGTCCACCAGCGGCGGATCCCACTCTATCCAGGCGTTTCCGTTGCTGCACGGTGGGATGTCCGTGGGGTCGCCCCAGGTCTCGCCGTAGTCGTTGCTGTACCAATGCTTGCCGCCGAAGTAAATCATCAGCCTGCCGCCACCCAGCTTGGTGAGGGCTATTCCCATTCCATCCGCGGCAGTGGAGACTCGCTTGGGATCGGTCCAGGTTTTGCCCATATCGTCGGAATACAGAATCATAGCCTGGTGTGGGATGCCGCAGCTAACCAGCATCACGATCCTGTTCTTTTCCGGCAGGTAGGCGATGTATGGCACTGCCATCACACCGTTGTACTCCTGGGAGACTATCTGCAGTTGAGCGGGGATTGGGACCTCTTTCCCTTTGCCCGCCATCTGCCTGACCGTGTGCTTCTTCCACCCGGCTGCGCTCTTCACCACCGCCGTCGGATCCACCGGGTACTGCTTGCGAACCGCGATGTCGTCTATGTCCATGCCTGTTCTGCCCGACCTCCGATCCATTGATATCACGACCCCTGCAACGGTTGCCAGGCTCCGGTCGCAGTCGTACTTGGCCGTTTGGAAGCTTTGCGGCTTGCCGGCCGCATCGGTCCACTCTGCCTTACCCCAAGTTTTCAGCTTTACGGTGTCAACAGTCAGACTCAGCGAGACGGTCGTATCGTGCCCGCCGACGAAAGCCTCACCGTTATACACGATGCTGCCATCTGTCCCGTCCGCGCCGACCAGCAGCCGCCAGCCATCGGGCGTGCTCACCCACATCACCCGCCTCGGGTTTGAGGGCTCCACGCAAAGGCCCACCGTGTTATCGTCCGAAGTTGTTCCCGCCGCATAAGCCTTGCAGGAAACCTCCACCCATTCGTTGGATACGAATGGGAACCATTTCATCAGCACATTCTCGGAGTCCACCGCAGTCGCCGTACTGCCCTGGATGTACAGGCCACTCCAACCGTGCTCCCCTGAGCCCAGCTTCACGTCCCCGACCTCCGCGGCATTGGGTCCGATGAGCCTCCAGCTCAGCGGCTTGTCCTTGATGGATTGGCCGAGGGTTCCCTTGTCGAAGTTCTCCGAGAACACAACATTTGTCTGGGTGCAACCTGCTACGCCCAACAGCGCCACCAACGCGACGCACAGCGCCAGAATCCTAGCTTTCATATACTTTCCCTCTTCGTGCTTTCGTGGTTTGTCCTTACTGCCGCCTACTTGTCTATGATGATCGGCGCGGGGTCGAGCTTGTTGCGCTTCTCGGACTCCCACTGGGCATCGTTGATAGCGTGGTCTTTGTTCAATCCCTTGTAGTTGAGCCTCCAGCGAACCAAGTTCGCGGTGCGGTTCTGATGCGAGGGCTGGTAGCCCAGAGTAAACGTGGAAAGGATGACGTCGCCGGGCAGGACGACAGTCGAGGTCGACTGGCTCGCCGGATGGAACCACCCATCCTCGCTCCTCTTTCTGTTGCCCTTTACGGAGGCAAGTATGTACCTGTGATCCAGGTCCCAGGTCTTGCCGTTATCCCGGCTCACCACGGCCTCTATTCCAAACTGTGGGTAGCCGTCGGCGGAATCTGTGTAGCCCTCTCTGACCACGTAGCTCATAACGATGTCGCCGTTGCGCAGCACGCCCATCGAGGGATGGTGGCGGCCGGTCTCAAAAAGGTGGTTCAGCGGCGACCACGTGAGGCCGTTGTCTTTGGATACCGAAACCCCCATACCGCAGTGGTGGTCGATGTCGCTCTTGTATCGGTCGGGGTTGTCCGTGCGACAGGCTGCAACCAGATCGCCGTTCTTTGCCCGAACCAGCGAAATCTCGTTGACTCCCTTCCACTGGGGCACTTTCTTCGCCTCGGACCAGGTCTTGCCTTCGTCCGCGCTGAGGAATATGTAGCCCTGGGAACTATAGGTCTGAGCCGGGTCTTCCTGCTTGTATCTTGCCGACACCAGACGGGTAACCTTGCCGGTCTTGCGGTCGCGGTCCACCAGCATTGGGTCCCACAGATAGAACGGCCCTCCGGCAGGCAGCGCGGGCGGGTCTTTCATCTCAGTCCAAGTAACCCCGTAGTCGCGGGAAACGATCTTCTGCGGCTGGCTTTCCGCGCCCGCATAGACCAGGCCGTTGCTGATGTATGTCGTGCCGATCACCCACGAAGAGTTTGGCTTGCCCTGGTCATCGACACTGAAGAACTTGGCCTTGCTCCATGTCGCGCCACGGTTGAGGCTTTCTGTGACCGCGCCTTTGTACGGCCACCCAAGCCCGATGGTCATCACCAGCTTGTCCTTCTCCGGAATGTAAACTATATAGGGCGCGCCGACCGCCTGCAAGTCATCGCCCGTAGGCATCATAAACTGTGCCGGAACACTGATCCGGGCCGCGCCGCCGTTCAACTGCTGGATAGTGTAGGGCTTCCAGTCAGCCACGCACGAAGATGCGAGCGCTGCCAGCAGGACGAAACCGATTGCCACGACTAAGAGTAATCTCATCAGTCTACCTCTCTATAGTCAGCTTCCCCGGGTCCACCTTGTTCCTCGTCTCAGAATCCCACGGAGTGTCGCCATAGGCGTGGTCCTTATTCAGACCTTTGAAGTTGGGCCTCCAACTGACAACATTGACCGTCCTGCCCGGGTGACCTGGTTGATCGCCGATGCTGAATGCGGTGAGGATCGCGTCACCTGGCAGCACAACGCTTGTGGAACACTGGGGAGCCGGGTGCCAGTGGTTATCGCCCTTCTGGTTGCCTTTCCAGGAAGCCAGAATGTACCTGTGGTCAAGGTCCCAGCTCTTGCCGTTGTCCCGGCTGACGACCGCTTCCACACCAAAGCGCGGGAAGCCGTCTGCTGCGTCGGTGTAGCCCATTCTGACCACATAACTCATCACGATCGTACCATCGCGCAGGACCACCATCGAGGGATGATGCCGGCCGATCTCATAGAGGTGGTTCAGCTTCGACCATGTGAGGCCGTTGTCTTTGGACACCGACATAGCCAAGCCACAGTAGTGGTCTATTCCGCTCCAGAAGCGCTGGGGGTTGTCCGTGCGGCAGGCTGCAACCAGATCGCCGTTCTTCGCCCTAACCAGCGCGATCTCGTTCACGTGGGTCCACTCCGGCACCTTGCGGGGACCCGTCCAGGTCTTGCCTTCGTCCGCGCTGGTGAATACGTAGCCTTGGGAAGAGTAGAGTTGCGCGGGGTCCTCCTGCCGGTACATTGCCAGCGTGAGTTGGGTGACTTTGCCTGTCTTGGGATCGCGGTCTACAAGCACGGGGTCCCAGGCATACATCTGCGCGCCCGGGATGGAAGGAATCTTCACACCTGAGTTCGCCCAGGTGAATCCGTAGTCGCGGCTAATCCAGCCATTGGGACTTGGCTCCACGCCAGTGGCGAGAACGCCGTTGCCCTGGTAACTCAGCCCAATAGCTGCCGAGAATGTGGATTTCCCCTGTCCGTCTACCCCCATGTAACGGGGTCTGCTCCAGGTGGCCCCTCTGTTGGAGCTTGTAATCACCATTCCTGCCGTGGGGCTGCCGCTGCCAATGGTCATAAGCACCTGGTTCTTCTCAGGCATGTAGACCATGTAAGGCAGCACCGCAGTTCCCGGAGCAGCAATTTGATAGCGGGCAGTGAGCTTGACAGGCTCGTCGCTGCCGTTCAGTTGTCGAATCGCGTACGGTTTCCAGTCGGCGTGTGCGCTGGTGGCCAGCGCCGCGAGAATCGCCAGGAGCGGGACCGTAAGTAGTAGAAGTCGCATTGTAACAGGCCTCCAACAGAGCATCCTAAAACACCTTGATCATCCGAATGACAGTCTCCTTCGTGTCTGGGGAGCTTGTCTTGGTTATGTACATTCGTATTGCCTTGGTCGAGACGGGCGCGAACTTGTGAGTAATGTAGAACTCATCTCCCTGCTTCGAGGTCTTTTCGAAGTCTTTCCACATTGGGGCATTGGTCACAGGCGGTACGAGGTCTACCCACACGGCGCCCTTCTTATACTGCAGCTTGTAGTCCAGCGGGGCGCATTCCCTGGGCAGGTTGGCGAACTCGGGGTTGTTGCCGGTGTAGATGCGGGCCTCACTGATCTTGTGCGCTTTCGGCCATGAGATCTGTATCCAGCCCGGTATGGTCTTCAGAGAGACGCGGGTGTAGTCGTAGTATTCGTCGTAGAGTATGCCAGATATGTCGCCATCCGACTGCGACGCCGTCACCTTGGCGCCCTGGCTCAGAACAGCTATGTTTTTCCTGCCGGTTGCGGGCTTTCTGGGCGTCAGGTCCGGATCGAAGCGGTTTCTGGGGTCAGACGTAGGCGACGCGTCGGCGATGGCGTGGTCGGCGCTCAGGCCTTCATAGTTGAGACGCCATCGCACCAGTTCCGCGTCCTGCGGGTTGAACCGACCGTTGCCCGCAGCCTTGGCCCGTCTTCCGGTACGGAATGTGGTCAATATCGAGCCATCCGGGAGCAGAACTGACGACGTGCCGCAAGGGCCACCCCATGCGCAGATGGATGGCCCCCTGGTATCCCACCCCCACTCCGTGAGGATGTACTTGTGGTCCAGGTCCCAGGTCTGGCCGTTATCTCGGCTTACTATTGCCTCAATAGCAAAGCGTGGGTAGCCGTCCGCAGTGTAGCGATAGCCTCTTCGGACGAGATAAGCCATCACAATATCGCCGTTGGGCATACAGACCAGGCTCGCATGGTGCCTGCCCCATTGGTAGAGCATCTTGACCTTGGACCAGGTGAGGCCGTTGTCCTTCGATATGGAGACACCCAGGCCGCCATAGTTGTCATTGAGCTCTTTCCGGAACTTCGCCGGGTAGTCTATCCTGCAGGCAGCGACGATGTCGCCGTTCTTCGCGCGAACGAAGGTGGTCTCATTGACTGGTCGCCACTCCGGCACCTTGGCGGGCGGTGTCCAGGTCTTGCCTTCGTCCGTGCTGAACCAGACATAGCCCTGCGAGCAATCGTTGCCGCGTTCCCCGTAATAGGCGCTGTTGTCGCAGATGTGAGGTCCTTCCATTAGTCGGGTTGCTTTGCCGGCAGCGTCAAAATCCACCAGCATAGGGTCCCAAAGTCCCCAGCCCGCGCCACCAATACCCGGTGGAACCTCCGCCCACTTCTGCCAAGTCTCGCCGTAGTCGCTGCTGAACCATCGGCTGCTGCTGGTCATGATGAGTTTGCCATCGCCGAGGTAGGTGAGGCCGAGACTGTGACCGACATCGCATTTCCCCTCAGCATCGGTGTGCAACAGCCGAGGCTTGCTCCAGGTCGCGCCCCAGTCGTCGCTGTATGTCAGCACTGCCTGGTAAGGCATGTTCATTCCTTCGAGCATCAGCACGCGGTTCTTCTCGGGAATGTAGACGATGTGAGGCTGCGCGACCTCGCAATTCCAGTCCTGGGTCACAGCCTGGAAAAGCCCAGGCAACTTTATTTCCTTGCCCGGGCCATTCATCTGCCGAACCACGCTCGACTGCCAAGTCCCCTCTTTCGTCAGCGGTTTTGGCTTCACAGAAGAACCCTCCAGTATCTTGCTCTTCTTGATGGTCTCAACCATAACTTCCGCGATCTTCGTGTGGCCCGCCGGTTTGAAGTGAACCACGTCCGCCGCGTACTCCTGCTTCAGCGCCCAGATATTGCCCGGGTCTCCGCCCTCGCGGAACTGGCCCACGGCGGCGCGCGCATCCACTATCACCGCGCCGTACTTGTTTGCCAGGGCGATCAACGACACGTTCCAGTCGTCCAGTTCGCGCGACTTCGCGTCCGCAAGATCGGTCCGAGGCGTGAGCAGGTTCACCACCGGCTTTATGTTGTTTGCAGTGCAAGCGTTGAGCATAGTGGTGTAGTTCGCCAGGAATCCGGCTTTGTTTGAGGAAGTGGAGACATCGTTCACGCCCACGCTGATCACCATGACCCTGGGCTTGAGCTTGACGCAGTCGTTGAACACGTTCTTCAGTACCCACTCAGACGTAGCCCCGGCCATAGCCATGTTCTGGTAAGAGACTTTCAGGGCCTTGCCGACCTTATAGGGGATTGTGGTCGATGGATCGATGCCGACAGGCGCGCGTCCGGGGTAGGCGCCGGGGAAGTATGTATCAACGAATGAGAGGTGGCCCGGCGCGCCGGATATGATGGAATCGCCGGTGAAGACCATGACCGGCGGCTGCATGTATACCTTGATCGGGACATAGAGCATCAGCGGGGTCTGCACGGCCCAGTCGAAGTTCTTAGCGGATGGCTCGGCCTCGGTAGCGTAAGACTTATTGTTGTAGGCTCCCGCCGGGTCGTAGAGGTCAGGGTCGGTTGCGGCGGTGAGGAAGAGGCCGGGGTCGGACGTGCAAGTGTAGCCATAGCCGATATAGTCTGCCTCTTGCGCGAGAGGCGCGGACTTGAGAGTGATATCATTGACCTGCCCACCCTTTACGCTTGGCCAGATGTTCTCCTGGCTGATGCGGTTCCAGGTCTCGCCCTGCTTTCTCCATACTTCGAAGAAGAACGCCGTGATCGAAGCCGGTTTGGAGGCCACGTACAGGCTGATCTTCTCTATCTTGCCGTCCTGGCGGATGAGAGAGGTGCGGTAGTTGTTGAGGAAGTGTTTCTCCCTGGCGCCCCCGCCCGTGTTTGCCGCCTCGGTAGATATGGCGATGCGGCCACCCGCTTCCACCAGAGTGGTTTTCGCTGCTCCCGGCAAAGTAGCCAGGACTCCAAGAAGTGTGAAGATTGGGATGGTGACTAAAATCAATCGCATAGCTATGCGCCTCCGTCTATTGTGTGATGTGTGCAAAAGTGGCTACTCCCCGAAAACCTCTATGCCTCGGATGACCGTTGAGAGGTTGCCGGGCTCTACTGTGACTTTGTCGGGCGAAGACATCCGCTTGCCGGTGTCATTGGTCTTGGTTACGTATAGCCTAATGGCTGAGGTTGTGACTGGGCGGAACTTGTGAGTGAAGACCAGGCCGCCCCTGGAATCCCTGGGAGAACTGTCCGTGATAGTATGTCTGGCCGGCGGAACCGCATCCACCCATACTCCGAGGGTGTCGTACTGAATGTTGTAGGCAATCGGCGCGCACTCCCCGCTGGGCCTGTCCCGCTGCGTAGGTTCACCACCCAGGACGTCTATCCGGCTGATTGTTTTCGGCTCATTCCAGCGGATTTCCAGCCAGCCAGGCGTGGTGGTGAGGAGGAGCATTGCGGAAGTCAGGTAGGGATGGTGGAGTATTGCTGCCGGGTCGCCACTGGTCGCCGATGAGGTTGCCTTAGCGCCGTACTCGAACGTGGCAATGTTGGCGGTGCTGTCCGCTTTGGCGGGAACTGAGGCTTTTTCAGATGGGTCGAACTGGTTTCGCAGGTCGGAATCCCAGGGAGCATTTTGTATGGTTTTGGTCTTGTTCAGGCCCTTGTGGTTCAACTGCCAGTGAACGATACCGACATCGCGCGGGGAATACTGGCCCCCAGGAACAGGCAGGCCGCGATAGCCGGTGCCGTAGGCTGTGAGCAGAGACCCGTCCGGCAGGAGAACCGTGGAGGTCGCCTGGCTGCTGGCCCACCACTCATCCGGCCCGGTGTGGTTGCCCTTCCAGGAGGAGAGAATGTACTTGTGGTCCAGGTCCCAGGTCTTGCCGTTGTCCCTGCTGACCACCGCCTCAACCCCAAACTGCGGGAACCCATCGTCCGCCCGTTTGTAGCCAAGCCGCACCACATAGCTCATCACAATCTCGCCGCTGGGCATGACTACCATACAAGGGTGATGCCGACCCCACTCGTACACCCGGTTCAGCGGCGACCATGTCTTGCCGTTGTCTTTTGATATGGAGGTCGACAAGCCGCAGTAGTGGTCGATGCCACCCCTGAATCGCTCCGGAGGATCCATACGGAGGGCGGCGACAAGGTTACCATTCTTCGCCCGTACAAGGGCCACCTCGTTCGCGCCCTTCCACTGCGGCGGCTCAATCGGCTCGGACCAGGTCAGCCCCTCGTCCATGCTCCAGAATATGGAGGCGGTGGACGAGTATTCCTGGTCGGCCTGGGCCCTGCGCCAGTCCGTGGCTGTCATGCGGGTAACCTTGCCGGACTTGGGGTCGCGGTCCATGAGCGTCGGGTCCCAGGAGTAGGGTGGCTTATCTTTCCAGCCGGAGGGCACGGGTCGATATCCCGTCCAGGTCTGCCCATAATCTTCGCTCATATAGCCCCGGCTGCTGATCACTCTTCCCCCGCCCATATAGCTGAGGCCCGTCTGGAAGCCCATTTGCGGGTTGCCGTTCTGGTCCGGCCCCATCCACCTGAGGTTGGTCCAGGTCGCCCCCCTGTCGGAGCTGGTCATCAGCGCGGCCTGGTCCTCCGGTCCGCGATGAAACGTCATTAGCAGCAGGTCCTTATCCGGCATATACAGGATATACGGCACGCCCGTGATCTCGTTCAACTGCTCGGTGACTATCTGTATCTGAGCCGGCAGCTTGATACGCGTTGCCTTGCCATTGGTCTGCTGGACCACGTGGGCCTTCCAATCCGCCCCGGCAGAGACTGCGAGTGTTGATAGCATAACTAGCGACACGACTGCTATTTGAGCGAAACGCATGAATTGGGACTCCTCATCTGTCTATTCGGCAACAGGGCTGCTCCCCCATACCTCAATGCCTCGAATGGTGGTGGAGAGTTTGCCCGGCTCCACTATGACCTTGTCGGGCGATGACACTCGCTTGCCGGTGTCGTTGGTTTCGGTTACGTAGAGCCGGATGGCTGAGGTAGTGATGGGCGCGAACATATGGGTGAAGACCAGGCCGCCATCTTCAGCCCTCGCGGATTTCTCGTCGATTGTCTGCTTGACCGGATGAACGGCGTCGACCCAGATACCCAACGCATCGTACTGCAACTTATAAGCCACAGGCGCGCACTCCCCGCTGGGGCGGATTCTCTGGGTAGGTTCTCCGGGATGGATCACGATCTCACTGATGGTTTTGGGCTTGTCCCACCGAACCTCGACCCACGCCGGAATGCTGTCCAGCATCAGGGAAGCCGGAGGGAAGTAGCGGTTCTGCAGGAGAACGCTGCCGTCGGCGCTCCCGCTGGAGGCGGTCACCTTTGCGTCTTCGGACTGGGTTACAAGGTTAATCTTCCCCTGCGGCTGCTCGGCAGGCTTCACGCTCGGCGTGAGTTCAAACTGGTTGCGTTTATCTGAGTTCCAGGGGGACTTGGAGATGGTCCTGTCTTTGTTCAGTCCCTTGTAGTTTAATTGCCAGCGGACAACCCCCACATCTCGCGGAGACGGCATGCCGTCCGAGGCTCTGGGCTCACTGCGGTAGCCGGTGCCGAAGGCCGTAATAAGAGAACCATCCGGCAGGACTACGGTCGAAGTAGCCTGGCTGCTTGCCCACCACTCGTTCGGCCCGCCCTTGCGGTTGCCTTTCCAGGCTGAGAGTATGTATTTGTGGTCTAGGTCCCAAGTCTTGCCGTTGTCCTGGCTGACAACAGCCTCCACCCCATACTGAGGGTAGCCGTCATCCGCCCGCGCATAGCCCAGGCGCACGACATAGGTCAGCACGATATCGCCACTTGGCATAACCACCATACACGGGTGGTGCCTTCCCCAGTCATAGAGCCTGTTGAGGGGGGACCAGGTCTTGCCGTCGTCTTTGGATATTGAGGTCGCCAGCCCGCAGTAGTGGTCCAGCTCTATACCTTTGCTGGTGAACCATTCGGAGTTGTCCGTGCGGCAGGCGGCGATGAGGTCGCCATTCTTTGCGCGGACAAATGCCACTTCATTGACACCTTTCCACTGCGGCGGGGTCACGGGCTGGGACCACGTTTTGCCCTCGTCCTCGCTGAAGAAGACCGAGGCCTGCGAACTGTAGAGCGCAGCGGGGTCAACCTGCCGGTAGTCTGATACTATCAGCCGGATGATCTTGCCGGTCTTTGGGTCTTTGTCTACGAGTATAGGATCCCAGCCGTAGAAGCCCTTGCCCGGCCAGCAGGACTGCACCGGCCGATGGATAGGCCAGGTTTCGCCGTAGTCCTCGCTGATATACCCGGTGCCGGTGATGATCTTGCCGTCTCCCATATAGCTGAGGCCGGTCTGGAAGCTCAGGGTGGGGTTGCCTTTCTCGTCCGCGCGCATAAAACGGATCTTGCTCCAGGTCTCGCCGCGGTCGCTGCTGCTCATCAGCGCGGCCATGTGAGGCTGGTAGTAGGCCAGGGTCATGAGAATCTGGTCTTTCTCAGGAATGTAGACCATGTAGGGCACGCCGGTGATCTCGTTGTACTGCTCGGTGACAATCTGCCTCTGGGCCGGCAGTTTGATGCGGGCGGCTTTGCCGTTGGTCTGTTCCACCGTATGCCGTTTCCAATTAGCTGAGCCGGGGGAGACAAGCATGGTCGCAAAAATGGTACAAAGGCCAAATAATACACAGATTCGCATTGATTTACCGCCTTGGGGAGAGTCTGCTGAGAGTATCAGTCTTATCTGATTGTACCCCTCTTCGCAACGGCTAGTCAACCGTCTGCAATGGGGGTGTGAGTTCAGTTCTGCGGGAACAATGTGCCGCTAGTGCTGAGTAGGTCCGCAGACCGTATCGAAGCACGGGCAACAGAGGAATCGCCCTTCGATACGCCGCTCGTTCCCTTCGCTCCGCTCAGGGCAGCGCCTCGCGTCTACTCAGGGCTAGCGGATTGGGTGTGCGCACAGAACTGAACTCTCTCCAATAGGGTGCTCTACAGCAACTCGCGCTTCAGCTCCAGGTAGAACCTGTAGTTCTCCAGCGAGACGTTGGGGGGAACGAGGTGGTCGAGTGCGGGGATGTATCCGCCGGTATGCAGAACCGGCGCGATGTTACCTCTCAACTCAGCCTCGATAGCTGCGGAATCAATCGCCAGGGCGCGTTTGTCGATACCGCCGAGCATTCGCAGTTCGGGATAGCGCTTTCTGATGGCGAGGAGGTTGTTGCCGGCCGCGATCTCCATCGGCAGTATGGCATTCACCCCGGATTCCAGGAAGAGCGGGATGAGGTCGGCGATATACCCGTCGGAATCCACTATGAATGTCTCCACGCCTCTCCGCCGCGCGCATTCGATCACTTTCCGATAGCCCGGCTGGATGAATCGGCGGAAGTGGGCAGGAGAGACCATCGAGCCGCTGTTGTAGGCCATGTCTTCCCAGAAGTGGACGAAGTCGACTTCCACCTCATCCAGCACTCTGTTGCAGATGTCGACGCTGTATTCGGCCCAGAACTCGCACATCTCGGACACCAGATCGGGCTGGTCGTGATAGGCGAATGACAGGTTCTCAAACCCCATCCAGTTGCGCATCTGGCCGAAGAAGCCGTTGATGTTGAGGCCCAGCGGATGATCTCGGTTGGCGTATGCCTCCGCGAGGTCCCGCCAGTTGGCCGGGAATCTGTCGGGAGTACTGGGGTCGAATCGGAGTCTGAGCTGCTCGAAGTCCCGTGGAGAGGCGACCGGGAATCTGACGTATTGCGGGACAGACGTCCCACTCTTGGGGGTGCGAGACACAATGCCATCCTCGCCTCGCTGCGTGACAGTCGTGTCGTCTTCCCCCAGGACTTCAGGCTCGAACGCAGGGATGGGACCGTTGTTGTTGAACTCGAGTATGCACCCGAGCCAATGCATATCGAGGCCGAAGCGGCGCGCCAGTGGGTCATCCTGGCCGGAACCGGTGATGGGCTTGACGTCGGGAGGCAGGCCCTCGTCGCGCCACCTTTCGACAGTCTCGTCCCAGTAGCCGAACTCTACATTAGGCGGCCTGTCCGCCGGTTGGAAGCGCATAGTTGAGTTGAAACGCTCGCGGAGGTTCACTGTGCTGTCGTCTCAATCAAGGCCAAACAGCTCAGCGGCGTTGTACCAGAAGATGTCCTCGACCTGCTTGTCAGAGAGATCGGTCGACCAGCACGCCCACTTCAGCGCGCGCAGGTGCTCAAGGCCGATGAGGACCGGCTTGACCTGCTGGTGAAGCTCGTCCCAGACTGGGTTGTCACCATAGAGCCACACGAACGAGTCGCCTACCCCCACAGACCTCCCCCGCATGTGGCTGACGTAGAAGTCCGACCCGTAGAGCAGCTTCTCGTGCCCAAACAGCCGGATAATCACCTCCATCGCCGCAGGCTCGCAGTTGGCGCTGCTGTCGAAGTAGAGGTTCTCCAGGCCCACCAGCTTTGGCAGGCCCTCAAGGTTGTGTGACGGCTGGAAACCGCGGCCCGCGTGAGCAAGAATCAGCTTCATGTTGGGATATCTTTCGCAGTAGTGGTGTATCCAGTGCAGGTTGCCGGGGTCTGCCACCGCCTTGGACTTGACCATGTGCAGCGTTATCGCCCAACCCTCCTCATTCGCCACCTTCATCAGCGGCTCGGGCAGATAGTCTACTATGTCCGCCTGCCAGGTGGGGGTGCAGTCGGCCCAACGATGGTAGCACTTCAGGCCGCTCATCCCCAGCCGCCGCACCTCTTGCCTGACCCACTCCGGGTCGTCCTGCGGGGTTACGTAGAACTGGCCCCGGCAGTTCCTTCCCTTCGGGAACTGGCTCGCCACCCATTCATTGCACGCGCCCAGCTTCTGCCTGGTGGTCATACCTCCCGAGATAAACAAGGCCGAGACATCGCGCCCGGGGTGTATCTGGTCTATCAGGCGCAAGTAATCCTCATAGCCAACATCTTCGGGAAAATCATCCGATGGCGGAGTAAATCCCTCCAGCAGTTCTTCCCGCCACAGGTGGCAGTGGGCATCGAAGACGCGATCCGGAACGAAGTCGTCGAGTTCGTTCAGAAAGAAGTCTTTGTCTACTTCGTAAGCAGCCAGATCCATAGTCTACCTCACATTCGCGCGTTAACGATCATTTCTTCGCCCGTATGAACGGCATCCTGCCGGATAGCCTCAGGCATATCTCACCTGTGGCTTCCGGGCGGATTGTCTTGGTGGCTGTTAGCCATTGCCATTGGCCGTCGCCGGGGTGGGAACCTGACGCGCCTATGTCGTGAGTGCTGCCTACAAAGTCCATTATCTGCAGGTCACCGGCCTCGCTGATTGGTGACCATACCCACGCTCCCAGGGTCACAGTCTTCCCCGCCAGATTGGCTGCGGGAATCCGCTGATCGAAGAACACATGCGCCTGGACAAGGGTGGAGGTCAGCCGAGCGGAACTGGCTCCGGACTTCACCTGCGATACGTCCTGGGTGACTAGCGGGTTCTGGCCGCTTGCCGTCCAGGCATCCGGCGAGGCACTGGAGCCCGCGCTCCACGCCTCAAAACCACCGTTCTTCAGTAAGTTAGTGCTGCCGGGGCCGATGGTGGTTCCCTCTACCAACACTGCGTCATCGAACACCACGTACCGGTCCTGGGCAAACTCCGGGACCCAGTCAAGATCGTGGGGCTGTCGCGCATTCCGCAGAGCATCCAGATACTGGACAGGCACTTCCTTGTGCGGGCATAGCTTGCACTGATGGATCAGTGGGTTGGGACGGTTCTCGGGATTCCACCAGACGTCGGGATGCCACACATACAACCACACATATTCGTCCGATTCGGTCAGGGCGGCGTAGAGGGTGTTTTCCAGGTCTGAGGGCGTCCGGTAGTTCTTGTGGAACTCCGCGGGGTCTGTGTGCCAGCCGCCGTATTGGTCGGGAGTCGGGTCTACCCACACTCCGAATGCCTGTCTGAGAGGCTTGAAGAGAGGGTCCTGGTGGTAGCCCAGGGCGGACTCTCGCAGCCCCTTGAACTCGCTGTGTGTGATCATCGAGTATCCCTGCTCGCCACCTTCGACTATCGTTGCCCTGCCCTTCTCCTGGAGCATTCCCCTCACGAAGGGATCGAGCAGATCGCTGCGGCCCCAGCCGGTGTGGCCGATTACCACGATGGTGATGTCCGGGTACTGCGCCGTTACGGCATTCATGAACTCCCGGCCACGCTTCTGGGCCTGTTCGGCGTATTGCGCAAACGATCTCGACTTGTCGCCGGTGAGTTCAACGTACTTGTAGTAGTTGAACGGATACTTCCACTTACCCTGGCCTCCCTCGTACTCCTCGATATCCATGAACAGGCCCTTGAACCCGGCCTGTTTGGTTATCCAGGCTGCAGTGGCTCCGTTCTCCGCCATCACCGACCAATCGGGGTCGAACCAGCCTGGGGTGCCTTCTGACTCGTCGGCTGCACCGCGCGCGGTTATCGCGAAATTGATGAAGTTGTCCTTGAGCTTCCTGGATTTGGACGCCTTGAGATCGCTCACCACCTGCCTGAAGTCGTTCTTTGGAAGGGGCTTTCGGCCAAACCACCGCTCCTCCTGACCGGTGCGCCGACCCGTCCAATTGTCGGCGTATATGCTGATCACTATTCCGTCTATCGGCAGTTTCTCCAGACTGCGGACGTTCTGCCTGAGGTATGCTGAATCCACCCGATTGCACGCCCAACCAAGGATCTTCTTTGACTTCGGTATCGGCGGGCCGGATGGTCTGCTTTGTGCCGCGATTGCCACAAAACACAGGCATGCCACGGCAACGGAGATCAGTAGAGCGCGGTTTCCAGGGTTCATGATTCGCCTCCCAAGCGGGGTATCTAGTCGGAATAGGCACAAGCTGATTGTACGCCGTGCAGGAATACAGGTCAAATTGTCCGATATGGCACCGCCGCGAAGACAAGAGT
Source organism: uncultured bacterium (assembly GCA_964611645.1). Classification (GTDB taxonomy): domain Bacteria; phylum Armatimonadota; class UBA5829; order UBA5829; family UBA5829; genus CAZTAO01. The sequence continues at coordinate 7,862 of CAZTAO010000004.1, read as the reverse complement.
CGAGAGTGGATGCACGAATCCGTGGAGCGGTTGCGAACGTAAAGAGGGCGCTGCTAAGCCTCCAGGATTCCTAGATCTAGAGTTCTGATTGACATCGGCCAGCAGCCGGGCAGTCTATGCCAAGTCATAGAAACAGAGAAAGCGCCGGGGGTGCAATTCCCGGCGCTTTCCACAGAGAGTCTCGCCATTACTTGGCAAGAGCCGTGAGGGCTAGCCCACTCGATGTGTAAGGCCGCCGACAAACAATGCCGAATCTGTCGACCTATGCTCACCAATGTGGGAACATGCATTCCTGACTGCTCCCCCGATGACGCTGGCGCATCAGCGCCAAGCACTCGTACGGAAGCGCAAAGAGTCAACCGGTATATTCATACGATAGTAGTAACCATAACCACCGTCCCCATATCGCGTCACGCCAACATATGATCTCTCGTCGGAATAGCGGGAGGAACCGTAGAGTGACAGTTCGACGGTGTCAACGTCAGTGCCCACGCCCTTAAACACGTGCTCATAGGCCAACCCAAGCGCCGTTAGGTTCGATTTCCTCAGAGATTGCGTGATCTCTGTCCTGACCACGTAATTCGTACCGGTCTGGCGGCCTACCTGTCCAGCCGATTCGAAATCTTCTTTGTTGACAAATGCCGAGAAGAGCAAGGAGTGCTTCATCTGCGCATCCAGACTTCTTGTGCTCTGGAATCCGATCGAGTAGTTCCACCCCTTTATGCCAAACGGATAGTTCTTCATCTCGGCTTCCTTAAATGCTTCACTGAACAGGGGGGTTGTGACGTTCGCCGCAAGACTCAGCGACGACCCGGAGGAACTCGCGGGAACAAGACAGTAGTTTGCATCCAGGGATACGTTCTGAAGACCGGCAATCAGGCCCATGTTTGTAGTGCCCGCGGATGTAGCGCTTGCTGGAGTAGTAGCAAGCAGAAATCGCACCGGCGCACACGCAGAAATCATGAGCCGATTCTTCAGGGTGATCCTACAAGTGAGATCGTAACCCACTCCGAATGCTTCCCCCGGCGGATTGGCGAAGAACTGATCCTGCCGCAAGTTCTGATAGGTGCCGTTACCGAAGACGAATCGGCCTTCCAGTTCATAGTTGGTGTCGCGGTTGGTAACGGGATTCCATCCGGTTGGTATTGGGGCGTGTGGTATTGAGCGAGTGAGCCAGTTGGCCCATCTGCCGTTTGCGAGCGTCAGGTCCGTAAGCAATCCGCTTTTCGGAGCAGGTATTGAATCCCTTAGGTGTGCTTCCAGGCTCAGTGCATCTCTGTTCAATTCGAGTGGCTCGGTCTGATTGTCGTCCAGGGGAACGAGCCAGGACACTGCATTCTCTGCCGGAGGTTTGTGATAGTTTATCAGCTTCAGCAGTTGCGACAGGTCTCCTTCGCGTGCCTCCCTGATAACAGTTACGGAGATGGGGGCAACTGCAGCCGCCATTCCAGGATCACTGCCGGACACTTCCTCAACTACGGTTCTGGAGATCCCTCCGCGATCGATCCTGTTCCATCTTACACCGAGATCAGAACGACTTGCGATCGGAATCTCGGACGGTATGGGGACGCTTCGATACCTCGAACTCGCCAAAAGCCTTCGGACGTCCTCATCGATCGCGAGAGCTTTGTCAGCACTCTTGCATAATACAACAAGGCGCAGACACGCCTCAAGGGCGGAGAACGCAGTGTATTGCTTCTTCAGAGTATCAAATTGCTTGGTCAATAGAAACGAACTGGCTTCTGGAACAGACATGAAATCGACAATATAGTCCTCGTTGATGCCTGGCATTCTTGTCCGCCGGGCGCTTTGCCTGTAGGCGGCCCGCAAGTTCCGAGCAACCCCAAACACTGTCCGAATCACCTCAGGTTTGCCACATTCAGCGCACTTACCTTTTACTCTTGACGCCGCAGCAGTGAGCAATCTGTATAGTGTCGGCTCTACGCTGTTGTCTTTCATTGATAGTAGAACGCCCGTGCTGAAGCCGAGTTCTGCGACCACCTCTTGCTTCAGACCTGCCTCAAGCAACTCCTGTTGGAATCGCGTATACCCTCCGGAATCGATGAGGACGCTGAAACTGTACAGGCCAACAAACGAAGAATCGACAATAGTCTTCGCATTGGAATTGAAGTAAACGTTGTATGAACTCCCGATGTCCTCGACAAGAGGGGTAAAGCGACTGCCCCTCCTCAGTTGGTACCTACTGAGTTCAAATTCGTTTGGAATACCTCTCATACCCGCCTCGTACCCCTGTCCGAGCAATTTGAGCAGTACATCGGCCTGGTAGAAGACATAACCCATATGGCTGTCCTGCATACTATCACCGGTCAGCTTGACCTTGAAGTAGTCATAGCGACGCTCACTTGAGGGAAGAGGGTCAAGGCTGACCGTGGCAAACTTCTCGATGGTCTTGCGGTCCCACTCCACCGACGCGGATACCTTATCCGCCGGGTTGGTCGTCGGGACTTTCTCGACCTCAATCGACGGGGATGTCTTGTTGTCTGGGTTTCGATTGCGCCAGGCCACGATAACATCATCAATCGTGATAGGGAGTTGGTTCGCGTTCCTTTCACCAACAAGAAGCAAGTCACCTTTCTCGCCAAGGAAGAATGCCAAAGGCTGGGTCATCCAGCCCAGTAGTCGGCTGCCGTCTTCCGGCGTCGACCCAGCCTCGAGCATCTTTGAATAGGCCCCCAGTGCGTGCCGCATAGAGACAACCAGAAGTGGTCCGTGGAACTCATCGATCTCATCACTGGATTCCTTTGTGCCAATTGCAGCAAGCGACCCAACAGTGCCCTCTTGACCGACATTCCCCTGCGCGAATGCGCAGCACGTAGATCCAAATAGCAAAAGTATCAGCAGTGCGGCGAAAGTGCCTGACCTAGTCATTTTGCTTCCTCCTTTGCTGTTGGCCTGAGCATCCCCGGATACGAAAGGCTGCTCACAACAAGCTCGCTGCCTTTCAATTCCGAGAAATTTAGACCCTCGAAGTAGCCACCGAGCACCCCGCCAATCCTATCTGTCACAGTTCTGATGCTAGCAGTAATATCGGCCATTTTTCCTTTCATTCCCGCGATATTGAATTTGGCAAGTTCCAACCTCAGCTTACTCTCTACTATCTGCGTTCCGAGCAGGTCAGTCAAGCGCCCCTGAAGCGCCGTGTCGCTGGCGTTCTTGCCAAACTTCGTCACGATAGTCAGCGCGTTCACGTTGTTCCCTTCCTCTTCAAGCGCCAGACGCGCATTCTTGACGGCTCCTTTCGGGTAATACTTGAGTTTGGATAGTTGATAGAATGCGTAACTGACAAACGAGTCTGCTATAGGTTTCGCCGCTGGCTTGAGGCGCAACGTGGTATCCTCTGGAGGAATTCCGCACGCCAACTGCAAGAAATTCACAGCTAGGTTCTTGCGGGCGGACAACCATTCGGAGGCATTCGACGGGCCTGTGCTCGGGCCAGATTCAATCAGTCCCTGTTCGATGGCCTGCGATTCAATTCTCCCGGCCGCATACTGCTGCATCTGTGACTGCGCCGAAAGATTGTAGGCCAGGGACAGCAGCCTCGAGTTACTGTCGCTTTCCTGCTGCAGGTCGTCTCGCAAAGCTCTCAGAAGCTCATCTGCCTTTTCCCACTCGCTGTTCCGCAAGTACGCATCCGCAGCGAACAAAGCCGCCATCGGATTCTTGGGAGTCAACGAGAACCCCGCACTTGCGCGGGCCAGCCAAGCTGAGGCGAGTAACTCTTTCCCTTCGTCAGAGACCGTGCCTAATGCGCCCAACAGAGCGTAACCGAGATTGCTCTTGTTGGCCAGTACACCTGTTACAACAGTGCCAAATACGACTTCGGCCGGAGGCTGCTTGTCAAGGCCAAGCACTCGCCAAGCCATTTCATCGGTTTGAATGACGTTCCCGGCAGATCTTGCCGAACCTTTGCCTGGAATCTTCAAGTTTACATCCAAACCGTGATCCTTCATTGCTCCTTCATATTCCAAGAACGCAGAGCCGAACTCGGTTCTGGCAATGGCCGCTTCAAGTCTGGTTGCTCGATCCTTGGTAAGCCACGACTCGGCCTCGTCGCTCAAGAGTACTCCGGCGCTTGCAAGAGACGGGATCACACACACCACCGCGAACAGGAGAAACCGGAGAATCCACTTGGTCGTGACTCCTTGGCTCGCGAGGTATTCGCGTTGATCGATATTCCTGGCACAAGTATTCATATCAGTTATTCCTTCCTTAGGCGGGCGGTATGCGCCCCATATCAGGTAGTGTTTGTCATCGACGCGCAACGGAGTATTTTGCCAGCAGATCAGCATACTCTCCAGTCTGCCAGATAGTGCTATCAGAATCTACTCGAATAGCCTCGTGATTCTCAGCATTCCGGGATAAGACAAAGTGCCTGCAACAACTCCACTGCCAGTCATCTCGTCAAAATTGATGCCGCGCTCATAGGCGGCAATGGCACCCTTGAGTCGGAATTTCATCTCAAAGCGAAACCGGGTATCGTAACTCGCAGTGCGAGCTCCAGTGGAAATCGCAAAGGGTCGCGCAAGATCAATATCAACGCGAAGCCACGTGGACTTGGAGCCAACCAATCGCTTCACTCCTTCTCGAATCATTGGGTTCTCTCCGTCCAGACCAGATAAGATCAATAGGGCAAACAGGTTAGACGGATCCTCTTTCAGTGCAAGGACAGAGTAGCGCTTCGCCAGAGCCGGGGAGAACTTGTACTTGGAAAGGCAGAACAGAGCATAGCTCACGCGGGCATCGCCCAATGGCGCCATGGTGGGCTTGTACAGTACGTCGCCGGCATCCAAGCCACAAGCATTCTGGAATAGGGCCGCAGCGGTCGTAACTGTGTGGTCTTTGTCCGCAACGGTCGCAGAATCCGAGCCCCCGGCGATTGGGGTTTTGATGTCGTTTCCGATACTTGGCTCGGACACTGTGGGCTTGTCCTCGATCTTGCAGGCTTGCTTTTCGAACTGCAGTTGCGCAGCCATGCAGTACGAGAGCGACAAGAGCCTCGATTCGGCTAAGTCCTTCTGATCCTGTAGACTCGTAATCACTTGTCGGAGGCATTCGTCTGCCTTAGCGCACTCGTTATTCCGCATATGCCCGTCCGCACAGAAGATAGTTATCAGTGAAATGCCGGGGAAGCTGGAATGTACTTTCTCAGCCCATTCGCTCCACGTCTTGAGAGCGATCTTCTTTCTTTCGTCCGGCAGAGTCTGGAAGACATCGAGCATCGCATAGCCGAAGTTGCAGTTGTTCGTGAGAACACTCAATATGACAGTGGTGAAGAGAACGTCCGGGGGAGGAGTGTTCTTCACGACGGCACTCTGAAAACCCTTCTCATCCAAGTCCAGCCCCTTCTTCTTCAGAGCCTCCACAAGCAACGCGTATGATGCATCAGCGTCCGGCTTTGCGATAGCTGCTTCAATCTTCTCCGTATAGCCATCGGGAAGCCAACTAGCTGCTTCAGGCGACAACAGGCCGCCAGCGCAGACAGGCACCACCGTACATGCGCCAAACGTGGCCGCGAGCCATAGCATCGACACGACAGCAAGTACTCTCATGGACCGGACTCTTGCACTCGTGAGAACGTGTTCTCCTGATACCACCATACCTTGACCTCAATTCAGAGGGCGGATAGGCCGGGTGACAAGCATTACTCTCCGGTAATCCGCCTCGGAACTTCACCCATCTACACTCCTAGATCACTCCGCTGCGATTACAGACGCAGGCGGCCAGAAAAAGGAGACGGCACAAGAAGCTGCCGTCTCCTTCGCCAGAGGGACTAGGGATTGGCAGGGGTATTCTGGAGTTGGGCTGTCGCAGCTTCGGCTGCAGCTCTGACTTGCTCGTCTTTGTCCGAAGCAAGAGCAGTCACGTCTTTCAAAGCACTCTTGTCACCGGAGGCGCCTACTGCGTTCAGCGCCGCGACCTTCACAGTCGGGTCTGCGTCGCGCAGCATCTTCCTCAAGTGCTTCGAGGCGCCGGGGTCCTGTATCTTGCCGAGTACACGCGCCGCTCGGCAGCGGATAACCGGATCGGTGTTCTGGCTAACGCCAATCACCTTGCGCACTGCCGGCTTTCCGATGGCAGCCAGCTGATCCCCGACTGAATCAGCATTCTGGATGCTGGAGTCAGCCAACTGCGTGGCAAGTACGTCGATCTCAAGATCACGCTGCGCATTGCCGCTGCCGCGCGACTTCTTGTGAGACGACATGTAGATAAGCCCACCGACGAGAAGGGCCCCCACAAGTATCAAAGTTCCTTTGGAGATGTTCGCAAAACCGGGGAGTTCATCGCTGCGGTCACGCCATTGTGCCATGGCGGGCGGGGGAAGAATACATGTCGACAACGCTAACACAATAACCAGAGCCGTAATTCGTCTATCCATCCTCATCATGCTGCATCCTCCTTGACATTCATTTGTTCATTGCCTCCTTTTAGATAACCAGTCTTCCTCGCGCGCTCAACCTTATTACGTGGGATTAGGTTAAGTTGGCATGATTGTACCCCCCCCGTAACCTTTGTCAAGAGGCGTGGGCAAATTGCAGGGCGGTAGTTTGTCCAAGCCCCTGCGTAACTGATAGAATAGCAGCATTGAGGAGCCGTCTCGGCGAGCCCTCGCAGACCAATGGGAGTCACAATTGATGGATAACCTCAGAATACTCGTTGTCGGCGGGCATCCTGCCGATGTGTTCGATCACTGCGGTGGGACAATGGTTCACCACGTCCGCCGGGGCGACCAGGTGACCTGCCTGGCGCTTACCCACGGGCTTCGAATCCACGATGTCGTAATACAGGAGGAACTCCGATTCCAGGAGCGCACCCCCGACCCCGAGCGAATGGAAAAACTCCTGCAGGAGCGGGCCAAGGTGAAGCACAAGGAAGTGGTGGATGCCTGCGGGATACTTGGGATCACCGATGTCAGATTCCTCAACTATGACGACATCGTGCTCTTGGAGAACCCGAAGATGATAGAGGCGGTCGCGAAAGTCATTCGCGAGGTTCGCCCTCACGTGGTTATCACGCATCATCCGCGCATCAATGGTGCGGTAGGCTCGCATCACGGCGAAACCGGAAAGATAGTGGTCAACGCCGTCAACTGCGCGGGCACATTTGATCCCAACGACCCGCATCCGGCCTGGCGGACATCGCAAGTGTTCTTTATGTCGCCGGAGGAGGCCAGCTTCGTGTATACCGCTATCGCGGGGTCTTCCGGAGTGTTCTGCGACTATTACGTGGACATATCGGACGTGGTGGACCTCAAGGTCAAGGCTCTCGCAACCATGGCCAGCCAGCAGTACAGCATAGACTATGCCCGCAAGGCAGTGGAGTGCCAGAACGGCAAAGACGGCATGTACATCGGTGTCGCATACGCCGAGTCGTACGTCCGCTACGCCCCCGAGATAGGCGACTACCTCGAAGTCTCAGAGCGCAAACTCAAATGGTCGAACGAACCGGAAGGCGACCGCCGCAAACGAGCCGACGTGATCTCAGTAATGTCAGTAGAGGCGCCGTGACGCGGCAGAGAGCAGACCTAAGCGCAGCGGGGCTGCGAAAGGGGTCGGGGTGAGGGGCGTATATAATGCAATCCTTCTACATAGCAGCCGACAGCATATCTATACAGTATGGCCCGCATTTGCGGCGGATGCTGGCGGGAGTGTTCGAGTGCAGGGCAGACAGAGAGCCTAGCTTTGTCACATCGGACTCCGAAAGCGTGACCGGCTCCTATGCGGGAGACAGCGACAAGCTGCTTGAGTTTGTACGCACGAACATCGAGAAGCTGAGGACATACGATATAGTCCTGCTCAACAGCGGCCACCACGACATCCGGGTCAACCCGAAAGAAGGAACCC